>CAVWLK010000001.1:0-6336 GCA_963755675.1 uncultured Actinomycetes bacterium
TTGTGCGTGACCGCCGCTACGCGTTCGCGGCCTCGCTTGCCGCCGGCGCGCTCGCGCTTTGGGCACTGCCGGGCATGACATTGCTGCTCTCCGACGTGATCGGCAACGGCCAGACGCGCCGGGTCTGGGCGGGCATCCCCGGGGAGTACCTGCCGGCGCTGGTCCTGAGCCTGGGCTGGCGGTGCGTCGAACGGGCGGGAAGGCTGGTGGCCGTCGCCGCCGTGCTGGCGGCATCGTCGATCGCAATCCACCACTGGAGCATCCTGTGGGGCGGAGGCCTGACGCTGGTCACGTGCACGGCCGCAGCCGTGGCGACAGGCCTCGTGCTGTGGCGCCTCGCCCGGCCGCAGGTCGCGCAGCTTCGGCCCGTCGACGCGGCGCCGCTCGTCCCGGCTCTGCTGCTCTCGGCAGCGCGCTGCCTGGCGGGCGGGCTCCTCGTCGTACGGCCGTGCGGTTCGTCATTTCGACGTTTGGTGCACGGCGCGCCCGAGCCCGGGCCTGCACCACCGGTTGACGCCGGGCCTGATCGACTGGATGCGCGCGCACGACTCGGCGCCGTTTCCGGTTGTGCTGGCGCCGGTGCGAGCCTGGGCCTGATGACCGGTTCACCGGCCTCGCCTTCCAACTGATCGGCGAAGCCGATGTGTACGCCGTCGCCCTGCCGGCCGCGCGGACGCGGGCCGAGCCTCTCAGCCATCCCGTCGCCCGGCGGCATGACGTTGCCACCTTCTTCAATCCGGCGAGCTCCGACGCGCAGCGCATGGCGATCCTCGATCGCTACGGCGTCGGCTACGTGATGGTGGACGTGGCTCGAACGCCGGCCTTCGCGCATGCGATCGAGGGCCTGCCGTCGCTGAGCCAAGTGTACGAGGACCGTGTGGCTCAGCCCGGCTACGGCCGCTTCGAGGTCTTCCGGGTCATCTGACGGCTGCTCAGTTACAGAGACGCCGGTACAGGGCGAGACACTTCGCCGTCTCGTCGGCGGCGTTGGCCCGCTCCGTGACGACCGACCTGTTGCGCGCACCGTACGCCTCACGGCGGGCCGGGTCTTGCAGCGGCCCGCACGATTGCAGCCGCCGTGGCCTCGGGGTCGCGCACCGGAACGAACTCGGCGCCCTCCCCCTGATCGACCAGCTCGCGGATGCCGGGACATCGGACAACACCACCGGCAGCCGGGAAGCCATAGCCTCGAGCAGCGATGTGGGACGGCCGGAATCCGACGACGGTATCGAGACCGCCACCGAGGCGGCGGCGAAGGCGGCCGGCAGCTCGTTTTCGGAGAAGCGGCGGAAGCGCGCATGGTCCAGGACCCCGAGCTCGCCCATCCGCGCGCGCAGCTCGTCCGTCATCGGGCCGTGCCCCATGAACAAGAACGCCGCGTCCGGCACCTGCCGTAGCACCGCCGGCATCGCCTCCACCAGGACATCCAGGTTGTAGATCGCCTTGTGGCCTCGCGGCGAGACCACGATCGGACGCCCCGCCACGCCGAGCTGCTCGCCCAGCGCGCCGCCGCCGCTGCCGGTGAACAGATTCACGTCGACGCCCCAACCGATCTCGTGGACGCGCGCACGCTCGGCGCCAAGCGCCACCACGCCCTCGGCCAGTGATGCCGAGTTGACCGTGACGGCATCCGCATCGGCCAGCATGCGCGCGATCTGCCTGCGCCGTTTCGCCGAGCGCTGCGGGATCACGAGCACGTCAGACCCCCACGCACCCTGCACCACCGGCCGTACGCCGCTCTGGGCCGCCCATTCGCCGTATGGCCAGAGGAAGAAGCTCTGCACCAGGTGGGGGTCGAACGCCGCGAACAGTGACCGCAGCTTGCGCCGCCGCCAGGCGCGCCGAACCCCGATCCGTCCGGGAATGGCGTGGCCGTAGACGTTCACCACCTCGACGCCGGGGATCACATCGGGAAACAGCGTGTAGACCTGTACCGTGTGGCCGTGCGCGACCAGTCGGCGCGCCCATCGCTGAGTGTGGATGCTGCGAGCCCCACCCAGTATCGCTATCCGGAGCGGCTCGGGCACCGCGACATCGTACCGATGCCGGCGCCGTTGCGGCTCCGCAGCGACCGTGGGACGGCTATCGTCGTCGCGTGCGACCTGCTCAAATCCCGGCCGTGACGGCCGCCCGCTCGTTGCGGATCGTCAACCGCGCGCTCGACCGGTACGAGACGCGCGGAGGCGAGCCGGGACGGCTGGCGTACCCACCGATCCTGATCATCGGGACACCGCGATCGGGTAGCACGCTGCTCTACCAGGCGGTAGTCCAGCGTTTCGACGTGGCGTACATCTCAAACCGGCACTGCCGCCTGCACGGCGCACCGTCGCTGGTCGAGCGGCGCCGCGGTCGCGCGAGCCACGCGGCAACCTACTCGTCCCACCACGGCTTCGAGCGCGGAGCGACCGCGCCCAGCGAGTGCGGCCCGTACTGGTACCGATTCTTCCCCCGCTCGCCCCACCACGTTCCCCTGGCCGCGGCGGATCCGGACGCGCTGGCCCGCCTGAGGCGGGCGATGGCCCGGTTCGCCGAGTCGGCGGGTCGCCCGCTGGTCTTCAAGAACCTGTACTGCTCGCTGCGGCTGGAGCCGATCGCCCACGCGCTGCCCGAGGCCCTGTTCGTCGTCATGCACCGCGATCAGATCGACAACGCGCGCTCGATCCTGGCCGGGCGGATGCGCCGCTCCGGCGACTACGCGACGTGGTGGTCGGCAGAGCCTCCCGGGATCGAGGAGATCCGGCGGCTTTCCCCGGCCCGACAGGTGGTCGAGCAGCTGCGGGCGATCGACCGCACGATCGCGGAGGCGAGGGCGGGGATCGGCGAGGGCCGTTTCCACGACGTGGAGTACGCGCGGCTGTGCGACGAGCCGCGCGCGGTGATGTCGGAGCTGGCCGGGTTCGTGGCGGGTCACGGTACAACCCTGGTCGAACGGGAGGAGATCCCGCCGCGCTTCGAGCGGGCACCGGCGCCCACGCTGAGCGCGGAGATGGAACGGCAGCTCGATCTGGAGCGCGATGACGCCGCTCGCTGAGTACGACCAGATGGTCGAGAACTCGCCTCAGGGCACGCTCTTCTGCTCGTCGTGGTGGCTGGACGCGGTCGCGCCGGGTCGTTGGCAGGCCAACGAGCTGGTGGAGGACGGTGCGGTCGTCGCGGCCTGGCCGACCGTGGTCAGGCAGGGCCGGTTCGGCGTCGAGCACGGCGGCGCGCCGTTGACGCCGTGGCTGGGGCCGCTGTTTGGGACCGACCTGCGCCGGTCTCAGGAGGACGAGATGACGGGGCGGCTGCTGGAGCGGATCGGCCGCTATGCGCAGCTGACAGCCCGCTGCAGCCCGGCCTACGATTACTGGACGCCGCTCTACTGGCGTGGGTTCACCCAGACCACCCGCTACACGTGGCGTATCGACGACCTGAGCGACCTCGATGCGAGCTTCGAACGGCTGCGAAACAAGGTGCGCGGCGCGGTGCGGCGCGCGCAGCGCGAGCAGATGACGGTCGAGATCGGCACGCTGGACGACTTCCTCGCCATCCACAGCGACACGCTCGAGCGCCAGAACCGGGCGCACGACCGGGCCGGCCGCGAGGCGGTGCGGGCGCTCGATCCCGCCGCCGCCGCGCGCGACGCGCGCACGATCCTGATCGCGCGCGACTCAGGGGGCGGGCGATGGCGGGCGGCTACTTCGTGCACGACAGCCGCGCGACGTACTACCTGATGGGCGGGATCAGCGGGGACGCCGCCACTCCCTATGCCGTGCCGCTGCTGCTGTGGACGGCCATCGAGCAGGCGGCGGGTCGCGGTACCGCCTTCGACTTCGAGGGCTCGATGCTGCGGCCGATCGAACTGCTTGTGCGGGGCTTCGGCGGGCGACCGGCCCCATATTCCGTGGTCAGGCACACGCCGTCGGCGCGGCTGCGCGGCGCTGTGGCGCTCAAGCGGCTCGTCGCGCGGTGACGGTGGTGGGTACCGACAGGCGGATCGCCTGGACGTTCGAGACGCTGCGGTCCGCGTGTGCCCCGGGGGCGGTTGAGATCGGCTCGGTCTATCCATCGTCGGCGATGCCGCTGTCCGAAGCAGCGTGGGCACAGATGGCGGCCGGCGAGACGCGGCCGCCGCGGCTGATCGAGGACGGTTTGCTCGATTTCGGAGACGGCATCCCGGATGTGATCGCGAGCGCGTTCTGGCACCTTTCGCGCTGGGAGGAGCGAACCGCGCCGCGCGACCGGCACGGCAGGATGGCGGCCGCTTCGGCGCTGACCGACCCCGAGCGGCCCGCGGTGGATGCCCTCCTCGAGCGGTTCCGCGCCGCCACCGGCCTGGGCCGGCGGACGAGCTTCACCGTCGTGCTGACGCACGACGTCGACGCCCCCGTGCGCTGGACCGGCCGGCGATCGGTGATATCGGCCGGCGCGCGGCTGAAGGCCGCGATCGGCCACCGGCAGGGCGTCGAGCTCTCGGCGGAGGCCCGCGGCCTCGCATCGCTGCCGCTGCACGCCCTGCGCGGCCGCGACCCGAACTGGTCGTTCGCCCGGATCCGCGAAATCGAGGCCGCCCACGAGGCACGCTCGACCTACTTCCTGCTGGCCGGACACCATCATCCGGCCGATGGCGACCGCGCTGCGTACGATCGGGTGCGCGCTCGGCTGGTCGACGTCCTTGTCGCCCAGGGCGACGAGGTCGGCCTGCATCCCAGCTACACGACCAGCGACCACCCGTCCAGGCTGGAGGACGAGAAGCGCCGGCTGGAGTCCGTCACCGGCGCGCCGCTGCGAAGCGTCCGCTTTCACTTCCTGCGGCACCAAACCCACCTGTCGCTGCCTCAGCTCGATCGGCTCGGCTTTGCGCTCGACAGCAGCCAGGGCTACGCCGACCGGCCGGGCATGCGGGCGGGCTTCTCCTTCCCCTACCGGCCCTACGACATCGCGGCCGAGCGGCCGCTCGATCTGATCGAGTTGCCTCTCGCGGTGATGGACGCGACGCTGTCCGACCAGCGCTACCTCGGCCTCTCGGCGGAGGATGGGCTGCGGCGGGCGGTCGCAGTGCTTGAGCGAGTCGCTGACGCGGGCGGGACCGTCGCCGTGCTGTGGCACAACGACCGCTTCGCAGGTCCCTACGCCCGCGGCTGGGACCGATGCTACGAGCGTTTGCTGGGCTGGGTACGCGACCGGGGCGGGCGGCTGTGTGCCTGCGAGGACCTGCTCGGGCGCGCGGCGTGAGTGTGCCTGCTGACGAGCGAAAACCGAGTCTGGCAAGGAGCAAGGGAGGCACAGTGCTGCGCACGGGCCGACCGCAGCGACGCCGTCAGACGATGGTTTGTAGCCGTCAGGGTTAGGCGGCTTGGCTGAAGCGGACGCGCCTCTTCAAGCCGCTCTCCACCACACGTGCCAGCGCCTCAACGGCGGCCGGCATGAACTGTGACCCGGAGCAGCGGCGAAGCTCCTGCATCGCGCCCTCCACCGACATCGCCTTGCGGTAGACACGGTCCTCGGTCATCGCGTGGTAGGCGTCGCAGACGGCGATCACGTAGGCGCCGCGCGGCACCTCGTTGCCCTGGAGGCCGTCCGGGTACCCGCGGCCGTCCCACCGCTCGTGCGAGGAACGGACGAGTCCGACCACCTCCTCCATCCCCGGGATGCCGGAGATGATGTCGGCGCCGATCAGCGTGTGGCGCTTCATCACGGTGAACTCGTCGTCGGTCAGCGGGCCGGGCTTGTTCAGGATCGACTCCGGGATCCCGATCTTTCCGACGTCGTGAAGCAGCGCACCCATGCGGGTGGCGCGCAGCTCCCGGCCGCTCAGCCCCAGCTCCTCGCCAACTGCCAGCGCGAACTCGGCGATCGTCTGGGCGTGATTGCCTGTGTAGGCATCCTTGGCCTCGAGCGCGGCGGCCAGTGCTCCAACCGTCGCCAGGTGCTGCTCCTCGAGCCGCTCTGCGAGGCTGGCGGTTCCCAGCACGATGCCGGCGTGATCGGCCAGCAGGCGGCAGAACTGCATCTCGTCCTGAGTGAAGACGCGATGGCGGGTGTCGAACAGCTCGATCAGCCCGGCCGCCTTCCCGCCCATCACGAGCGGCGACAGCAGGTTGGCCTTGAAGCCGTGCTGCGCGAGGAAGGCCTGCTCGGCGGGGTCTCCCCCATCTCCCAGCGTGGCCGTGGCCTCGACCAGTTCGGTCACCACGCGCAGGGTGACCGGATACTCCGACAGCGGGTAGTCCTCGGCCATCACGTTCAGCTGGGCCGGCGGGACGACGTGCGCCGCCCAGTCGGTGACCTGCTGCGTGGCCGCGTCGTAGGACGAGATCAGACAGGCCGACGCGTCGAACAGCGTGGTCAGCTGGC
>CAVWLK010000002.1:0-5850 GCA_963755675.1 uncultured Actinomycetes bacterium
GCGCAGTGCAGGGGCAGGATCGCACAACTCGATTCACAATACTGAATCTCAAGGGCCAGGAGGTCGAGGCCGGCGTGACAATCGTAAAATCCCGATCGTGCTGGAGCATAAGGATAACGTGCTCTGGCTGCCGCCGAAGCCGTGCACTCCTTCGACGGCGCCGCTTCGTGGTGGTGCGCGAGGGCGATCGCGAGCGCCGCGTGACCGTCAAGGCCCAATCGAGACCGATGACAAGATCGAGATCCTGGGAAGGCTTAAAAGAAGGCGATGTGATAGTCGGCCAATAGCCGTTAAGGGTTAGGGGTTACGGGTTAAAGGTGAGCGCAATTATTAGTGCTAGCCCCTAGCCCCTAACCCCTAGCCCCAACCCCAAAATATGCTCAAACTTCCCACTAACAATCCTCTCCGTCCTTACCACCGCGATCAAGCTGTGGGGGAGCGAATTTCGGGCTGGCGCTGTGTGCGCCTGTTGCGCTGCTGGCCGCGGTGGCGCTTTCGGTCAGCGTGCCAATCTATGCTGAAGGCGCCAGCCTGCGCCTGCTGCAAGGCACGCTGGCAAAGCAGGAACGCCAGACCAACCGCTCGGCCTTTGCGCTGCTGTTCCGCTACCTCGGCTCCAGCAAAGGGCCGCTGGAATGGGAGCGCGTCAAGCCGGCCGACGATTTCATCAGCAACGCTGGGGATGGCCCGACTCCAGCTGCGCGCTCCAGGGGCTGGCCCGGCATGCGCACCGACCCGCTGCGCATGCTGCTGCCGCCTTCGTCCGGCGCACAAAACCCGTTTCTGAAAAATGTCTCGATCGGCTTTATGACGGGCATGGATCAGCGAATCTCAATCGTCGACGGTGCTGCGCCTAAACTTGAACGAGCAATTAAGGCCGGCGGCAACACAAGGCCACGCCAGGTCGAGGTGATGATCATGCGCGATCTGGCCGACGACTGGGGCATCAATGTCGGCGAGCAGTTCACGTTGGTCGGCACGGTCGGCGGTCGGGTGGCTTCGATTCCGTCCGCGTCGCCGCGCTCTGGTCACCGATTAATCAGAAAGATCCGGTCTGGTTCTACCACCAGCGCACTAAAAGATGTAGTGTAGTGCCGAGGCGACCTTCACCGGGCCGATCGCCGGCCTGCTGAAGAACGAGGTTGGCCTGGCGCTCTGGTTGCGCGGCTCGATGGCGCGCACCTGACCGCCGCGCAGGCCGCGCCGCTGCTCTCGCGGATGGATAGCGTGAGCGCGCAGGCGGCCGGGGCGATCCCATCGCTCAAGCTAGAGCAGAGCCCGCGCGAGTTGCTGGCGCGCTACCGCCAGGATGCCCAGGCGCTGACCTTGCAGCTGTTTGTGTTTAGCGCGCCAATCCTGGGCCTCGTTCTGTATTTCGCCGCGCTCGTCGCCGCACTCCTGGTCAATCGCCAGCGCGGCGAGATCGCGCTGCTGGAGACTCGCGGCGTGCGCGACATCCAGATTCTGGGCATCTACGTCGTCGAGTGGCTGCTGATGGGCGCGATTGCACTGGCGGTTCTGTCATGGCCTGGCATGCTGTTCGCCCAGCAAATGGTCGCACGGTGCCATCTGGTATTGCCGCCGATACGCCCGACCTGCCGCTGGCGCTGACATGGGACAGCCTGCGCTTTGGCGTGGTGGCCGTGGCGCTGGCGCTGGCGGGCCGCACTGGTGCCGGCGCTGGTGGCCGCGCGGCGCACGCGGGGATGAGCAGCAACAGGCCGCGCGTACGCTACGACCGCCGCTGTGGCAGCGCTTTTTTCTCGATATTCTGCTGCTGATCCCCGCCATGCCTGATGGCATCTATCAGCTGCGGCGCACCGGCGGGCTCCAGTTTGGGCGCAGCCAGAGGCGCCGACCCATTCAGCAACCCGCTGCTGCTGTTGCTGCCGGTGCTGCTGTGCTTTGGGCTGAGGCCTGCTGGCGGTGCGTTCTGATCCCGCTGCTGTTCGAGCTACTGGCGCGGCGCTTGTCGCGGCGACCGAACGGACTGGCGCCGCTGGTGGCGCTGCGATCACTGGCCCGCCAGCCGGGCGCATACCGTGGCCCGCTGCTGCTGCTGATATTTACACCGAGCCTGGCCGCCTTCAGCGCCTCGATGGCCGCGACGCTCGATAGCTCGCTGACCACCGCTGTCGGCTACCAGACGGCGTCGGCCACACAGCTGCTCGAAACCGGCGAAAGCACCGAGCGCGCCGGCGGCCAGCAGGGCGGGCAGCCGCAGCAGCCCGATAAGAAGGACATTCAGGAAGGAGCCGCGCTACCTGTTTGTGCCGGTCAGCGATCATCTGGGAGTGCCAGGCATCACCGCCGCCACGCGCGTCGGGACATACCAACGATGTGGCCATCCAGCTCGGCGGCGGCGTCATCGAAAGTGCAGCTGGTCGGGATCGATCGGGTCGATTTTCTCAAAGTGATCGGCCGCTTCGACCGCGAATGGGGCGATGGGCAGCCCCTCGCTTGGCGCGCTGATGAACTTGCTGGCGCGCAACGCCGATGGTGTGCTGGTGACGCGCGACCTGCTGGCGAAGGGCCTGAAGATTGGCGACCCGCTGCCGACGCTGGTCAAGATCGACGACGACCAGCGCCAGGTGACATTCAAGATCATCGGCGTGATCGACCTGGTGGCCGGGCTTTACGCCGCAAGATGGCCCAATCGTGGTGGCGAAACCTGAACTATATTTTTGATGAGATGAGCGGCCAGTATCCGTATGATGTCTGGACCGTCGCCAGGCTGCCGCCGTGATCGATCACCGTCAGGTTCCCGTAGCCCGACTCCCACCCGCAATAGATGACGGTGCCCGAGGCGGCCGCGTGGATCGCGGTGCCGTACGAGACGCCGATGTCGATCCCTTCGTGCATGCGGCCCCACCGCCAGCCGAAGGGGCTCGTCACCGGCCCCGCTACCGGCCAGATGAGCCCGCCGGCCGACGGGGCGGTCGACGTTCCGGCCTGTGCGGCGCGAATGCGCCCGGCCAGCGCGGCGCTCGCGGCCTGGAGGGCGTCGATCTCGCCCGCGTCGGCGCGGTCCTGAGCAGAGAGCTGCGAAAGGTCCGTGAGCTTCTGCTGCCTCGAGCCGGCGAGATCGTTCCGTGCTCCCACGAGCTCGTCCCGCACGTCCCGTGCCTGGTTCGTCCGCGCGTCGATGACGGCGGTCTCGCTCTGGACGGTGGCGCGGAGCTTCTTGGTCTTCCCACGGGCGGCCCTGACCTGCACCTTCGCGTACGCGACCTGGTCTGCGATGCGCTGGTCCTGCACCCCGATGTCGATCAGGTACGCAACCTGGTCGAGCGCCTCACTCAGGTTCCGTGAACCGAGGAAGATGTCGAGCGGCGACGCCGGGTCGGACTCGTAGATGTCCACGAGCCGACCGTCGAGCGCCGTCTGGGCCCGCGCGTACTGCTCGCGGAGGAACGCGTACCGCTGCGACTGGAAGTCGAAGAGTGCGTTGAGCGCGTCGAGTCGTCTCTGGTGCAGAGAGAGGTCGGCCTGGAGCGTCTCGAGTCGCAGCGAGACGTCACCGACACGCCCCTCGAGCTCCCGGATGCGAGCCGTGTAGCCGGCAACCTGCCCGCGAAGCTCCGCCTCGCGTTGCCGGTGCGACGCGACCCGAGCCTGCAACGACGAGATCTGCGTGTCGACCTGGTGCTTCTTCGCGGCGTCGTCTCCGAGCGCCGGCGTGGCGAAGGCGAGCAGCAGGACGAATGCGGCCGCGACTCGGCGCATATCGATCTGAGTTCGCCGGGCTGAGGGACTACTCCTCCGCGGGCGTCTGGAGGGCGCGCAACGCCGTCGCCGCGGCCTGGCGGAGCGGTCCGAGCTCGCGGCGGTAGTCGTCGTCGGTGATCTTCCCGGTCCGGTGGTCGAACTCGAGCTCCTTCAGCGCCGCAAGCGCACGATCGCGCTCCTCCACGAGGCCGAGCCGAGCCCCCTCGGCCTCGGTCGGCGCGTCGAGCCGGTCGTCGGACGCCACAGGCTCGCGGAGGAACGGCAGCGCGACGAGCACGACGACGAGAGCGGCGAGTGCCACTCCCGCGGCCAGCGCGAGCCCCGTCACGCGCGAGCGGGAGCGAGCCTGGTCACGAGCCGGCGCTGCTCGCGCGCGTCCGGCCAGAGCGCGACCGCCGAGCCGAGGAGGAAGACGAGACCGGCCACCCAGATCAGGTTGACGAGCGGCTTGACGAGCACCTTGACGTAGACGACGTTCGTCTTCGTGTTGATGTCGTCGGCGATCACGTAGAGATCCTGCGCGCGGAGCCAGTCCGTCTTGATACCGACCTCCCGCGACGGCTCGGGCGGGTTTCGGTACTGGTTGTCGCCGGAGAGCACCTGGCCGTTGTAGCGACCGCTGACGTCGAAGACCGCGCGCGTCTCGACGGCGTTCTGGTTGAACGGGTGGGAGATGCCGCGGTAGGTGAGGGTGTAGCCCCGGACGGCCATCGACTGGCCGGGCACGAGCCGGCGCTCGGTCGAGCTGCCGTACGCACTCGACCCGGCGATCCCGATCGCGAGGAGCACGATCGCTGCGTGGACGATGTAGCCGCCGTACCGCCGTCGGTTGCGTGCGACCAGCGCAAACAGCGAGCCGGTCGCCCGGGTGCCTCGGACGAGCTCGACGCCGATCGTCCCGAGGACGAACGCCGAGAACGTGTACGCGATCAGGCCGGGCTTCGATGAGCCGGCGCCGGCCAGAACCAGCACCACCCCCGCGACGACCGCGGCGGCGGCGGGCCACGCGATCAGACGGGCCAGCGCCCGGAAGCTCGTTCGACGCCAGGCGATCAGCGGCCCGATACCCATCAATAACAGGAGTGGTAACCCGAATACGCGCAGGAAGAAGTCGAAGTACGGCCGTCCGATCGTCCGCGACTCGCCCTTGACGAGCTCGGTGAGGATCGGGAACAGCACGCCCCAGAGAATGGTCAGGCACAGCGCGACGAGCAGCAGGTTGTTGTAGAGGAAGGTCGCCTCGCGCGAGAGCGCGGACTCGAGCTTCGTGCGCGCCCGCAACAGGGGCAGCCGGTAGAGGATCAGGCCGACCGAGAAGAGCGAGGAGATGACGACGAACGCGAGGAACCAGCCTCCGATCGGGCTCTTCGCAAACGAGTGGATCGAGTTGACGACGCCGGAGCGCGTCAGGAACGTCCCGAAGACCGAGAGCTCAAACGCGAGTGCGACCAGCACCATGTTCCAGATCTTCAACATGCCCTTCCGCTCCTGGACCATGACGCTGTGCAGGAACGCCGTTGCGGCGAGCCACGGCATCAGGGCGGCGTTCTCCACCGGGTCCCACGCGTAGTAGCCGCCCCACCCCACCTCGACGTAGGCCCAGTGGGCGCCGAGGAGCTGACCGAAGCCGAGGAACGTCCAGGCCGCAAGCGTCCAGCGGCGCGTCGCGACGATCCAGCGCTCGTCGGTGCGACCGGACAGGAGCGCGCCGGCCGCGAACGCGAACGGGATCGACAGACCGACGTACCCCAGGTACAGAAGCGGCGGGTGCGCGACCATGTACGGGTTCTGCAAGCTCGGCGTGAGCCCGGCACCGTCGACCGGCGCGGTCTGCGTGTCGAACGGGCTGGCAACCGCGACGAGCACGAAGGCGAAGAAGGTCCCGATGCCGGCGAGCACCGGGACGACCCAGGCGACCAGGTCGCGCAGCAGCCGCCGGTTGACGATCACCGACAGAGCGCCGAAGCCGGTGAGCACGAAGAGCCAGAGCAGCAGCGATCCCTCCTGCCCGCCCCAGAAGGCGCTCAGCGAGTACGCGCTCGGCAGCGTGCGATTCGTGTGCTCGGCGACGTACGTGAACGAGAAGTCGAAGCAGACCTGAACGAACCAGTAGAGGGCATA
>CAVWLK010000003.1:0-19816 GCA_963755675.1 uncultured Actinomycetes bacterium
ACCGGCCCTGCACACGTGGGCCGCGCGGACCAGCCGTGGCGGTTGGTCGAGCAGGCGGTCGCGAAGGACGACTACCCGGATCCGAAAGCGCTGGCGTGCTACGGCCTGCTGGTCCGCGGGGTGGCGCCCGGCGGGCGGACCAGACCGGGGGACCTGGCTGCGGTTTGTCGCCGGCCCGTCAGCGCGCGCACGATCGAGTTTCTGGCGTGGTGCTGCCGCAAGCTGGCGGCGGCGGGGAAGGAGGCGCTGCTGCTGGTGTGGGACAACGCGTCCTGGCATGGCAGTCGCGCGGTGCGCCAGTGGATCCGCGCGCACAATCGGCAGGTGAAGGCCACCCGCCAGGGCGTGCGGATCCTGCCCTGCTACCTGCCGAGCAAGAGTCCGTGGCTCAATCCGATCGAGGCCCAGTGGGCGCATGGCAAGCGGCGGGTGGTCGAACCGGCCCGGCTGCTTACCGCCGCGGAACTCCGTGCGCGGGTCTGCGCCGCGTTTGACTGTCCCCGAGGAGGACTTGCTGGGCCTACCCGGACCCGCTCGACACGCATCGCGTTATTCCCGAACAGGTTGCCTAATAGCCCACTAGGAGGCTGCTGGGCGGTTGCCGTGGCAAGCGCGGGAGCCTGCAGGATTCCCCGGATAGGCGTCTCGATCCCGGGTCACCCGCTAAGGCACGCCGCCCAGTACGAGGCCCTCCAGGAACGGCTGCGGGAGCTGGGCTATGTCGAGGGCGCGAACATCAGCTCTGAAACTCGATATCGCCGGTGGCCAGGTCGCGCGGCTCCCAGAGCTGTTAGACGAGTTGGTCAGCCTCCCCGTGGATGTGATCGTCGCGACGAGCTCGGTCGTGGCCCGGCCTGCCCAGCAGGCGACGACCACCATCCCTATTGTGGTCGTCACGGGCACCTCGTCGGCGTTGGCCTCGTCGCCAGCTACGCGCATCCCGGCGGAAATATTACCGGGGTGAGTAACATTGCGCCGGAGTTAGTGGCAAACGGCTGGAGCTGCTCAAGGAGGCGGTCCCGGGATCACCCGCGTCGCCGTGATCTGGAATCAGGCCGATCAAACCATGGGTGTGGAGTTCGGCGAGACGCTGCTCGGGGCGGAGGTATTGGGGGTCGAGCTCCAATCGTTCGCCGTCCAGGAGCAGAGCGATCTAGCGCGCGCCTACGAGCAGCCGCGGCCGGGGGCGCCGACGCGATTGTGGTGATTGCTGACCAATTCATCGCTGGGAGCAGGCCCAGCTGGTAGCACTCTCGGCGCGAGCCGGCTGCCGACAATATCCGGACGATCGGGACTTTGCACAGGCGGGTGGGCTGATGGCGTATGGTCCGAACATACGCGAGCTGCAGTCCCGTGCCGCCTACTATGTAGATAAGATCCTCAAAGGGGCCAGGCCCGCCGACCTCCCCGTCGAGCGGCCCATGACCTTCGACTTCGTGGTGAACCTCAAGACCGCCGCGGCGCTCGGCCTCACCTTCCCCAACGAGATCATGCTCCAGGTCACGGAGGTCGTGCAGTAAGCGGCCTGATGCTAAGAAGGCTCTCCCGCAATTTTGGGAAGCTAGGGTAGGATCGGTCAGAGAACCGGTGGTCGCCGGTTCAGGAGGCGAGAACGCGTCGTCGCAATAGACGCACGCTGGCGCGCCCGTAGCCCTGCCGCTTGATGAGCTTTAGGCGGTGCACGTGGCCTTCGACCGGGCCGTTGGACCACGGCGTCGTCAAGGCTGCCTCCACCGCCGCGCGGTCCTGCTGGAGGCCGTTCGCCAGCGAGACAAACGGCGCCAATGCACTCGCCTGCGCGTCGATGAGCCAGGCGTCGAGCGCGGCCACTTCTCGCGTCCGGATCACGGCGCGGCACTCCTGGAGGAGCTGGTAGCCGCGTGCCAAGTCCGCATCGTCCGCGAGGACCTGCGTGAGGACGGCTTGCTCATCTGGACGGAGCTGGTCGGGGGGTCGCAGGCACAGCCAGCGCAAGCTCAGGCGGCGCCGGGTGCGCGGTTTCCCGCCCCGCGGCGGCCGCGCGGGCCGCCAGCCCCGCACTGCTTGATGGAGCAAGGAATAACTGGCCGTGTAGCCGCGCGCGACCAGTTCCCGATAGAGCAAGCGCGCATTATGGCAGCCGGCTTGCCACCGCTCCTGCAGATAGGGCACGAACGGCTGCAACGTCGGCGACTGTAGGCCCGCGGGGCGGGGAGTGATCGCATCGGGGGCGGGCGGCGGGACGGGGGTAGCGAGATGCCGCCGAACCGTCTTGCGCTCGACGAAGACGTGCTCGAGCTTGGCAGGAAGCACCTTCCCTCCCCACCAGGTCGGGTTGGGGACGAACGTCGCACCCACATTGGCGTGATACGAGTCCAGCTTGAACGGCCCGGTTCCTATGAAGGTTTTGACCCACTTCGAGTAGTCAGTGCCGTTGGGCACGACGATCATGTTGTAGTTGTCCGAGGAGATCAGGTACGGGAAGTTGCCGTTGGGCGCCTCGAGATTGAACTCGACCGTGGCGTCGTCGATCTTCTTCACACCATCGTTGGTGAGCACGCCGTTGAACACCGACGCTGCGTTGACGTACACCTTGGGATTCGTGTTCTGCTGGAACGAGTAGACGACGTCGTCGGCCGTCATCGGCGTGCCGTCGCTGAACTTCACGCCGGGCCGCAGCGTGTACGTCCACACCGAGGCATCGGCGTTGGGCTTGAACCCTGTTGCCAGCATGGGCTTGAGGATGTTCGTCTGCGGGTCGTTGAACGAGAGGTACTCGCCCGTCTGCTGGATCATCGTCAGCCCGCCCTCGTCGTAGATCTGGGCGGGATCGATGGCGCCTGTGGGGACGACGCCCGCGATCTTGAGCGTGGCACCAGCCTTGGGCGCCGACCCGGACGCCGCGGAGCCGGAGCTCGAGTTCGCTCCTCCGCAGGCGGTGACGATCGCTCCCAGCATGGGGATCGAGAGGCCGATGATCGAGCCGCGCCGCAGGAACTCCCGGCGGCTGATACGTCCGAGGACGAACTCGTCGATAACGTGGTTCTCGATCTCGCTGCGCCCGTCGCGCAGCTGGTCGAGCTTCTTCGGATCGCGATGCATGGTCACCTTCCTCTAGAAAGCGGTCGTCTTGGCGCTGCTGCGGTACGTGAGCAGGGGCGGCTGGATATCAGCCGCCGCGGCCCGGACGTGCTTGTGCCAACCTCCGTCGTCAGGCGGGCAAGCATCTCATGTTCGCGGGCAGATATCAGCCTCCCCTGGGCCGTGACCCGCCGGCCGAGCCGCCGGTTGCTGGATGGCAGGCCCGGTGGCGGGGTCCCTCGCGCGCGGTCCGGCAGGTGAGGGCTTCTGCCGTAACCAACGGTCTCCGGCGGATCCGGCCGAGGAGATGCGTTGGCCGACGACGTCCGCGGGTGGCTCTGGAAGCGATCCATGTGCGAGGCTGGCCATGCTACACCGGCTAGCGGAGAGTGACAAGAGACGATTCTCACTATGTGGGGGACGGTTCGACGTCCGCGAGATCGCCGATTCCGCCAGAGCGCACGAGGTCGATCAGCGGCTCCAGGTCGGCAGGCGCAGGCTCTCCGGCCGGCGTTGCCGGGATGCAATCGCGAACCATCCGGTGGGCGGCCCGCGTTCCCACGCCGAGCCGTACTCCAGCGCGAAGGTCCACCGCCCGGGCTGCTACCACCAGCTCGATCGCGACCAGCCCGCAGCCCAGATCGACCATCTCGTTCAGCCTTCGACCGGCGAGCGGGGCCATGGTCATGCGATCCTCGATGCCCTCGGCTTGGCTCGAGCTCGCCATCTCGAACGACACCGGAGCGGCCAGCAGACGTGCCTCCGCCGCCAGCGCCTGTCCGGCCACCCCGAACTCGGTGAAACCGTCGCCACCGAGCTCGGCGTCGGAGGCCAGCCCGGGCGAGAGGCCCGAAAAGCCGGCATGCAGGAGCTTCATCGCGCGCTCGTTGGCGCTCGTCAGCACCGGCGCGAGCGCTATTCGCAGGAAGTCCAGCGCCGCCGCCATCGGCAACACCTCGAAGCAACCCACCGGGACCACCCGCTCCTCCTCGAGGTCGACGAGCGGGTTGTTCTGGGCGGCGTTCAACTCGATCTCGACCTGGGTGCGAGCGTACGTCAGCACGTCCCTAAGCGCACCGTGGATCTGAGGCAGACACCGGAACGTGAGCGGGTCCTGCAGGTTGCGCGGCGCCCCCGGCTCCCACAACCAGCTTCCGGCCAGCAGTGCCCGGAGGCGAGCGGCGACGGCCTGCAGACCGGGGTAGGGTCGCTCGACGAGCACGTGGTGAAGGGATGATGGGTTGGCCGCGAACGCCTCCATGTCGAGCGCTCCCGCCACGTCCAGCACGTCGGCGAGGAGCTCCGTGTCCGCCACGGCCAGAGCGCCGATGGCCGACGAGAAGGAGTTGTTGTCGAGTATCCCCAGCCCCTCACCCGCCTCCAGGACAAACCCGCTTCGCTCGATCAGGCCGGCGGTCAGATCCGCCATCGGCAGAAGATCCGCCTGTCCGACCGAGCCCAGGGTTCGCACCTCGAGCGGCCAGTCCTCGTTCAGCGCCTGGATCACCAGCTCGGCCAGTTCGGGCCGCACCCCAACCACGGCGCGGGCGAGGTTGTTGGCCAGCCGAAGCAGCGTCGCCCGTACCACATCCCGGCGCGCAGGTGGGCCCTGGCCGATCCTGCAGTTCAAGACCATCATGCGATTGAAGTGCTCGATGTCGGCACGCTCGACCGCCACCCGCTTCTGGGCGCCGACCCCGGTCGAGTAGCCGTAGATCGGCTGGCCACCGGCGGCCGCCTGCTCGAGAATCCGGCGCGACCGGCGCATCCGGTCCACCGCCGCGGGGCCAGTCGACCTTGGCGTCCCGGCGCGACACGGCAACGACGTCTTCCAGAGCGAGGCTCCGGCCATCGAGGGTCACGGTCATGGATGGAGTTCCTTGTCCGCGGCCCGGTACACACGGCCGCCCCTGATCACCGTCGTAACCGCGTTGCGACCGACCTTGTAGACGAGATCCTCGTGCGTCGCGGCGTCCCACACCTGCAGGTCGGCCAGCATGCCCGGGCCGAGCGATCCTCGGTCGTCGAGCGCAAGCGCCCGGGCCGCGCCGACAGTCGTGGCCAGCAGCGCCACATCCGCCGGCACGCCGTATAGCCGAGCAGCCAGCGCAATCACGAGCTGTTGGGACTCCACCCAGCATCCCGGGCAGAGATCGGTGGCGAGCGCAAGAGTCATGCCGGATGCGAGCATCTCACGTGCGTCGAACGGTCGCGGATGGGCGACGGCGAAATCGAGCGCCGGCATCACAACGCCCACGACTCCTCGCTCCGCCATCCGGCGCATCGTGCGGCTGTCGGTGTGATTCAGGTGGTCGGCGGAGACCGCTCCCAGCTCAACCGCGAGGTCACAGCCACCGGATGATGAGTACGCATCGGCATGGATCTTCGCCGCCAGTCCGGCATCGAGTCCCGCCTCCAGGATCCGGCGCGAGTCCTCGACGGTGAAGTAGCCCTCGTCGCAGTACACGTCGCAGAAGGTGGCCAACCCCTGCTCCGCCACGCGCGGGATCATCTCGCCCACCACCTGATCGGTGTAGCGCCGGCGCGTTGTCTCCGGCGGTATGGCGTGAGCGCCCAGAAACGTGCTGATCACATCCACCGGCTGCTCAGCCGACAGCCGCCTGTTGACCTCGAGCATCTTCATCTCGTGCTCCAGGGTGAGCCCATAGCCGGTCTTGCTCTCGACCGTGGTCGTGCCATGGGCGAACATGGCGGCCAGGCGCACGAGCGCAGCCTCGGTGAGCTCGTCGACCGAGGCTGCCCGGGTCATCTCGACGGTGGCAAGAATTCCCGTGACCGACCTGCCGGCTCGAAATGCCTCCAGCTCTCCGCTCACCGTGGCCGCATACTCCTCGACCCGTGAGCCGCCGAACACGAGATGGGTGTGGCAATCGATGAAGCCGGGCGCCACCACCCCACCGGCGGCATCCACCACCAGCGCCCCGGCCACGTCTACGCGACGCGCGACGGCCTCGGCTGGGCCGACGTCGACGATCCGGTCGCCGGCGATCGCAACCACCCCGTCGCGGATCCGCCCAAGCGGGTCACCGGGGAGCGAGACGCAGGTTATGAGCTCCGAGGCACCAGAGACGATCAGATCGGCACTGGGGCGCTCAGTCTCATCCACCGGCATCCTCCGGCCCGAACGTGGCGGTGCGAGTCCACCACAGCGGCACGTTGATGCTGTCCGTCGTCAGCGGCCCGATTCCGTTGGCGGCCTCGCGCGCCTCCTCGTAGCCGGCCTGGGCGTGGCGGACGACACCGATCCCGGAGTCGGTCGTCAAGCAGCCCTCGAGCCGGAGGTCGGCCTCCTCGCTGCCGTCAGCGATCATCGTCACCCCGGTGTGCACGGCCTCGCCCATCGAATAGTTCGCCTGCACCGCGACCAGATCGGCCATGGCGGCCGTGTTCAACAACGCGTTGAGGTAGGGCCAGTCCGAGATCAGGTCGCTTCCGTCCAGCATGTTTTCGGATTCGAAGGTCGGGTTGACGATCGATCCCGAGTCGAGGTTGTCACGGGAGAACGCGACCGGCCCCAGCACCTCGCCGCTGCGTATGAGCTCGTTGACAGCCAGGCCGAACGCCTTGCGCTCGCCAAAACCGAGGTAGCAGACGCGGGCCGGAAGGGCCTCGATGGGGATGTGCTCGCGTGCCAGCGTGATCCACTTCACGGTGGTCTCGTCATCCGGGAACATCTCCAGGGCGAGCGCGTCGAGGCGCGCCAGATCGGCAGCCTCACCCGAAAGGCACGTCCACCGAAATGGGCCGCGCCCGAGCAGGAACAGCTTGCGCAGGTACGCCGCCACGAATCCTGGGATCAGCATCGCACGTTCCTCCGGCATGCCGGCGTCGCGGCACTCCTTGCGGATGCTTGTTCCGTACTCGAACACCTGCGCGCCGAGATCGTGGAAGCCGATCATCGCCTCCAGCTGCGCGATCATCGACTCCCGGGCACGGCGGAAGTACTCGTCACGGTCGCTGCGGCGCAGCTCATCGGCCTGCTCCGGGGTGAGTCCAGCGGGGATGTACGACAGCGGATCGTGGCACGGGCACATCTCGGTCACGATGTCCGGCCGCCAGCCGCGATCGAGCACGGCCGGGAACACCTCGGCGGCATTCCCGATCAGCCCGATGCCGATCGGCCGGCGATCATCACGCGCCTGCTCCGCCAGCGCGATCGCCTCGTCGAGGGAGGTTGCCATCACGTCACAGAAGCCCTTCTCGATGCGCCGTTCGATCACTCGCCGATCGGCGTCGACGGAGATGCACACACCGCCCAGCATGGTCATCGCTCTGGTCTGATTCCCGCCCATGCCTCCCATGCCGGCGGTGAACAGGATCCGTCCGACCAGCGATCCCGAGAAGTGCTGCTCGGCGATCGCCGCCAACGTCTCGAACGTCCCCTGGATCACGCCCTGCGTGCCGATGTACTCCCATGGCGCCGCGGTGTACTGCGCGAACATGGTCAGGTTCTTGTCCTGAAGGTCGTAGAACACCGGCCACGTCGCCTTCATGATGTTGGTGTTTGCCATCACCACCCGCGGCGCGAGCCGGTGCGTCTTGAAGATCGCCACCGGCATGCCGGACTGAACGGCCAGCGTCTCGTCGTTCTCGAGCGTCATCAGCGCATCGACGATGGCGTGGTAGGACTCCCAGTTTCGGGCGCACTTTCCGATGCCGCCGTAGATCACCAGCCGCTCCGGCGCCTCCGCCAGCTCCATGTTGTTCTCGAGCATGCGCAGCAGCGACTCCTGCTTCCAACCTTTGCAGCGCAACGTGTCGCCGCGCTGGGCGGTGACGGAGTGGAGAATCTCGTTCTTGATCGTCGTGCTCACGGTCACTCCCTGTTCAGAGGATTTTTCTCGCTACTGTGCGACCGTCGCCGCCGCGGCGAGGTCGGGATCAAAGAGCCCGGATACGGCCTTTCTCAGCGCCCCTCCGACATCGTCGATGCGGACATGCCGGCCTTCCTCGACAACCGGCCGGCCGGCAACGGTCACGTCGGTCACGTCCGCCGCGGTGGCGGCGAACACCAGGTGCTCAAGGGCGGTGTCGGCGGTCGCGCCGGCGGTTCGGGGGGAATCCAGCCGGACGGTGGTGAAGTCCGCCGCCGCACCGACGGCCAAGCCCCGTCGATCCCAGCCCAGCGACCGGGCGCCGGCGCCGGTCGCAGCCCACAGCAGCTGCTCAGGCGAGTGGAGACCGCGGCGACCCGTGATCAGACGCTGGTCGAGCTCGAGCGCCCGCAGCTCCTCGAACATGTCGATCACCGCATGCATATCGCTGCCGACGGTCAGCGGCGAACCGGCCGCGGCCAGGGCGTGGGCCGGGCCGACGCCGTCGCCCAGATCGCGCTCAGTGGTCGGGCACAGGCAGATGGTGGTTGCGGTCGATCCCAGCAGCTCGATGTCGGACTCGGTCACGTGGGTGGCGTGCACAACGGTCGTCTCTGGGCCGAGCACCCCCGCCTGGTCGAGCAGCGCCGTCGGGGTGATCCCCGTCACGTCGATGCACTCCTCGTTCTCGCGCGGCTGCTCGGAGGCGTGCACGTGCAAGGGCGTGTTGTGGGCGTGCGCCCAGTCCCGCACCGTGGCCATCGACCGCGGATCGACCGCCCGCACGCTGTGGATGGCTGCCGCGATGCGGGCCGTGGCCGATGCGCTCAGCGCCTCGACCCTGGTCGCCCAGGCCTCAGCGTCGCCGTCCGAGAAGCGCAGCTGTGACGCCTCCAGAGGTTCGCCGCCGACGCCCGCCTGGAGATAACAGGTGTCGATCAGCGTGATGCGGATCCCGGCGTCCGCGGCCGCGGCGAGCACGGCTTGGCCCATGGCATTGGGATCGGCGTAGCGCCGGCCGCCGCGGTCGTGGTGCAGGTAGTGAAACTCTCCCACCGCCGTGATGCCGGCCAGCGCCATCTCCGCGTAGGTCGCACGGGCAAGCTGGTAGTACCGCTCGGGGTCGAGCCGGTCGACCAGCTCGTACATCAGCCGGCGCCAGCCCCAAAAGTCGGCGGCACCGGTCTGTGTACGCGCGCGCAGTGCACGGTGAAGGGCATGGGAATGCGGGTTCGCAAGGCCGGGGATCGTCATCCCGGCGAGGATGCGAGCATCCGCCGGCGGGCTTGAGTCGCTGTCGAGCGAGGCGATCCGGCCGTCCTCGACACGGATCGTCACGCGCTCTGCCAGACCCCCGAGCCACGCCAGATCAGCCCAGAAGCACGACCGCTCAGGTGGTGCGCCCATAGAACAGCCGCTTCGTCAGGTCGTTCAGTGTCTGATCGGGCTTGTCGGCGAACGAGAGCACCGCGTTCGTCCGAAGCACGTCGCCAACGATCGGCGTCACGCGGTGGATCGAGTGGCGACCACGAAAGAAGGCCAGGGTGCCGGCGGTGCTGGGCAGGTGGATCACGTCCGTCATGTCGCCCTGAAGCAGGCGCCCGACGGCGGGATAGTTCTCATCGTTCTCGTTGCGCAGGTTGGGGACGTACTCGAAGTCTCCACCCTGGCTGGAGGGCTGGAGCATCAGCGTGACGACGAACTCGGCTCGATCGAAGTGCCAACCCAGCTCATCGCCCTCCTTGTAGTACGTGAGGTTCAGGGCGCCGAGCGGGTCGGCGTTGCGATAGAACGGCTGCTTGTCCAGAGCGGCGCCGACGAACTCCAGCATCGCGTCCCACTCATACAGCGCCCGGATGCCGGCGTCCGCCGGGATCATGTCGTAGGCAATCGTCGATTGCGACGCGCGCTGCATCATGCGCCGTGGGTCGTCCTGCGGCACCGAATCGTCGACGTCCTCGAAGTAGACGTTGTGCACCGCCTCGTTCACGAACCCCTGGCCACTGAGTCCGCTGGCCTCCTCGGCGAGCTGGTCGATCGCCGTCGGACGCAGGAACCCCGTCAGCTGACAGGCGCCCGTCGCGGCCAGGTCGGCATGGCAACGCGCCAGCAGCTCGCGTCCGCCTGGGCCCGTGAGGTCGTCGATCGGGTACCGGTCGATATCGACGAGATCCCGTGCCACGACTCCCGCCGAAATGTTGTGAGTAGCCATGCCTCTCCCTTCGGACTCGTTGAAGTCACTATACAGAGGCGTCTCACAACCCGGAAGGCGGGATTCCCGCTATGTAGGAAGGGCGGACTGGAGTCTATCCCGTTCTTAGCCGAGCCGGGAGCTGAGAGCCAGACCCGCTTCGAGCAGCAGCGGTCGCGCGGTCACCTGCCACTGATGGCTGCAGCGGCTCGCCGGGCCGGCAAGGGCGAGCCCGGCAATCACCGCGTCGCCGTGGAACACGGGCACGGCCACGGCAAACGCCCCATCGATGAACTCGCTTCGCGAGGTCGCAAATCCCAGCGTGCGGATGCTCTCCAACTGGCGTCTCAGCTTCTTGAGGTCGGGCGTGTTCGGCGTGTACGCGAGGACGCGACCGGCGAACACGGCTTCGACAACCTTGGCCGGCGCGTACGCCAGCAGCACCCGGGATGCGGCGCCTGCCTGGAGAGGCAGCACCTGGCCGATCTCGAATGCCATCCGCACGGGGTTGGCCGACTCGACCTGGGCCAGGCACATCACCGACATGCCGACGCGGATCGTCAACAGCGCCGTCTCACCGCTGTCTCGGGCCAGCGCCTGCAGGGTCGGACGGGCAAGGTGGGCGAGCACGTCGTTGGACAGGCTGCGGTCCGGCGTCATGAGCCGCTCTCCGACGCGGTAGTAGCCTTCGGACTCCCTCACCAGGCCGAGGTCGCGCAGCGGACGGAGATAGCGATAGACGGTGCTGGGCGGAAGCCCGAGCTGTTCGACCAGCGCGTTCACCTTCACCTGTCCACCCTCGGAGATCGCCAGCAGCACTCGCAGGCCCCGCTCGAACGAGGTCGCCTCAGCGCGGTCGGGGCGCGCGCCCGCAGGCTGGGTGGACATGCGCCCACCCTAACACGGCAGGTATCACATGGTGAGAATCCAGGAGTACTGGTATGCGGCCCGGTGCGGGATTACTTCGTGGGCTTGATGAACGGCTTCTCGGCCACGACGGCCGTCGCGGGGCCCCACGGTGCCTGCACGTCGAGCCGGGTTCCAAGTGCCGAATGAGCCGACCCCACCATTGCATATCCGATGGTCTTCTCCAGCCGGGGGGAGTACACAGCCACGGTGACGTCACCGATCGTGCTCCCGCCGACGGCGACCGGCCAGCGGGTGCGGAATGGTTCGGGCAACGGCTCGCCCTCGATCTCGATGCCGACGAGCGCCCGGGTGGCCCCCGCGTCGCGTATCCGCGTCAGCGCCGCCTTGCCGATGAAGTCATCCGGAGCGTCCAGGTCGACCATGCGATCGAGCCCGACCTCGTAGGGATTCGTCCCAAGGTCCATGTCAGAGCGATAGCCAAGAATCCCGGCTTCCACCCGGTTGATGTCCGACGGGCCCGTGACGACGATCCCGAACGGCTCGCCGGCGGCCAACACCCTGTCCCACAGCATGTCGCCTTGGCGCCCGTCGCGCAGGAAGATCTCATACCCCACTTCGCCGCTCCAGCCGGTGCGGGAGACGATCACCGGTACGCCATCGAGGTCAGTCTCAGCGAACCGATACGGATCGAGCGCAACTCGCCCGTCAAACAGAGCCTCGATCACTCCGGACGACTTCGGCCCCTGGATCTGGACCGGCGACACATCGGGCTCGCCGATCTCGACCTGCAGACTCGAGTTGACCGCGATGCCCTTCGCCCACAGCAGCAGGTCGCTGTCGGAGGTTGAAAGCCAGAAGTGGTTCTGCCCCAACCGCAGCAGCACGGGGTCGTTCACGATGCCGCCGTCCTCGGCAGTGATCAGCACGTAACGACAGCCACCGACCGGGCACTTGGTGAGGTCGCGCGAGGTGAGCGCGTTTGTGAAGATGAGCGCGTCGCGGCCGGTGATCTCGACCTGGCGCTCCGTGCCGACATCCCACAGCGTGACCCCTGTGACGAGCTGCCAGTATGCCTCGATCGGATCCCCGAACTCCGCCGGCTGGTACATGTGATTCGCGAACGAGAATCGCTTGCAGCCGGCACGGATCGTCGCGTCGAAGAACGGCGAGCGCCGGATCCAGTAGTCAACGCTGCTCACCACACGCCCCCAAGAGCGATCGTGACAGCCTGGCCGTTGATCCCACTGGCGGCATCCGATGCCAGAAAGGCGATCGTCTCGGCGATCTCGTCGGGGTCGACCGGGCGCTGCGCCGGATACGCGGCGACCGCTTCCTCCCAGGCCTGCTCGAAGCTGACGCCCGATGCCTCCGCGGACTGCCGCACGAGGTCGTCTGCCATCTGTGTCTTCGTCCACCCAGGAAGCACCGCGTTGCACGTGACGCCGTAGCCGCCGACGTCCTGGGCAACGGCACGCATCAGGCCCAGCAGCCCGTTTCGGGAGGCACAGTAGGCCGGCTGGGCAGGGACGCCGAACTCTCCCGCGCTGGAGCTGACGATCACGATTCGTCCGGTTCGGCGCTCGACCATGTCCCGTGTCACGCGACGGATCAACTCGAATGGCCCGTGCAGGTTGGTCGCGAAGACGTCGTGCCAGACGCTCGACTCCATCTCCCAGATCGGCCTCTCCTCGGCGGAGAGCACGCCCGCGTTGTTGACCAGGATGTCGATCGGACCGAGTCGCTCCGCAGTCTGCTCGACGATGCGTTGGCACCCCTCAACCGTCGACACGGTTTCGACCACGTATTCGGCGCCCGTCTCGCGAGCGAGGTCCGCCAGGTCGGCCTCGGTGCGAGCGACCGCCATCACCCGGTCGCCGCGCGCAGCCAGTGTGCGCGCGACCGCCCGGCCGATGCCGCGCCCCGCCCCCGTTACCAGCGCGACGCGACCACTCTCCGGCGCTTCGGTCCGATCGGCCATCCCGTCCTCTTTTCGTCGTCAAACCACGTCGCAGCGCAAGGTATCACCTCATCTCTCACAAGATGAGAATCGACGGTTGCCGCAGCGCAAGCGCGCGGACGCGACCACGCGACGATCGATCCAGCTTCTCAGACCGGCTGCGGCATGCCCTCGCCGACCCATTCCGCAAGCGCGTCGAGGTCGTGGCTGGGCGCCTGTCCCGGTCCCACGAAGGGGATCAGCTCGCGGGTGTGGGCATGCGCGGTGACGGTGCCACGGCCGAGCGGGCCAACGCCGCGCAGGTCGACCGCCTGCGCCGCCACCACCAGCTCGACCGCAGCCAGCCGCGTGCCCAGCGAGACCATCTCGGCCAACCGCCGCGCCCCCAGCGGCGCCATCGTCATGTGGTCCTCGATCCCGCCGGCGATCGTTGTCGTCGGCAGGTCGAGCGACACCGGGCCCGCCAGCGACCGCGCCTCGGCAGCCAGGGCCGCGGCGCCGCCGCCGATCAGCGCCAGCACGTCGTCCGGGCTGTCAACGGTCCGCAGACCGGTCGCGATGCCCGAGAATTGCTGGGACAGCTGCTTCTGTACACGCTCGCAGGCGATCGTCAGCAGCTGGCCGAGCGCGATTCTGAAGAAGTCAAGCGCCGCCGCCACCGGTGTGATGTCAAAGTTGCCAACAGAGATCAGCCGCCCCTCGGACGGCACGAGCATCGGGTTGTCACCGGACGAGTTGAGCTCGATCTCGAGCTGGCCTGTGGCGAACTCGAGCGCGTCGCGGGCGGCGCCGTGCACCTGCGGGATGCATCGGAACGAGAGCGGATCCTGCAGCTGGCGGGGCGCCTGCTGCCAGATGTAGCTGCCGTCGAGGAGATCGCGCAGGCGCCCGATCGTGTCGACCAGCCCGCGATAGGGCCGGGCCACCGCGACGTCTGAGTGCAGCACGCTGGGGTTGCCGGCGAACCCCTCCAGGCTGAGCGCCGCCACCACGTCGAGCGCGTCCAGCAGGTTGCGGGCGCCGTCCAGCGCGATGGCGCCGTGCCCGACCGAGAGGCTGTTGGCGTTCAGCATGGCCAGCGCCTCGCCCGGTTCGAGCCGCAGTCCGCGGTCGAGCAGACCGCGTGCGATCTCGGCCATCGCCGGCAGGTCGGACTGGCCGACCGAGCCGATCGAGTGCACAACGGGCGTGAAGCCATCGTTCAGCGCCTCGAGGTACGCCTCCGCCACCTCCGGTCGCACCATTGCCCGGCCTCGCGCCAGCGCGTTGACTCGGTGGACCATGGCCGCCCGCACCACAACCTCAGGCAGCGGCGGCCCGTGCGCAGCGCAGTGGGCCTCGATCGTCAACCGGCTGTAGCGCTCGACGTCTTCGGGCACCTGATCCACTCCCCGAAGCGCCCCCACTCCCGTTGTCAGGCCATAGACGCGCTCGCCGGCCGCGATCCGGTCACGGGCGATCTCCCCGCCGTGGCGGATTCGCTCCGCCGCCTCACCTGAGAGCTTGGCGGGGCGCCCGTCGCGCGCGACCGAGACGACGTCGGCGATGCGCAAACCCTCGCCCGAGAGGATGATCGGCTCCATCGCGCCGATCATAGGAGACAACCTGCTCTCCGGGACGTGCCACCGGCGGCATCGGGATAAGCTCCATCGCTATGGTCGCAGCGCATACCGACGTCGTGGGCAGCCTCCTGCGACCGCCTGACCTGCTCGAGGCCCGGCGCCTGCTGGACGCTGGCGAGATCACGGACGCCGACTTCAAGCCGGTCGAGGATGCGGCCGTGGACGCGGCGGTGGCGCTGCAGGAGGAGGCCGGCATCGAGGTCGTGACGGACGGCGAGATGCGCCGGCTCTCGTTCCAGAGCGGCCTGCCCGACGCGGTGGACGGCTTCGGCGAGGTGCCGCTCGAGGCCTACCTGTGGGGCGAGTGGCACGGCGAGGGAGCGGTGGGCGACCGCGCCACCGACCGGCCGCCGCGGCTGGGCGTGCGCGAGCGGTTACACCGCCGCCGCCACATCGCGGCCGAGGAGTTCACCTACCTGCGCGGGCGCGCCACCGCCGTCCCCAAGGTCACGCTCACCAGTCCCAGCCTGTACGCGAATCTCTGGTCGCCCGACGTGTCACGCGATGCCTACCCGACGCTGGACGATTTCCTGGCCGACGTCGTCTCGATCCTGTGCGACGAGGTTCGCGAGCTGAAGCGGCTGGGGGCGCGCTACATCCAGCTCGACGCGCCACACTATCCTCTGCTGATCGATCCGGCGACACGCGCCTTCTATGAGTCGCAGGGGTGGTCGATGGAGCGCTGGCTCGACCGTGGTATCGAGCTCGACAACGCCGTGATCGGCGCCGCATCAGGTGTCACCTTCGGCTTCCATCTCTGCCGGGGAAACCAGGGCAGCCGCTGGCTCGTGTCGGGCGGATATGACTCGATTGCGGCCAGGGTGTTCCACGGCGTCGACGCCGATCGCCTGCTGCTGGAGTACGACGACGAGCGGTCGGGCTCGTTCGAGCCGCTGCGGGAGGTGCCGGACGACCGGATGGTGGTGCTGGGATTGGTGACGACCAAGTCTCCGCGGCGCGAGAGCGTCGACGAGCTGGTGCGCCGCACCCGCGAGGCGGCACGATTCGTCGACCTCGAGCGGCTGGCGATCTCGCCCCAGTGCGGCTTCGCGACGTCGGTGATCGGCAACGCGATCGAACAGGACGACGAACGGGCGAAGCTGCGGACGATCGCCGAGGCGGCTCGGACGATCTGGCCCTGACGCCGTGACTTAGGGCGGGCCCGCTCATGGCGCGGCCGGAGGGTCGGTGCTAGCGTTCACGCGCTTCGCCGAGAGGCGATTGGGGTACCGGGATTGGGACATGTAACGAGCCGGATGTTCGGAGGACCTGGTGTCGATGAAACGACTGTTCGTGGTCGCCCCAACCCGCCGGGACCTCCTCAACCTGGCTGACCCTCGCCTGCTGTCCCGATTCGATCTGGTGTTCGAGGAGCGCCCCGGCCTGGACGGCGTGTTCGGATCGAGCGACTCGACCGCGGCGCTGGCGGTGGTCGTGGCCGACCGGCTGGGCCTGCCCGGACCAGGGTACGAAGCGTTCATGCGTTGCCACGACAAGCTCGTGTCACGGCGCATCCAGGCCCAGGTCGTGCCCGAGGCGACGCCCCGCTTCGACTCGATCGACGCCCTGCGGCCGCCCGACCGGGCGCCACTGCCCTATCCCTTCTTCATCAAGCCGGTGCAGGGCCACCTGTCGCAGCACGCGTATCGAGTGGACTCCGACCAGCGGCTGGCCGAGGTGCTGGCGGCCGCCCGCCGCGCCAGCTTCCGGCACCTGATCGCCGAGGAGCTGCTGTCCGGGCGACTGGTCACGTTCGAGGGGTTCATGCACCGCGGCACCATGACCACGATCGGTGTCACGGACGCGGTCATGCACGAAAACGGAATCAGCTTCAACCGCTTCGAGTATCCGAGCACGCTGCCCGAGGGGCCGCAGCAGGCGATGGCGGACGTGGCAGCACGGTTGATGCCGGCGATCGGGTTCGACCAGTCGATCTTCAACATCGAGTTCTTCGTGGACGCAGACGGCAGCGTGTCGGTGGTCGAGGTGAACGGCCGAATGTCGTCGCAGTTCGCGCCGCTGGTGCGGGCGGTGCACGGCATGTCGAGCTACGAGATGCAGATGGAACTGTCCGCCGGCGGATCGCCGTCGCTGCCGCCGCGGCGCGAGGGCGTGGTCGCGGCCAGCTTCCTGCTGCGGACGTTCGAGGACGCCGTGGTGCGGTCGATTCCCGACGCGGCGCCGCTGCTGGAAGCATTTCCCGGCGCGCAGGTTGAGATCCTCGTGCGCGAAGGACAGCGGCTGTCCGAGAACGATGACGACGTGCTGTCACACAGGCTGGCCGTAATCGCTTTGTCCGGACCCGACCGACAGGCGCTCGTGGAGCGCTACGACGAGGCTGTCAGCCTGCTGCCGTTCGAGCTCTCGCCCGTGCGTGTGGGCGTGCCTCAGAACTCGTAGCTGCACCAGGGGTCGCGCTCAGACGCGAACATCAGGTCGGCCCGCCGGCAGGCGCCGGGCTCGAGCTCCCGCAGCCGCCGGCCGTCTCGCAGGGCGGCAAACCGGACGCCGCCCAGGTACGAGGCGGCCAGCGCCGCGCGGTCGATCTCGATCTGCGGCTGGAGGCTGGTCGCGCTGCATCGGGCCTCACCACCCTGCGCCTCCAGCAGCAGCCGATCGCCCTCGAGATCCAGCACCAGCCGGCCGTCAACCGCGTAGCCGCGGGCCTCCAGAGCCGCGACCGGGTCGACCATCTTCAGCCACAGGCCGTCTGAGACATGCTTGACGCGATAGTGACGCCACTCCGCCAGCAGCCAACGGATCGGGTCATCGAGCGGCCGGTTGCCGACACGGATGGTGCGCGCAAGATCGAGATCGAGCAGGTAGCGCCAGATCGCCGCGTGCGCGTCGATCGATGCCGAGAGCAGCATGCCCACGACGACCCGGTTGCGGGGGATCGCCTCATGCTTCCAGTCAGGCTCGACGGTGTAGGTGGCAAACCCGTCAAACCCACCTGCGGCATAACGGTGGGCGATCCGAAACTGCTTCTTGTCCGCGTCCGCGAACATGTCGGCGATGTCGCTGTCTTGGCGGTCGACTTCGCCCGGGATCTGCGGTCGCGATCGTTCGATCACCTCGCGCACGATCGCCACCGGCGAGGTGTCGTCGATCATGACGACGCTCCCGGAGTCGTCGAACTGATGTGCGAAGGCGCCATGCCGCGTGTCCAGATCCGCCTCGCTTGCGCGCACCGTCGCCGGTCCATACCCGAAGCGGCCGTAGATAGTTGTCTGAGATGCATACAGGATCGAGAGCGGCACTCCCCGCTCGCGAAAGTCGGCGTGCTGGTGGTCGAGGAGTGCCCGCAACGTTCCCCGGCGGCGCTCCGTGGGCAGCACGCCGACCCAGGTGATCCCACCGGCGGGTGCGAAACGTCCTCCCGGAAGCGTGATCTCGAAGCGCTGATCGATGCTGACGCCAACCATCCGCCCGGCGTCGTAGGCCGCAACGCACGTGAGCTGCTCCAGCGCAGGCAGGATCACCTTGGCCAGCCGCTCCTGCTCGAAGCGATGACCGAACGCGGTGGCGTGCACCTCGGCGAACCGGCGCAGCTCGTCCGCTCCCTGCACGACCCTGACCTCGAGCGTCACGACGTATCGCGCCGCTTGGCGAGGCGTGCCAGCGCGCTCACATCTTCGTGCCCGAATCCGTTGGCGATCAGGTCGTCCTCCTGCTCCAGCACGAGACGCGAAACGGCCAGCTGCAGTCCCAGGCGTCGGGCCTCATCGAGCGCGATGGCGACGTCCTTGCGGTGCAGGGCGGCCTTGAACCCAAGTGGGTAGCGGTCGTCCACCATGTTCTGGGAGCGGTTGGTCAGCACCCATGACGACGCGGCACCGGCGGACAGCGCGTCGATGAGCGCCGGCAGCGGAAGTCCGGCGGCCAGGGCGAGCGCGATTCCCTCGCCCACCGTGGCGTAGGTGCCCGCGATCATGACCTGGTTGACTGCCTTCGCCATCTGCCCGGAGCCGCTCGGTCCGAGGTGTGTGATCCGCCTGCCAAAGGCCTCGAGCAGCGGCCGCGCGCGCTCGACGTCGTCTTCCTCCCCGCCGACGAAGATGGTCAGCGTGCCCTGCTCGGCGCCCTCGGATCCGCCCGAGACGGGTGCATCGACCATGCCGATGCCGCGTTCCGCCAGCCGGGCGGCCATCTCCGCCGTCGCCGTCGGAGACACCGTGGAACAGTCGACCAGCAGCCCGCCCGCCGCCAGTCCGCCGGCGACGCCGCGATCGCCGAACACGACGGCCTCGAGATCGGGCGTGTCGGAGAGGCAGGTCAGCACCGCCTCGGCGCCGCGCGCCGCTTCGGCGGGCGATTCCGCCCGCACGGCGCCCAGCTCGGCCAGCGGCAGCTCACGATCGCGGGTGCGGTTGTGCACCGTGACCTGGTGCCCGGCGGCAATCAGGTGCCGCGCCATCGGCGCCCCCATCGTGCCCAGTCCGATCACGCCGATCCGCATCGAGCGCGATTCTAGCCCGCGACGGCCGCCCCGGTGACTACGCGCTTCTCGCGGCCTATGGGCAGGCAGCGAGCAGCGCGGTCAGGCTTCCTCGGCGCGGCCCTGGTCGGCTTCGCGGGCCTCCTGGTCGAGCGCGAAGCGCACGATCGAGGCGCGGGTGGCGCGGTCGAGCCGCTCGAACTGGAGCGTTGCGATGTGGCGCCCCTCGCCGTCGTCATCCACCGACCGCACGACCGCGTCGGTCTGCAGCCGGAAGCCGTTCTCAGGGCTTGCCAGTTCGATCTGCACCCTGTCTCCGACCGAGAGCCGCGCGAGGGTGACAAGCCGCACGTCATCCGCCGACAGGTCGACGGTGCGCGCGTGCACCGGATCTCGCAGCGTCGGCAGGTGGCACAGCACCGGCATCCAGATCGAGATCCGCACCCGCGCCTGCTGCTCGGCGGCGCGCCGCTCCTCGGCAAAGACCGCCTGCACCACCCGCTGCTCGGACACCCGGTCGAGGCCGTCGAATCGCAGCCCGCACAGGGATCGGCCGTCCACCGCCGTCTCGAGCCGGACCACGGTGGCCTCGGCATCGAGCACGTAGTCCGGCCGGCCGAACCGCAGCTCCAGCTTCAGCCGGTCGCGCAAGCCGAGGCTCTGCTCGGTGACGATGCGGATGCCGCCGGCGGAGAGATCGACGGTCTCGGCCGCGAACGCCGCGGTCGCGACGCCCTCCGGCGTCAGGCGCCGGCACTCAACCGGAAATCGCAGCATGATGCGGAAGAACTGTCGGCTATATCGTCCACGTTCCCCGCGTAACGGCCGCGAGGGGCGCGGCTG
>CAVWLK010000004.1:0-43702 GCA_963755675.1 uncultured Actinomycetes bacterium
GTGACGTATATTCGGGGCTTCATGGTCACCGCGACCACCGCCCCGCACCGCTACGTAGTGCTACTCGCGTCCGGCCCTGCGGTCTGGCCGGATGCGGTTCGTCTCCAGGTTTTGAGCCTGGGCTACGTGCCGATGACCGACGCCGACCCGCCCGGACGCGTCGGGTGCCACGGCTCTCACGTCGCCTCGACGATCGAACAAACGGCCCCCGCGCCGCGGAGAGGCGACGCTCGTACCGGATATCACCCTTCGCCCACCGCCACGGAACCTTGATAGGCGCTCGACGACCGACATCAACGGCCATCCGGGCGAGGTCGGCCTGCGTCGGCTCTGCTCGACCACCCATCTGCGTCGTCGGCGGCTCGCCGAGTTGAAGCTGCGGGTACTCCTGCCCATCGAGCCAGCCACCCACCGGTGCCTGGAACGGCCTCACGCGGTGTTTCATCGAACATCACCCTCTCCGGTTTGGGGTTCGACTCACGGCGACGTGCCGGAGTCCAAAAGTTAACTGATGAAACGATACCACCGTGAATGGATGGTGGGGTACAGGCGGGTGGAGTGGCGCCAGCGGTGGAAGAAACCGGAGAGAGACTCCCACCGCGGCGCTACTCACTACACACCCAACGAACCACGCCAGAGTCGTCACCTCCGAACGCACTTCGCAGGATACCGCACGACTCAGAAGATCGACGGCCCCAACGCGAACAGGGGCACGAGGTCTTCGGGCTCGAGGCGGGCACCTCGACGGCGAGCACCGCGGCGATCGCAAGGTCGATCTTCCGGCGGCTGCCCCGCTTGTCCTTCGTGATAATCGCGCCCTGCGGCGTCTCCTTCACGATCGCGTTGGCGAGGTGCTGGCGAGTGCGGTGCGTCGCCGTCATGGGACAGACGTTTGTTGACGACCTGGCCGTAGAACCGGTCGCAGGCGGTCGACATCACGTTCCGCCGGTTCGTTTCGAACGACGACGACGGTCGCCCCGTACGTCTCTGACCATTCCTCGATCTCCCGATGCCAACCGGCGGGTCGCAGACCAACGCGGCGACCTGGTAGTGCTCGAGCGCGTATGTACCGCGGCGGTTACACCTCGTGCGCGGCACGACCCAGTCCGGTGAATGGTCGGGCCGCTCCCAGCAGCCAACGACGAACACATGCGGCTCGCCCTCGAGCGTGACACCGACCAACCCGGTCGAGTCCTGATTGTACGAGCCGTCAAAGCCGAGCGCTACTTCGTGCCAGCTCGACGACCCTCCCCGGCTTCGCGACCCATCCCACGCGCCCGCTGGGAGCCACCGGACCGGCGAACTCGTCCACCGATTCAGGAAGTAACGCTCAAACTCGTAGCCTCGGCCCTCGCGTCGATGTCTCGGTGGCGGGATACCATCGCGTCCAGTTCGATGGTATGGCCGATCGCGTCGCCATAGGCCTCGCGGATCGCCGCCTCCAGCCCACCGGCGCGTCAGGACATGCATGGTGCTGGCCTCCGACCAGTCGAACAGGAAGTCGTCCTCGCTCGCTTCCTTCCCGAGTTGGTAGAGTTGGCCACAAAGCGTCTCAAGGTTGTCGCCGGCAGTCGTCATCGCGACGGCCTCGCGCGTCCACCTCCTTCGCGAGGCCGTTGGTCAGCACCAACCAGGACCCCGCTCTTCGCGCCGAACCATCGTGGAGCTCGTCGCCGATCACGAGCTGGGCCGGCCACCATCGTTCGTGCCGGCGATCGCGGCGACCCGGTAGATCCGACCGGGCGATCTAGCCGTAGGATCTGATGCTCCTGCACATCCAGCAGGCCACGAAGCGGTCCCTCCCTGACCATCGTGCAGGCCGTCTCGAACACGAGTCACTCTGTTCGTCCTCCGCTGCGCCGATCGGGATCTCGGCGCTCCCTTCGGCGCCACCGGCCCCGCCAGCCGCGACAGCGCCAACGCTGCCGTCAGCGTCACTTACCGGTGCCTTTCGGCCGTCCAATCAGCGCCCTGCGATACCGATACCGACCATCGCGCGACGTTCATGCAGCCGGTACACGAGCCGGGCCTGGTCATCCGTCAACCGGAGCGGTAACCGAGGTTGTCCCAGCACCGGCGACCAGGAACGCCTCCACCCACGAGCAGACGGCGGCGCCATCGCTAACTGGTGAGCGCGCGGGTCTGGCCGGTCCTCCGCGGCATCCGCAAGCCTCTGATTTAACTCCGGTCAACGATCGGTGCGCCTCGCCGAGCTTCACCCCGAACCGCAGCCGACTCTGCGGGCGACAAACCGATCCGTCCTCCAACGCCAGGATCGCCGCCTCCAATGCGAGCAGGTGCCGGCCCAGCGGCGAGATCACGATCTGGCTTCGAGCCCGCCACCAACCGCTCACGACGGAACCCTGACAGCGCCCGCTCCCGCTCATCGAGCAAGTCGTGCAATCGGTAGACCGCGCTCGTGTCCGTATCGACCACGAGCCTCGCCACGTCTACGCCAAAACACCCCCCAGCGATCACCGTCACCGGCAACCACTCAGCCCGCACCGGTGGAACCACGACCGCCTGATCAGGCAACGCCACCAACACTGCCGTTTCACCCTTCGGCAGTCGACCCCGAAGCGTCACATCCACGCTCAGAAAACCAAGGCTGTTCAAGCCGCGAGACATAATCCTCATGGCCGGGGTTACACGGGGGGTGGGGGGCGATCGCATGCGGGATCCCCCCTACCCTTCTGTGAGTCGGGCAGCGTGTCTCGTTGGTAGTCGGCCACAGTCGATACACGGACGCAGCGGCACGTCTCACTCGTCGAGCGGGACGAGTTCAAAATAGTTTGGGTACTTCCGGTGAATTGGACGATCGATCACGAGCACTGTGCCGCGCGGCATGTTGCCGATCCAGCCATCGTCTGGCTGCGGGTGTAGATCCTTCCGAGTCGGACGTGTCGCTGCGGGGTTGTGTTGCGTTGTCGGGCCTCGTCCTCGAGCGTACTTAGCCTGCTGGATCTCCTCGGTCGTGCTGCCGTCAGGCGAGAAGAAATCGGGCCATGACGCAGGCGGGACTGTCGGCCTTCAAGCGGTCGCCGGCTAACACGGTGACGTCCTGGCCGGGCGCGAACCGGCCGCTGAAGCTGCTGTGACAAATCCAAACCTCAACTGGTGCTGCTGCTGTCTTACCTCGTGCCACTGTTACGTCTCCCCTATGTTCGTGGCCGCCACGCGGATGGCAGCGAGTGTTGTTTCCACGCTCGTGGGATCGCGACTGGCCGGTGTGCGCGTGGCGATGGTAGGCGTGCGCTGGCAGCCTGCACGAGCGCGGGCGCTGGAGCGTCACCGGGTTGGACGAGGCCGGCGCGTGCGAGCGGTTGCGCTGGGAAGGTGCAGGGCCCGATCTCGATCACCTTGGCATCGAGGATCGTCCGCTCCGGGATGCCCTTCGGATTCTCTGCGCTGCGCTTCGGATGAGGGTCGAATCGCTCGTCTCTGACGTTGAACCGATAGCTGGCGCCGAACGCGCCCGCTGACAATCCAGGCAACAGTTCCTGCATGCTCGGCGTGTCGAACAGGTCGACCGCGAAGTAGGCGCCGTGTGAGTCTTCGCGAAGGTTGGTGACGCGGCCGAGATCCATACACGGAGTGTATCAACTTTTTCGATGCTGTCAGTCTCTTGGATCGTTGGGGCGTATGATCATCAGCGTGGCCACATCTCCCAGCCAACGGCTCGACGCGGCCCGCAGGGAGAACCGCGAGCTACGGCAGGAGATCCGCGATATCCACAGCGCCTTGCCGAGCATCCCGCCCGCGTTCCTGAACGCCGTCGCGGAGCTCACGATCGAGGCGACCTCGCCGACGCGGAACCTGGATGACCGTCTAATGATCCATCGCAGCGCGTATGAGACGCGACCACCCAGGGGCCAACCAGGCAGCAGCGCGCGAGCTCGAAGCAGTCCAAGCCCAGCTCTACCGGATCGCTCACCGATTGCTCCGCGGTGACGGGTACAGCAGCGGTGGCCGGCTCGACACGATCATCCACGGCCGCAACTCGTCGCATACGCGGATCAGCACCTGATTCCAGAACCACACCGGGACCACACCAGCACGCGATTCTGCGACAACTACGGCAGGGACAACCGCGTAGATAAGCGGAATCGGCTTAGCTAGGCGGCCCTCTAAATCCCCACCAGGGAAGGAACGCACACGCAATGCTGAACGGTCTGTACTCGGCCGCCGCGGGGATGATTGCCCAGCAGACGCGCATGGACGCGCTTGCCAACGACATCTCCAGGTTGTACTGGTTGAACGGGCTGGGGTTCTCGCGCGACTCGATCTCGAGCAGCTCGATGTTGCGGCGCGACTTGTCCTTGGCAGTGATGCGGCTCTCAGGTAGCCGTAGTGGCGCATGCGCACCGTGCTGGTCTCGAACCGCTCCGGCAGGTACGTCGGCATGGTGTGCGTCTTCTGCTCGTGGATGCGGCCCTCGAACCGGTACTGCGGGCGGTTGCGCCACAGGCGCAGCGCCTGGTGGGTGACCGCGGCGCCGGACTCGTCGCCGCCGGTGTAGTTGGTCTCGACGAGGTAGAAGCGCCTCGCGCCACGTGCGCGCCGAGCAGCGCGCGCAGCTGCGGCGCGTCCTCCGGGATCATGTGCTCGTCGGCGTCGAGGTACAGGATCCAGTCGCCGGTCGCGTCGTCGAGCGAGACGTTGCGGGCGTCGGCGAACGAGCCGTTCCACGGGAAGTCGACGACCTTCGCGCCGAACGACTCGCGCGATCTCGACGGTGCGGTCGGTCGAGCCGGTGTCGACGACGATCATCTCGTCGACGGCGTCGCTGACGGCGGCCGAGGCAGCCGCGGGAGCATCTCCTCCTCGTCCTTGACGATCATGCACGAGCGAGAGCGTCATGCCCTTGCGCCGGCCTGGCGCGGCCGCGATCTGCTGCGCGCGCTGTGACGCCAGCGCGCGCAGCGTGGCGCCGCGGCGCCCTTGAGCGCGGGCCTGCGGCCGCCGCGCTCGCGGCGGGCCGCGGCGAGGTTGCGGTCGACGTGGGGCAGGTCGGGGTCGAGCCGCATGGCGGCCTGGAACAGCGCCTCGGCGCCGCCCAGTCGCGGTCAGCTCGTACAGCAGCACGCCGGCGTAGTTGAGCAGCACCGGCTCGGCGCGGCTCGCGATCGAGAGCGTCGAGCAGGCGCCGTGCGGTGGCGGCGAAGACGGGCGGCCACGCCGATGCCTGAGGCGGCGTGAAGGCGAGCGCAAGCTCTGCCAGCCGGCAGCGGGCCTGGTAGGCGCGCTGCCGATCCTGCCAGCCGTCGCAGCTCATCGAAGATCGCGTCCAGCCCGCCCAGATCGCCGCCTGCCATCGCTGCGGCGGCGCGGTTCGTAGCATCCTCGACACGCACCTCCAGCCGGCGGCGGCGGTCGCGGCGTCGGCCAGACTCTGCGGTGCGGGCACGGGAGGCTGCATCGGTCGGGTTGATCGGCCGCGTTAAGCTCGATTTAGGCCGGTCCCGATGGCCGTCGCGCTGGCTAGTATGCGGTTCGTCGTGTTGGGCGCCTGCCAACCCGCGTGGTTCTGCTCAGGTCCTTCGGCCCTCCCAGCCGATAACGCGCCCATGATCCGATCGCTGACCTTCTTCGTAGACCAAGGACGCCCGCCAGCCTCATGAGCACTCCAGCCCGCAAGATATCCGCCGTTCCTCCGCCCTCGCCGGCTCCGGCCGTCTCGGATGAGACGGCGCTCGATCTCTACTACTGGATGGTGCTGACGCGCGCGACCGAAGAGCGCGCGCTCAATCTCTACCGGCAGGGCAAGCTTCCCGGGAGCTACTACACCGGCCGTGGCCAGGAGGCGATCTCTATTGGCATGGCGGTACCACTTCGCTCGGGTCCGGACGGCGACTGGCTGCGTCCGTGGATTCGCGACCTTGGCTCCTATCTCGTCCACGGCGTGCCCGTGTGGCGGATGTTCGCCCAGTTCATGGGCAAGGCGGGATCGACCACCCGCGGCAAGGACGGCAACCTGCACATCGGCGGGCGGGAGTGGAACATCCCCTGCCAGGTGTCTCACATGGCCGACATGATCCCGATCACCGTCGGCGCGGCGCTGGCGTACAAGCAGCGCGGTGAGGATCGGGTTGCGGTGACCTCGTTCGGAGACGGCGCCACCTCCCGGGGCGATTTTCACGAGGGACTCAACATGGCGGCGGTGCTCGAGGTGCCGGCGGTGTTCGTGGCCGAGAACAACCGCTGGGCCTACACGACACCGATCACCAAGCAGACCCAGGTCACGGACCTCTACAAGAAGGCGCTCGGATATGGCATCCCCGCCGTCGAGGTGGACGGCAACGACGTGCTGGCGGTGTATTCGGCGATGGTCGAGGCGGTCGGGCACGCCCGCGCCGGGCGAGGTCCGCGCTTCATCGAGTGCAAGACCTACCGGATGGCCGGTCACGCCGCCCACGACAAGTTCGAGAGCTATATGCCGATGGAGCTGCTGGCCGAGTGGTCGGACAAGGATCCGCTGAAGCGGCTCGAGCAGACGCTGCGCGACGAGCGGGCGATCGACGAGCGGCGGCTCGAGGGCATTCGCGCGCGCGTCAAGGATGAGGTGCACGAGGCTGTGGAACGGGCCGACGGCGACGGCTACGCCGACCCGTCCGAGGCGCATGTTGGCGTGTTCGCCGAGCCGGGCTGGGGTGAGGACGATGCCTGAGCTGACCTACCTTGAAGCGATCCGCGCAGCCATGCACGACGAGATGGAGATCGACGACCGCGTGTTCGTGATGGGTGAGGACGTCGGCCGTCAGGGCGGCGCCTTCGGGGCCACCAAGGAGCTCCAGCAGCGCTTTGGCGAGCTGCGCTCGATCGACACGCCGGTGGCCGAGTCCGGCATCGTCGGCGTGGCGGTGGGAGCGGCGATGGCCGGGCAGCGCCCGATCGCCGAGATGCAGTTCGCCGACTTCGTCTCGTGCGCGTTCGACCAGCTGATCACGTGCGCAGCCAAGATGCACTACCGGATCGGTTGGGCGGTGCCGATGGTGGTGCGCTGCCCCAACGGTGGCGGCGTGGGCGGCGGGCCGTACCACTCCGAGAACGTCGAAGCGTGGTTCCACCACCATGCCGGCCTCAAGATCGTGTGCCCCGCAACGGCAACCGATGCCTACGGGCTGCTGCGGTCGGCGATCCGCGACCCCAACCCGGTTGTGTTCTGCGAGCACAAGTTCCTGTACCGGCGGGTCAAGGAGGAGGTCATCACGGGTCCCCGCGACGGACTGTTGGTACCGCTCGGCGAGGCATCGGTGCTGCGCGAGGGCTCCGACCTCTCGATCATCACCTACGCCTCGACCGTGCAGCTGGCGCTGGCAGCGGCCGACACCCTGGGTGAAGAGGGCGTCTCGGTCGAGGTGATCGACCTGCGCTGCCTGGTGCCGTTCGACCGCGAGACCGTGCTTGCCTCGGTGCGAAAGACCGGCAAGGCGCTGATCGTCCACGAAGACAATCTGACCGGCGGCTTCGGTGGAGAGGTGGCAGCCGTGATCGCGCAGGAGGCGTTCGAGCACCTCGACGCCCCGGTCCGCCGCGTCGCGGCTCTTGACACACCGATTCCGTTCTCGCCACCACTGGAGCGCGAGTATCTGCCGCTCGAGGACGACATCCTGGCCGCGGCGCGCGACCTGGCAGCGTACTGAGGGTTCGCGGAAGACCCTTCTCGCCCGATGACCCAGTCACGTTTGCAATCTGTGCCGTATAATCAGGGAAGGCGGTCTGTGACAGGGGTCATGCGGGGCGTGCGTTTTCGTCACAAGCTTTCCATCGTGCTGGTCGGGCTGGCGCTGGTTCCGCTGGCCGGCGCCGGCCTGATCGTGCAGGCGTTGCTGATCCGCAACGAGACGGCCAACGTCGACTCGAAGCTGGCCAGCGCCGCGGCGGCTGCCTCCGCGTCGTACCACGCGCAGCTGCAGGGAGCCCAGAACGAGGCCATGCAGCTGGCGTCGCGGCCCGATGTTGCGCGCGCGTTCCGTCGCCGTGATGGTTCGGCCGTGAATCTGACCGACGTGCCCCCGGGCTACGTCGTCGCTCTGGCCGACGCCAAGGGCACCTTTGCCGGATCGGCTCCCGCCGGGCCCGCCTGGAGGTCCAGCGCGGAGCTGGTACCCAGCAACGGCGATCGCAAGGTGATCGTCTCGGTGCCGCTCGACGACTCGCTGATCACGCGGATCGCCGCCGCGGGACCGATTCCTGCGGGCGTGGACGTCTCGCTGGTCTTGGGGGATACGGCCGTCGGGGCGCCGGGCGGAGTCGCGGGAGATGTCCAGGGCGTGACCACGGGCGACCCGGTCGATGCCACCATCGGCGGGCAGGACGTAAGAGCCGAGGCGATCGGCGTCGACGGCCCGTCGGGCACGCAGCTGGTCGCAAGCTATCCGCGTGCGCGACTCGACGACCGGATCGACTCGATCCGGCTACAGGTGCTGGTGCCGATGGCGATCCTGGCCGGCCTGGTGGCGACCATCGCGCTGTTTGCGGCCGATCGCATCTCGCGCGTGATCACGGACCTCTCGGGCCGGGCGCTGGCCTTGGTCGATGCGCCGGCCGAGCCCGCCTCCGGCGGCGATGAGTTCGACGAGCTCAGCTCGGCCCTGGACACGATGTCCACCGAGCTGACCAGCCGCCGCACCGAACTCGAGGGCGAGCGAGCGCGACTGAAGACGACGCTGGCCCGCTATGGCGAGACGCTGGCCGCGACCCACGATCAGCGGGCGCTGCTCGAGGCGGTGCTGGACACCGCCGTGCAGGCAACGCGCGCCCGAGGCGGCCGCCTGCTGCTGTACGACTCGACAAACGGCGAGGCCAGCGAGGAGGTGCGCATGGGCACCGCTCGGGGTTCGCGTGCCGACCTGCCGATGGTCGTCACCGCCGGCTCCGGCATCGAGGGCCAGGCGCTCGCCACCGGCCAGCCGCAGGTGTCGTCCGTGCCGAGAGCGGTGCTGGTTGTGCCGATTCATCGCGAGAAGACGCTGCTGGGCGTGATCACCGTGGTCGACCCGGAGGACGGCAGCTTCGGCCGGGACGACGTCGAGACGCTGGCCGGGCTGGCCGCACAGACCGGTGTCGCGGTCGAGAACGTGCGGTTGCACCTGGTGGTGAAGAAGCAGGCCGTAACCGATGAGCTGACAGGACTGGCAAACCGGCGGCAGTTCTACGAGGTGCTGGGGCGCGAGTTTGAGCGCTCTCAGCGCTTCTCGACGCCGCTGTCGCTGATCATGTTCGATATCGACGACTTCAAGCGTGTCAACGACACCCACCCGATGAAACACCTGGCCGGAGACGCCGCCCTACGCTCCGTGGCCGACGAGATCTCGGGCTTGACGCGCGACATCGACCTCGATGCCCGCCACGGCGGCGAGGAGTTTGCGATCCTGTTGCCACAGACCGACCTGGTCGGCGGTGTGCACCTCGCCGAGCGCCTGAGAGAGGCGATCGAGACCCGCCAGATCCCATTCGGCGACCAGCCGATCTCGGTCACCGCGAGCTTCGGGGTGGCATGCATGCCCGAGGACACCACGACCCTGATCGACCTGATCGCAGCGGCCGAGAACCGCATGTACAACAGCAAGCGGAACGGCAAGAATCGGGTAACTCCATCTCCCGATGGTGATTGAGGCGGTCCGTCGTGCCTGCTAAGCTCTGCCCGCACTTTGTGCTCCTGTGACCATCCAACCGGAGGGTGTGCATGACCGGTAGCGGTTCGCTGTTTTCATCGGTGATCGAAGATCATCTTGCCCTGAAGCGTCAGAACAGCCGTCTCGACGGCGAGATGCCGATCGACGAGTTCGTGGTCGACGATCCATTCCAGAACCATCCCCTCTTCAAGACCGAGGACGACGCCCGCCGCGAGGATGAGGAGACGGGCGAGCATCCGGCCGTCTCGCTCGAAATGCCCGCCGACACGCTGACGATGCCCGTTGTCACGAATGAGGTCGACGGCGAGGAGCGCGGTTGGATGGAGACTACGACGGAGCAAGACTTCCGCTGGGAGTAGGGGTGGTGGCGGCTGCAAACCGTCGCCTGGCTTTGTCGCTTCGGTCGGCCCGTGCCAAGCACTGTGCCTCCCTCGCTCCTCGCGAGGCTTGGTTTTCGCTCGCCAAGAAGGCTGGGAAGTAGTTGGGTCTGACCCTTCCACGGTGAGGAAGGGTCGCTATCCGTCAGCTCTCGAGGTGGTTCGGATAGGTCGCGGCGCGAACCAGACAGGGTCATCTGGGGTGCCACAGAGCCGGCACCCCTGAGATGTGCATGTCGTTCATTGAACCTCGAGGATTCTGCCGGCGGATGTGCCGCGCCCTTGAGTCGGCACTCGACACTCTTGGACGAGCATCGGCCGTTGACGACTCGTGAGATCCCGCCCTGCAATCATTCGTGGCAGTGCGCAAGGACGTCCGGGAGTTCATTCGCCGCCTCGAGGCCCAAGGGCTGACGGTGAAACCGACCCCGGGTCACTATCACGTCTACCGCGACGGTAAGCCATTGCGAAAGGCAAACGGGATGCCGGTGACGCTGCCGTTCTCGCCAGACACGACCCGCTGGCGCCGCACAGCGATCCTCGACCTGCGCAAGTTGGGCATCGACGTCTAGTGCAGTCCGAGACGCCGAGCGCTAATGCGCCGACGGTTGGACGGCGAACGGCGCCGCTCCTCGCCTTCCCGGCGGAAAGCGCGGTAAGGCGGCTCGTCGGCTGCGGTCGCTCTCGGTCGAGGCGCAGAAGACTCGGGATCGGTGGGTCCGGTGGTTGCGGGCCTAACTGGTGAGACGCGGATCATCAGGATCGAGATTGAGGAGTTCCACCGAAACGAGGGTAGTCATCCGAACGTACCTTCCGGTGGTGGTCTCCAACCAATCCCTCCTAAACGGCGGCTCTTCGTTCAGGAAGTTTTCGAGCTGGGTCTCTGGATCGCCGTGTTCGGGCTTCAGGTCGATGTAGTACTGCTCTCCGGTGCTGAGTCTCACGCTGAGCTGCGCCATTGGCCCAGCATATACGCGGGCCGGGAAAGCGACCCGCGGGCCCGCTATGACTAGCTATCTGTGTCGTTGACACGACCTCTGTGAGGTCGTAGGGTCGCCGGGGGATGAATGCGCGAGCTGACTTGATAGTCAGCCTGGTTGCTGGCGCAATCGCCTCGCTGGTGTTCGCAGTCGGGGCTCCGGCCGCAGGCTCTGGGCCGGTGGCGACCGAACCTCTACTCGATGTTCGTTTGGCTCCGGTGGGGGCGGTGGCGACCGGGTCGCAGCTTCGGGTGCCCCACTGGACGGGATCGGCGACCGTGGGCAGCACCGTCTATCGGTTTCTGATGCTGGGGCGCAATCCGACGGTCGCACAAACGAATCCCGTGACGACGCTGAAGGTCGTGAACATCAGCGCTCGCGTGCAGCTCCTCAACCCCGATAACACGATCGCATCCACGTTTGGCCCGACGATCCCGAATGCGTGTGTCCCCAGCGGCGAAACCGTCACGAGCATGATCCTGAAGTCGCCGGTCTTCACCGCCACCGATCTCCATTTCGGCGGCACATCCTTCGGCCACCTGCAGTACGCCAGCGGCTTCCAGCGCGGCGAGTTCTGGTCGTACACCAATCCGACCAGTGGCGTCAACCCGAGCTACGCCGTCAATCTCAAGCAGCGCCTCGCGCTGACCATGACCGTCAATGTCCCCTCCGACCAGTGGCAGATGATCCCCGCGTCGGGTTGCCCGGCCGGCGGCAGCGCGGGCATCGTGTCGCTTGCCTGGTGGGATGGCTGGGCGACGAACACAGCATTGCCGGTGATCCGAAACGCGACCACAAGTGCTGGCGTCGCGCCGGACAACTACATCGTCCTGTTCAACACCTGGAACGTTCACTTCTCCGAGAACCTCAGCACCGGCATCGGTGGCTGGCACGGCTACCTGCCCGATAGTGCCACCGGCAATAACGTCATCTACGCCACCTCGGACTACGACACGTCTGGGACCACGAAGTTCAGCGACGTCTACGCCTTGACCCACGAGGTCGGCGAACTGCTCAACAATCCCTACACGTCGGACAAGACCCCTGCCTGGGGCCACATCGGTCAGGTCGCCGGCTGCAAACGAATCCTCGAGGTCGGCGACCCGCTAACCGGAACAACAACCACGGTGATGAGCAACGGTTATCCATTCACCGTACAAGACCTCATGTACGAACCGTGGTTCTACCAACAATCCCCCAGCCCCACGCCAAACGGCTCCTACGACTACCTCGGTACGGTGCTGTCACCATCCCCGGGCTGCACCTAGCACGACCCGACTGCCGGCCCGGCTGAGTCCATCAGACCGAAGCCCGTAGGGATCATCACCGTCAGCGCTGTACGAACCACGCCTCGAGACGGAATAGAACCGGAGCGATGGTAACTCCCTCGGTCACTAACCACCCGCAATCGGCCACCAGAACTCCAACCTCCGCCGGCTTGAAACCGGTGCTGCGCCGAACAGGAACCGACTCCTTCCACGCTCACGACGTAGCCGTTCGCTTGGCCGGGTCAGTCCGGTCGACGTACCGAGAGCTGGAACACGTCCGGTCTGTTGTAATGACCGGCCGGGTCGAAGCGCTGGCGGTCGGCAGCCATCCGGTCGGGATCGAGGTCGGCGTAGAGGATCCCGGGCTCGTCCCACAGCGGACCTGCGAGGTAGCTGCCGTCGGGCGCCAGGATCGCTGATCCGCCGCGGTCCATCAGGTCCGGCCCGTTCGACCAGCGGCACGCCGGCAGGGTGGCTGGACGCGCGCTGCAGGACGCAGGCCGTGATCACGTAGCAGCGCGCCTCGCGGGCGATGTGGCGCATCGACTCCTGCCACGCGTCGCTGGTGTCGGCGGTGGGGGCGAGGTGGATCTCGAGCCGGTCCTGGTACAGCGCGAACCGAGCCAGCGGCATCAGGTTCTCCCAGCAGATCAACCCGCCGACGTGGCCGAACGGCGTCGACACAGTGTGCAGACCACCGCCCTCGCCCAGGCCCCACACCAATCGCTCGTGGTTTGTCGGCATCAGCTTGCGATGGTGGAGGGCCAGCGATCCGTCCGGCGAGTGGATCAGAAGCGTGTTGTAGAGCGTGCCGCCGGCTCGTTCGTTGACGCCGGTGGCCAGCCAGACGCCGTGGTCGCGGGCGATCCCGGCCAGCCGGTCGCATGCCGGCCCGGGGATCTCGACGGACTCGCGCACCAGCCGCGCGAAGGTCTCGCGAACCTCAGGGTCTGAGCCCGCGGCAAGCGAGCGCACCCAGCGGTTGGACGGGTAGCACGGGACGAATGCCTCAGGGAAGAGGACCAGCTGGGCGCCGGCGGCGGCAGCCTCGCCGGTCAGCTCGGCGACACGGTCGATGGTGGCCTCGCGGTCGAGGATCACCGGCTCCGCCTGCACGCAGGCCACCTTCACGGCCGTCTCCATCGCCGAAGTGAATCACACGCGCCCAGGACCGGTTCGAAGTCCGGTCATGCGGGCGCTGACGACCGCCTCGGCGGCCGCTGCGCTCGGCGCATGGCCGGTCACGGCCGCGATGAACTCGTCGCGGTCGAGCGCGAGCAGACCGGCGTCCGCCGGCGCCCGGATGCCGGCGGTGCGGGGAACGTCGCGGACGAGCGCGATCTCGCCGAAGTAGCCGCCCTCGCCGATCCGGGCGACGCTGAGGCCGTCCGCGTCCACCACCTCGACCTCGCCTCGCTCGACGACGTAGAAACGATCCCCCGGCTCTCCCGCCGAGAAGACCGTTTGATCCGCCGCGACGGCGATCGGTTCCAGCCGGCTGGTGAGTCGCTCGAGCGTCGCCTCCGGCAGCGGCGCCATGAACGGAACGCCGCGAAGCAGCGCCAGCCGGGCCGGATCGGCCGCACCGCGATCGATATGGGCCAGCAGCGGCCAGCTGATCAGCGTCAGCACCGGCAGGAACGCCCCCACCACGAGCAGCGCCGTGCGGGCGCCCACCAGATGGATCAGCAGCGGTGCCAGCACCGCCCCCAGCCCGATTGTGGCTGCGAACACGCTTTCCAGCACCCCGAACACCCGGCCCAGCACCTCGTCGGGCACCACTCGCTGCAGCAGGGTCAGGCCGGCGACATCGACAAGCGTGTTGCCGACCCCGACCAGTACCAACATCGCGATCGCAACCGTGGCGTTGATCCAGAGGCCGATCACCGCGATCGGCACGCCCCACAGCATCAGCCCGAGCGCGAAGTCGGAGGCCAGCTTGCCCCGGCCCACCAATGCGAAGGCGACCAGGCTGCCCAGCACGCCACCCACCCCGACCGAGGCGTTGAGCGTTCCGACGCCGCCGTTCCCGAGTCCCAGCAACTCGAGTGCCATCACCACGATCAGCACCGAGATCGCGCCAGAGACGATCGTCTGGGCGCCAAAAAGGCCGATGATCAGGCGCAACCGGCGGTCGCCGCCGACGACGCGAAATCCCTCCAGCAGTTCGGCGGCGAGTCCTTCCGGCCCTTCGGTGCCGGCGGCGCCCTGGGGGTCGTCGCCAGGGGCGTCGATCGCCGCCACCAGCATCAGCGACCAGACGAATGTCGCGGCGTCGAGTGCGAACACCGTTCCCGTACCCGCGGTCGTGAGCAGCAGGCCGCCGATCGCCGGCCCTGCGAACGTTCCCACGCTGTCGATCGTGCTGGTCACGACGTTCGCCGCCGTCATCTCCTCCGGCGTGCGGGTGAGCGACGGTATCAACGCCGTCTGGGCGGGTGGGAAAGCCGTCGCGACGATCGACGTCAGCACCGCGAGCGCGTAGACGAGTAGCGCCGGGCCGCCACCCCACACGATCAAAGCGGCCGCCCCGACGATCACGGCCCTCAAAAGGTCGGCTGCCATCATCACATGCCGGCGGCGGTAGCGATCGGCCAGCACGGCGATGAACGGCGCGGCGGCAGCAGCGAGCAGCCAGCGCGTCATGGACACGATTCCAAGCGCCGTCGCGCCGCCCTGGTGGTAGGCGTACACCGCCAGGGCAACCGAAAACGCCCAGTCTCCGACCACAGATCCGGCAAGCGCCAGCTCCAGTCTTCGCAACGCCGGATTGGCGAAGGCATCGCGAAAAGCGCGCGTCGATTCGGACAGCCGGGATTTCAGCATCAGGGCAGGATTTCAGGAACGCTTGCTTTTTTGAAGGGGAGTGGGAAGATTTCTCCAACCTCCACCGTCAGGTAGTCGACAGTGGCGGAACCCGACTGCGGAGGAAGACATGGAGTCTCAGGACCTCGAGCGGCATAAGCGCACAGAAGACGACGAGCCGGACGTTGAGGCGCATCGTCATAAGTCGCGCCACAAGATGACCGAGGACGAGGGCGCGGACGTGCCCGACGTCGAGGCGCATCGGCATAAGTCGCGCCACAAGATGACCGAGGACGAGGGCGCGGACGTGCCCGACGTCGAGGCGCATCGGCATAAGTCGCGCCACAAGATGACCGAGGACGAGGGCGCGGACGTGCCCGACGTCGAGGCGCATCGGCATAAGTCGCGGCACAAGAACTTCGCCGAGGACGAGGGCTCCGACGAGCCCGACGTCGAGGCTCATCGGTTCGCTCAGCGTCACAAGAGCTTCGCCGACGACGGTGTCGAGCCCGACGCCAATCGGTTCGGCGGCCGCTGAGTCCAGCGCGGCTTCGGTTTCGCCAAACGTCCAGGGGGGTGTCGGCCATTCAGGCCGGCACCCCTCGTTGCGTTGTTCCCGTCTTCTCCTAGACCTCAGCCTCGGCCGCGAGCACCAGGACGTCCGCCAGGGCGTCCAACAGGCGTTGGCCAGTGTCGGCCGGCTCACCCTCGAGCGCGTCCAGGCTGGCCGCGATCCGCGCCACCGCCGCCAGGCGCTGGTCGGATCCGTCCAGCGCCGTCCGCGCGCGGCGCGATCGGGCCATCAGATCGAGGGCGATCGCGGCCTGGTTCGCAAACAGGCCGAGCAGATCCATCTCAGCAAGCGTGAACGCCGACCGTGCCGGCCGGTCGAGCACCTCGAGCACGCCCAACGAGCGTTCCTCGTGCAGCAGAGGCACCGCCATGATCCCCTTGGGCACGTAGCCGGTATCGGACGCCACATCGGCTGCGAAGCGGGGATCGCTGGTCACGTCCTCGATCACCAGCGGTTGCCGCGTCACCAGCACCCAGCCGGCGATACCGGTGCTGGAAGGAAACCGCCTGCCCAGCAGCGCGTCGCCGCCGGAGCCCGCGACCGCCTCGAACACCAGCTCGTCTGATTCCTCGTCGTAGAGGAAGATCGAGGCCGCTTTGGCACCGAAGATCGCCCGCGCCGTCTCGGCCACCGAGGTCAGCAGCTGGCGGTGGGCAGCCTCCGAGGCCAGCACCCCGGCCGAGACTGCCGCCGTAAGCCGATCGTCGGTCATCGCTCCTCCTGGACGTTGGACGCCACCGCGTGCAGCACGCTCTTCAGCTGAAACGGCGTCAGGTGCGGATGCTTGCTCAGGATACGGGCACAGATGCCCGAGATGTGCGGTGTTGCGAAGCTGTTACCGCTGCACCGCAGCGTGCCGCCGCCCAGCCACGGCACGTCCAGATCGAGGCCGGGAGCGAAGAACTCGACCGGCGGATTGGGGTTGTAGAAGAAGGTGAGCGGGCCGCTCTGGTCGTGGCTTCCCACCGAGAGCACGGACGAGAATCGCCAGGGAAAGCTCTCGACAGGCATGTTGTGAGCCGAAGCCACGATCACGGTGCCGCCGAAGTAGGCGTCGTCCGCGAGCTCGTGCAGGAACTCCGAGAACTTGCGCTTGGTCGTGCTGAGGCTCATGTTGATCACGTCGAAGCCCTGGTCGACTGCCCACTCGAGCCCGGCCATCAGCACGGGGCCGCTGCCGGTGTAGCCCGCGCCGAGCACCCGCACGCTGACGATCTCACAGTCCGGCGCCAGCGACCGTACGATGCCGGCGCACGCCGTTCCGTGCCCGCAGAGGTCGCCCTCCTCATCCTCGAGCACCTCGTCCTTCTCAGGATCGCCGATGGCCACCGAGCGCTGCACGGTGCCCACCAGCGGATGGTCGAGCTCGACGCCGCTGTCGACGATCGCCACCTTCACCCCGGCGCCGGTCGCTCCCTCCCATGCCCACTCGCGGGTGATCCTGGCCGGCCACGGCGGCGCTTGGACCGCTCGCGCCTGATCGGCGGCCAGGCTCCACGCCGGCAGTTCCTCGGGAAGCTCCTCGTCGTCGCTCACAGGCGATCGCGGAGAACGGCGATGAGCACTGGGTCGGGCGCGAGACCGACGCGCTGTAACGCGCCCTCGAGGTCTGCGAGCACCTCCCGCCGGAGCTCTGCGTCCGTGGCTGCCAGGGCGGCGATCTGATCGATCGCGCGCCGGGTGGCGGGTAGGCGTGATGCCGCCTCCACCCAGGCCTCGGGCGCGGGCGGCAGTGCCCGCAGCAGTTCTCCGATTCGCTCTTCGTCGTACATCTCGTTCATCATGACGGGCGAGAGGGCAGTTCTCTTCCCTCCAATTGTTGGCGAAGTTTTGCGAGGCATCGGGAGATGCGGCTGGCGATCGTCCCGGCGGGCAATCCCAGCGACCTGCCGATCACCGCATAGCTCTCGTCACGGCAGAAAAAGCGGTCGAGGATCTCACGGCAGGCGTCAGGCATCGCCTCCAGCGCCTCGCGCACGGCGAGCGCCTCGTCCAGCCGCTCCAGCGTCTCGTCCACCTCCCGCTCAGTGACGTCTGGATCCAGCACCTCCCGTGACCCCGCCCGGATGCGGTCGATGCACAGCCGGCGGGTGAGCTGGGCGATCCATGGCCTCAGGGCGTCGTCGCTGCGAAGATCGCCCAGCCGCTCGTAGGTGCGCGCGAAGACCTCCTGGAACACATCCTCGGCGTCGTCCCGTGACATACGGAATCCCTGCTGCGCAATTGCCAGCACGTAGCGCGAGAACCGGCGCACCAACTCCTCCCAGGCGGCATCGTCGCCCGTCCGACAGCGCGCCACAAGCCCTGCATCGGTGATGGAGTTGAGTGCGGGCATGGTTTGATGTAACCCCAACTACCGCTCGTTCGCAAGCATTGCCGCCGCCTGGCGGGCCCGCTCGGTTTGCTGTTCCGCATCCGCCGCGCGTCCGTCGTCTGGCCTGATCAGCAGGTTGATGGCGACCAGATGGGCCGCGGAGCGAGTGGCGGACTCCGCCATCACGGCTGCAACGGTGACGTCGGCGTGGTGCGCCTGGTCGCAGCGGTGCCCCGCCTCGGCGGCCAGTTCGGCGACGTCGGCGGACATCCGCGCCAGCTCCAACGCCGCCTCCGCGGCAGGCGGCAGAAGGCGAGCGATGGCGGCGTCGTCGTGCGCCTCGAGGGCGCCCATGGCCGCCTCGTAGGTGGACTCGATCACCACCGTGATGTCGCGCAGCCGGCTTGACAGAGCCGTTGCCTGGGCGATGGCGCCGCCCGCCTCGGGCCATACGTCGCGCGACCGCCGCGCGGACTTGATCACCAGCGCCGTTGCCAGCTCTGCGGAGGCTGCAGCCGCCGAGCCCGCCGCCGGTGTCCGTCGATCCGAGGCCACCTGGATCAGGAGTTCGTCCATCGCGACCCATTGTAGATGCTGACGTGACAAGCACCACAAACCCTTGCGGCACCCGGCGCAAACGTGGCGCCGCGGTACCAGGCGGGAGTAGCATGACCTCATGAGCCTCGACGATCTGACCGCCCCTCGGGCTGCACTCGGGCCGGAGGAGCGGCTGCTCAACCGCGAACTGTCGTGGCTGGACTTCAACGGTCGCGTACTCGCGCTCGTGGACGATCCGCACGTGCCGCTGCTGGAGCGTGTGCGGTTCTGTGCTATCGCCTCATCGGCGCTGGACGAGTTCTTCATGGTGCGCGTGGCGGGCCTGCTACGCCAGGCCGGAGCCGGTGTCGGCATGCGGTCTCCCGACGGCCGCACCCCGCAGGCGGCGCTGGTCGAGATTCGCGAGCGGGTGTCCGAGCTGGGCCGGCACCAATCGCGGCTCTGGCGTGAGCAACTGGTGCCGGCGCTGGCCGAGAACGGCATCCATGTGGGCGGCACGGACGCGCTCGATGATGACGAGCTGACCGAGCTGACCGCGCGGTTCGACCGAGAGGTGTACCCGGTGCTGACCCCGCTCGCGGTGGGACCTGGCCAGCCCTTTCCTTACATCTCGGGGCTCTCGCTCAGCCTCGGCGTGTTCGTCCGCGAGCCGGACGGCAGTGAGGAGCGGTTCGCGCGCGTGAAGGTGCCCGAGGTGCTCCCTCGCTTCCTCTCGATCGGCACGCGTGGCGCGCTGTTGCCGCTCGAGGATGCCATTGCGCACTTCCTGTCCTGGCTGTTTCCGGGTATGGAGGTCGTGGAGCACGTGGCCTTTCGGGTCACCCGCGACGCGGACTTCGAGGTCTCGGACGAGGCCGACGATCTGCTCGAGGCGGTCGAGCTGGAGCTTCGCCGGCGCCGTTTTGGCGATGTCGTCAGGCTCGAGGTTGCCAGTGGTGCCAGCGACGCCATGATCGAGCAGCTCAAGGACGGGCTGGGTGTGACCGCAGACCAGGTGTACGCCGTGGACGGCATGCTCGATCTGGCCGATCTGTCGCGAATCGCAGACCTGGAGCGTCCCGAGCTGCGCTACGAGCCGTGGCTGCCGGTCACTCGCTCCCGCCTCGCCCCTGCCGCCGGACGGCGCGACCTGTTCGCCGAGGTGCGTCGTTCCGATCTGCTGGTGCAGCTGCCCTACGACTCGTTCGCAACCTCGGTCGAGTCGTTCGTTCGCGCCGCGGCGAAGGACCGCGACGTGGTGGGCGTCAAGACCACCGTCTACCGCACCAGTGACGACTCGGCGTTGCTGCCGGCCCTGATCGACGCCGCCGAGGACGGCAAGCAGACCGTGTGTCTGGTGGAGCTGAAGGCGCGGTTCGACGAGCGTCGCAACATCGAATGGTCGCGGGCGATGGAGCAGGCGGGCGTGCACGTCGTGTACGGCTTTGCCAACCTCAAGATCCACGCCAAGATGACGCTGATTGTGCGCCGGGATGGCGAGGCTCTGCATCGCTACGCCCACATCGGCACAGGGAACTACAACGCCGTAACGGCCCGCCTCTATGAGGACTTCGGCCTGTTCACCGATGACGAGGCGATCACCGCCGATCTGGCCGACCTGTTCAACCATCTCACCGGGTTCGGGCGGCCGCAGCGGTTCCGCAAGATCCTGGCGGCACCGTTCAACCTGCGAAGCGGCCTGACCGAGCGGATCCGGGCGGTCGCGCGGGCGGCTGCGAACGGCGAGCGGGCACGGATCAGGATCAAGGTCAACGCGCTGACCGACGAGGCGATGATCGAGGAGCTGTACCGGGCGTCGCAGGCGGGGGCCGAGATCCAGCTCTTCGCTCGCGGCATCTGCATGCTGCGGCCCGGCGTGCCGGGACTGTCCGAGACGATCCGAGTGCGCAGCGTGGTCGGCCGGTTCCTCGAGCACAGCCGCGTGTTCGCGTTCGAGGCCGGCGACGAGGACACCTACCTGCTGGGCAGCGCCGACCTGATGCCGCGGAATCTGGATCACCGGATCGAGGTCGTGGCTCCGGTCGAGGACGCCCGCGCCCGCGAGGAGCTGTCCGCCTCATTCGATGCGCTGCTGGCCGACAACAGCCAGTCGTGGGAGCTGGCGGCCGACGGAAGCTGGCGCCGGCTGAGACCCGCCGCGGGGGAGCGCGAGCGCGGCGCACATGCCACGTTGATGCGGCGAGCGCGGCTGCGGGTACGCCGTCGCGGCGGCCCCGGCCCGGCCTGATTCCCGAATCTTCACCACCAGTTCACCGTTCGCAGACCCCGGCGTCCGATCCGCCCGCGACACTATGTGATGTGAAGGTTGGCATCATCGACGTGGGCTCGAACACCGTGCGGCTGCTCGCCGCCGAGACGGGGCGCTCCGGCTCGGTGACGGCGCTGCGCGAGGAGCGCTGCCAGGTGGGATTGGGCGACGTGATCGAGCGCCGGGGGCGGATCCCGGAGACGAAGCTGTCCGAGACCGCCGACTGTGCGCGAGGCTACGCCAAGCTGGCTCGGCGGATGGGTTGCGATCGTCTGGAGGTTGTGGTGACCGCGCCCGGCCGCCAGAGCACCAACGCCGCGGCGCTGCTGAGGGCGCTCGGCGACGCGGCGGGCGTCACTCCGCGCGTGCTCTCGGCCGAGAATGAGGGCCGGCTGGCCTACCTCGGCGCCGTCTCGGCCGCCGGCGCTCAGCCCGCCCTGACGGCCGTCTGCGACGTCGGCGGTGGCTCGACCGAGATCGCGTTCGGCGTGTCGGCTGCCGATGCCGACTGGGTCGACTCGATCGACACCGGCTCGCTTCGCCTCACCAGCCGTTACTTCGGCAGCTCAAGCGGCCGATCCGATGTTCGCGCGGCCCGAGCCGAGGTGCGTACGCTGCTGGCCGAGCTGGATGAGCCGCGGCCGCAGGCCGCGCTGGCGACCGGCGGCAGCGCGCGAGCGTTGCGACGCCTAGCGGGCCGCACGCTCGGCGCGGACGAGCTGGAACAGGCCATCGACCTGCTGACGGGCCGCACGCCGGCGAAGATCGCCCGCAAACACGGCATAGAGCTGCGGCGGGCGCGGACGCTGCTGGCCGGAGCCGTGATCCTCGCCGAGGTCAATGTCAAGCTGGGCGTGCCGTTCGAGGTCGCGCGTGGCGGCATGCGCGAAGGGCTTGCGGCTGAGATGTTGGCCGAGCTCGCTGCCGCCTGAGAGTTGAGCCGTGCCCTACCGGGAGAGGCTCGTTATTCCGGGAGCACGTAGCGGCCCGGCTCGAGGTCGTGCTCGGGGTCGAGCACCCAGACCGATCCCTTCTCCGCCGGCCTCTCCTGGCCGACCATCGCTGCGATCACATCGCCGTGGGTGCAGAGCACCATGTCGCCCTGCTTGTCGCCGTGACCGGCGATGAGCGCCAGCACGTCCGAGAGGGGCGAGCCCTCCGCCAGCTCGTCACGCGGCTCGATCTCGAGTCCAGTCGCCTTTGCCAGCGGCTCGATCGTTTCGAGGCACCGCCGGTAGGGGCTGCTCACGAGCCGCGTCAGCGGCCTGCCCGACAGCATCGCGGCCAGCTGGGCAGCCTGTCTTCGGCCTTCGGCGTCCAGCGGCCGCTGGCCGTCGTCGGCGCCGGCCGTGCCGCGGCGCCCGGCGCGGGCGTGTCGCACCAGCAGGATCACGACCAGACGTCGGCGCTTTTCTTCAGCCGCTTCCATGCGGCGGGTAGGGCCGTCCGTGCATCGCGGCGCCGCTCCCGCTGGCGCTCGGCCAGCATCCCGGCCGCGAACGCAGCCTGTGCCGGAACCGGCGCGGTTGCGGATTCGAGCAGGTCGCGCACCACCTGCTCGGCGACGGCCGCGTCCTGGTGCTCGCCAAGCACGTCCTGCAGGCCTTTCGCGGCGGCGATGAACCCTGTGGCCTTCTTACCGACCGTGCCCTCGGCCAGTTCCGCGGCATAGCGAGCGCGCTTGACGGCGATCCTGGCCGCGTGCAGGGCCTCGTCACTGGGTTCGTCTCCGAGCGCCCGCATCTTCTTGCGCAGCCGCCGATATTCGGCTGCGGCGATGGTCGCAAGGTCGGTGGCGGAGTCGACCACGGGCGGCGAGGTCAGGTCGGTCTCGAGCCTGTCGAGCAGACGCGTGTAGCGTGTCTGGCGAAGATCCGACAGCATCGTCCGGCGGGCGGCGCCGCGGCGCGCGGTGACCTGGTCGAGCAGCGTGGCGAAGGCGGCCTGCTCGCGCGTGTCGAGGATCGAAGCGTCTGCGGTGAGATGCTCGATGAGGACGTCCATGTCGCGCACCTCGCCGAGTGCGCCACCGGCCCATCGCAGCTCGTTTCGCAGCTCGTCCACCCATCCGGCGTCGAGCATCGGCCGGGCCGCCCGCAGCAGCGCGCGCAGGCGCCGGATGGCGACGCGGTGCTGATGCAGATCCTCGGCGTCGGCGCCCAGGCGCGTGCCGGGATCGTGCACGAGAATCTCCTGGAACTGCCGTTCGAGCATCGCCACCAGGTGGTCGATCGGCGGCGCCGAGCGCTTCGGTCGGCGCACCCCGCCTCTGACGAGGCCGAGCGCCTGGAACAGCTTCGGCCGCTCGTCGGCGTCCAGCGCTCCGGCGGCTCGCAGCGCTCGTTCGATCCGCCGCATCGACTCGTCGTCGCCCTCGACCAGCTCGACCTCCAGCTCCTCCAGGCGGTCGACTGCGGCGCCGGTGCCGCTGACGGTCACCTCGTCCACCACCACCTCTGCCAGGTCGCGGCCCTGGTCGCGCACCATCACGCCCTGGCGCAGCGTGTCGAGTCTCGCCACCGGCAGCAGGGGCCGACCGCGGGTCGTGGCCACGATCAGATCGTCGAACCGCTGCGGCACCTGCTCGGGGGCGCCCGGCAGCTCGAGCTCGAGCCGGTCACCGCCGTGGGGCAGCTTCAGCTGCCAGGAGCCGTTGCCCCGCTCTGAGCGGTAGCGGAGCGTAAAGCCCGACGCTGCCAACCGGTGATCGGGAGTGTCGTGATACGTCGACGAGAAGCGGCGCGGCGCCATCGGCTCACCCAGATCACCTGGCAGCGCGAAGCCGTCGCCGGCGCGTAGCTTGATCTCGCGCTCGACCGTTCGCTTCACGTGGAGCTCCGCGTGTCCGTCATCCTGATCCAATCTTAGGGGCCGAGACGCTTCTCGGCTGCCACTGTCCTGTTGATCAGTTGTCGCTGCTGAGCTGGGTTGATATCGGCAAACACCAGTCCGTAGGTGAGGCGCTCGCCGGCCGGGCTCACCCATGCCACCCAAGCCGAGGCATGGAACGGCTCCAGTGAGTCGTCGAAGTCGATCTCGACCTCGACCCGGCCGTCCACCTCGAGCACCCGCTCGGTGACGACCCGCACGCCCTCGACCGAGATGTCGAGCGTTGGTGCGGCGATCTCCTCGACGGCCTGGCCGTCCGGTGCGATTCGCCGCACCAGTGCCTTCAATCGCACCGGCAGCCGCGTCTGGGCGCGGCGATCGAACAGCCGCCTGTCCTGCGCATAGACCCAGCGGACGACGCGCTGCTGGGTGTAGGTCTCGAGCTCGTCGAATCGCACGCCGGCAGCGCCGTCCCCTTCGATGCGCACCACCTCCGCCTCGGCGAACACCAGGAAGTGCGGCTGGCGAAACTGCACCTCCAGCCACAGCCGGTCACCGACCCGGCAGCCATGCCCAGCCGCCAGCCGCACGCCGCCGGCCGAGATGTCCACGCTGCGGACCGTCACCGGCTGTTCGCGCTCGCCGGACGCGTCCAGGCGGGCGAGAATCACTTTCAGGTCGGCCTCGACCCGCAGGAATGCGCGGCGCTCGCTCGACATTCGCCGCCAGTGTATGCGGCATACTCCCGGCGATGTCGTCCACAGAGCCCTCAGCCGTCCCACCTCCCGTCGCCGACCTCGACTGGGATTCGCGGCGCATGCGCGCATTCGCCGAGCGGGCGCTCGATCTCTACGCGGAGTACCTGGATCGGCTCGACGACCTGCCGATCGCGCGTCACACTCCGGCGGCCGAGGTCAGGCAAGCGCTGTTGCGGCCGCTGCCCGAGGACGGGCTGTCGGACGAGGAGGTCGTCGCGCACATGCGCGAGGTGCTGATCGACTGGGGCGTGCAGTGCGGCCATCCCCGGTTCATGGCCTATGTCACCGGCAGCGGCACGGTCCCCGGCGCGGTCGCCGAGATGCTGGCGGCTGGCGTCAATATGAACGTGGGAGGCTGGCAGCTGTCTCCCGGCCCGACCGAGATCGAGCACGACCTGATGCGCTGGTTCGGCCACCGCTTCGGGCTGCCGGAGACGAGCGGAGGGCTGCTCGTCTCCGGCGGCGCGATGGCCAACCTGATCGCGCTCAAGCTGGCGCGTGATCAGCGCGCCGGATGGGACGTGCGCAGGCTGGGAGTGGCGGCGGGGCCGCCGATGGTGATCTATGCGACGACCGAGACGCACGTGGTATCCGACCGCGCTCTCGACACGCTGGGGCTGGGGATGGACGGCGTACGACGGGTGCCTGTCGATGCCGAGCTGCGCATGCGTCCGGACCTGTTGCGCGATCAGGTGCTGCGCGACCGCGAGCACGGCCTGCTGCCGATCGCGGTGGTGGCGACCGGTGGGACGACGTCCACCGGCGCCATCGATCCGCTGCCGGCGATCGCCGACGTCTGCTCGGAGCTGGGACTGTGGATGCACGTCGACGCCGCGTATGGCGGTGCAGCCGTGCTCGCCGACGACCTGCGTCCGCTGATGGCCGGCATCGAACGCGCCGACTCGATCGCCTTCGATCCGCACAAGTGGCTGTACATCTCGCAGTCCGCCGGCTGCGTGCTGGTTCGCGACATGGGCAGGATGCCGGATTCGTTCCGGGTCTATGCAGCCTACGTCCATCAGGACGAGGATCACACCGGCGCCGGTGTCAGCCTCGGCGAGCTCGGCCCGCAGTACAGCCGCGGATTCCAGGCGCTGAAGCTGTGGGTGTCGCTGCTCGCGCACGGCACGCGCGCGTACGGCGCTCGAATCTCCCACGATGCGGCGCTGGCGCGCTACATGGGCGCCCGGGTCGAGCAGCGGCCCGAGTTCGAGCTGGTGGTTCCGGTCGCGCTCTCGATCTGCTGCTTTCGCTACGTACCGCCGGAGGGCGGCGACGAGGAGTACCTGTCACGCTTGAACGAGCGGATCATGACCGAACTGCAGCTCGACGGCCGGGTCTACATCTCCAACGCGGTGCTCGGTGAGCGCTTCGTTCTGCGCGCCTGCATCGTCAACCACCGGACTGAGGCTGACGATGCTGACGCGGTGCTCGATGTTGCGGCCGAGCTGGGAGCCCGCATCGACCGCGAACTGCGCAGCGCGCAGGAGCTCTAGATCGAGCGCGAGTTGACGCGCGTGTCGGTGTTTCGCGAGTCCGCGCCAAAGAGCACGGCCAGCGGGCCGACGACGATCAGGAATGTGATGAGAAGGAGTTCCATGGACACATTGTCCTCCATTTGGTCTATTAGATCAAATCGAATTATCGCTGGTGTCTATCGATCGGAGCGATGAACCAGCGCTGTCTGTCACGGGTGTCCGTGACGCGCGAGTCGGCGCCGCCGAGAACGGCGAGGGGGCCGATCACGATCAGGAATATGATCAGTGCGAGTTCCATCATGCTCATATTGTCGGCAGCCTTGATCATTCACTCAAATCGATGTATCGTTCGTATTGATTATGGAACCTGATAGATGGCTTGGAGTCGAACTGCGCCACCTGGCCGCGCTGCAGGCTGTGGCCGAGGAGGGCAGCTTCGGCCGTGCCGCGATCCGGCTCGGCTACACGCAGTCCGCCGTCAGCCAGCAGATCGCGACGCTCGAACGACTGGTCGGTGAGCGCCTGGTGGAGCGCCCGGGCGGCCCTCGCCCGATCTCGATCACCGAGGCCGGCACGGTGCTGCTGCGCCACGCCGACGGCATCGTCGCCCGGCTGAGGGCGGCCCAGGCCGATCTCGCCGCGCTGCAGGACGGCTCGGCAGGCTCGCTGCGCGTCGGCACCTACCAGAGCGTCGGCGCGCGCGTGCTGCCCGAGGTGATGCTGCGCTTCTCGACCGCGCACCCGCAGGTCGACGTGCAGCTCTCCGAGAGCGAGGACGGCGCGCTGCTTCGGCAGGTCGAGGCCGGCGATCTCGACTTGACGTTCATTCAGCTTCCGCTCCCCGAGGGTCCGTTCGAGGCCATCGAGTTGCTTCGTGATCCGCACGTGCTGGTGGTGCCGCGAAACTCACCGCTGGCGGCTGGGCCGGTTCCCTCGCTGCGCGAGGTGGGGGAGGAGCCGCTGATCGGCTATCGCACCTGCACCAGCGGCAACCAGCTGGAGTCGCATCTGCGGCTGCGCGGGCTCGTGCCCGAGGTGGTGTTCCGCTCGGACGACAACGGCACAATGCAGGGCATGGTTGCCGCCGGCGTGGGCGTGGCGCTGATGCCGATGCTGGCCGTCGACATGGGTGACCCGCGAACGCGAGTGGTGGACATGAGCGGCAAGGTGCCGCCGCGACTGATCGGCGTCGCCTGGCACCGTGACCGTGTGCAGTCGGTTGCGGCGCGGTCGTTCATCGATCTCGCATCTCAGGTCTGCGCCGAACTGGCCCGGCTGCCGGTCTCGGCCGTCGCCAACGCCTAAGCGGCTACTCGTAGATCACGACATTCGGGCGCGGCCTCAGCGCCAGCACCATGCGCGGTCGCATCAGGTTCAGATCCTCGTGGTAGAACAGCTTGAAGCCGTTGAACCACGGCGATCCGGGGTGGGCGAACAGCCGGTACTTGGAGATCTTGTTGGCGCGGTCGCCGAATCCGTCGACGTTGACCACCAGCGCCACCCCGTCCCGTTCGGCCAGCTTCGGCTTGTGCCGGATCATGCCGTTGGTGAACTGATGGACGATCAGCAGCTTCTGCGGCAGGTTGTCGTCGGCCACCAGCTTCGCCAGGTATGCCGAGGCCTGGTTGACCACGGCCGCATCGGTGGAGCCGATCACGGTCCCCGGCACCTGGCCCGGGCGCATGCTCCACTCGGGATCGAGCGCGAGCCCGACGTCGGGCTGCTCGAGGTAGCGGCGATAGGCCCGCACCTCGTCCATGAACCGGGCGCGCCCGGGCTGGATGTCGAGGATCAGCAGCGCCTTTGCGCGGCGGGCCGCGGCCAGGTAGCGCTCGATCACCTCGTCGCTTTGGCGGTATCGGTAGCGGCCGTCGTCTCCCGGCGCAGCCGTGACCAGCGTCGCGATCAACTCGAACGCGGGCATCACCGGGCGGTTGGGGCGTTCATAGGGGCGTGACTGGGCGACCAGCTTTGCCGCCGCCTGCGCGGGCGTGCCGATGCCGAGCTCGCCCAGCTGATCATCCTGGGGCGCGCCGTACAGCGCGACCACGCGGTAGTCGGGCAGCAGCACGCGGCCGCCCCGTGGAAGCTGCGGCGGCCCGGCCGGCTTCTGCTTGCCCGTGCCGTCGTGCCGGGACGCTCCGCCGGCCGCGTCCGAGCCGCCCAGTTGGCCGACGATCAACGCGGCGGTTGCGAGCAGGAGGACGCCCGCTCCGGCGGCGGCAATGCGGCGCTCGCGCTGCGTCCGCCGCCGCGCTCGCTGCCGCCGCTGCTCGACCGTCATCCCCACGATCGGCCGCCGCAGAGAGACATCACGCCGTCACCGTCCCATGTCGCAGCGCATACCACGAGCTGTAGCCGCCCTCGCTGCTGCGGGCCGCGCCGTCGCGTACCTCGATGATCCGGTCGGCGATGCGGTCGAGGAAGTAGCGGTCGTGGGAGACGAAGATCGCCGTGCCGTCGAAGCTCTCGATCGCCGATTCGAGCACCTCCACGGCGTCGATGTCGAGGTGGTTGGTGGGCTCGTCCAGAACCAGGCAGTTGGCGCCGCCGCGCATCAGCAGCAGCAGTTCGAGCCGCGTGCGCTCGCCGCCGGACAGCTTCTGCACCGGCTGTCGCACCTGCTCGTAGTTGAACAGGAACCGCATCAGCGTGTGCACGGCCTCGGCCTCGGTGCACGGGCGCTGAAGCCGCACCGCGTCGAGCGGCGTGGCGGCACCGAGCGCCGGATGCTGCTCCTGGGCCAGCGTTCCCAGCTCGATCGAGGGGCCGATCCAGCGCTCGCCCGATGAGGGCTCGAGCTCGCCGGTGATCAATCGCGTGAGCACGCTCTTGCCCGAGCCGTTGGGGCCGATGATGCCGACTCGCTCGCCCCGCATCACGGTCAGCGAGACGTCGAGCAGCACCGGCTCGTCACCGAACACGGCGTCCACGCCGCGCAGCTCGACCACCCGCTGACCGCCGCGCCGTTCGCTGCGCAGCCGCAAACCCATCTTGCGGCGCTCCAGCACCGGCCGCTCGACCTTCTCCATGCGGTCGATCTGGCGCTGCTTGACCCTGGCCTGCTTCATGTGCCGCTCGTTCTCGCCCTGCTGGAACCACTGCTTGAACCGGCGGATCGCCTCCTCGAGGCGCGCGATCTCCTTCTGCTGTGTGACCCACTGCTCCTGCTGGCGCTGCTGGGCGAGCTCTCGCGACAGCGCGTAGGCTGAGTAGTTGCCCGGCCACAGCGCGATCCGGCCGCCGTCCAGCTCGGCGATCATGGTGACCGTCTCGTCGAGCAGGTAGCGGTCATGGCTGACCATCACCACGGCCCCGTCGAAGCCGTTGACGAGCCGTTCCAGGTCGCTGCGCCGCTCAGCGTCGAGGTGCGTCTCGGGCTCGTCCAGCAGCAGCACCTCGGGCTCGCGGGCGAGGCAAGCCGCCAGCGCGACCAGCTTGCGCTGGCCGCCGGAGAGGACGCGGAGGGCTCGTCGAGCTGTGAGGAGCGAAGGCCGAGGTCGAGCAGCAACGTCTCGACCCGGCCGTCGAAGGCGTGGCCGCCGGCCCGCTCCAGCTCGTCCAGCAGCTGTTCCTGACGGCGCAGCACGCGTCCCATCAGGTCGAGGTCCGCGATCACCTCGGGTCGCCCCCAGCCGCTCCGCGCACTCGGCCAGCTCGCCCTCGATCCGGTCGATCTCAGGCCGGGCCGCGCGCACGATCTGGCGAGGGGTGCGCGGATCGGGCTCGACCTGCTGCGGCAGGTGGGCGGTGAGCAGGCCGCGGCGGCGAGTGGCAGTGCCGGCGTCGACCTGCTCCACGCCGCTCAGGAGGCGCAGGAGGGTGGACTTACCGCCGCCGTTTGGGCCGATCACGCCGATGCGGGCGCCTGCGGCTACCTCGAAGTCGAGTCCGCTCAGGATCGTTCGCGCGCCGAAGGATTTCGAAACGCCGCTGAGGCTGATCTGGATGATCCGTCCATCTCCCCTGTTTTCGGCCGGCGGCCGCTGCCACGGCTTGCCGCGATGGATACTGTACGGCTCAATGGGCACATCAGGCGAACTTCGGCTTGACTTCCGCGAGTGCGTTGGTGCATTCGCGACCGGTGTCACGGTCGTCACCACCCACAGCCAGGGCCGGCCCGCCGGCATGACGCTGAACTCGTTCACGTCAGTGTCTCTCGATCCACTGCTCGTGCTCGTCTCGCTCGCGCACCGCACGCGAACGCTTGAAGCGGTGACGTCCTCGAAGCGGTTCACGGTCAATGTGCTGCACCGAAACCAGCGTGATGTGGCGCTGGCGTTTGCCAAGCCAGGCGCGCCGTTCCCGGACGGATACACGGTGCAGGATCCGCACGGCTTTGTGGTCGTGCGCCACGCGCTGGCGATCCTGCGCTGCGAGGTCTACGGCGTCCACGCGGCCGGCGATCACGATCTGGTGGTCGGCGAGGTGATCGACTTCGAGGGCTCCGGCGGCCAGCCGCTGATCTTCCATCGCGGCGCCTTCGGTGGCCTGGACGCCGACGCGCTGGTACCGCAGGGCCGAGTGATCGGCATCCATACCGCCTCGGGCTGGTGAATGCGGCGACCGATCATGACGCGGTGTGGGCGCGCGCGCTGGAGCTGAGGGATGCGCTGCTGGCCGGCGACGCCGCCGCCGTCGAGGCGATGAGCACCTCGGAGTTCTGGGAGCGGGCGGGCCGCGACGAACTGCTGGAGCTGATCGGGCACGTCACCTCGGCCGCAGCGCTGGGGGTGCTCGTCCGACGCAGCATGCTGCAGCTGAAGGCGCCGGGCGCGCGTCACCCCGAGTCGGTGCTGGAGCAACTGTGGGCCCCCGAGGGAGACCGGCTGCTGCTCGAGGATCAACGGCTGTTCACGCTGGTCGATCGGGCCGAGGTTGAGGCGGCGGGGGACGAACAACGGCTGGAGCGGCTTCGAACCAAGTTGGAGGCGCAGGACGCCGGGCTGGCGTACGTGGCCGCCCTTTCCGATCGCGACGTGGAGGCGGCGACCGCGATGTGGTCGCCAGGCTACGCGGAGAGTTACGGCCAGGAGGTGCGACCCCAGATCTCCACCGTGCGGCGTGCAGAGCTGATCGGCAGCGTTGGGCCGCGGACGCTCGTGTGGCTGGCGATGGCCGACGGCGAGCGTACGGTCGAGCTGCTGTGGCGGAGACACGATGACCGGCTCCTGATCGCAGGCGCGCGCACCTTCACCCCGGGGCCAGCGTGAGCGCACCGACCGAGCTGCCCGAGCTGCAGTTGGACGCGCCGCGCGAGCAGGTGCTGGAGCAGGCGACGCGCCTGATCGTGGCCGCGTGGAGCAGCTTCGACACCGCCCGCCACGGCCAGCCCAAGGTCGACGACGAGGTGCGGCGGATGCTCCGCGAAGGGCTGCCCGACCGGGCCGAGCCGGTGGCCGACGCGCTGGCCGAGGCGGCCCAGATCCTGGACGAGAGCATCGCCCAGCCACGACCGCGCTACTTCGCGTTCGTCGGCTCGTCGGGTCTGCCGATCGGGGTGGTGGGCGACGCCCTGGCCTCCTGCTTCGACATCAACCTGGCCGTATACGCGGGTGCCGCCAGCGAGATCGAGGAGCAGGCCGTGCGGTGGGTGGGGGAGCTGATCGGCTTCCCGGTCGGCGGCGGCGCATTCACCAGCGGCGGCACGATCAGCAACCTGACCGCGCTGGCGGCAGCCCGAGAGCGCGCCATTCCCGGGGCTGCGCGCACGGCATGGCCGGCATGCGGGCGACCGTCTACTGCTCGGAGGAGGCCCACTACTCGGTGATGCGCGCCGTCGAGTTGCTGGGCATCGGCGCCCCAGCGTGAGGGCGATGCCGATCGACGAACACCGGCGGATGCGTGCGGCGAGAGGTCTCCGAGGCGATCGACCGCGATCGTGCCGACGGCATCGACGCCGGTGGCAGTCATGGCCACCGCGGGCACCACGCTGACAGGTGCCATCGATCCGATCGACGAGCTGGCCGACGTCTGCAGCAGGAGGCGGCGTGTGGCTGCACGTGGACGGCGCATACGGCGTGGCTGCCGCCGCCGTTCCGCGCATGAGCGGGAGCTTCGCAGGCCTCGACCGGGCGGACTCGGTGTCGCTGGACGCACACAAGTGGCTCTATCTGCCCAAGGCCTGTGGGGTGATCGCCGTGCGCAGGCGGGAGGACCTGCACCACTCGTTCGCGCACAACGAGGGCTACCTGCCGCACGAGCGTGACGAGCTTCACGCGGTGGACGTCACGCTCGAGTACTCGCGGCCGTTCCGGGCACTCAAGCTGTGGCTGGCGTTCCGGGTGCACGGGGCGGAGGCGTTCCGGCGTGCGATCGACCGCAACCTCGCCAGGCGCCCTGCTGTACGCCGAGATCGGGATGCATGCCGACCTCGAGCTGCTGGGGCAGCCGCAGCTCTCGATCGTGCCCTTCCGCCACGTCCCGGATGGTGTGTCAGATCTGAACGACCACAACGACCGGCTCGGGCGCGAGCTCCAGCGTGACGCGCGCGTCTACGTCGCGCCGGCCGTGATCGACGGCCACGTCTACCTGCGCCCATGCATCGTCAACTTCCGCACCAGCGATGCTGACGTGCGGGCGCTGGTCTCGATCGCACGCGAGGTGGGGAACCGGCTGGCGCGGGAGCGCTGAGGCTCAAGCGCGTCCGCTGGTCTGCCGACTCACTCTGCATGAGGGCACTTGCCGGGATCATCATCGCGATCGGCGCGGCCGCGCTGTTTCTGGGAGCGGGCGGCCGGAGCTGAAGGGCCACATCGGTCTGCTCGCCGCTGCGCTTGGCGGCGCCGCGATCGCCTGGCGTGGCCTGCTCGGCTCGAGCTAAGCCACCGCCAGCGGCAGTGTTGCGGCGCGCCGACGGCGCCGCCGGCGCCAGCGCGTCGATCTCCGTCCGGGTAGCCGAGCTCCGCCAGCACCTCGTCGGTGCACGCGCCCGGCTCAGACCGGCGTGGCGGATCTCGCCCGGCGTCAGCGACATGCGCGGGTGGACATCGAGCTGAAGGAGCGGCTCGCCTCCGGCCGGGCTCTCGACCTCGACGAAGCACGCCGCGCTCCCGCACGTGCGGGTCGTTGACCAGCGCCTCGGCGTCGTAGACGGGGCCGACGGCGGCGCCGGCGGCCGCGAACGTCTCGATCGCCTCGGCCACGGTGTGGCCGCTCGTCCACGCGGCTGATGATCTCGTCCAGCAGCGTCGACGTTGGCGATCCGGCCGGCGCCGGTGGTGAAGCGAGGGTCGTCGCGAAGGTCGCTGCGGCCGATCGCGTCGAACACCCGCAGCGCCACCTGGTTCGCCGAGCCGGACAGCACGATGTGCCCGTCGCTGCAGGCGTAGATGTTGCGGGGCGCGGAGAACGCCAGCCGGGAGCCGATGCGGCCGTCCGACTCGCCGGTGCGGTGCTGGATCGACGGGCCCGGCCCGACGATGTCGACCAGCGACTCGAGCAGGCTGATGTCGATCACCTGTCCGTCGCCCGGTGAGGTCGCGGTGGCGTAGCGCCGCCAGCACGGCGAACGCGCCGCGCAGGCCGGTGACCTCGTCGGCCAGCGCGATCGGCGGCAGGGTGGGCGGCCCGTCCGGCTGGCCGGTGGTGTGGGCGAGCGTCGACATCGCCTCGGCCATCGTGCCGAATCCGGCGCGGTCGGCGTACGGGCCGGTCTGGCCGTAGCCGGTGACGCGCAGCACGACGAGACCCGGGTTACTCGCAGCAGCACCGTCTCGGGGTCGAGGCCCAGCCGCTCCAGGGCGCCCGGGCGGAAGTTCTCGACCAGCACGTCGGCGTCGCGCGACCAGGCGCAGCAGCACCTCGCGGCCCGCGTCGGCCTTGAGGTCGAGCTCGATCGGCCGCTTGTTGCGGCCGGCGATCCGCCAGTAGAAGCTGTCGTCGCCGTCGCACTCGCCCAGGTGGCGGGCGCCGTCGCCGCCGTCCGGCCGCTCGACCTTGATCACGTCGGCGCCGAAGTCGGCCAGGTGCCGGCAGGCGCTGGGCCCGGCGAAGATCGTCGCCAGGTCGAGCACAACCAGTCCGGCCAATGGGCCGTCGCTGCGAGCGGTCACGAAAGATCCTTCCGTCGGAGAGCGGTCAGGAATCTTCCAACACCATGGCCAAGTTATCGATGAAGACCATGGTGTGATGCTGTAGGTGTTGATTAATTGATTGTGGCGCGAAAAGCGTAGCTGCGGCCGTCGTCCAGCGGTATCCCCTGGCACGAGAGCGCCGTGTCCTGGAAGCAGACGTAGCGCTGGCTGGCATTGCTCATCACCACCACAACGAACTTGATCGTCACCCGGCCGAAGGCCACCCGTAGCTGGCCGGCGCCGGCGCTGTTGAGCAGAACCGCTTCATCGTCACGGCGCCGGCCTTGGTCGTCACGATCAGCCGCCCTCGGGGCCCCAGCCAGATCATCGGCCCGTCCACCTGCACCGTGACGTGGCCCGTGGTGGAGGCGGATGCGCCGGGCACCAACGTGGCGTACACACTGGTCAGGTGCTTGAGCTTGACGGTCAGGCCCCCCGGGCCGGTGCTGCGGTAACCGTACCGAGCGCGAACGAGCCGGGAGCTGGGCGCGACCGGGTAGAACGAGCCCTCCGAGTAGCGCTTGGCGGGATCCGGTCGCAGACCGCGAAGTCGCCGTAGGCGCCCTGGAACTCTGGCCGCGGGCGGCGAGCGCGTTCTTGACGGCCTGCAGGGAGTAGTTGTCAGGCCCGGCGATCATGTCGCCCTTGGTGGTACCGCTGCCGTCCGCCCGCTCCCAGATGTCTCGGATGATGGTCGGGTCGCCCAACGACTCGGACAGGAACCGCCACCAAATCCACTCGCCGTACTGGAAGCAGCACTGCGAGCCCTTGTCGAGCGGGACACCCGGCTGGTGCAGCTGGCTGTCGATCAGGTACTGGCGGTTGTCGTTGATGTTGTCGTAGACCTGATCCTCCATCCAGGTGGCCGTGCCCTCGATCATCCAGGTGTCGTCGAAGAAGTCGTAGGCCGCCTGCACCGCATGGAAGAACTCGTGCGCTGCCGTCACCTTCAGGTTCTGGAGCGGCGAGTGGTTGTCGAAGATCGTCTCCGTGTAGTTGTTGTCGACCACGCAGTAGGCGGAGCCATCGGAGAACTGGTAGTTCAGGGCCGGATTCACAAGGTCCGGGTCGTCGGTAGTGCAGTAGCCGTACAGCTGCTGCGATCCGAGGTTCGAGATGTAGACGTCGAGCTTGCCGTTGCCGCCGTTGTTCGTGGAGCTGGAGTCATCCAGTGGAGCCTGGTAGCCCATGCTCGTGACCTCGACCGACCAGACGTGCTCCACCGTCGCCAGCGTCGTGTCGACCCAGTCGGGGATGCCGTTCGCCGGCGTTGCGTCCGTTCCCGCCGGCGCATCCGAGGTGCTGGAGACCCAATGCACGCAGACGTGGGCGCCGCAATCGGGCAAATGCCGGCCTCGCTGACCGACCACCCGTTGCCCAGTGGATCGTTGATGCCGTCGGTGGGTCGCCCCAAGACCCGGCGCGCAGCCACGCGTTCGGCCGGCGAAAGGTAGGGGATACGGGCGACCAGATCGCGCAGGATCAGCGTTGCGTCGTGCGGGCCGGGATGCGCGACCGGGCCGTAGCGAGCCGAGACGGCGGCGGGATGGAACAGCGCCTCCGCGCGCAGCAGCGCCTCGCGGGCGGGGCTGATGCGTCCGTTCGCGAGCGCTCGGCTGAGCCCATCGGCATGCCGGGGCACGAGCAGCTGCGGAGGTGGCCGCCGTTCGGGAGTCGAGCCTGACGCGACGGCCGTCGCGGATCCCACACATGTGGCCGCCAGCAGCACCAGCGCTGCCGCCCGCCCGATCGCCGTCCGCCGCATGCCCACTCCTTGTCGACTTCACCTGCCGAGCCGGAGGCTATCGCAGCCGAAGACGGGGTGGTTCTCAGGCGCGGGTCAGGCGGCTTCGGACGTCGAGCGGCGCTTGGCAGGCGCCTGCTCGGGCAGCCGTTGGGGCACCGCCGGAGAGCGCTCGACGGCCAGCATCCCCGGCAGCAAGAGGGCGGACAGCGTCACCACGGCGCCGGCCACTCCCGCAGCGACCAGGGTCGTCTGAGCTCCGATCGCCGCCGCCACCGGCCCGGTGAGCGCGAACGAGATCGGCAGCAGCCCGATCGAGATCAGCCAGTCGAGGCTCGAGACGCGCCCCAGCAGGGGGGCAGGCACCTCGCGCTGCTTGAGCGTCACCCACACGATCGTTCCCACCGTCTCCAGCGCGTTGAAGGCGAAGCTGGCCGCCATGAGCTGCCACGGAGGCGACCGCCAGGCCGTATCCGGCGACGGCCAGCGTCGCCAGCGTCCAGCTCGCATAGATGACCGTCACGCTGCGCCGCGGCTGGCCGCGCTGGCCTGACCAGCAGCGCGGCGCCGACAGAGCCGATGCCGCCGAACGCGAACACCAGGCCGAGGTCGGCGGCACTCCCGTGCAGGTCGTTCTTGACCACGTAGGGCAGCAGCACCTCGACCGGCCCCAGAAACAGCAGGTAGGCGATCGCCGCCGAGATCAGCGTTCCCCACAGCCATACGTTGCTGCGCACATAGGCGTAGCCCTGGCGCACGTCGGCCAACATCGATAGGCCCGCCGACGCGCGTAACCGTCGTAGTGGCGCATCGAGAGCACAGCCGCAGCTGAGATCGCGAAGGTGGCCGAGTCGAGGGCGAAGGCGGTGCCGACGCCGAGCCCGGCCACCATCCAGCCGCCCAGCGCCGGGCCCACCAGCCTGAATGCGATCGGCCGTACGAGCTGGTCGAGCGAGTTTGCCTGTGCCAGCTGATCGGCCGGCAGCAGGTCGGGGACGATGGCGTCGAACGCCGGGCCGAAAAAGGCCGTGCCGGCGCCGTAGAGGGCGACCAGTACGAACATGTGCCACAGTTGCAAGGCGCCGGCCAGCGACAGCACGGCCATTGCCCCGACCGCCAATCCGCGCACAATGTCAGCTCCGATCAGCACCCGCCGGCGGTCGAACCGGTCGCTGACCACGCCGCCCGCGAGCAGCAGCAGCAACGTGGGAATCGTCATCGCGATGCCCACCATCGAGAGCGCGGCCGGCGCGTTCCAAATCGAGTAGACCTGCCACGCCATCGCCACCAGGAAGACGCCGTCGCCGATCAGCGACGCGGTCTGGCCGGTCCAGAGCAGCGCGAAGTCCCGGTGGCGCAGCGGCGCCAGCAGGTTTACGCGGCTGAAGCCGCCCGGCCGGTCGTGTCCATCGTAACTATGCTGCATCGCTCCGCGGCTCGGGCTCGGGGGCGAGTCGCAGCACCGAGCGCCTCCGCGCGCGTCGCTCAGGTAGCGGGCCACGGACTCGATGCTCATCGGCCGGGCGAACAGGAAGCCCTGTCCCAGCTCGCAACCGAGGTCGCGCAGCGACGACATCTGCGAGGTCAGCTCGATGCCCTCGGCGACGACCTGGAGGTCGAGCGTCTCGCCCAGCGCGACCACCGCAGCCGCGAGGCCGGCATCGGCCGCCTCGGCTCCGGACTCGAGGAACGACCGGTCCATCTTGAGGATGTCGACCGGGAAACGGCCCAGGTTGCTGAGCGACGAGTAGCCGGTGCCGAAGTCGTCCATCGCCAACCGCACGCCCAGCGCCTTCATCTCCTCCAGCCGCAGGATCGCGAGGTCGGCGTCGGCCATCATCAGGCTCTCGGTGATCTCCAGCACCAGCGTCGACGGATCGATACCGCTGTCGCGAATCGCTCGCCGCACGTCGCCCACGATGTCGCCCTGATTGAGCTGCCGCGGAGAGAGGTTGACGGCCATCGTCAGCGGCGGGTCGGAGGGAAATGTCCGCTGCAACTGGACGGCCTGGGCGAACGCCTCGCGCAGCACCCACTGGCCGATCGGCACGATCAGGCCCATGTCCTCAGCGGCCGGGATGAACTGGCTTGGTGCGATCACGCCGCGGGTCGGGTGCCGCCAGCGCAGCAGCGCCTCGACGCCCGAGACGATCATGTCGTCCAGCCGCACCACCGGCTGGTAGGCGAGCTCGAACTGGTCGGAGTCGATCGCCCGCTGGAGGTCGGCGCGCAGCTCGAGCCGCTCCAGCGCCTCGGCGTGCATCGACTCCTCGAACACGCGATAGCCGCCCTTGCCGTCGCGCTTGGCGATGTACATGGCGACGTCGGCGTTTCGCAGCAGGTCGGCCGGGGTGCGTGCCGGTGTCGCCGCGGACGATCGCGATGCCGATGCTCGTGCGGACGAACACCTCGGTCTCCTCGAGTTGGATGGGCGCCGCGAACGCCTCGAGGATGCGCTCGGCGACCTCGGTCGCCTCCGCGTCCTCGCCAACCCGCTCGAGCAGCACCGCGAACTCGTCGCCGCCGAACCGGGCGGCGGTATCGGTCGGCCGGACGGTCGCGGCCAGCCGCCGCGCCACCTCGATCAGCACCCTGTCGCCGGCACCGTGGCCGAGGCTGTCGTTGATCGTCTTGAAGTCGTCCAGGTCGCCGAACACGACGGCCAGGCCGCTGCTCAGAGCTCGCCCTGGCCAGCGCGTGCTCGACGCGATCGGCGAACAGCGCGCGGTTGGCGAGCATCGTCAGTGAGTCGTGGAACGCCTGGTGCGCGAGCTGCTCCTCGAAGGCCTTGCGCTCACTGACGTCGCGGCTGTTGAGCACGATGCCGCGGACGTGCTCGTCGTCCAGCAGGTTTGTGTGCAGCACCTCGAACTGAAGCCAGCGGCCGTCTCGGTGGCGCAACCGGCACTCGATCGCCTCGGGGCCGGCGTCGGATGCGCGCGAGCCCTTGCTCAGCACAGCCAGCAATCGCGGCCGCTCCTCCTCGGGCAGCAGGTCGTCGAAGCGGATGCCGACCACGTCCTCGGTGGCGTAGCCCAGCACGCGCTCGATCGACGGGCTCTGGTAGAGCACCGTGCCGTCGGCCGCGATGACGGTGATCAGGTCGCTCGAGCGGGCGACCAGCGAGCTGAAGCGGGCCTCGCTCTCGCGCCGGTGGATGTCCTCGGTCAGCGATGTGCTCTCGAGTGCCAGCGAGACGCTGGTTGCCAGCGCCTGCAGCGCCGCCAGCTGACTCGACGACATCGCGGAGGGCCCGGCGGCCACGACCACGCCGCGAGCCTCGTCTCGCACCTCGAGCCCGACCACATGCACGGCGCGGGACGTTGCGGCGATGCTCATCTCGGCGAGCGCGTCGATCGGCAGTGCAGCCAGCGCCGGACCGGACGCTGCGACCAGCATGCGCTGGGTGGTGGACGGCGAGAGCGCCCGCTGGTCGGACCAACCGTGCTCGTCGATCAACTCCAGCCGCTCTCCCATCAACAGGCCCAGCCTCACGACAAAGCCGGGGCCGGTCAGGGTTCGCGCCGCGGCCAGCGCTGCCGCTGCGATCTGATCGCGGGCGGTGGCTGCCACCAGCGCCAGGCCGGCCGCGCGCAGCGCGCGCTCGCGTTCCACGGAGCGCTCCTGCTGGCGCACCAGCACCGCCATGCGGGCGACGACCAGTAGGAAGAGGCTGCTGGATGCGGCGATCATGACCCGCACATCGATTCCCTGGGCGCCGCCCACCAGCACCTGGGTGGCGGGCGCGATCAGCGACGCCACCGTCAGCACGACCAGCCGCGACCGCGACAGCTTCACATCGCGCTCGGGTGCCGGCTCCTCGAGCGATCGCATCGAGGGATGGAGTGCCGCTGCCCCCCAGCAGAGGTAGTACGTGATCCAGCCTGCGTCGAGCCACCACTGGCCGTTGTAGGTGCCGCGCAGGATGAACAGGCTGTAGATGAAGTCGGTGGCCAGCAGCGAGACGATCGATGCCGCCAGCAGATAGAAGCCGGGCGCGCGGCGGCCCGCGTCCACGGCCAGCCGCAGGGCGCCGGCCAGCAGCAGGATGTCCATCGTCGGGTAGGCGATCGACACGATCTTGGCCAGCAGGTCCTGCGAGGTGTCGTGCACCAAGGGCGAGATCAGCACCGCCCACGAGATCACGCCCAGGCCGATGGTGAGAATCAGCGAGTCGATCAGCGTCGCGCGCTCTCTGCTCGGGTTCCGGCGCCGTGCGATCAGCAGCATGCCGGCGAACAGCGCCGGGTAGAGGGCCAGGTAGATGGCGTCGCCGATCGACGGGAACGGCACCTCGTGGTGGGTGAACGTCGGATAGGCGTAGGTGTAGGCGTCACCGCACGCGAACAGGAACTGGCCCAGCGCCATCAGCAGCCAGGCACGGCGGGCACCCGGCCGATGCATGCGCGTGCCCACGACGATCGCCACCGCGGACGACATGCTGAGCAGCGGCATCATCCAGCCGTTGCCCTTGAACGGCGGGACGAGCAGGTAGAGCAGCGTCACCCCCAGCCCCCAGCCGAGGTAGAGGTGCCAGATAGAGGGCGTTCGCCGCCCGCCGAGCGTGATCACGCGGCCCGCTCCTGCGCTCGCGAGCGGGACTGGAGCATCCCGCGCGATGCGAGGTCGGTGAGAGAGATGATCAGCCGGTCGAGCTCGGCATCGGTGTTGGCCGCAGTGATCTGCACCCGTAACCCCACCTCGTCCCGCGGCACCAGCGGATACACGGCCAGGGTGACGTAGATGCCGCGATCGAACAGGAACCGGCCGACCTCAGCGATCTGCGTCGTGGTGGGCGATCGGGATCTCGATCACCGGGAAGCCGGAGTGGTTGGGTGTCACGGCGTCGACTCGTTCGCAGGCAGTCGAGCACGCGCGCCGTCTTGGCGCAGATGTCGGCTCGCAGGGTGTCCCCACGCGCGTCGTTGACGTCGAAGCCGGTCAGCACGGTGGCCAGCGATGCCACCGGCGACGGCCCGGAGTAAAGGTATGGCGGGGCGGCCACCTTGAGCATCTGCTTGATCTCCGTGGGGCAGGCAATGAAGGCCAGCAGCGACGAGTAGGCCTTCGAGAAGCCGCCCACCAGGACGACGTCTCGTAGCTCTCGCCGACGTGGCGGACGATGCTGTTGCCGCGCTTGCCGTACGAGCACAGCTCGTCGGCGGCGCGCTCGCCGATCACGCCAAAGCCGTGGGCGTCGTCGACGTACAGCAGCGCCTCGTGCTCGCGGGCGACGCGCGCGAACTCGTGCAGGTCGGGGGCGTTGCCGGTCATGCTGTTGACGCCGTCCATGCAGATCAGCCGGGGCTGGGCGGTGCTTGCCCGCAGCAGCCGCTCGAGGTCGGTCCGGATCCTCGAACTGGAACCGCTGGACCTGGGCGCCGTGCGCTCGCGCCACCTGGCAGCCGTCGTAGATCGTCTTGTGGGCGCGGCTGTCGAGGAAGATCGTCCCCGATCCAGCCAGCACCGGGATCACCGCCGTGTGGATGTGCGTGATGGTCGGCAGCACCAGCGCGTCCTCGCAGCTGAGGAGCTCGGTCAGCCGCTCCTCGATCTGCTCGTACAGCACGGGCAGCCCAGCAGCCGCGACCAGCTCGGGTGGGTGCCCCAGGCGTCCAGGTAGGCCGGCACCGACTCGATGATCTCGCGGTCGAGATCGAAGCCGAGGTAGTTGCAGGACGCGAAGTCGGCCAGCCAGTGGTCGCCGACCGGATCATGCGGCCGTCGATCTCGTCGATCACGGCGTCCAGCATCGGATGGGTGTCCTTCAGCGCCGCGAGGTCCGCGACCGTGGACATCCAGCGATCGATCCAGCGGGCTCCCTTGCGGGAGTCGGGTCCGGGGGCGGGCAGACGACGTGGGATGGGCCGATCCATCCCCCAAGGAATCGGCCTGCAGAGGGGATACCTTGAGGCACAGATCACAACTCCGAGTAGCCTCTGAGGATGGTTCTGCGCCTGGGCCTACTTTCGACCGCGCGGATCAACGACGCGGTCCTGGCCGCGGCCCGTGCCACGGATGCCGTGGAGGTTGTCGCTGTCGCGTCACGCGACGGCGGCCGAGCCGCCGCCTATGCACGCGAACACGGCATCGCCAACGCGCATCCCGGCTACTCCGATCTGCTCGAGGATGACGGCGTCGACGCCGTCTACCTTCCGCTGCCAAATGCGCTGCACGTCGAGTGGGCGTTGCGGGCGATCGACGCAGGGAAGCACGTCCTGTGCGAAAAGCCGCTGGCCCGGACGGGGGCAGACGCCGCGCGGGTGGTGACGGCCGCGCAAGGCGGCGGCGTGGTGCTGGCCGAGGGCTTCATGTACCGCCACCACCCGCAGACGCGGGCGCTGTGCGAGCTGGTCGGATCAGGAGCGCTCGGACGCTTGGAGCGGATTCGGGCATGGTTTTCGTTCACGGCCACGATGCCGGACGACGCGATCGTGCTCGATGCGGCGATGGACGGCGGCGCCCTGCTCGACGTCGGCTGCTACTGCGTCAGCGTCTCGCGTCTGCTGGCCGGGGAGCCGCTCTCGGTTGCGGCCGAGATGACCGTGGGGCCGTCCGGCGTCGACCTTCGCGTGCACGGCACGATGCGTTTCCCAGACGGGGTGGAGGCCGAGATTGAGGCGGCCATCGACCGACCGGACGCTGCCGGCGTCGAGCTGGTCGGGAGTCACGGTTCGGCCACGGTTGCGGACCCCTGGCATTGCCTCTCGCCGGGCATCGTGCTCGGTGACGGCAGCTCGATCGCGATCGCGCCGGCCGACCCCTACCTGCTCCAGCTCGACGACTTCGCAGCGGCGGTGCGCGACGGCCGACCGGCGCTCGTCTCGGGTGGCGAGATCGTCGGCCAAGCTCGCGTGACCGAGGCGCTGTCCGAGTCCGCCCGTCGCAGTGGGGGGCTGGGGTGAGCGTCGCCACAGGGGAACCGCAACGTCTGCACCTCGCCTGAAGATTCGGCGAAGGTCTGGAAGGTGACCGCAGTGGAGCGGACGCGGATCGAACGCGCGACCTCCTGGTTGCAAACCAGGTGCTCTCCCAGCTGAGCTACCGCCCCGGGCGAGAAACAGGATAGCGGTATGCCCGCGTCCCGCCCGGGTATGGTTCGATGTGGCTGTGCCCGACTCGGCTCGCAAACGCCTGCGCCTCTACGCCCTTCCGCTCGCGTGCCTCGCGATCGCGGCCGGCGTCGCGCTGGCGATCGGGGTGCTGACGGCGCCCAGTGGCGACGCCCCGTCGCACCTGTTCCAGACGTGGCTGTACCGGCACGGCGGGTTCGAGGTCTGGAACAACTACTGGTACGCCGGCCGCTACGAGTTCGTCAACTACAGCGTGCTGTACTACGCGCTGGCCGCGCATGTCGGCCAGCTGGGCGTGCTGGTGCCCGCCTCCGCCGTGCTGGGCGGGGCATTCGCGGTCGTCTGCCGCCGCGAGTGGGGGGATGCCGCTCGCGGCCCCAGCCTCGCGTTTGCCGCCACCGCCCCATTCATCATGATGGTTGCGGGCGTCTACCCGTTCCTGGCCGGAGCCGCCACCGGGCTGCTGACGCTGGCCTTCGTGCAGCGCGGCCGGTTGCTGCTGTTCGGTGTGGCGCTGTTCGCCACGCTGGCTTTCTCACCGCTCGCCTTTGCGCTGCTCTGCGCATTGCTTGCCGGCGCGCTGCTCGGGCACGGTGAGCCGAGGTTCGCCATCCGCCGCCATCGCGTCGCGCTGGCGCTGGTGCTAGTGGTGTTCCTGACCGGCGTCTTCATGCAGCGGGCATTCCCGACCCAGGGGTGGTATCCGTACGACCTCACGGACGCCGCCATCGTGCTCGTGTTCTCGCTGGTCGGCCTCTGGGTGACCGGCACCAGCGCCCGAGCTCACTCGTTGCGGATGCTGTTCGCCGCCTACCTGGCGCTGAACCTGATCGCGTTTCTGCTGAAGGGTCCGATCGGGTCGAATCCCAACCGGCTGTTCGCGATCGCCGGCGCGCCGATGCTGTGGCTGGCTGCCAACGTCGGCCCGCGACGGTCGCGGCTGGTGGTGTTCCCGATCGTGGCCGCCACGGTGGCGCTGCAGG
>CAVWLK010000005.1:0-61204 GCA_963755675.1 uncultured Actinomycetes bacterium
AGATCTCGGGCGCGTCGCGGATGGCGTAGCTGTAGTGCGTCCAGGCGCCCGGGTTGACCACCAGCCCGTCGGGGCCGCTGAACACCTCGTGGATCATGTCGACGTACGAGCCCTCGCTGTTCTTTGCCAGCAGCGCACGCTCATGTTCAGCTCCAGCGCCCACTGCGTAGACCTGCGTCTCGAGCTGGGAGAGCGTGAGCCGTGCCGTACTGCTCCGGATCGCGCGGCGAGCATGTTGAGATTGACCCCGTTCAGAAACGACCACCTGCATGGGGACGGAGGTTACCGGAGCCGATCGGCCGTGCACGGGGCGGGCCGGGCGGACGGTAGGGTTGGCCCATGGATGCACATCTGCTGCTGGTCGAGGACGACGCCTCCATCCGCGAGGTGACGACATCGCGCTGGAGCGCGGCGGCTTCCATGTCACGGCATGCGGCGACGGCCGCGGGCGCTGGACGTTCGTCAGCGGGCCGTTTGACCTCGTGCTGCTCGACGTGATGCTGCCGGCGCCGACGGGTTCGAGGTGCTGCGCAGAATCGGCGCAGGCCATGCCGACGCCGATCGTGATGCTGACCGCGCCGCTCCGGGACCCACGACGTGGTCGCCGGGCTCGAGCTGGGCGCGGACGACTACCCGACCAAGCCCTTCGAACTGGCGGAGCTGGTGGCGAGGGTGCGGGCGGTGCTGCGGCGGGGGAATCGTCTCCAGGGACCCGCGGCGGCCGCCGGTTCGGCGAACTCAAGATCGACAAGGCCGCGCTTCCGGCGCCCGCCGCGACGGCGCACGACCTGGGCCTCACCGCGACCGAGTTCAAGCTGCTCTGCGAAGCTGGCCGCAGCCGGGACAGGTGTTCACACGCGACCTGTTGCTCGATCTGGTCGGGGTACGAGTTCCTGGGCGACTCGAGGCTGGTCGACGTGGCCGTACAGCGGCTGCGGGCCAAGTCGAGCCGACCCCGGGCGGCCGGCGCTGATCAAGACCGTCCGCGGCGTCGGTTACCGGTTCGAGCTCGTGCGGCACCCCCGGCGTCGCGCTCGGGCGGTTGCGGCGACGGGCTGGCGATCGCGTTCGTCCTGGTGACGGGCGTCTGCGACCGGGGCGTTGGCGGTGGGGTCTGTACTGGTCGTGCGCTACTCTGCGGCTGGACGAACTCGCCCAGCGCGCGGTCAGCGAGTCCGGGCGGTTCGCGCCTCAGGTTGCGGCCGGCGCAGCCGTCGGTGTCGCAGCTCGCGTCGCGATGACACGCGGGGCGATTTCTGCACCGTGTGGTGCCTCCCTCGGCCCGTCAGCGCTCGTCTGCCTGCCCGGTCTCGCAGGCGCCGGATGCCTGCGCCGCGGCGGCGACGGGCAGCCGCCGTCAGCGGGTCGTCGGCGGCCGCTACCAGGCGGTCGGTCGGCGGACGGCTGGCGAACGGCACATCGCTCTACTTCTTCTACGACGAGAGCAGGTGTGGGACGACCTGGCAACGCTGCCAACGTGCTCGCCTTCGGCTGGCTGGCGCTGACGCTGTTGGCGGGGCTCGTGGGGACGGTGCTGGCGCGACGCACCCTGCGCCGGTGTCGCAGGGAAGCCAGGCCCCCGCTCGCTGGCCGAGGGCCTGCTGGATACGCGGTCTGCCGGTGGCCGGAAACGACGAGTTCGGCGTCTGGGCCGCGTCCTTCAACGAGATGGCGAGGCGCTGCAGGCGCAAGATCGAGGCGCTGTCCGAGGCTCAGAGGCGCGAGCGCGCGTTCACGGCCAACGTCGCTCACGAGCTGCGCACGCCGCTCACCGCCCTGGTGGGCGAGGCGCAGCTGCTGGTCGCGCACGCGGCGGAGATGCCCGACGAGGCGCGGCGACTGGCCGAGCTGCTGGTTCGAGGACGTCAACCGGCTGCGCAAGCTGGCCGAAATCTGCTCGAGATCTCTCGCATCGACTCGGGCGTCGAGGCAACCGAGCCGAGCTGGTCAATGCCGGCCGGCTGGTGGACGGAGTGCTGCGCGGCAACGGATGGGCCGACCGCGTGACGCTGGACTCGGCGGCCGTCGTGGTATCGGCCGATCGCCGGCGTCTGGAGAGGATCGTCGCCAACCTGGTCGGAAACGCGATCGCGCACGGCGGCGAGGCGATCGCGGTGCGGGTGGCGGCGACCGACGAGGGAGCGCTGATCGAGGTCTCCGACGACGGTCCCGGCATCGATCCCGCGTTCCTGCCGCACGTCTTCGACCGCTTCTCGAAGGCCGACCGGAACCGCAGCGCGGGCGGCAGCGGCCTGGGACTCGCCATCGCACGCGAGAACGCCCGGCTGCTGGGTGGCGAGCTGACCGCCGCCAACCGGCCCGGCGGCGGCGCGCTGTTTCGCCTGATACTGGCGAGTTCTGTTTCGGAACCGTTACGCGATCGTGAGGATGCCGTTTCGACACAGCCGCAAGATGGGGATGCACACCCATCTCGCAAGGAGGAGTAGATGAAGCGGCCGGCAATCATGCTCGTGTTCGTGGCCCTCGCCGCCTCGGCCTGCGGATCGAACAGCGCCGTCGGCGAGGGGCCGATCAGCGACGTCGTCAGCACACCGCCGCCCCCCTCGGACGCCTCCACGCCCGACGCCGGACCGCAGGTCAGCTTCCAGGTGTGGTTCACCAAGGGCGAGAAGCTGTGGCCGGTGACGCGCAGCGAGCCGAAGACGGCCGCGGTGGGCGCGGCCGCAATCGACTCACTGCTTGGCGGACCGTCGGCGACGGAGCGGGCGCACGGCATCGGCACGCTGGTACCCGCGGACACCAGACGGCTGGGCCTCGACATCGGCGGCGGCACCGCCACCATCGACCTCAGCTCTGAGTACCAGTCCGGCGGTGGCTCGCTGTCGATGACGATGCGGCTGGCTCAGGTGGTGTACACCCTCACGCAGTTTCCGACCGTCAAACGCGTCGTCCTGAGGCTCGACGGCGTGCCGGTGACCGTCTTCTCGGGCGAGGGCATCGTGCTTGACCGGCCGCAGACGCGGCACGACTACCAGGATCTGCTGCCGGTGATCGCCGTCGCCAAGCCCGGCTTCGACCAGGAGGTCGCAAGTCCCGTGACCGTGAGCGGCCTCGCCAACGTGTTCGAGGCCAACGTCTCGGTCGAACTGCTCGACCAGAACGGCGACGTGATCGCCCACGACTTCGCCACAGCAACCTGCGGCACCGGCTGTTGGGGGACCTTCAGCCTGGCGTTGGCCTACCACGTCGACCACCGACAGCCGGGCACGATCGTCGTTCACGACGACGACGCGGCCGGCTCGGGGACGTTCCCGCACGAGGAGCGGATCCCGGTCGTGCTGACTCCCTGACGGATCCGGCACACCCCGTGACTGACACATGACGGCATCAGCCCGGAGGCTTGGTGCGTCCTCAAACCCGAAAGGATCGACCGTGAAGAAGCGCGTCCTCATAATCCTGCTCCGCCGCCGTTGCCATGCTGGCCGGCTCGGCGCGGGCATCCGCGACCGGCGGCGAGACGAGCGTGTACCAGGTGTGGCTCGAGCGGGGCGGCAAGCTATGGCTGACGAAGCGCGTCCAGCCGCAGACCGTGGCCCCCGCCCGGGCGGCGATGCAGTCGCTGCTAGCCGGGCCGACCGTGGCCGAGGCGGATGCCGGCGTTCACAGCCTGGTGCCGGATGGCGCCGAGCTGCTCGGCCTCTCGATCGCTGACGGTACGGCCACCGTCGACCTCAGCTCGCCGTTCGGCTCCGGCGGCGGCCGCGCGGCCGTGCGCATGCGTCTCGCCCAGGTCGCGTACACGCTGACCCAGTTCGCCAGCGTCAACCGAGTCGTGCTGGAGGTGAACGGCCACGTCGTGAAGACGCTGACCGGCGACGGCATCCCGGTGCCGCAGCCGATGACGCGGACGTCGTTCGCCGGCCTGATGCCGACGATCCTGGTCTGGAACCCGGCCATCGGCAGCCACCTGGCCGACGCGGTGCGCGTGACCGGGACCGCGAACGTGTTCGAGGCAAGCCTGCACGTCCGCATCGTGAATCAGAAGGGCGTCGTGATCGCACGCGCCAACGTTCTCGCGAGCTGCGGCACCGGCTGCCGCGGAGGCTACACCGTGCTGGTGCCCTACGACGTGCCGGACGCCCAGCTGGGAGCGATCATCGTCAGCGATGACGACACGGACGGCAACGGAGTGCCCCAGCACCAGGTGCGGGTGCCCGTGGTGCTGACGTAGTTGGCTCAGGGGGTCCGGCCCGGTCCAGGCCGGACCCTCACACGGCTCGCGCGATGGCCTCGTCGATCAGCGCGTCCTCGACGTCGACGCCCCACACCGGCCGCCCGACGTCCTCGAGCAGCACGAAGCGGACGCGGCCCGAGCGAGCCTTCTTGTCGCGGCTCAACGCCTCGCGAACGGCGGCCGGGTCGACCCCGCGGTGCACCGCCGGCAGCCCGTGGCGCTTCAGCAGCCGCCGGGTCTCGCGCTCGATCGCCGGATCCAGACCGGCGACGCGGGTCGACAGCCACAGCGCCTGGAGCAGGCCGACGCCGACCGCCTCGCCGTGCGGGATGCCGCTGAACCCCGCCGCCGCCTCGACGGCGTGGCCTATCGAGTGGCCGAGGTTGAGCACCGCCCGCATCCCCTGCTCGCGGGGATCGGTCGAGACGACGTGCGCTTTGTAGGCCGCACAGCGGCGGATCAGCTCCAGCCGCTGTTCCGTGGTGCCCCGGCCCGGCTGCCACTCGCACACCATCTCCCACAACCGGCCGCCGGCCAGCAGGCCGGTCTTGATGACCTCTGCGAAGCCACACGACCACTCGCGCACCGGCAAGGTCTCGAGAAGGCCGGGGTCGGTAACCACCCACTCGGCCGGGTGGAAGGCGCCCACGTAGTTCTTCGAGCCGGGCAGGTCGATGCCGGTCTTGCCGCCGATGGCGGCGTCCACCATGCCGACCAGCGAGGTCGGCACGGCGATCCAGGGCACTCCACGCTGGTAGGTGGCGGCGACGAATCCGGCCAGATCGGTGGCCGCGCCGCCGCCCAGCGCGACGATCACGTCGCCCCGCTCCATCCCCAGGTCGGACAGACGCGTCCAGGCCTGGCGGGCGACGGCGACCGTCTTCGCCGCCTCTCCCACCGGCAGCCGCACGGTGACGAAGGGATCGAGCGGCGGGCCGATCAGGCGCAGGACGTTGCGATCCGCAATCAGCGCCACCCGCCGGGCACCGGCCAGCCGCGGCAGCTCCGACAGGGCGGCCGGGCGCGACAGCGGCACCAGCAGCGGCTCGCCGCCCTCGAGCCGTTCCGCGTCGACCAGCGCGTCCGCCGTCGCGTGGTACAGCGGTCGCCGCTGCTCGTAGAGCTCCGCGAAGCCGCGCGCCTCAACGGCCAGCGGGCGGTCCTCGGCCCGAGCCTCGATCCGCCGCCAAGCCGTCTGCGGCGAGACATCGAGCAGCACGGTGAAGCTGCCGTCGCGCAGCCGCTCCCGCGTCACGGCGGACGTGACCGCTCCCCCGCCGAGCGCGACCACGACCTCGATCCTGGCCAGCAGCCGGGCCGCGACCCTCTCCTCGAGCGCGCGGAAGGCCGGCTCGCCGTCCTCGGCGAAGATGCGGGGAATCGGCTTTCCCGCCTCGCGCTCGATCTCCACGTCGGCGTCGGCGAACTCCCAACCCAGCCGCTCCGCCAGCGCCGCACTCGCAGTGGACTTGCCGGCGCCCATGAAGCCGATCAGGGCGACGTTTCGGTACGGGCCGGGAATCATGCCCGGTCGATGCGGGCGGTGTATGCGGCGTGCGCGGCGATGAAGTCCTCCACCGCGTCACCGCCGAACTTTTCCAGAGCGGCCCGCGCCAACTCGAATGCGACCGCCGCCTCGGCCACCACCGCCGCCGCCGGCAGCACGGTCACGTCGCTGCGCTCGACGTGAGCCTCGCGTGGCTCGTGACTGCCCAGCTCGACGCTTCGCAGTGGGCGCATCAGGGTCGGCAGCGGCTTCCAGATCGTGCGCACGACGAGGTCGGCGCCGTTGGTGATGCCGCCCTCCAATCCACCGGCGCGATCCGTCTCCCGGTGGAAGCCGCGGCCGTCGTCGTAGAGGATCTCGTCGTGGACGCTCGACCCGCGGCGACCGGAGGACGCGATCGCGTCGCCGATCTCGACGCCCTTCGCAGACTGGATCGAGAGCATCGCGGCGGCGAGCCGTCCGTCCAGCCGCTGTCCCGCCGAGACGTGCGAGCCGAGGCCAGGCGGCACGCCGAACGCGCGCACCTCGGTGACGCCGCCGAGCGTATCCCGGTCGCCCTTGGCGGCTTCGATCTCGGCCACCATCGCGGCCTCGGCCGTCGGGTCGAGGCAGCGCACCTTGCTGGCCTCCGCGCGGTCGAAGTCAGACGCCGACAGCCAGGCGGGCGCGGTGGCACGGACGGAGCCGATCTGGAGCACGTGTGACCTGACCTCGATCCCGATCGTGCGGATGAGCGCCTTGGCGACGGCGCCGGCCGCCACACGGGCCGCGGTCTCGCGCGCACTCGCCCGTTCGAGCACGTTGCGCACGTCCTCATGGCCGTACTTGAGCGTGCCGGCCAGATCGGCATGGCCGGGCCGCGGCAGCCGGATTGGCTTGCCACGCCAGCCGTACTCCTCCAGGGCCTCCTCGCTGACCGGCCAGGCACTCATCGGATCGATCCAGTTCTTGTGGTCGCGGTTTTCGATGAAAAACGAGAGCGGGCTTCCCAGCGTGCGCCCGTGACGGAGCCCGCCGGTCGGCCGGGCGTCGTCCTGCTCGAGCTTCTGGCGCGGGCTGCGGCCGTAGCCAGCCTGGCGGCGGGCGAGGTCGCGGCGGATCAGGTCGTGATCGAGCTCGAGCCCGGCCGGCAGGCCGCTGATCACCACGGTCAGGCCGGGACCGTGCGACTCGCCCGCTGTGACGTAGGTCAGCTCCATGGTCGTGGCAGCCTAATCGACGACCGTTGCGCGGTGAGCCGAGGTGGCAGCGGCGATGCGGCCGGGTGAGAACGGCGCCGGATCGGTGAACGGAGCCTCTCCCAGGGCAATCTCCGCGGCCAGCTGCGCCGACCCGGCTCCCGACAGGATGCCCTCGCTGCCGTGCCCGGCACACACCAGCAGCCACGGCTCGAGCCGGCCGATGTAAGGCAGACCGTCGGCCGTAAACGGGCGCAGGCCGCTCCACGTGGTTGCCACCTCGACGTCCGCCAGGGCCGGCACGAGCCGGCAGGCACGGGCGGCGTTCTCACGCAGGGCAATGGCTCCCTCGTCCCCTTCACGAAGCGCCGCCGAGCGCGACGCCCCGATCATGATCGAGCCGTCGGCGTTCTGATGGAGGCCCATGGCGTGCGACGAGCCGGCCCCGTCGCGGGCCAGATCGCCCCGCCCGAGCGCTGATACCGACACGGCCTCACCCGGCTGCGGGCCTTCGGCCGGGCTATAGCCGGCCTCGTAGATGACGTGGCGGAGCAGGGGCGGGCAAGGTGCGGTTATGGCCAGCCAGCCTCTCACCGGCCGGATCGGCAGGTCGTGGCCGGCCGCGCGGGCCAGCGGCCGCGACCATGCGCCGGCGGCCAGCACGATCGAGTCGGCGCGGTGGACGCCCTCGTCGCTGATCACCGCGCGCTCGGCGATCCGTCGCACCTCGACGTGGCGATGCACCTGCGCGCCGGCGGACGTGGCGGCCATCGCCGCCGCCGCCGTCATCGCTCCCGGATCGCTCCGCCGGCCGTACGGCGAGAGCAGCCCGCCGCTGATGCCGGCGGCCAGGGCCGGCTCCGCCTCCAGCACCTGGCCGGCGTCAAGCAGCTCGCCGTCCATACGCGGGTCATCGGCGAGCATCGGCAGCTGAGCAGCGTCGGTCGCCAGCATCAGGGTTCCGATCGGTTCGCGGTCGAGGCCGATGTCGATGCCGGCGACCTCAGCGAGCGAGTCGTAGAGCCGGTTACTGCGCTCGAACAGCGGTACCATCGGGGCGTGGTCGGGCGGCAGCAACAGCCCCTGGCTGCGGCACGTGGCCCCCGATGCAAGCGCGCCGCGCTCGAGCAGCAGCACGTCGGCGCCCCGCTCGGCGAGCTGCCAGGCGGTGCATGCACCGATCACACCACCGCCGATCACGATCACGTCCGGCACGCGCGCAGCCTACAGTGAGCGGGTGAGTGCGCCGATAGCAGACTCCATGGAGTTCGTGGTTCCCTTCGCAGGAGTCGGATTCGCCCTCGGATGGCCGATCGAGTGGCTGATCCAACGCTTCCCTGTCCCCGAGGGCACGCCGCCGTCGCGTCGACGGAAGCTGTTCGTCGCGACGCTGACGGCCGGCCTGTTCGCTGCCCTGACGCTTCAGATCGGCCTCGAGCCGAGGCTCGCCCCGGCTTTGCTGCTGACCGCGCTGATCGTGCCCGCCTCCGTGATCGACCTCAACCACCGGATCATTCCCAACGCGATCAACCTTCCCGGCGCGTTGCTGGTGTTCGCGGTGGCGAGCATCGCCGAGCCCGATCGGATGGTCGAGTTCGCGATCGCCGGCGCCGCCTGCTTCCTGTTCCTCGGCCTCGCCTGGGTGATCTCGCCGAAGGGCATGGGGCTCGGGGACGTCAAGATGGCGCTGATGATCGGTCTCGGCACGGGCCGGTACGCATTCGTCGCGATGTTCACGGGATTCGTGGCCTCGACGGCGCTGTCGCTGTGCCTGATCGCGCGGTACGGCGGGAAGGCACGCAAGATGAGCTTCCCGTTTGGCCCCTTCCTCGCCTTCGGCACCGTGATCGCGCTCATGTGGGGGCCACAGCTCTCGCCGTACCTGCTCGGCGGGCACTAGATGATTGCCGTCCGGTGAACCGCCTCATCTTCTACCCGGTGATCGGCCTGTTCCTGCTCGCCGACACCTGGCTACGCGCCACCGGGCACTGACCACGGCCGCTCGGCGCTATTCGTGGTCGTTGCCCTCGTGGATGCGGCGGGCGAGGCCGGCGGCCAGCGATCGCGGCATCAGCCGCGCGCCGGTGGCTCCCAGACGGTTGACTCGGCCCGGAATCACGACCGCCTTGCCGGACATCATCCCGGCGTAGCCCACGGCCGCCACCTCCGCCGGCTCCATCACCCGTGAGTTGAGGAGCCTCGGCCGTGTCACCTCGGCGCGGCTGTCGAACTCGGTGCGTGTCGGGCCGGGGCACAGCGTGGTGACCGTGACACCGGTGCCGTTCAGCTCATCGCGAATCGCCTCCGAGAACGAGAGCACGTACGCCTTGCTGGCGTAGTACACCGCCATCAGAGGCCCGGGCTGGAATGCCGCAGTCGAGGCCACGTTCAGGATCCTGCCCGCCCCCCGCTCCACCATCGTGGGCAGGAACAGCCTCGTCAGCTGGGTCAGGGCAGCCACGTTGACCTGCAGCATCTCGCCCAGCATCGCGGGATCCGATTCGACGAACGTACCCTGGCTCCCGAATCCGGCGTTGTTGACCAGGAAGTCGATCTCGCCGCACTCGTCAAACAGCGAGGCGGGCGCGATCGGATTCGAGAGATCGCGCGGGATCGCGCGCACGTCGACCTTGAACCGCTCCTCCAGGTCGCGCGAGATCACACCGAGCCGCTCGGCCCCGCGCGACACCAGCACCAGGTCGTGGTTGTCCGCGGCGAACAGCCGCGCCAGCTCGAGCCCGATGCCACTTGAAGCCCCCGTGACGAGCGCGATCACGCAAACAGTCTAGTTGATTGGTTACGCAGCCGGAATGTCGCGCACTGCGGCCCGCATCACGTCGATCGGCGCCTCGAGGCCCGTAAAGATAAGGAACGAGCGCGCGCCCTGTGCGACCAGCACATCCAGGCCGTCGGCCGTCCTCAAGCCCCGGCGCCGAGCGGCGCCGATCAGGCCGGTCTCGGTTCCGTCGCCTCGATAGGCGAGATCGCAGACAACCTCGGCTCGATCGAGCAGCGCTTCCTCGAGCGGTAGCTCGGCCGCGTCGCCCGATTGTCCCACCGGCGTCGCATTCACGATCAGCGAAGCCCGAGCGCGTGGCGGCCACGACTCGACCCGGCCGCCGAGCTGCTCTGCAAGCCCTGCCGCCGTATCGCCGCGCCGCGCGCTGATCAGCACATCGAGCCCGGCGTCGACCAGTGCCGCCACCGCCGCCCGAGCCGCGCCACCTCCGCCGAGCACCAGCGCCGGCCCGTCGGGGAGCTGTCCGATCGAGTCCAGCATGCCCGCTCCGTCGGTCGTCTCGCCTCGCAGAGAGCCGTCATCGCGCACCGTGATCGTGTTCACCGACCCGGCTCGCTCGGCCTCCGGAGACAGCGCCTGGCAGAGCGAGGCCACCTCCTGCTTGTGGGGGATGGTGACGTTGGCACCGGCGAAGCCGAGCGCGACCAGCCCGCCCAGCGCGTCCGCCAACCGCGGCGGTGCCACAGGCAGCGCGACGTAGGCCCAGTCCAGCCCAAGCGCCTCGTACGCCGCGTTGTGCATCTGCGGCGAGCGGGAGTGCGACACCGGCCAGCCGATCACGCCGGCCAGTCGTGTTGTTGCCTTAACCACCATGCGCCTTGAAGTCCGCGTAGTTGTCGGTGAAGTAGTGCGTGCCGGAGTCGCCCTTGGCGACGTAGTAGAGGTAGTCGACGCGGGCCGGATGCGCCGCCGCCTGCAACGACGCCAGGCCGGGATTGCTGATCGGCGTCGGCGGCAGACCATGGCGAAGGCGGGTGTTGTACGGCGTGTTCGCCTCCAGCTCGCTCACCGTCAGCTGGTGCGACCACGATCCCTGCTCGTAGAGCAGCGTGGCATCGATGCCGAGCGTCATGCCCAGGTGCAGGCGGTTGTAGATCACCGCAGCGATCAGCGGCCGGTCCTTCGCGACGTGCGCCTCGCGCTCGATCATCGAGGCGATCGTGAGAACGTCGTACGGGGTCAGGTTCTTCGACGCCGCGTAGCTCATATCGACTTGCGAGAAGGCGTTCTGAAACGCGGCCAACTGTTGGCCGACCAGGACGCTGGGACGCTCGTGCGGCGTCACGCTGTACGTGGCCGGAAAAAGGAAGCCCTCCATGCTCGAGTGCGAGCCGAAGCCGGGCGGCGGCGAGGCCGCAGCGACCGCACGCTGATACCCGCTCTTCGAGATCCCCACGCCGGGCAGCCTGGCCTCGATCTCGGTCATCCGGAAGCCCTCCGGGACCACCAGCTTGGCGACCCGAACCGGGGCCGGGCCGAGGTCGAGCCGCTTGATGATGAGGTCGTAGTCCTCACCTGCCTGGAAGCCGTAGGTTCCGGCCTTGAAGTCAGCGCCCTCACCCTGCTCCTTGGCGTAGTTGCGGAACCGCGAGCCGTCGTCGACCACGCCGCGCTGCTCGAGGATGCCGCCGATCGCGGAGGCGTCGGCGCCGCGCGGAATCACCACCCGGAGCACGTGCCCGTGTGGGTCGGCAGCCGGCTTGCTGGAGTCGGGCAGCACGCGCCGCACCCCCTCGAAGGCGACGAGGACGACGACGACCAGCGCCGCCAGGACGATCAGCCGGCGAGCCGTGTCAGGTATCCCTCGAGCAGGTGAGCGGCGGCGAGCGCGTCGTCGCCGTGACGCGAGCCGTCGATCCTTCCGGCCATCGTGGTTGTGAAACGCTCGTCGTAGGTCTCGACCGGCACCTCGGTGCGTGCCTCAAGCTCCGCCACGAACGCGAGTGTTTCCTGCGCCTGCTCGCCGGTGTCGCCGCGGAGCGTCAGCGGCAAACCGACCACAATCCGGGCCGGTCCGTGCTCGACGATGTGGTCGAGCAGCTCGATCAGCCCCTGCGGCGTGCGCACTCGCTCCACCACGCCCAGCGGCCGGGCCACGGTGCCGGTCGCATCGCTGACGGCCAGGCCGGTGCGCGCGCGGCCGTAGTCCAGTGCCATCACCTTCATGCCGGGGTGGCCAGCCGCTCCCGGATCGCGCTCTGGGCGGCGGCGATCGCCGCGTCGAGCTGCTCCGGATCGCTTCCGCCGGCCCGCGCCATCGTCGGCCGGCCGCCCCCGCCGCCGCCCACCAGCGGCGCGATCTCGCGGATCAGGTCGACCGCCGACAGGCCGCGATCGACGGCCGGCTGATCGACGCTGGCAATCAGATGCGCCTTGCCGTCGCTGGAGCTGCCGAGCACCACAACCGCCGGCGCCAGCCGCGACTTGACGCGGTCGGACACCGCCAACAGGGCGTCCGCATCGAGTTCGCCGACCACCGCCGCGACGACGTGGATGCCGCCCTCGTCGGAAGCCGAATCGACCAGCCCCGCCTCGCGGCCGTTGGCCGCGGGCGAAACCGCACCACCTCCCGTTCGCTCCAGCTTGCGCACCTGGCCGCGCAGCGTCTCGACTTCGGCCTCCAGCCGGTCGGCGTCCGCCGCGCGCTCACGCAGGCGGTCGAGGGCAGCGGCCGACGTGAGCGCCTCGATCCTGCGAACACCCTGGGACGAGCTGGACTCGCGCGTGATCAGGAACGCGCCGATCTCGGCCGTCGACCGCACGTGCGTCCCGCCGCACAGCTCGCGCGAGAAATCGGGCACCTCCACCACTCGCACCTGCTCGCCGTACTTCTCGCCGAACAGCATCATCGCGCCCAGCTCCTGCGCCCGAGCACGCTCGGTGACGAACACGTGCACGGGCCGGTTCTCGAGGATCTTCTCGTTCACGATTCGCTCCACGTCGGCGACCTGTTCGGCAGTCAGCGGCGCGTCGTGGCGAAAGTCGAACCTGAGCTTGTCCGGGCCGACGTACGAACCGGCCTGGGTGACGTGCTCGCCCAGGACCTGGCGCAGTGCGGCGTGCAGCAGGTGGGTGGCGGTGTGGTTCGCCATCGTCGGCCGCCGCACCGTGGCATCGACATGGGCGCGGACGCGCTCGCCGGCGGACAGCGTTCCGTATTCGAGTCGGGCAACGATCTGCTGGTCGTCGTCCTGGCGCACGACCTGCTCGACCACCGCTCTTCCCGCCTCGGACTCGATCGCACCGTGGTCTGAGACCTGTCCGCCGCCTGCCGCATAGAACGGCGACTCCCGCAGCTTCAGCCGCAGCGTGCCGTCGCCTGCTTCCACCAGCGCGCCGATCTGGGTGCGCACATCCAGCTGCTCGTAGCCGACGAACTCGCTGTCGAAGCCGGCGTCCAGCTCGGACGGTCCGAACCCGACCGCCGCCGTGCTGGCTCGGGCTCGCTCGCGCTGCTCGTCCATCAGCTGGGTGAAGCCCGCCTCGTCGACCGACTTGCCATGCTCCTCGGCAACCTCGGACGTCAGCTCGAAGGGAAAGCCGAACGTATCGTGGAGCTTGAACGCGTCCTCGGCCGAGACCTCGCCGCCAGACCGGGCCAGCACCTCGTCGAGCAGCCGACCGCCCAGCTCGAGCGTGCGCGAGAACCGCTCCTCCTCCGCCCCCAGCACGCGTGCAACGTGCGCGCTGTGCTGGCTCAGCTCCGGGTACGAGTCTGCGAGCAGCGACACGACTCGCTCGTGCAGCCGCGTCGTGATGTCGTCCTCCAGGCCGAGCCGGCGGCCGTGCAGGATCGCCCGGCGGATCACCCGTCGCAGCACATAGCCGCGGCCCTCGTTGGAGGGCTCGATTCCGTCGCTCGCCAGGAACGTCATTGATCGGCCGTGGTCCGCGAGCACACGCAACGACCGCATCTGCTGCCCTCCGGCGGCATAGCTCGTGCCCGACCAGCGCTCGATCTCGCGGATCACGTCGGAGAAGGCGTCCGTCTCGTAGACGCTGTGCACCCCTTCGGTCAGCGCGGCCACCCGCTCCAGACCGGCGCCCGTGTCGACGCTGGGTGCCGGCAAGGGCTCGAGCGTGCCACCCTCCAGCATGTTGTACTGCAGGAAGACCAGGTTCCAGTACTCGAGGAAGCGGTCGCACTCGCAGCCGGGCGCGCACTCCGGCTCGCCGCAGCCATGCTCGGGGCCGCGATCGTAGTAGAGCTCCGAGCACGGCCCGCACGGGCCCGTGGGTCCCGCCTGCCAGAAGTTATCGCCGCCCAGCCGCACGATCCGATCGGCCGGTACGCCGGTCCGCAGCCACAGCTCGATCGCCTCCTCGTCGGCCGGAACGTTGGCATCCCCCTCGTACACCGACGCCCACAGCCGGGACGGATCGAAGCCGAACCCCTCGGGGCTGGTTGACAGCTCCCAGGCGCAGGCGATCGCGTACTCCTTGAAGTAGTCGCCGAACGAGAAGTTGCCGAGCATCTCGAAGAAGGTGAGATGGCGGGCCGTCTTTCCGACCTGGTCAATGTCCACGGTGCGGAAGCATTTCTGTACGGTCGCCGCCCGGGCCGCGGGAGGCGTCTCGATGCCGAGGAAGTAGCGCTTGAGCGGTTGCATGCCGGCCGTCGTGATCAGCACCGAGGTGTCCCAGTCAGGCGGCACCAGCGACCCACTGGGCAGCTGCACGTGCCCGCGGGCGGCGAAGTAGTCGATGAACCGGCGGCGGATCTCGTGGGACTGCATCAGCGCATTCTACCGAGCACGCCTCTGGCGAAACGCGGATGGTGCGTGACGCGCTCGCCGCGGCCGAAACCATGATCTGATCTACGCTTTCCGTATGCACGAGGACGACACCCTGAGCAGCTTTCAGCGGTCGGAGCCATTCGCGGGCCGGATCGAGCCGCTGGACGAGTTCGTCCTGATCGAACCGATCGAGGACGAGACCGAGACCACAGCCGGGCTGATCATCCCGGCCAGCGCCGAGTCGTCCTGTCTCTCGGGCATCGTCACCGCCGCCGGTGAGGACGCCGTCGGCATCACTCCCGGCGACAAGGTGCTCTACCCGCGCGGCGCCGGCTACGAGATCCGGCTCTCAGGTCAGCAGAAGCGGCTCGTGTCGCGGCACGAGTTGATCGCAAGGCTGCACGACTGACGGAGAGCGCGGGGCGCCAGCGGCGCCACTCGCGGCTGAATTCAGGGCTCTGCCCGACAGTGGCAGAGGCCGTTCCGAGCGCTTACCGCCTCACACGTGGGTCAAACCGCTGGGCTCAAGCCTCGGCGGACGGCTGACCGGCTCTTGCAGCCTTCAGCTCCTCGTCCAGCTCCTGCTCGCGACGCTCAGCCGCGTCGCGGCCCTCGTCGGCGGCTTCCCGCAGGTCGTCGCCGATCGTGCGCAGGTCGGCCGCAGGCCGTGACGGCATCTCCACCAGCACCTCGCTGAGCGGCCTGCCCTCGTCCTCAGCGATCCGCCGCGCCCGCTCGTAGACGAGCGCCGCGGCGCCGGCGACGGCGAGGCCGAGGCCGGTGGCGAGCCTGCTCACAGCACACCGCCGCGCTGATCGCGTTTGCTGCGGAAGCTCTGGAATGCGTGCGAGATGCCCGCCGACACGCCGGATGCCGCTTTGGCCGGCTTGCCCAGCAGCGACGACAGGGTTCGCACGGAGCTGTCGAGCTTGTCCGTCGCGTCCACCGCGCTGTCGGTGATGTGGCTGACCTTGCCCAGCTCGTCGTTGACCAGGTCGAGGGTGGTCGAGGCCTTGCCGAGCATCGGCACCACCTCGGTCATCGACTGCTCGATCGAGATCGTGGCGCGCGACAGCAGGCCGCCGAGCCGCACCAGCATGTAGATGAGGCCGACCCCGGTCAGGATCAGGAAGGCTGCAAGGGCGTAGTGCCAGGCGTCAGTGGAAGACACGCGGGCTATCTTACCGCGCGATCAGACCCGCGCCGACAACGGCATCATCGTCGTACAGAACCGCGGCCTGTCCCGGTGCGACGCCATACGCCGGCTCGTCGAGCTCGAGCACGAAACCGTCCTCCTCGAGCCGCACGGTGGCCGCCACGCCGGGCGTGCGGTAGCGGAGCTTGGCCATGCACCCGCCTGGAGGCGCTCCGCAGTCGCCGGGACTGACGCGCACCTCGGATCGGGCCAGCGCCGACCGCGGCCCGGCCACCACTCGGCCGCTGTCGGGATCGGTCGAGATCACGAACAGCGGCCTCGCCCCCGCCCACTCCCAGGCCGCGCCGCTGGCCGGGCGTGAACCGGTGCACGCCGTGCGTGGCGACCCAGCCGCACGGCCGTCGCCGGTCACGATGTCGCCCGGCCGGCCGGCGCCGCCGTGCCGCTCGACGAACGAGCGGTGGTCGCCGCCGCCGACGAAGCACACCTCCTGGCTCTCGGCTCGGCCTGCCGCGGCCAGCCCGGCGCCCCGCGCCTGCTCTCGGGTCCTGCTTTCGCTGCTCGCCGAGCGGAAACCAGACGCGGCGCAGGACATCGCGGCCTGCACCCGCGCCAGCATGTAGGACTGATCCTTGTCGGGATCGGCGCCACGCGCGACCAGCACGCGGCCGTCGCGCTGCGACGATGCGTGCATAGTGTCCGGTGGCGATCCGCGGGGCGCCGATGCGTGTCGGCGAACTCGGCCAGCGCGTCGAACCGGAAGCTGCCGTTGCAGCGCACGCAGGGATTGGGCGTCTCTCCGGCGGCGTGGTCGCGCACGAACGGCGCCACCATCCGGGTATGGAAACGCCTGCGCAGGTCGAGGGTGACGTGCGGCACGCCGGCTGCGTGGCATGCGCTGCGCGCGGCCCGCACCGACTGCGGCGAGCAGCATGCCCGCTCCAGTCGGGCGCCAGCGGGTCGATCCAGAGCCGCAGCGTGACGCCGACTGGCTCCAGGCCGGCCTCGACCGCCTTCAGCAGCGCGACCGCGCTGTCGACGCCTCCCGACATCGCGACCGCGACGCGACCCTCCGCGACGGGCAGCGATCCCGCAGCCAGCGCCCGCGCGAGCGCCGCGTGCAGCGCATCGGCCGCCAGCGCGACGCATTCGCGATTGTGCTCGGCCGGACGCAGCTCCGCTTCCAGCGCGGCCGTCCCGACGCGCGCAGCATCGAGCAGGTGGAGTCCCTCGACCAGCCGGCAGGCCAGCGCTGCCGCGGCCGTCGCGTGAGGACAGGCGAAGAGCGGTGGCGGGCGGCCGCAACCACGCCGTGCGTCCGCGACCAGCTCGATCCGCAGCGCGTCGCCGCAGCCGGTGTCGCCGGCCTCGCCGTACACGGCGCCGTCCCCGGCCGATCCGGCGTGCGCGAGGTCGAGCGCGTGACTCGGTCACCGCATCGCTGTACATACGCGCAGGGTAGTGGGAGTTGACCGTCAGAGGAGTGCGCCGGCTCGGAGCCGGTCGACGCACTCGCGCAGCGCGGTGCAGAAACCGTCCACCTCGTCGGGCGTCGAATCGACACCGATCGAGACGCGGATCACGCTGCGAGCATCGGCGGCGGACATGCCCTGGGCGAGAGCACGTGGCTCGGCTCGCTGTCGCCGCTCGCGCACGCGCTGCCGGCCGACACCGCATAGCCGGATCGGTCGAGTGCCAGCACCAGCAGGTCGGCGCGGATGCCGGGCACGAGGAGCAGCGAGTGACCGGGCAGCCGCTCGACGCTGCGTGACACCGCCGGGTACTCGGCCAGCGCCGCCTCCATGCGGTCGCGCAGTTCGCGACGGCGGTCGGCCGCGCCGGCGCATCGCGGCAGCGCGGCGGCGAAGCCGACGACGCCGGCGACGTTCTCGGTGCCGCTGCGGTGGCCACCCTCCTGGCCGCCGCCCCAGATCAGCGGTTTGATCCTGGACGGATCGCGCGCCACCAGCGCGCCGACACCCTTGGGCCCATGCATCTTGTGCGCCGACAGCGCGAGCGTCTCGGCGCCGGACGCCTCGAAGTCGACCGGCAGCGACGCGGCCGCCTGCACCGCGTCGACGTGCAGCGGAACGCCTCGCTGCGAGGCGATATCGGCGAGCTCGGCAACGGGCTGCACCGCTCCGGTGACGTTATTGGCCCACATCACGGCGGCCAATCGGTCGCCCGGATGCACCACGTCCGCAAAGGCATCCCGGTCGACCACGCCCTCCCCATCGACCGGCGCCCAGCCAAGCTCGAAGCCCTGCCGCTCGAGCTCCCGGGCCGGGGCAAGCACGGCCGAGTGCTCGATCGCGCTGACCACCAGCCGGCCCAGCGGCCGGCCGGTGAGGCCGAACACGGCCTGATTGTCAGCCTCGCTGCCGCCGGAGGTGAACACCAGCTGCTGGGGGCGACAGCCGAGCAGCTCGGCGACCGTCTCGCGTGCCTGCTCCAATCCCTCGCGGGCCTGCCGGCCGTAGGCGTGCGGCTCGGAGGCGTTGCCGAAGCGTTCGTCGAGGTACGGCGCCATCGCCGCGCGCGCCTCGGCGCACAGCGGCGAGGTCGCAGCGTGGTCGAGATAGGCCATGGCAGCAGAGTATCGGGTCGTGCGGCGGTGATTCAGGCGTCAGCGCGACCCCGGAACTGTCCCTCCGAGCGGCGCGCCAGCAGGAGGCAGCGGCGTGACGAAGGCCATACCGGAAATATGGCCGAGGCGGGGCGCTGACTCCTACGCCAGCGCGACGCCGGAACTGTCTGCCGAGTGGCGCGCCAGCAGGAGGCGGCGGCGTGACGAAGGCCATATCGGAAATATGGCGGAGGCGCGGCGGTGACTCCTACGCCAGCGCGACGCCGGCAGGCCGGCGCCTGAGGCTTGGCGAACGGCCACTTTCAAAGGATGCTTCGACCGTATCGACCTTGAGCCCCTGCGCTGGAAGTGTCGCACGACGTTTTCAGAAGTGCGCTTGACGAAATGGCGCCGGCAGACGCAGGGTAGCGTCGGTGCCGCCGGATGCAAGAGGCGCGCGGATTTCCTGACACACTCCACCCATGGGGACACGAGCGATCATCGGCCCCGTCACCGCGGGCTTGATGCTGGCGGTGCTGGCGGTGGCGCCGGGCAACGCCTCGCATGCCGGGCGGTTGCCTGTGCTCGCGGTGATGGCGCCGGGCCACGGGCGGCCGTCGCTCGCGGATCGCTTCAGCGGAGCGATGACGTCGTTCCACCACCCCGTCTCCAGCGCCGGCGACCACAACGGCTTCGTCACCGTCACGGTGGCCGGGGTCGACCCATCACAGCTGGGCGAGCTCAGCGCCGCGGCCGCCGCGCCGCCGATCGAGTCTCGCTCTCATGCCGCTGCCGGCTCAGCGGCTACCAGGTGCTGGCGCGAGTTCCCGGACGTGGCGTCCAGGTCGTCGCATCCAGCACCTCGTAGCCATAGCCGCTGATCGGATCAGGAAGATGGTTCGGGCCCGACCGTGCCCCGCACCGGCTGGGCCTCGACGCGCTCGCCGGGAGGCTCGATGGTGACGTTCGGCAGCACCTTGTCCAGCCAGGCCGGCATCCACCACGACCGCTCACCGAGCATCGTCAGCAGCGCAGGGACGAGCGTCAGTCTCATCAGCAGCGCATCGGTGAGGATCGCGATACCCAGCAACAGCGCGAACTCCTTCGAGACGCGGTCCGGGTTGAGCAGGAAGGCGAAGAACACGGTGGACATGATCAGCGCGGCGGCGACGATCACGCGACCGACGCCGGCCACACCCTCCTTCACCGCGGCGACGGTGTCGCCGAGGTGGATGTGCTCCTCGCGGATGCGGCTCATCAGGAACACCTCGTAGTCCGTCGAGAGCCCGAAGAAGATCGCGAAGCAGATCGGCGGCACGAAGCTCTCGATCGGCCCGGTTCGATCGAGACCGACCAACCCCATACCGTGGCCCAGCTGGACGATCAGGGTGAGCATGCCGAATCCGACAAGGGCCGACACCAGGGTCGTCAACGCAGCCTTCAGCGCGATCACGACCGAGCGGAACGCCATCGTCAGCACCACGAAGGTGACCCCGATCACGTACAGCAGGAACCAGGGCGCGTTGCTGACGATCTTGTCGCCGATGTCGGTGAAGGCGGCGTTCTGACCCGACACGTACGCCTTCGCGCTCGACCCCTCGAGCGTCGCGGGGATCGTGGTGTGGCGCAGCGTCGAGACGATCTTGTCGGTCTTCACGTCCTGCGGCGAGTACTTCGAGTATGCATTCACGATCGCCACGCTCGCCGCGTCGGCCGTCTTGGCGTTGTAGATCGGCTGCTCGACCTCGGCCACGCCGGGCACCCCCTGCATGGCCTGCTTGATCTTGTCGGCGGCGGTGTGATCGGAGCTGAGATCGATCACGACCGGGATCGGCGACGTGAATCCCGGTCCGAATCCGCCGGGGCCGGAGAGCAGGTCGTAGGCCGTGCGGATCGTCTCGCCCTTCGGCGCGGTGCCGGCGTCGGCCAGGCCCAGCCGCACCTTCAGCACCGGCGATGCCAGCAGCAGCAGCAGCACGATCACCACTGGCAGCACGTACTTGGCGTTGTCCGAGACGAACCGGCCCCACCGCGCCACCGGCGTGTGCAGCCGGCCCTCGCGCGATTCGTCCGACGGCTTCATGCCGAGCCGTCCCGAGTCGATGCGGTGGCCCAGCAACGACAGCACCGCCGGCAGCAGCGAGTTCGCCAGCAGCACCGCCGTCAGCACGCCCAGCGCGCCGCCGATGCCGAGCTTGGTGATGAAGTCGATGCCGATCAGCGCAAGTCCCGTGACCGAGATCGCAACGGTCACGCCGGCGAAGATCACGGCCCGGCCGGCCGTTGCGCCGGCGGCGGCGGCCGCGTCGCGCGGCTCCAGGCCGTCGTGCAGCATCTGCCGGAAGCGGGTGACGATGAACAGCGTGTAGTCGATTCCGACGCCCAGCCCGATCATTGGAACGAGCAGGGTCACGATCGTGTTGAAGTTGGTGTAGCGGGCGGCCAGGAAGAGCAGCAGGAACGCCGTCATCACGGCCGCGATCGCAAACAGCAGCGGGATCGCCGTCGGCACCAGCGCCCGGAACAGCACCAGCAGGATGATGAATCCGGCGAGCAGTCCCAGCACGATGCTGAGGAAGTCCTCCGGCGGCGGGCTCTCGGCGTCGCCGGTGAACGCGACCTCGCAGGCCGGCGGTCGCGCCGGTCGCCTTGAGCTGGTCCTCCAGGTCGACGATGCCGCCGCGGGGCAGCTCGAACCCGGTGCGGTCGAACTGGGCGTCGAAGTAGGCGACTCGGGCGCTGTGGGAGAGCTGCGTCGAGCCGGAGGCGAGCGGATCACCGATCGCGGTGGCGTTCTTCTTGTTCTCGTCCAGCTTGCGGACGCCCGCCTCGGCCTGCGACACCATCTTGGCGATCGCCGCCTGACGTGCGGGCGTGGTCAGCATCTCGCCGGCGGGCGCGGCGATCACGACGCGCAGCGGCGCGCCCTTCTGGGCGCCGAACTTGGCGTTGATCAGGTCGGTGGCCTTCTGGAAGTCCGTGCCCGGCACCTTGAACTCGTTCACCAGCGAGCCGTGGAAGGCGAAGTTCAGCCCGACCAAGACCAGGACGATCGCGAACCACGTGCCGATCACGCGCCACGGGTGGCTGGCGCAGTGGCCGGCCCAGTGGGCAAGTCCTCCCGTGTGTGCGATTCGCCGTTCTTCGTCCAGTTGCGCGCTGTGCGCCTCATGATCGGACATTCAGACTGCCTCCCGCGTCTCGTGATCCGGGGCACGGTAGCAGCCGTCCACACTCGCTCGCCACGCACCCGGCGCCGGTCCTTCACATGGGTGGATCGGGCAACCGCAGACCCAGCTCCGACAGCATCGCGGCGCTCACAGGGCCGGGAGCGCCTGTGAGCGGATCGACGCCGCCCTGACCCTTGGGGAAGGCGATCACCTCGCGCAGCGAGTCGGCCTCGGCCACCAGCATCGCCAGCCGGTCGAGCCCGAACGCGATGCCACCGTGGGGCGGCGCTCCCATCGAGAGCGCGCGCAGCAGGAAGGAGAAGTTCTCCTCCGCCCGCTCGGCCGAGATGCCCAGCAGCTCGAACACCTTGCTCTGCGTTTCCGGCCGATGATTGCGGATCGAACCGCCGCCGATCTCGTTGCCGTTCAGCACCAGATCGTACTGGTAGGAGCGGGCCGCCGCGGGGTCTGTCCAGAACTCCTCGGAGCCCGGCGCGGGGGCCGAGAACGGATTGTGCGACGCCTTCCAGCGACCCTCGTCGGGCAGCCACTCGAACATCGGGAAGTCGGTCACCCACAGGAACCGCCACCCCGGCTCGATCAGACCCAGCCGTTCGCCGAGGTGCAGCCGAAGCGGCCCCAGCACGCGCACCGCAGCCTCCTCGCCGTCGGCCACGAGGAACACGGTGTCGCCCTCGCCGGCGCCGATCCGCTCGACGATGCCGGCCAGCTCGGACTCCGACAGGAACTTCGCGATCGGCGAGCGGATCTCACCGCCGCCCTGCACCTGAAGCCAGGCGACGCCCTTTCCGCCCCAGCTCTTGGCGAACTCGACCAGGTCGTCGAAGTCCTTGCGCGAGAACTCGCCGGCACCCGGCACGGCCAGGCCGCGCACCACACCGCCGGCGTCGACGACGCCGCGGAAGGCCTTGAACTCGGTCGCGGCCAGCAGGTCGGTGACGTCCGAGATCTCGGCGCCGAAGCGCAGGTCTGGCTTGTCCGACCCGTAGCGCAGTGTGGCCTCGTCCCAGCTCATGCGCGGGAACGGCGTCTCCAGCTCGACGTCGCGAAGCTCGCGCCAGATGCGCGCGAACATCGCTTCGAGCAGGCCGAACAGCTCATCCGGGACGAGGAACGCCATCTCGATGTCGAGCTGCGTGAACTCCTGCGTCCGGTCTGCTCGGGTGGCCTCGTCCCGGAAGCAGCGAGCGATCTGGTAGTAGCGCTCGTAGCCGGCGATCGCGTACAGCTGCTTGAACGTCTGCGGCGATTGGGGCAGCGCGTAGAACTGGCCCGGCCTGCTGGACGTGGGCACCAGGAACTCCTTCGCCCCCTCGGGCGTGGACTTGTAGAGGATCGGCGTCTCCAGCTCCCAGAACTCGTGCTCCTCCATGTGCCGGCGGATGATCTGGGTGAGCCGGAAGCGCGTCTCGAGGTTGTGCCGCATCCGGTCACGGCGCAGGTCGAGGTAACGGTGGTGCATGCGCAGCGACTCGTCGACGTTCTCCTCGTCGAGCTGGAACGGCAGCACCGCCGATCGATTGAGCAGGGTGAGCGTGTCCACTCGCACCTCGACATGGCCGGTGGCCAGCTTCGGGTTCACGTTCTCGGGCGAGCGCGGTGCCACCACGCCCTCGACCTGAATCACGAACTCGTTGCGCAGCTCGTGCGCCGCGGCATGCGCCTCGGCGCCCTCGTCAGGATCGAATACCAGCTGCACGATGCCGGCCCGATCGCGCAGGTCGACGAAGGCCAGACCGCCGTGGTCACGTCGGGTGGCCACCCAGCCCGACAGCGTCACCCGCTGCCCGGCGTCGTCCGCCCGCAGATCACCGCCCAGCCTCGTCCTGTAGACCACGTCACCCGTCCCTTGTCAGCTCGCCGACCAGATCGTCCAGCGCAACGCTGCGCTGCTCGCCGCTCGTCATATCACGCAGCGTCGCCTCGCCGCGCCCCCATTCGTCGTCTCCCACGATCACCACGGTCGTCGCTCCCCGCTTGGAGGCCGTCTCCAGCAGCCGCTTGAGCCTGCGCGATCCGTAGCCGGCGTCGGCGGGCACCCCCGCCGCCCGCACCTCGTCCATCAGGGCGAACAGCCTCGGCTGGGCGGTCTCGGCGATGACGGCGAACAGCACCCGGCCCGGCGACTCCTCCGGTTGCGGCCGCACGACCTCGAGCAGCCGCTCGATGCCCGCGCCGAAGCCGACCCCGGGCGTCGCCGGTCCACCGATCTGCTCGGCCAGGCCGTCGTAGCGGCCACCGCCGGAGATCGAGGTGGCCAGTCCGGCCCCGCTCCACTCCCAGGCCGTGCGGGTGTAGTAATCGAGCCCACGCACGAGCGACGGCGTGAGCTCATAGGCCACGCCGCGCGCGTCCAGATACCCCTGCACCTCCGCGAAGTGCTGCGCGCAGTCGTCGCAGAGATGGTCGGTGATGCGCGGCGCGGCCGCCAGCACGGCCTGGCACTCTCGGTTCTTGCAGTCCAGCACCCGCAGCGGATTGGACTTGCGGCGCTCGAGACACTCCTCGCAGAGCTGATCGGCGTGCGCGTCGATGAACGCCACCAGCAGCTTGACGTAGCCGGGACGGCAGACCGAATCGCCGATCGAGTTCAGCGCCAGCCGCAACTCCGGGACGCTGCACAGGTGATACCAGCGGGCCTGGAGGGCGATCACCTCGGCATCGACCGCCGCGTCCGCGGAGCCGATCACCTCGACGCCGAACTGGTAGTGCTCGCGGGCGCGGCCGCGCTGCACCGCGTTGTAGCGAAAGTGGCTCTGGCAGTACCAGAGCTTGACCGGCTGGGGCAGGCGGGTCATGCCTTCCAGATACGCCCGCATCACCGGCGCGGTGCTCTCCGGCCGCAGCGTCAGCGAGCGGCCGCTGCGATCCTCGAAGGTGTACATCTCCTTGCTGACGACGTCCGACGTCTCTCCGCTGGAGCGCGCGAACAGCTCGGTGTCCTCGAACCCCGGGGTGACCACCTCGCCGTAGCCGGCCGGCTCGAACACCGACCGCGCCAGGTCGAGCACCCGGCGCCGCACCGCCGCGTCGTCGCCATACCAGTCGCGTGTTCCACGCGGTGCCTGGAAGCGCTGACTCATCCCCTCACCGCTTCCAGAAACGGGTTCGTGGCGAGCTCATGCGCCAGGGTCGTGGCCGGGCCGTGCCCGGACGCCACAACGGTCTCGGGGGGCAGCTCGCGCATCAGCAGGGCGATGCTCTCGATCAGCGTATCGAGGTCGCCTCCGGCCAGATCGGTGCGTCCGATCGATCCGGCAAACAGGACGTCGCCCACGAACGCCACGCCGTCGGTGACGAACGCCACCGATCCGGCCGTGTGCCCGGGCACGTCGAAGGTGCGAAAGCTGATGCCGCCAATGTCCAGGGACTCTCCCCCGCCGATCAGGTGCTGAGGCTGGTACGGAGCCGGTGCGAAGTTGCGAAGGTCGTCGGCGTCGCCGCGCGCCATCCAGACCTCTGCCGACGTCGCATCGGCAAGGTCCCTGACCGCGCCGATGTGGTCGAGGTGACCGTGCGTGACCAGGATCGCGGCGGCCGTCCAGCCGCGCTCGGCGAGCGCCTCGAGCACCAGTTCGGCGGTGTCGCCAGGGTCGATCACGACCGCCTGCTGTGCTCCTTCGCGGGCGACCAGATAACAGTTCGTCCCGTAGGCCCCGAGAGCGAGGCTGACGATCTCTAGGTGGTTGATCGATGTCCCCCGTGATGTCCTGGGCGGCGAGAACCGAGTCTCGCAAGGACGCAGGGAGCGTCAATACTTGAACGTCTTGGCGCGACCGAGGACGCGGCGAGACGACGTGTTCGCAGCCGCAGCCACCCGAGCAATTGGCGATGCTCGACTGTCCGCAGCGGCCAGGCTCGCGAGGGACGTCGATCAACCATCTGGATTCACCCCCGCTGCCGCTTCAGCCAGCGGTTGTAGAGGAATCCGTCCATCAGGTAGCCGAACGGCATCAGGAAGACAAAGAAGGCCGCCGCCTGGAGCGCCGCAGCTATCGCCGTCGGCTGGGAGCCTCCGAACGGCACGGCCAGGGTGAACGCAAACAGTCCCAGCGAGAAGATCGCAGCCCGCTTTATCGAGCGCCGCCAGGTGGGCGGCTGTGGCTCACCACGACGGCGCGGCGCCTGCCGCTCCGGCTTGGGCTCAGATTCCGGCTTCGGCTCGCCCTCGTCATACAGCCGGCCGCGGCCCTGGGCCCGCTGGTAGCGCCGGCGCTGCTGCTTCTTGGTGGCCATCGAGCAGCGGAGTCTACCGTCTACATCGAGCCCAGCCGGTCGGCCAGCGACTCCGCTTCGTCCATCTGCCCGGCCCGCTCGGCTTTCAACACCCGCTCCAGCAGCGCCCGGGCGTCAGCCTGCCGCGGAGAGAAGCTGAGCCGTTCCTCGAACACGCGCCGAGCCCGCAGCGAGGGTGTGAGAGGCTCGTCCTGGGACGAGATCTGTCCCATCACCGCGCGCGCATCGAGCGCCGCTGCCGCCTCGGGATGAACGGCGGGCGAATCGAGACGAGCCGGCGGCGGCCCGCCGAGCGTCTCGAGCTCGGGCTCCTCCACCTCCTCCTCGAGATATGCGCCTTCCTCGTCCGCATCCGCTTCGTCGGACGCGACTGGGCGGGTGACGGCGAACCGCTCGCCCAGCCGTAGGCCGGCCAGCGCCCACACGGCCGCCATCGCGGCGGCGGTGGAGGCTTGGAGCAGCCAGGTCGCGAACCGCTCCCGGCCGCTGTAGGAGACCGCGAGGTCGCCGTTGCCCACCGATCCGCTGAGTGCGACCAGCGTCGAGCCCAGCAGCACGGCGGCCGCCAGCAGCACGTAGCCGATCGCAACCCCGCCGGCGATCCGCGTCGCCGTCTCGGTGTAGGGACCCAGCCGGCCGCCCAGCCCGAAGCCGATCCACAGCACCACCAGGCCGAACGTAAACCAGAGCGCGTGCTCCAGCCGGAATGTCCACAGGCCGAGCAGCAGTCGGTCGTGCCAGTTCATGGCAGACGCGGACGGGTTGTGCTGGGCGGCCGCCACCAGCGCTTCGCCCGTCACCAGCATGCCGGCGGCGCACAGGCCGGCGGCCGCGGCCGTGAGGGCATCAGCGAAACACAGCTGCCGTGCGCGCTCGATCACAGCAGCTCGCCGCGCTTGAACACATCCGCGATCACACGGCCGCCGAGGTGGTAGGAGACGTGCCGCCAGTCGTCGGCTTCCAGGATCACCACGTCGCCATCGTATCCGGGCGCGATGCGACCCAGCCGGCCGGCCCGGCCGAGCACCCAGGCCCCGTTCACCGTGCACGCCGTCAACGCCTCGGCCGGCGTCAGCCCGAGCTGCATGCAGGCCAGCGACATCACCAGCGGCAGCGAGTCACAGAATGCGCTGCCAGGATTGAAGTCGGTGGCCAGCGCGACCACGGCACCGCGGTCGACGAGCGCCCGCGCCGGCGGCCGCGGCAGGTCGAGCATCAGCGCACAGGCCGGCAGCACGACGGCCGTCACGTCGCTGGCAGCCAGCGCGTCCACACCCCCGGCGCCGGTCGCTTCGAGGTGATCCACCGAGCGAGCGCCGAGCCGGATCGCCAGCTCCACGCCGCCCGCCTCGCTGAACTGGTCGGCGTGCAGCCGAAGCGCCAGCCCGTGGCCTGCCGCCGCTCTCAGGTATCGCTCGGCCTGCTCCACGCTGAACGCGCCTCGCTCCAGGAAGACGTCGGCAGCCTCGGCGCGCTCCGCCGCCGCCGGCAGCACGTCCGCCAGCACGAAGTCCAGGTAGCCGTCGCCGTCCTCGCCGAACTCGGGCGCCACCGCATGAGCGCCGAGAAAGGTGGGCACGGTTTCGATCGCGTGCGGAGCACGGACGGCGTCGAGCATTGCGATCTCCGTGTCGCGATCGAGTCCGTAGCCGGACTTCACCTCTGCGGTGGTGGTTCCCTGGGCCGCCATCCAGGCCAGGTGGCGGTCGAGCGTCGCTCCCAGCGACCCAAGGCCGGCCGCGGCCCGAGTGGCCGCCACGCTTGCCGCAATGCCACCCCCGGCGGCGTGGATCTGTTCGTAGCCCGCGCCCTGCGCGCGCAGGTCGAACTCGTTCGCGCGGTCGCCGCCGAAGGCGGCATGCGTGTGACAGTCGACCAGGCCCGGGATGGCGGCGCGGCCGCCTGCGTCGTGGACGGGAAGGTCGGGATGGGCGCGTCGCACCCATTCGCGGTCGCCGGCCGCGGCCACCACCCCGTCGACGATCGCGACCGCCGCGTCCTCGATCACGTCCAGCGATCGCAGCCCAGCGCCCCGCAGCGGCGCCGTCGTGCCGGCCGGGCTTGCGAGCTGCGCCAGGTTGTCGATCAGGATCGATGCCACCGGCCGCATGCTACCGGCCTGGTGGCGGGACTCACGCCCGCCCGTAGGCCGGGATCGTGCCGCCCGAGAGCGGTGCCGAGTCGTCACCGGAGAGCCACTCGATCACGCGGGCCAGCTGATCGCCGGTCGTCCACTTCGAGAAATCGGCATCCGGGTTGTCGGCGCGATTACGAGGGGTGTCCACCACGCTCGCCACCACGGTGTTCACCCGCAGGCCCTGGCTTCGCACCTCGGCATCGACAGCTCCCATCAGGGCCAGCACGGCCGCCTTCGACACGATGTACGGCGCCGCCCCCGCGAACGGGCGTACCGCCGCGCGCGAGCCGACGTAGACGATCGAGCCGGAGCCGGCGGCCAGCATCGGCCCCAGCGCCGCCCGCGTCATCGTGTAGGCCGTGTCCAGATTGACGGCCAGCTGGCTGCGCCAGTCGTCGGGAGACGACTCGTGCAGCGGGCCGGACATCTTGAAGCCCCCGGCCACGCAGGCCAGCGCCTGAACGCCGCCGAAGCGCTCGACGCAGGCTTGCACCACCCCCTCCGCAGAGGCCGAATCCGTGAGATCGGCGGCAACCACCTGCACCCCCGCGGGCAACTCGTCGGTTGCTTCACGGGACGTCGCACAGACGTTCCAGCCTTGGGAGAGGAAACGGTCGAGCACCGCCCTCCCCCAGCCGCCTGTGACGCCGGTCAGGATCGCGGTGCGTTCGCTCATCAGTCGGAGTCCTCCATCGGCAGGCGCACGCCCTGTGCGTGCGCGGTGCTGATAGCGTCTTCGTAGCCGGCGTCAGCGTGACGCGCGACCCCGATTCCGGGATCGTTGGTGAGCACCCTCTGCAGCCGCTCGTCCATCTCGGCGCTGCCGTCCGCCACGATCACCATGCCGGCGTGGATCGAGTTGCCGATGCCGACTCCGCCGCCGTGGTGCACCGAGACCCACGACGCCCCGGACGCGGTCGAGAGCAGCGCGTTCAGAATCGGCCAGTCCGCGATCGCGTCCGAGCCGTCCCTCATCGCCTCCGTCTCGCGATACGGGCGACGCCACCGAGCCGGTGTCGAGATGGTCGCGGCCGATCACGATCGGCGCGGACACCTCGCCGCGCCGCACCAGGTCGTTGAAGATCAGGCCGGCCTTGGCGCGGTCGCCCTGTCCCAGCCAGCAGATGCGGGCCGGCAGTCCCTGGAACGCGATCCGATCGGGAGCGATCGCCAGCCACCGCTGCAGCAGCCCATCGTCGGGGAACGCCTCGACCAGCGCCCTGTCGATGCGAGCGATGTCAGCCGGATCACCGGACAGCGCCGCCCACCGGAAGGGGCCTGCGCCGATCGCGAACAGCGGCCGGATATAGGCCGGCACGAACCCTGGGAATGCGAAGGCGTCCGCGTAGCCGGCGTCCAGCGCCTCGGTGCGAAGGTTGTTGCCGTAGTCGAACACATGGCTGCCGGCCTCCTGGAAGGCGACCATCGCCCGCACGTGCTCGACCGCTGTCTCACGCGCACGGCGGACGTACTCGTCCGGGTCGGACTCCCGCAGCGCGATCGCATCATCCAGGGTCATCCCCATCGGCACGTAGCCGTTCAGCATGTCGTGGGCCGAGGTCTGGTCGGTGACGAGATCGAACGGCACGCCCCGGCGGGCCAGTTCGGGGAACACCTCGCCGGCGTTGCCGAGCAGTCCGATCGAGAGTCCCACCCCCTCCTCGGCGGCGCGCCGCACGCGCTTCACGGCGTCATCCAGATCCGCCGCCACCTCGTCCAGGTACCGGGTCTCCAGCCGCCGCGCGATGCGGTGCGGATCGACCTCGACGTTGAGGCTGGCCGCACCTGCCAGCGAGGCCGCCAACGGCTGCGCGCCTCCCATGCCGCCCAGTCCAGCCGTCAGGATGGTGCGGCCGGCCAGGTCGGGTGAGCCCCAGTGCCGTTCGCCTGCGGCGGCGAAGGTCTGGAACGTCCCTTGAAGGATGCCCTGGGTGCCGATGTAGATCCACGACCCGGCCGTCATCTGGCCGAACATCGTCAGTCCCTCGGCCTCCAGCCGGCGAAACTCCTCCCAGGTCGCGAACCGGGGCACCAGCAGCGAGTTTGCGATCAGCACGCGGGGTGCGCCGGGAGTAGGTGCGGAACACCGCCACCGGCTTGCCGGACTGCACCAGCATCGTCTCATCGTTCTCGAGCTCGAGCAGCGTGCGCACGATCGCCCGTAGCGCCTCGTGGCTGCGCGCGGCGCGGCCGGAACCGCCGTAGACGACCAGCCGGGTGGGGTCCTCGGCCACCTCGGGGTCGAGGTTGTTGCACAGCATCCGCAGCGCCGCCTCCTGGTGCCAGCCCTTGCAACGAAGCTCGCTGCCGCGGGGCGCGCGGACGTTGGCGAGGTCGCCGACCAGCGCCTCGACCTCGGTCTGGAGATCAGTGGTGGCCATACGAGCTCCCTTCAGGTTCATCCACGAACGGAGGCTATATCAGTCGAGAGCGGTGAAGGCGCGTTCGACCGCTGCGAGCAAAGAGCCGTCGCGGACGCGGTCGGCGACGGCTTCGATCTCGGACGAGAGCGAGCGGTCGTCGGCGAGGTGCGGCGATGTCTGGCGCAGCGCGGCGTGCAGTGCCGCGATGCCGGGCCCGGGTCGAAGCGGCGCCAGGAAGTCGAGGCCCTGGGCTCCGCAGAGCAGCTCCACCGCCAGCACCCGCTCGACGTTCTGGCACACCTGCCAGGCGTGGACGGCGGCCGTGGCGCCCATCGAGACGTGATCCTCCTGCCCGGCGCTGGTCGGGATCGAGTCGACCGAGGCGGGATGGCACAGCACCTTGTTCTCGGCCACCAGGCCGGCGGCCACGTAGTGGGGGATCATGAAGCCCGAGTTGAGGCCGCCCTCCTCGGTCAGGAACGGAGGCAGGCCCTCGCTCATGGTCGGGTTCAGCATCCGCTCGATCCGCCGTTCGCTGATCCCGGCCAGCTCGGCCAGCGCGATCTCGAGCGTGTCCAGCGCCATCGCCACCGGCTCGCCATGGAAGTTGCCGTTCGACAGCACCTCGTCGCGATCGGCGAAGATCAGCGGGTTGTCGGTGGCGGCGTTCAGCTCGATCGCGACCACCGAGCGGGCATAGCCGATGGCGTCGCGGCAGGCGCCGTGCACCTGCGGCGAGCAGCGCAGCGAGTAGGCGTCCTGGACCCGGCCACACCAGCGGTGCGACTCGTTGATCTGGGAGCCGTCCAGCAGCGCGAACAGGTTGGCGGCCGAGGCGACCTGGCCGGGGTGCGGGCGAAGCGCCTGGATCTCAGGCGAGAACGGCGTCCGCGAGCCGCGCACGGCCTCCACCGACTGCGCCGCCGCCAGATCCGCGATCCGCACCAGCCGGTGGGCGCGAGCCAGCACCAGCGCGCCGATCGCGGCCATGAACTGGGTGCCGTTGATCAACGCCAACCCCTCCTTGGCCTCCAGCGTGACCGGTGCAAGCCCCGCTTCGCGAAGCGCCTCACCGCCATCCATCTGGCGACCCTCACGCTCGGCCACACCCTCCCCCACCAGCGGCAGCGCAAGGTGCGCAAGCGGAGCCAGATCACCGCTCGCCCCCAGCGAGCCCCGCGAGGGCACCACCGGGTGGACGCCCTGGTTCAGCATCGCCAGCAGCAACTCGACCGTCTCGCGCCGCACGCCCGACGCGCCGGTGGCGAGCGCGTTCGCCCGCAACAGCATCGCCGCACGCACCACCTCGGTCGGGAACGGCTCACCCACCGCACAGGCGTGGCTGCGAAGCAGGTTCAGCTGCAACCGGCCGGTGTCCTCACGCGAGATCGCGACATCGACGAACCGGCCGAATTCCGTGTTGACGCCGTACGTGGGCGTGCCCGACTCCGACCGCCCGCTCGATCAGGGCACGCGCCGCATCGATCTTCTCCAACGCCTGTGGCCCCAGACTCGCCGTCGCGCCCGAGACCGCCACCCGCTCGACATCGTCGATCAGAGGTCTGAACCCGTGAGCAGGACGTCCGGCACAGCGGCAAGTCTAGAGACTGGAAGGATCCGGCACGTCGCGGGCGAAGCAGTCGTGGCATGCGGTACGAGCGCGTCCCGTTCGAGACGTCCCACACCGCCGTCGAGCGCGAGCTGCTCGAGCGCGCCCTGTCCAACGGTGCGCGCGTGCTCGAGATCGGCTGCGGACGCACCACCCGGCTGATCGAGCATCGCGACCGCATCGCCGAGCTGGTCGGCCTCGACGTCGACGGCGCCGCCGGCCGCGAGAACCCCCACCTCGACCGTTTTCTGGAGGCTGACGCCTGCGCCCCGCTGCCGTTCGCCGACGGTGAGTTCGACCTCGTCTACGCAAACTTCGTGATCGAGCACCTGTGCAGTCCGGCGGAGGCGTTCCGCGAGTGGCGGAGGGTGCTGCGGCCGGGCGGCGAGCTGGTGGTGCTGACCAGCAACGTCGCCAACCCGCTTCTGCGCCTGGCCCGCCTGCTGCCGCAGCCGGCGAGGGTGCTCGCCAAGCGGCACGGCGCCGGCGCGGCCGAGCGCGACGTCTACCCCGCGGTCTACCGCGCCAACACCGTCGCCGGGCTGGCCGCCGCGATGGCCGATGCCCGCTTCAGCCCGGCCGAGCTTCGCACCGTCGCAACGCTGCACCGCTACGCCGGCTCACACCGCAGGGCGGCATCGGCGCTGAACGCAGCCGAGCGGATGCTGCCGGCCGCTCGCCGCTCGACGATCGTGGCCGAGTTCAGGGCAGCCTGAGCGACCTCCCCTCAGAGCCCGCCGAACTCGCCCGTGACGGCCACCTCCAGCAGCCGCTCAGCCGGCAGCGACGGCAGGCGCAGGGCGGATGCAGCGGCGGAGGCCGCGATTCTCGCGGGCATCAGGCCGACCAGCTCCGACCGCGCGATCGCCGTGCCATGCTCGCCGGCCAGCCGGTCGACGGCGGACACGACGTCCGCCAGTGGCGTGCCCCCGACATCGATCAGGTTCGTCGACACCTGGGGCTCGGCCCCCCGCCGGCAGTCCGAGCGCCTGGACGCCGGCCAGCCCGCCGTCCCGCTCCCGGATCGCTGCTGCGATCGTTTTCGCGACGTCGACGTCGTCGGTCTCGAGGTCGATGTTGAACGCCACCAACGGCGGCCGCACACCCACCAGCACCGCGCCGGCGCTGGGGTGAAGCTGCGCGGGCCCGGCGAGCTGCTCGATCTCGCCCGCCGCCAGCCGCTCGGCGAGCCGCTCGATACCGCCCTGGCGAAAGTGTGCGGGTCGCAGTCCGTCGCCCAGCTCGCCGTACCCGAGCGCGGGCACGCCGAGCATGGCGATCCTGCGGGTCAGCGCCCTTGCCGCCCGCTCGGGGCGGTCGTCGTCGGGATCGAACCGCACCAGCGGCACGACGTCGGCGGCGCCGACGCGCGGATGCACGCCCTCGTGCTGTCGCAGGTCGATGCGGGCGACGGCGACCGAGATCGCCGCCGCCAGCGCATCGACCAGGCTGTCTGGATCGGCCACCACCGTGAACACCGAGCGGTTGTGGTCGGCGTCGCTGTGCACGTCCAGCACCCGTCCTCCGGCATCGACCATCGCCGCCCGGATCGCCTCGATCACCGACGGGTCGCGGCCCTCCGAGAAGTTGGGGACGGATTCCAGCAGGCCGTGCATCGTTACACCCCCGTTCCGGGCGCCATCCAGGGCGAGGGGGCGCTGGACGTCGTCCGCACGCGGCGACCGGGATGCCGTCTGCGGCGCACGATCCGCCACAGCACGAACAGGGCCAGCACCACGCCAACGACGGTGATCAGGTGCCAGGGAATGATCGTGAACGGCGTCACGCCCACCGGCAGGTGGGCCGAGTCGTTGTAGTAGATACGCGTCTCGGCGTTGCCCCGGCCAAACAGCGGCGCGTCCTTCCAGGTCATGTCGAAGGTGCGCACCGAGTCCGGCAGGATCGTGTAGGTGGGCGCCGCCACCCGCCCTCCGCTGCCGCCGAGAGCCATGGTTGTTGTGAAGGCAGTGCCGCCCTTGATCACGTTGAAGAAGGTGTTGCCCTCGTTGCGAATCTCGACATGCGCGGTCACGGTGGGATGGATCAGCCAGTCCACGGCCGCACCGACGTGGTCGTTCGCCGCCCACACGTCGTGCAAGCTGATCCAGTTGACATCGACGGAGCGGGTGACGACGTCGCCCTTCAAGACCAGGCCCGTGCCGTCCGGGTTTTCGATGCCCGCCGCCATCAGCGAGGCCACCGCCGGCTGGTACTTGACGTTGCCGTCCGACTTCAGCTCGCGTGAGCGGAAGACGATCGCCAGCGTGTGCGTACCGATCGCCGCATCGCGCGGCACCGTGACGCTCAGCTGTACCTGCTTGTGGCTGTGGCCCGGCATGGACACCACCGTCGTGCCGAGCTTCGCCCATGGAGCGGCCGACTCGGGCAGTGAGCCGGGATCGAGGAACTCGACCGCCGAGGTCTTCGAGATCGTGTAGTCCTGGAGATAGACATCCAGCGTGACTGCCGAGCCGCCCTTGTTGTAGATGTCCAGGTCGGTCTTGTAGAGCTGGCCGGGGATCAGGTTGGTCTGGAGTTTGGACGGCGCGACGCCGAGCGATATCGGAGGCGTCTTCTCGACCGCCGCGGCGCTGCTCGACCCGGCGGCCATGACCAGCAGGGCCAATGTCAGTAGGGTGGCGATTCTTCGCATCGGGCGGCTCCTCAGGAGGTCACGGGGTAGTTGCGATGTAGGTGAGCGTGGTCTGGAACGGCTGTGACGAGACCGGATCGGCGTACGTCACCTGCAGCCGGAAATCGATCGGGACGGCAGAGCCGGCCGGTGAGTTGGCGGCACCGGTCGCGACCGCCTGGGCGGTCGTGGAGAGCGGCGCGTAGGCGGCACCGCTGCCGTCCAGCCGCCAGCCCAGCCGGGCCAGCGGATAGCTCTTGCCGGTACCGTCGGCGAAGGCACCCGAGCCCTGCACCGAGAGCGCCCAGGCCAGGTTCGCGATCGTGGTCGCCGACAGCGCCGGCGTTAGGTCGAACGGCGACGAAAGCGGATCGACGCCGCCGAAGTCCACCGAGCCGGCGGACAGCGAGAGACCGACCACGGGCGAGATGGTGAGCGAGAGATCGTCGAAGCTCGCCCGCCCGCTGCCGTCGAGCCTCAGGCGCACGGTGATCCAGGTCGTGCCGGGCTGCGTGGTGAAAGTCGTCGAGTACACCGTCCAGGCGGTGGTGCCGGAGACCGTGGCCAGGGTCGTGGTCGTGCCGCCCGACTCGATCGCGACCACCTTGGCGCCGCCGCTGACGGTCTCGGTTCGTATGGCGGCAGACAGCGTGTAGGTGCTCGACCCGGCCGCCGCGATCGTCGCCTGCTGCGAGTACCCCGAGAAGCTGCCGGAGCCGCCGAACAGCTGCAGGTAGGCGGCTCCGGAGTTGGCGGGAGGGACCGTGTCGGGCACCATCCCGGGCCGGCCCGCCAGCACCCCGATGCCGCTCCAGGATTGAGGCGCCGCCGCGGCCATCGTGACCGGCTGGGCGAATCGCATCTGGCGCACCTGCGCGGGGTTGGAGTTGATGCTCGCGACCCCGATCATGCCGCTCGCGAAGCTGGCATCGGTGGCGGTTGCCGTCGCCGTCGCCGTCGCCGAACCGTCGCTGACGCCGCACGTGATCTCGCTGCCGCTCACCGTCGCGGTGATGGTGTAGGTGGTCAGCGCGACCGGCGCGTACGAGGTCGATTCCAGCACGGTGTCGGCGCCGGCCAGCCTGCGCTGCACCACCAGCTGGTTCTTGGTCAGCCCGCAGAGGTAGAAGTTGGAGGCGTCGCGATAGCGAACGACGGCTCCTCCGACCATCTGCGGAACCACGGTCAACGGGATCGCGCGAACGGTCAGGGTGCCGTCCTGATAATCCTGCGAGTTGCGGACGACCGCCAGATCGGAGCTCGAACCGGCGCCGGTCGAGGTCAGCAGACCCGCCGAGAGGGTATAGCCGCCTGAGGTGATCTGCCATGCGGTGAAGTCCGGCAGCGTGTCCGAGAAGACGGTGGTCGAGTCACCGGCCGTTTCAAACCCGGGATTCGAGATCAGGTTGGGCGCGGCCGACGCGTCCGGAGGCATCGCGAAGCATCCCGCAAGCAGGAGGGTGCACGCCGCAACGCGAGACCGTGACAACACGTCCTCCCCGTTTCAAACCGGACGCTCCGAATCCTGCTCCAGCAATGAAAAAGGGTGGGCTTCCCGAAGGAAGCCCACCCTCCTGTTGCGCAGTCCTCGGGGGGTGAGGCTACGGCGTCGTGGCGGTGTACACCAGCACGGCCTGGTAGGCGTTGCCGGCCGTATTGGGGTCGTCACCGAACGTCAGGTCGAGGTGGTACGCCAGCGTCGTGTCGGCACCGGCACCGGTGGTGCGAGCGCCGGAGGAGACGGCGTTCGACCCCGCGGCGACGGCGGAGTACGCGCCGCCGTTCGGGCTCAACGAGAGCCGCCCGATCGGGATCGTGTTGGATCCGCCCGCGTCCTCGGTGAAGTTGGCGGGAGCCGCCATCGAGAGCGTCCAGGCCGCGTTGGCCTTGACGTTGGCGTTGCCGCCGGAGGCGGAGGCCTGGGACAGCGGGTCGACGTTGCCGAAGTTGACGGTCGGCGTGTCCAGGGTCAACTGCACCGATGCGCGGTTGGTGAACTTGACCGTCTGGTTCTGCGAATCCGTCGTGGGCGGAGCGGCGAAGGCCGAGACGGCCGACAGCGATGCGGCGGCGACGACAACGCCGCACGCGATCGCAATGCGCATGCGAGACATGCATTCCTCCTGGGGGATTGAGGTCGACGACGTGTCGGGATTGAGCACGCCGAAGAAGGCGAGGAAGGCATCGTCCGGATGCGGACGGAATTCATGACCCGATCGGGTGAACTCCAATCCCTGAGCCGGACGCGGATACCCCATTCTGGGGACTGAAGCTCTCCCGAACGGGCCACCCGCGAAGTTTGTCGTTTGTCGATGATGGTCGTACGGATCGAAAATGGCAAACCCACCGTGAGGTGGGCACGCAAAGCAAGAGGTCTCATATGAGACGGCTCGGCTACCGAAACCGGAACCCGCACGAAGGCCCCGACCGCGTACCTCGCAAGAGCAGGCGTTCGACGGCAGCGGTGTTCACTGGGGCGGTGGTTGTGATGACCATCGCGATCGCGCTCCCGAGGGTAGGCACCTCGGAGGCGCGTATCGATCCGAATCGATACGGGTTGCGGACGGTGAGCGCTGCGGGGGGCAGTGCCGCCACGGTGGCAGTGAGGTTCACCGTCCGCCCCGTCATCCTGCTCGTCGTCGACGGCAACGGCGCCGCTTGCGAGCTGTGGACGAACATCCCCGGCCGGCCCACCGCCGCCGAGATAGCCGGCCTGCGCGTCCGGCTGGGCAGCGTGCGCGGCCCGGATCTGGCGATGTCGCGCGCCCTGCGCTCGGCCGCCTCAACGCCGTTGGCGACGCCCGCTGGGGCGAGCAGGGGCGCGTCTGGCAGCGATAGAGTCCGCGCACCTTGGACACGCTCTTCTCCCCCCTCGACCTCGGGTCGGTCACGATCCCCAACCGGATCGTCTCCACATCGCATCAGACCAGCCACGTCCACGACCACCTACCGACCGACGACCTGATTGCCTACCACGAGGCGCGGGCACGCGGCGGCGTCGGGCTGATCTGCGTCGAGGCCACCGCCATCCACCACACGGGTCTTCTCACCGCGCACACTCTGGGCGGCTACCTGCCCGAGATCGTGCCGGCATACCGGCGGCTGTCGTCGGCGGTACAGCGGCACGGCACACGGCTGGTCGTGCAGCTGTTCCACGGCGGCCGCGAGGTGATCGCGTCCGCCCCCCGGCCCGCGGCCGTGGCGCCGTCGAGCATCCCCAGCAGCCGGTTCAAGACCGAGCCCCGTGAGCTGACCCGGCGGGAGATCAAGGAGATGCTCGACGGCTATCGGGTGGCGGCGTCGTATGCCGCCGCGGGAGGTGTCGACGGCGTCGAGGTGTGCGCAGGGTTCGGCTACCTGCCGACCCAGTTTCTCTCCCCCCACTCCAACCACCGCGTCGACGAGTATGGCGGGTCGTTCGAGAACCGGCTGCGGTTCCTGCGTGAGGTCTGTGAGGCGATGCGCGCCGGCATCGATGGCGGCATCGTGGGTTGCAGGCTGACCGACGAGAGCGGCTCGTGGGATGGAAGCGGCGAGGATGAGCTGGCCCGGGCAGCGGCGGAACTGTCCAGCGCGGGCCTGATCGACTACCTCTCGGTCGCGATCGGGGGATCCAGCACCTACCGCGGATCGAGCTGGATCGTGCCGCCGTCCCCGGTGGAGCACAACGCGGTGGCCGGCTTCGCACGCCGCATGAAGGCAGTCGTCGGGGTGCCGGTGATCGCAACCGGCCGCATCCTCGACCCCGCCGATGCTGACGCCATGATCGCCCGCGGCGACTGTGACGCCTGTGGCATGACGCGGGCGCTTATCACCGACCCCTCGATGCCGCGCAGAGCTCAGGCCGGCGAGAGCTTCACGGCCTGCATCGGCTGCAACCAGGGCTGCATCGGTCATTACCACGCCGGCATCCCGATCGCCTGCACGATCAATCCCTGGACCGGTCACGAGGCACGACTGGCGCGGCCGTCGCCGGCTGAGCAGCCGGGGACGATCGTGATCGTCGGGGCGGGGCCGGCCGGTGCTGCCGCCGCGGTCTGCGCCAAGGCGGAGGGACACCGGGTGGTGGTGTTCGAGCGCGGCCAGGCGCCCGGCGGGCAGATGCGGCTCGCTCTGGAGGCGCCCGGCCACCGCGAGATCGCGGGTGGCCTGGTACGGACGCTCGAGAGCTGGCTGGAGGGCTGCGACCTGCGCCTCGGCAGCGAGGCCGATCTTGGGGCGGTGCTGGCCGAGTCGCCGGACCGCGTGATCGTGGCCACCGGGGCGGTGCGATTCGAGGCCGGGGTGGGCGGCGACGTGCATGCCTGGGACGTGCTCGCGGGGACTCCGACCGGAGAGCAGGTGCTGATCGCCGACTGGGGCGGAGACTGGACTGGGCTGGCGGTGGCCGAGCAGCTGGCCGGACGCGGCTGTCGCGTGCGGCTGGTGACGAGCGCGATCGCGTTCGGCGAGATGATCCACCAGTACCAGCGCAACATGTACCTGGGCAGGCTGGACGTGGCGGGCGTCGAGTTGATCCACCACCTCCGATTGATCTCCGCCGAGGCCGGCCGGGCCACCTTCCGAAACGTGTTCTCCGATCGCGAGATCGCCCTCGAAGGCTTCGACACGCTGGTCGTGAACGACGGCCGCTCGGCGGCGGGCATGGCGCTGTTCGAGGAGCTGCAGGACTCCGGTGCCGACGTCGTGCGAGTCGGCGACGCGCTGGGGCCGCGCTCGTTCGAGGAGGCGATCCGCGAGGGCACGGACGCCGCGCTGGCGCCGCTTGCTGCCCGCGCGCTCTGACAGCGGATTCCCTCGATCGTCACCACTTCGGCACTCTTCGCGACACACCCATCTCACCAGCTCCCATAGCTTCGAGGCATGCCCGAGAGAGGACAGGCCACGGTCGAGTACGTCGGTCTGGCGATGGTTGTGGTGGCACTGGTGCTTGCCGGCACCGCGGTGGCTCGGACTCGGCTGCAGGGGCAGCCGACCGGCGATGCCTCCTACCTCGAGCTGGCGCGAGCGCACACGCCTCGACTGGTCGCCGAACGCGGCGATGGCGAGCAGCCGGTGGACGCGTTGCTGTGCCGAGTGCCCGCCTGTGCCCGCGGCGGGCGCCCGGTGCTGTACCTCCACGCCGTGCGCCGGAATGGGTTCATCTACCTCGAGTACTGGGAGTATCTGCCCGAATCGCGGACGGCTCACACCGGCATCGCCGAGCTGGACGGCTACCACAGGGACGATTGGGAAGGGCTGATGGTCAAGCTGCGCAGCGATGGCACGGTGGTCGGCGCGCGTGCGTCGGCGCATCTGGGCTGGAGCGGGCGATCGCCGTGGTGGGAGCTCCGGACGGCGGACTGGGCTCCCTATCCAGCACCCGTGTACCGCGCGTCGGGGAGCCACGCCGGCTCGTTTCGGCGCGACGGCATCGATCTGGCCGGCGACGGCTGGGACGGCGACACCGCGCCGAGCGCCGAACCGCTGCTGGTGCCCGCGGATGCGCTCCGCGACTCGGGAATGACGTTCGACCCAGGCGCCGTACCGCCATGGCAGAAGCAGGTCTGGAACGACCCGGAGGCCGTGATCACCGGCCGTCCAGGGGACACGGCACGCTACGCGCGCTACGCCTCGCTGTGGGCGCGGCTGTGTGTGGTTTGCTGAGTTCGACCCACCGTGCCTGGCCGTGCGCAGCGATCGTCAGTCGCGGCTCGATGGTGCCAGGCACCGCGTTCCGCGTTGCCTGGCACCGGGTCAGCAGTGGGCCACGCTCAGACTTTCCCCTCTCTGGCCGATACCTTGATGTGTGTATCCGACCCGTCCTAGCGACCTGCTCCGCTCGGCGCTCAGCCTGCTGCCGCCGATGCCGTGCTCGGTCGACGTCATCTCTGACGACGGCGGCTGCTTTCCGCTGACGCTGGCCGCGGTCGAGGGCAACCTCGTCTACGGCTACGGCGACCGGGAACTCGTGCGCAAGGACCTCGATCTCGAGGCGCGTCTTCGCGACGACCGCGGCGAGGGGTGGGACATCGGCTTCAACATCCTGCGCTCGTACTTCCAGTCTGGCGACGAGCTGCTGCTCCACCTCGAGGTGACCGACGTCATCGCTCGCGACGCGGAGCGCCGGGCCCCCCGCGCGCACCTCGCCGAGTTGGCCACCGCCCGCGTGCTGTACGCCAAGGCGCATGACCGCGACGAGCTGTTCGACGTCCGGCTGGCGGACGTCTCCTCCGACGGCGCGGCGTTCGTCAGCGAGCGCACGCTGTCAACCGGTGACCTGCTCGAGCTGACCACCGTCGTGGACGACCGGCCGATCCGGTTCGAGCTTCGAGTGGTGCGATCGATCCCGGCCGTCTACGGCCGAAACCGTGTCGGCTGCGAGGTCACCTCCATCCTCGACGCCGACCGTCACACGCTCACCCAGCTCTCCGAACGCTACGCGCGGGAGGGCTCACCCGAGCAGCGCAACCCTGAGATCGCCAGGACGCTCGCTGCCGCCCGAAGCGAGTCGGCGATCACGCGCCGACCGGCGCCCCGCTACCAGAGCTAGAGCTATCCCGGTAGGTCGCGTGGATCAGCCGCGCGGCCCGACCGGGTCGATCGCGCGCGCCGCGGCCGCCGTCAACGGCTCGATCGTGACCCAGGCCGCCGGCTCACCGCAGCCGGGACAGCGCGTCGGCTCGACCACGTGTCTATCCGGTTGTGCGAGCTCCTCGCGCACAAGTCGCGTCTCGACGTCGAATGTGGCCTGCCCGGTGCGCGAGGCGATCTGCGTCGCCCGCTGGTGAACGCCGGCCGCGTCGTACCCGACCGTGATCCGCGTCCCGCAGTAGCCGCAGAGCGCCATCCGGGCCACCGGCTGGGCATGCGACGGCTGCGCTTCGTCACCCAGCTTGGCTGCGTACCAGATCGCCATGAGCAGCCCGATCAGCGGCAGCTTCAAGGCAACCGCCAGGAACATCACCATCCAGAAATCAGCCCCACTCACGTCACGGGACAGGCTATCGCACCTCAATCGGGCGCGAAAGCCTACAGCCGACGGCTCTCGCCGCCGATTATGGGTGCGACGATGCCCGAACCCACGCGGGAAGAACTGCTTACCCTTGCCCTCGGCGTGCTTCCAGAGCCGCCTGAGACCGTCGACGTGCTGTCTGAGGACGGTGGCTGCTTTCCGCTCACGCTGAGCGGTCTCGAGGACGACCTGCTGTTCGGCTACGCGCCGCGTCACGCGGTGCGACAGGACGTTCACCTGCTGGCACGGGTGTTCTACCCGGAGCGCGGGCGCTACGAGGTCGAATTCGAGGTCGTTGAGACGTTCTTTCACAGCACCCAGGAGGCGCTTGTGCACCTGGCCGTGAGCGGTGTGCGGCACCGCAAGGCGCGACGTGCGTCCCCGCGCGTGCCGGTTTCGGCCTCCGCCACGGCGACGGTGAAGTACTGCCGCACGCTGCCGCGCGATACCGCGCTGGACGTGCGGGTGGTGGACATCTCGGCCACCGGCTGCGCCTTCGTTACGCAGAAGGAGCTGTCGGCCGGCGACCTGATGGTGGTCGAGTTCATGCTGACCGACCGCAACATCCGCATGGAGGCACGGGTCGTCCGGATCGACCCCGCGCCCTACGGACGCTACCGGGCCGGCTGCGAGATCACCGAGATCAACGACGGCGACCGCAAGGCAGTGTCGGCCATGGCAGCGGCCGCCGCTGACTACGGCTCCGAGGAGCAGCGCAACCCCGAGGCGGTGGCGGCGCTGGCCGAGAGCCGGTCGACCAGCACCGCTCTGTCGGCTCGCCTGGGCATCCCGTCGGACGGCTGATCACTCCCGATATAGGGTGATCAACCTTTTTTCGCCGTCGGCCGATAACCACTCTACGCACGCGGGGTCGTGCGCCGGAACCGTTCGAAAAAGGGGCTAAGGTGTACCGGATCTTTCACAGCGAGCGCGGCAGCGTGGCATCGGAGATCTCCTACGGCGTGATGTGCGTGGGCATCCTGGTGCTCGGCGGCCTGTGGGTGATCGCCCAGCTCGAGGGAGTCTCGTTCCAGGTGCTGCTCGAGCAGCTGCGCCACGGCACGAACGCTCGCTAGCTCGGCTCAAGCTCAGAAACGCGTTCCAGCTACTCTGGCGGCATGACGTTCCGTCGCCTGCTCGGCTTCCTGCGCCCCTACCGGGGGCAGGTGATCGTCTCCGCCGTGCTGGCCGCGGGGACGCAGGCGGCGGGCCTCGTGATCCCCTATCTGACCGGCGCCGTGATCGATTCGGCGCAGCGTGGCGACAGCCGCCGTCACATCTACGGGCTGGCGCTGCTGATCGTCGCGGCGGGGGCGGTCAAGGGCGTGATGATGCTGTTTCGGCGCTGGCTGGCGGGCCGCCTCTCGCTGGCGGTTGAGTACGACCTGCGAAACCGCGTCTACGAGCACCTGCAGCGGCTCTCATACCGGTTCTACGACCGCCATCAGACCGGGCAGCTGATGTCGCGGGCGACCGTCGACGTGCAACAGGTGCGAGTGTTCCTCGGCTACGGCCTGATCTTCTTCTCGCAGAACGTGTTCACGGTTGCGATCGTGCTGGTCGCGCTGTCGCTGCTCAACATCGAACTGACGCCTGATCGCGCTCGCGATCACCCCGGTGATCGGCTACCTCGCCTACCGCTACTCGCGGGTCAGCCACCCGGTGCTGAAGGAGGTGCAGCAGCGGGTCGCCGATGTCACGACGCAGGCCGAGGAGAACGTCGTCGGCGTGCGTGTGGTGAAGGCGTTCGGGCAGGAGGCGAACGAGACGGAGCGGTTCCGGGCCGGCTCCGAGCGGATCTTTCGTCAGGCCGTGCGGGCCGCCCGCCTTCAGGCGCTGTACGTTCCCGCGCTCTCCGCCCTGCCCAGCCTGGCGATCGCCGGCGTGCTGCTGGTGGGCGGCTACCAGGTCGTCCACGGCACCCTCACGCTGGGCGAGTTCTTCGCCGTCAACGCGTACCTGCTGCTGCTGGTGTCCCGCTCCGCTCGATGGGCATGTGGGTCGGCCAGTATCAGCGCGCGATGGCGTCAGGGGAGCGCGTGTTCGAGGTGCTGGACGAGGACCGCGACGTGGTCGAGCGGCCCGACGCCCGCCCGTTGCCGGACGGCCCCGGAGCGCTCACGTTCCGGGACGTGGCCTTCGGCTACGAGGCCGGGCGCGAGGTGCTGTCGGACATCGACCTCGAGATCGCAGCCGGACAGACGATCGCCCTGATCGGCCCCACCGGGTGCGGCAAAACGACGCTGACGGCATTGATCCCGCGCTTCTACGACGTCGGCGGGGCAGCATCACGCTGGACGGGCTCGATGTGCGCGACGCCACCCTCGACTCGCTGCGCAGCGCGATCGGCATCGTCGGCCAGGACACGTTCCTCTTCTCCACCACGGTGGCGGAGAACATCGCCTACGGCGCGCCGCACGCGACGCCGGAGCAGATCGCGATGGCCGCGGTGCGCGCCCAGGCGCACGACTTCATCATTGACCTGCCGGACGGCTACGACACGCGGGTCGGTGAGCGCGGACTGTCGCTGTCGGGCGGGCAGCGTCAGCGGATCGCGATCGCCCGCGCGCTGCTTATGGATCCGCGGGTGCTGATCCTGGACGACGCCACCGCATCGGTCGACGCCAACACCGAGGCCCGCATCAAGCTCGCGCTGCGGGAGGTGATGCGCGGCCGAACGACGCTGATCATCGCCCACCGGCTGTCGACGATCTCGCTCGCGGACCACATCGTGGTGCTCGACCACGGCCGCATCGTCGCCCGCGGCGAGCACCCGGGCCTGCTGGAGGAGAGCCCGGTGTACGAGGAGATCTACCGACACGGCCTGGTCGAGCGGACGTTCGTGCAGCTCGACCCGGACGGCGCGCCGATCGAGAAGGAGGACGTGGCGTGAGGGCGGTCGGGTTCGGCAGCCACATCGCTCCCGCGGCGCAGGCGGGGCCGGACTCGGGCTGCGCCGAACGGCGCACCGGGTGTCGCAGCTCGTGCGCTACACGGCTCGCCACAGGGGCCGGGCGCTGATCGCGATCGCGGCCCTGCTGGGCTCGACAGCGACCACGATCGCCGGCCCCGTCGTTGCTAAGCAGGCGATCGACCGCGGCATCACCCGGGGGACTTCGCCGCCGTCGAGCTGTGGGTGGCGGTGTTCGTCGCGGTGGCGGTCGCGGGCTGGCTGTTCGGGGCGACCCAGAGCTACCTCACCAGTTGGGTCGGCGAGCGGGTGCTGACCGATCTTCGCAGCGATCTGTTCGCTCACGTGCAGCAGCTCGACCTGGGCTACTTCGAGCGGACCAGAGCGGGCGTCGTCATCTCACGCCTGACCAACGACATCGAGGCGCTGAACACGCTCGTCACCGACGGCCCGACGACGCTGGTGCAGAACGCGATCACGCTGATCGGCTCGGCGCTGGTGCTGCTCTACCTCGACTGGCGGCTGGCGCTGGCCACGCTGGTCGTGTTCCCGGGCATGTCGATCGCCACCGGCATCTACCGCCACTACTCGGCCCGCGCCTACCGGCTGACGCGCGAGCGGCTGGCCGACGTCACCGCCAGCCTTCAGGAGGACATCTCGGGCGTGCGCGTGGTGCAGGCGTTCCGGCGCGAGGAGGACAACTACGCCGCTTCGTCGCGGTCAACGACTCCTACCGCGACGCCAACGTGCAGACGGTGACCGTCAGCGCGATCTACTTCCCGTTCGTCGACCTGCTGTCGGCGATCGCGATGGCCGTGGTGCTCGGCTACGGCGGCGTGTTGGTGTTGAACGGCGAGATGACGCCTGGCGCGCTGTTCGTGTTCATAGGGCTGCTGACCAACTTCTTCGAGCCGGTGCAGCAGCTGTCGCAGTTCTACCAGACGTTCTGCCGGCACGGCCGCGCTGGACAAGGTGTTCGAGGTGCTGGAAACGCCGGCCGGCATGGTCGACGCGGCGGGCGCGGTGGTGCTGCCACCGATCGAGGGCGAAGTGCGTTTCGAGGACGTCCGCTTCTCCTACCGCCGAGGACACGGCGCGAGGTGCTGCACGGCATCTCGTTCACCATCGCGGCCGGCCGCACGGTGGCGCTGGTCGGCCACACCGGCGCCGGGAAGTCGACCATCGTCAAGCTGCTGGCCCGCTTCTACGACCCAACCGGCGGGCGGATCCTGATGGACGGCCACGATCTGCGCGACGTGACCATGGAATCGCTGCGCTCGCAGCTCGGCATCGTGCCCCAAGAGGGCTTCCTGTTCTCCGGCACGGTTCGCGAGAACATCGCCTTCGGCCGCCCGGACGCATCGATGGATGACATCGTCGCCGCCGCCACGACGGTCGGTGCGGACGAGTTCATCCAGGCACTCCCCGAGGGCTATGAGACCCAGATCGAGGAGCGAGGCTCACGGCTCTCGATCGGGCAACGCCAGCTGGTCGCGTTCGCGCGGGCGCTGCTGGCGAACCCCCGGCTGCTGATCCTGGACGAGGCCACGTCGAGCGTGGACATCCCCACCGAGGCCCGCATCGAGCACGCACTGGAGGCTCTGCTCGACCGCCGCACGTCCGTGGTCGTCGCGCATCGCCTCAGCACGATCCGCCGTGCCGACCTGATCGTCGTCCTGGAGCACGGGACGGTGATCGAGAGCGGCACCCATGAGCAGCTGATCGCGCGCCGTGGCCGCTACTTCTCGCTGTACGACGATTGGGTCGAGAACGTGGCCTGAGCCGGACACCCGCAGGCTTACATTCTGTTTACTCAAGCCAACTTGCTGTTCTTCCGATATACGCGATCAGTATGGGTCGTCTGCGTTGTGGTGTCCTGCTGGTTCTCGCCGTGCTCGCCTGCGCCCTCCCGGCGCAGTCGAGTGCGGCGACGAGCCCAACTGATGTGTCCAGCTCGTTCTGGGCCGGCGCACAGATCCGTTGGTCGGTCAACAACGGCTGGATCCAGGCCCGCGCCGACGGCACCTTCGCCCCTGCAAAGGCCGCAAGCCGGCTTGCCGCAGCCCGCGTGCTGGCTACCGCCAACCAGCTGATCAACCACCAGACGGCGCAGGCTGATCCCTACGCGCAGGCTGTGGACGCCGGTTGGATCACGGCCGGGACGGGCCCCGGTGACACGATCACCCAACTCGGCTTCGACCGCGGCATCGTGCACATGCTGCACCTCCAAACCCGGTACACAGGCTGCTTCAGCTCAAGACGGCGGACGGCTGGCACCCCGCGTTGCCGGTCGGCTTCGGCATCGAGCAGGTGGTACGAGACGTCGGCGCTCGCTGGAACGTGCCCTTCGGCGCCGACGTCTGGGAGACGTGGACGACCTCGACGCTGAAGCGGGCGAACCTGGCGGCCGAGGCCTACCAGCTGGGCCACCTTTCGTCCTGGTGGCAGTCGTCGCTCTCGACGCAGCTGAACGTCGTCGACGCACTGCCCAAGTACCCGCCGCTCAAGCGTGCGGTGCTCGGCTACGCGATCCAGTACGCCGGCGCTCCGTATGTGTGGGGCGGTACCTCCGACCAGCGCCAGACGCTGTTCGGATTGCCGGCCGCCGGCGGGTTCGACTGCTCCGGCTTCGTCTGGTGGGTGATGAAGGAGCGCAGCTACACCGCGAACGGCACCACCTGGAGCGGCGATGCCAAGATTCAGTGGCGGTCGACCTACGACATGGCCGCGCACATCCCGACGGCCAGCCGGATCACGACGCCAACCTCAAGCCGGGCGACATCCTTTTCTGGAGCAGCAACCCCCACGGGGTCCTGACCGCCTCATCGACCGTGTACCACACCGGCATCTACCTGGGGAACGGCTGGGCAATCAACAGCCACGGCGATGGCGCCGGGGTGACGATCGATTACATGGCGCCCGGTGCGGGATGGTTCCACAGCGCGTTCGCGTTCGGCTGGCGCGTCATGCCGCTCGGCGTGTAGCGGTAGGCTGCCGGTGCATGAGCGCCGACGACACCCAGCAGCCTGACCAGGAGGAGATGCCGGCGGGCTCCGAGCCGGCGCCCGGCACCCCGGTCAGCGTGCGCGCCGAGCGCGGCGCGCGGATGACGCCCGCCGAGGCCGTGCGAGACATGCGCATCAATGTCCCCGCCCGCGGCAACCGCATCCTGCGCGACGTCATTGAGCGGGTCAACCGCGACGACTCGGTGAAGGCGCTGTGGCACGCCGCCAACGTCAACGCCGTCGCGCGGATGCAGATCAACGATCACTCGTGGGTGCACATCCAGATCGTCACCAACATCGGGCTGAAGCTGCTGCGCGAGCTGAAGCGGGCCGGCGTCGAGCCGGGCATGGTGACCGACTACGGGATGACCCAGGAGGACGCCGAGGTGGTCGTCACGCTGGGATGCCTGACCCACTGCCTGGGGATGGCGATCCACCGCAACGGCCACGAGGAGATGAGCCTGTTCCTGGCCGCCGACCGGCTGCCGGCGCTGCTCGAGGGGTTGTACGAGGAGCCGGAGCGCACGATCGTGCAGGCCGAGGTGCTGCAGACGATCATCTGCCACCGCTCCGACGGCCAGCCGCTGTCAATCGAGGCCGGCATCGTGCGCGTCGCCGACGCGCTGGACATGGCCAAGGGCCGCTCGCGGATCCCGTTCGAGACCGGCCGCGTCTCGATCCACTCGCTGTCGGCCGCCGCCATCGAGGGCGTCACATCCGGCCGGCGCCGGCGGCAAGGTGCTGGTCGAGATCGAGATGAACAACTCCGCCGGCCTCTTCCAGGTCGACAACCTGCTGCGGTCGAAGCTGCGCGGCTCTGGCCTCGAGAAGCACCTCGAGGTCGAGGCGACGCTCGAGGGCGAGTCCGAGAAGCGGCTGCTGCCCGGCGTTCCGGCTTTAGCGCCTAGGCTCTGGGCCGCCTGGGGCCGGATACCCCTCTGGTATCCTTCCCGCGCCTTTGCGGGGTCGTCTAATGGTAGGACGCCTGACTCTGGATCAGGTAGTCGGGGTTCGAGTCCCTGCCCCGCAGCCTTCACAGATTCCACCGCAACCAAGCGGTTTCTAGCCTCTCCATCTGACTGCTCGACCGTGATGGGTGGGGACACCGAGGGGACACCAGGCACGTCCCAGAAGTCCGCGGCGGGTAGCTCGTCCGGCAGCATGTGAACGTACATCACCAGCGTGAAATACGGCGAGTGGTAGCCGAGCCAGACCTGCACCTGCTTCCGCGTTCAACCCACGCCGGAACAGTTCGGTCGCGCGGTATGGCGGAGCGTGTCCGCGTCACCCACGGGATGCCGGCCGCCTTCGCCACGGCCTGAACTCCGGGTTGTAGACGTTCCCGCCGTCTCCAGCGGTCCGCCCTCCCGCCGACAAACACGGGCTCGTCGTGTCCTCCGCCCCTGCGAGCCTGCCAGAGGCACTGCGCCATTGCCTCCGAGATCGGAACGCTCCATCCGCCGTACCCGCTTTCAGCAGGTTCATCATCCCCCGATACCGACTGCGCCTGACGTGGACGCGGAGAGCGCCGAGATCAGCATCCGACCAGCGCAGGCCGACCGTCTCACCAATCCGCAGGCCGGTCTGGAGCAGGAACTCGACCAGCAACTGGTGCTGCTCGGGTGTCTTCGCGATCAGCCGCTCGGCCTGCTCGGTGGTGAGTGCCCGCTCGCTGGCGGGCCGGTCGTGCTCGTGCTTCTCGGCGGCGAACCGGACACCCAGGGCCGGGTTCGACCTGACCAGGCCATCCTCCACGGCCATCACCAGGATCGGCTTCACCAGCAGGGCGAGGCGGATCGTGTTGCCGGCCAGCCCCTTCGCGGCGAGGTGCTGCGCGTAGGCGCGGACATCGGCGGGCTCGATTTCCACCAGCCGCATCCGACCGAAGAACGGCCGCGCATGCTTGTCGATCATCGCCTCGTAGCCCTTGATCGTGGCCGGGGGATTGCCCTTCGACGTGCGGCCCTGGTACGTCACCACCCAGGTGTCCGCGTACCGCGTTGAACGTGACTCCCGTCTGCGGCCGGTAGTCGCCGCGGGCGATGTCCACCTCCAGCTTCGCCTTCAAGAGCTCGCCGCCTTCAGAGTGGTCGCGCTCCGCTTGAGCAATCAGCCACGCTTGTCCTTCACGCGAACGACGTAGCCGCCGTGCGCGCCGGTATACACGGGCGTCGAGGTTCGCTGTTCGGACGCTTCCGCGTCGGGTAGAGTCGGTCTGCACGGGACTTGTCCTCCTTCCCGGGCCGCGGGACATTTGCGCGTCGCCCGGCCGCACTGCATTGTCGGCACGCCATCATCGCCTCCCATGAGCCGGTGGCCGAGCCGCCGCCCATCATCCGCAACGATCTGCTCGCCAGTCAGAACGACCAAATGGCGCCCCGCGCACAGACGCGGAAAGGCACAGAGTTCGCCGTCTTCGGCAAACTCCCCCGTCTCCAAACTGAGCCCGGGCAACAGATCCAACCCGCGGGCAGCGGAACCGAGCCGTCCTCCCGAGTATAGGGTTCGGCCGTGTCCGCTCAGACTGCCGTCGCACCGATAGCGATAGCTGGCCGACTGGCTGTTGTAGTACATCGGCATCGTCGCCACCTCGTTCCCGCGACCGCATGTCAGCCTCGTACAACTCGCGCTGTCGCCGGATGCGCGGATTCCACTGCCCGGGTTGCGCACCGCTTTGGGCCGCTGCGCGTTCCTTGCAGGAAGGAGGATATCGGCGTGGCGCTTGCAATGTAGTACCCGTCGGTCCCCGTTACCGCGGTTGCTTTTGCATCCACGGTGGCCGGCATACACCCTGTGCATGTTCATCGTCTTGCCTCCTTCGATTAGGTTGTCGAGCTCGTGGCGGTGGATCAAGGCGCGGCCGCCGTCGCCGTGCCGGCTGATCCGGCCCGAACTCCGTAGGTCGTAGACGCGCTGTCGGCTGCCGTTAGATACGCCGCCGCCTGCTCGGGCGTCATCCACCGGGTCTGGCTCGCCGGCCGTGTCTGAGTTCCCCCGCTCCTCCAGGATGGAGGCCACACGCTGCGCGATCTTCTCGACCGCGTCGTCCGACAGGGTAAACGTGATCTCGCTCATCGCAGCACCCGCTCGATCTCGTTCCAGTCCGCCGGCTTCCAGCAGATAAGACCTCGGCCAGCGTCTCCTCGAGCATCTCCAACCAGATCGCCTGGTCGGGGCGCGACTTGCCGTCGCCGCCTTGAGTTCGGCGAACACGAGCCGCCCGTCGCGGGTCATTGTCAGGTCGGGGTAGCCGACGTCGCCAGACATCGCGGTTCTCCAACCGTCTTTGCTCCACGCTGCTCTGAAGTGCGCGCAGCGCCAGCCGCGGAGCCGTGCCAACGTAAGCACCGAGGACTGGAACGAGCGCTCGCTGAGGTTCGCCACGGCGATCACGCCTCGGCCCCCCAGACTCGGGGTGCGAGACCACAAGCAGTAGCAGCGTCTCCCGCGTCGCCAGGTCGCCGGGTTCGTGCTCGAGTAGTTCGGCGGCGGCGGCTGCTCGCTGTTCGAGCGTCGCCGTGGTGAGCGTCGCCGGCGACTCGAACATCGTCAGCTGGCCGGTATGACCGCCCCGGTCAGGCCGAGGTCGTCGCCAAGCCGGAGCGGTCGGTTGCAACCTCTTCATCTGGAGGGGGAGGAATCCGACTCGTCTCCGGGGTCGTCCGAGGTGTGGGACGAGTCCGCGACTTCGACTGGTCCCGACTTACCCCCCTACGGGGGGTGTGAAGGTCGGGGGACGAGTAGTCGGCAGGGTCGCCAGGAGGCACTAGTCCGGATTCGTCCCGAGTGTTTTGGGGTGTTCGCCAACACTTAGCCTTAGGGTGGACCTACCGCCGGCCCTACGGCGTGCTGAGCCTCGCCGGAGCGGGTGAGGCGCCCTCAGCTCGGCCTCGGCATCGTCGCGGCGGATGCCGGCGGCCTTCGCGATCTCGGGCGCCGTAAGCCACCCATCGTCGAGCACGGCGAGCACATCGCCGCGGAGAGTACGCACCTCCTCCAGCGCGAACGCGAACCGGCCATCCTCGAGGTGCAGCCGATAGCACAGCGGCTCTTGCGGGAGATCAGACCGCAGCTTCTCGTGGGTCAGGGTGATCAGGCCGTCGTCGTCGCGGACGAGGTGCATTCGAGAGTCGACGGCCGCGTTGAGATCGCCGCTGCCGGAGTAACTGCCGCCGCGGTTGTCGTGATGCAGGACGAGGATCGCCGCGCCGGTCGCCGTCGTCACGCGACGCAACATCACGTAGAACGGCCTGACCGACTGACGTCGCTCTCGGCGCCATACCAGAGCGCTCGCTGCGAGTCGAGCATGATCAGGTCAGCGAACGCAGCCTCCGCCTGCCGGCGCAGCATCTCCTCCGCCTTGGCGAGGTCGTTGATGATCGCCTCGACGGCCAGCAGATACGTACGCGATCTGCGACGGCGCGATACTCCAACCGCTCCAGCCGGCGGTGGATCTCCGGTAGCGGGTTCTCCCCGTCGATCACCACAGACCTGCTTGGCCATGTGTCACGCCCAATGAACGGGACGCCTTGTGCAGCTGCGCGGATGAGCGCCGCGGCGAGGATCGACTTACCAGCACCACCAGCGCCGTGTAGTTGGTTGACGGTGCCACGCTCGATGTAGCCATCCCAGAGCCAGTCGATCGCCGGCGCCGGGTTGGAGAGCAGAACGTCCAGGTCGAGCTCGCGGAGCTTGCCCTCCGCGCTTCGGATCAAGTTCGCGCGGAGGCGGTTCACGATTTCATTGGTGTGAGCGGGATCGGTCATGCCACCCTCCGCTCAGCCAGGTCATGCATATCGCGCCGCAGGGCTGCGAGCATCAGTGAGATGCTCGCGCAACACTTGCACTCGCGGATGTGCTGTTTGAGGTCGCGATCCTCAAGCGCGTGATGTTCCGAGATCAGCCGCGCTAGCGCGCGGTCAATATCGTCGGGACGCTGTTTCTCGGGGGTCATCGCACACCCCCTGTTCCGCTACTTACACGTCGCCCGGCCAGCGGCCTGCCCGGCGACGGAACGACCATCGCCTGGTTCTGAAGGGTCGTCTGGGGCGGCACGCAGAAGCTGGTCGCGTCCGCCGAGTCGAACGGCCCTGCCGAGGTCGTGGCCGAACGCGCTCCGGCCGTCGCTGCCGGGAAGCGACGCCCCGATCGAGCATCCTCAGAATCACGCGGGCCTGGCTGGCCGGCGCGGCCCGTATCGACGCCTCGCTCGAGGATCGCGATCAAACCGGTCGATGAGGGCGTCTACAGCAGCGGGATCCGGGATCGACGCTTGCATCTTGAGAGCGGGAAACCAGCGGCCCGGGATCCGGGATCGCCGCTTGCAACTTGGATGCCAAGGAAGCCAGATCGCCCACGATGACGATGGAGGTCTTCCGCGGCCTGGTGCTGGCCATGACTACGTCCTTTCCAGGTTGTGTGTAGCGACATTTTGCACCTCGCTTCGGACGGATGAAAAAGCGGCGGTGCTTGGTAGTCACAGACACCGCCGCCAACCTCCACACAACCCCACGCCGGGCACCACCCCCGCGTGATCTGGGATGAGCCTACCAGCCGCGGCGGTCGTGCCTTAGACCCACTCGATGCCCGGGCGCGTCCCAGCGTGGCTTGATCGCTGCCTCGCTATGCACCATCGCCGCGGCCGACAAGGCATCAATCGCCCGAAACGAGGTAGCGCCAACCCCCCGGCACTGGCCGCCCAGCCTTCTTACGGCGGTGGAGCCGGCGCGTCGTCAGGCGGGCGCGGGTACTTGCGTACGACCCGGCCACTGCCGGAAGCCCGGACGATCATCCGTGGGGACTTCCCAGATGACCGCCCGGGAACTGCTCCGGCTCGAGCTGGAGTACCCACGCTACGGCCTGGGCGAGGCTGTCGACCGTGATCCCTTCGTCCTGCTGTTGCCCCGTGAAGGTGATCGTGAAGATCATGCCACTCACGGTGACTCCCTTTGTCCGGTCGAATCGTTTGCCACACCCGTGGACGCAGCTGGCGTCTACGGCCGACGGCGGTTGACGGCGGAGCACCTCTTCGGAAGGAAAGTGATCGTCCCCAGCCGCCGCCGACTCCGAAGCTTCGCCGACCCAGACCCGCGCAGCGTCCGTAGTTCGGAGCAGAATCGGCGCCAAAGCTACCTGTTCGAAGGCCCGCCCAGGTCGATCGCCCCCTGAGGTAGCGGCGCTGAGCCGGCCTCGAACTGCTCGAGCACCAGCCGCAACCCCGTCACCACACACCCCGGACACAGCGCCGCAGTGCGAAGCGTCATCAGCGGCTCGTTACTCCCTACGTTCCGCGCGGTGATCACGCGCTCGCCGTCCTCCCACGTCTCCTCGACCTCAACCTCGTGCGACACCTCGGCCTCCCCGCTCCTCTCGCATCACCCCCCGAGCCGGCGAAACACCCTCGGCATGCATCGCACGCACCGCCTGGGCGAACCACTCGATCACAGACCGCGCTCCCGGTGGATGCGCGCCGTTGCCATCGCACGATGAGATTGATCTCAGCGAGCCGCCGCAGCCACTCATCCTCGGGAGCTCGATCAGCCGCCTCGATCAGCGACGAATCCGAGCTCAGCAACCCTCGATGACGATGCATCCGGAACGTCCCAGCCTCCACATGCTCGAGCAACGACCGCGACTTACGCCCGGAACCATGCCGAGCACCACCATGCTGTGTTGCCACGCTAGACATTATGGCTCCACTTGATAACGGTTTGTCTCACGCGGGACACGGGGCGGGGTTTGGTGTGCCTCTTTTTTCACGCCTCCGACCCGCCCCTCCAGGGGTCACTGTCCGCCGCCGCGCTTTCCGTCTTCACGTCCGGAGCAGGTGCGGCAGAGGGCGCGGCAGGCCGCTGCGTCGTATGGGCTCTCGCCGCGTGCGAGCAGGTCGAGCACCGCGCGGGGATGGTGGTCGGCGATGTTCGCCGGCGCTCCGCAGAGGACGCACGTGTAGTTGGCGGTGGCGAGGACGAGTGCGCGGCAGGCTTTCCAGCGGGGGTCTTGGTAGACGTGTTGTCGTGCGGCGCGGCGTTCCGCTCGAGCCTGCGCGGCCTGCCGTTGCATGATGCTTTTGACGATCGGCACTGCGCTACCTGACCACCCACGCCTGTGGCGTGATCCGTGTCGCGGGGTGGTCTTCCTCGAGCTCGGCGCCCCAGACACCGCCAGTCAGGACACTCTCCTCGATTGGTCGACGGGGCTGATTGGCAGCTCGATGAGCGTGGCTCGATGTTGAGTTCAAACTCGCTGCGCTCGTTGAACATCTCAAGGCGCGTCTAACCGAAGTCGGGTTGCAGGTCGAGAGCCAGATGTGGTCGGTCAGGCCATAGGTGGGCGGTTGAGGGGCGGGCTTCATCGCCACTGTATTGTGACATACGATCCCGACGACTCTAAGCATCGCTAAAGACGATACAAGGGATATCCGACTCTCCATTGTGCGCAGTCCACGGTAGGGTGCGGCCGGGTAGGCCGCCGCGAAAGGAGTCATGGAGATGACCCGGTATCTGATCTCGTTTAATCACGGCGCGATGGACCGCGTCCCCGATGAGGAGGAGCCGGACGTCCGGGATGCTTCGCTGGCGGTGATCCGAGATGCCCAGGGACGCAGGGGTATGGGTGTTCGCCGGGGGTGTGTATCCAGACGACGAGGGAAACCCGAGCGTGGTGGCCCCAGATGGGGCGGTCACCGTCGCTCCGGAGAGAAAGCCGTACATCGCCGGGGTAACGATCATCGACGTGCCCTCACGGGAGGAGGCGCTGCAGTGGGCCGGCAAGATCGCCGCCGCCTGCCGCTGCGCTCAAGAGGTCCGCGAGTTCGGGAGCGACCCGGCAGTGGGCAACTGATCGAAAGCCCCCGTAGCCGTTCCTGACCGTCAGCGGCGCCTGGCGCGTGCAGGCGGTCTCGCATGCAAGCAACAGTGTCAGCGAGACGGTATCGTCGCGGATGCGATGGCACCGGCGGACGCGAGAAGCGTGGTGGGCAAGCGCCGCATCTGGATGATGGGCGCTTGGTCGGCTCGGGCCTTGTTCGTTCTGGAGTTGGCTTATGTCGGGGTCTTTGTAGTCGGCTTCGCTTCGATTGGCGACCTCAGCAAGCCCTTGCCAGATCCGTACCTTGCGGTGGCCGAGGCGCTGATCCTTGTGATGGCTCCGCTCCTGGTGATCTTGATGCTCGCCATACATGACTACGCGCCGCAACAGGCGAAGCCGTTCACTCAGGTTGCCCTCGGCTGGATGTTGGCTGCGGCAGCGTTCACGACGACTGTCCACTTTGTCGAGTTGACGGTCGCGCGGCACATCAACCCGGCGACCTTTCCCGGCTATTACCGCATCTTCGACTTCAAGTGGCCGTCCCTGCTATACGCAGTCGATATCGTCGCCTGGGACGTGTTCTTCGGCCTGGCGCTGCTATTCGCGATCCCAGCCTTTGCCCGCGACGCTGAGCCAAAGGTTCGTGCGGGACTCCTTGCCTGTGGCTCGCTTTGCCTCGTCGGTCTGGTTGGGCCGTTTGCCAATGTTCTTGGCCTGCGTGCAATCGGCATCGTTGGCTACACGATCCTCTTTGCCGTCACCTGCCTTCCGCTAAGCCGGGCGTTCGAGACGAGGGCTGCGCATGACCGGAGGCCTCCCCCCTCCACCACAGACGCGCCCATCTGACGCTCTCAACCACCTTCACGACGGCGATCCGCGTCCGCAGCTCGTGACCACGGAAGCGGGTTCGGTGGCGCTTGGGGCGTCTAAGCACCGCGGAGGGGGATACGAAGATGGTCTGACATTATCTCCACGCACTGGCCTCCATTTTCGGAACGGCGCGTCGCCGCCAGGCTTGATCACCGTGTCCCGATTTGGGACGATCTCGGAGGAGCGAGCACGTTTGCCCCTGAGTTAGTCTGACTGATTGGAGATCGTAGGTGCTCCGGCGAACGTTCACGGGTGTTCTCCTGCTTTGGGTGGTAGATTCGTTGCTGATAGCCTTGTAGCTAACGATGCAGCGGTCTGTAATCGTAGGATGTGTCGTTGCGCTTCTACTGTCAGCGTGCAGTGGCTCAGGTGCGGGCAGTAGTGGTTCCTCGAAGGTGACCAGTGCGGGTGTGCCTTGGGCGGTGGAGCGTCCGATTCCTCGCCAGGATCGACAGGGGAGAACGGGACGACGACCTCGCAGGTGAACGTCACGCCGGCCGGGAAGAGCTTTCGAATCGTGATCGGCAATACCGTCCCGGTCGTGCGGGCATTGCTGTCGGCGAACGCGAGCGTGGTTGGGTTTTCGACGAAGGCTCGGCTTGTGCCCGGTGACCGGAACGGGCGCGCCGACATGTACCGTCGGGATCTCGCAACGGGCGGCTTCGAGATCGTGAGCATTGGCCTTCACGGCCGCCCTGCCGATGGTGATTCGAGCGCGGTGGGGATCTCGGCCGACGCGCGATTCGCGCTCTTTAGTTCAACCGCGCACAATCTCACCAGGCAGCCTCCAACGGTCGTGCCCCAACTCTACGTGCGCGATATGCAGACGGGAAGGATGCATTGGGCTAGTGAGGGGCCGGACGGCGAGTCGTCGGGTCGAATCAGCGGCTCCAATGCCTACCTCTCGCGGAGCGGACGGTTCGTCATCTTCGCCGCGTCGTTCGGTTCCGCCTGCGGCCAATACGGTGTCTACGCGCACGACCTTCGCCGCGATACGACTCGCCTCGTCAGCCGGACCAGTGGTGGGGCGCCACTCTGCGTGCCGAAAACCCCGGACTGCCAACGAGGCGGCCCCAACGGAGTGCCGTTCGACTCGCCGATGATCTCAAACGACGGAAGAGTGATCGCGTTCCATCAACTTTTCGCGGGTCTCCGCCATCCCTGCTATAACGCCGAGGTCGCGGTTTCGGACGTCGGCTCCCGATTCGCGAAGGTCGTCGATTACGGATCAAGCTGGAGCAATCCATCAAACGATGGAAGTGCGCTCCAATGGCTCTCACCTGACGGTCGCTACATCGCTGTCGACAGAAACGAACCGAGGATCGTCGACCTGCGTAACCACCGTACTTGGCACATCGACGGATCTGGCGCACAGACCGAGCCGATGGTCATCAACGCGACCGGCCGGATCGTGTTCTGGGGAGATACCAGCAACGATGAGGTCCCGGATTGCCTCTCTACTCGGAGGACCGCGAGACCAAGAGGAGTGCTCGCGTCGACCTTGTGGACGGTCATCCGCTTAAGCAGGGCGTATCGGGTTTCTTCGGGGTCTCGGACAATGGCCGCTACATCGCCTTTGTGTCCATGGACCGGAATCTCTACCTGACCGGGCCGATCACGTCTCCCTGACACGCAACTCGACGTGGCAGGTCGGCTATGTCGCTTATCTGGGACCGAGACGCTGGCCCGGTGACCAGGTTCGACCTCGGCTCCGAAATGGACTCCCGGCTCGGGCAGGTCGAAGTCCTCCAGCACATCGACGTCACGATCCTAGGGATGCTCCACCATCACCAGGGACGACACTACGCCTTGCCAAAATCGGCTTCAACTCGTCCGTTACTGCTTGGGCGGGTCAGCGTTGCGGGGGTAGCGCGCATACCCCGGTGACGTACAACAGGTTGAGGCAGGCATACCGCGTTGCGACCGAGTCTGGGATGTGCGGGGTTGCGGTGACGGCGGGCGCGACCGTCGCGAAGCGGGCTACGTTTGCGATCGTGATTGGTGTGCAGCGCGCTCCGGCGTGGTTGTTGAAACGGTGACGGCTTGTACGCAGTAGAGATAGTACCGTTTGGCACTTGGCGGGTGTCGAAACCGGTGCCGGCGACGTGCAGCACGAGTCGGATGTGGCATGTTCGCGTGTTGTCGTATTCACAGGCGGGGAGGTAGATGGTGCCGTGAGCCATCACCGGTAGTACCTGCTGGGTTGGATCAGACCTGCGCCCTCCGAAGGGGACTTATGGCCGGCGCGGCTCGTCGGGCGGGGTGCTGGACGGGGGCGATGTAGCTGCGAACGCCGGCTGCCATCAGTGGTTGCTGGGGGGCGTAGGTGGTTGCGTGGCTTGGGATGTCCTCGACGATTTCTCGCAGGTCGACGACTCCGTGCAGGCGGCCCAATGACTCCTTGGTCGATGGGTCGTAGGTGGGGCCGCGGACGGTGAACGCAAGCGGTACGCCGCGGAGTTCGCGACGAAGGCGGCGAGTGGCCCGATGGTGGGATGCTCGACGTTAGCCGGGTCGTGGAGTGCGCCGGTCGGCCGGCGCGGATCGACAAGTCCGCACCCGGGAGCGATTTCGGAGATGTGGACATGGCGCATACCGGAGTGGATTCGCCCAAGTCGCTGCCCTGTCGATAGTGTCGATCCGTCACCGATTCCGGCTGGCGGGTTGACGCGGTAGTAGGCGTAGCGGTCGATCCGAAACGCCTCGTCCCAGGTGCCGCGGCGAATGTCTCCCGAGAAGCGCGCCGCCGCGCATCGCATACGCGGGAGCCTGGTCGAGGGCTTGGATGTCGACGCCGAAGTGGGCGAGCGACCCGCCCCGTGGATCGTTGAAGCCGCCGCGCACGGGGTGGGGCGCGTACTTGTTGACGAGCGGCCAAAGCGCGGTTTGAGCCGGCGCCGCGAAGCAGCTCGAAAGCGCGCCCAACGAGAGGCGCGTCATCCTCGCGAGGCGCAGCGCGCTGAGCGGTGGCGCGCAGTTGGTGCGAGTGTCGCCCGGGTCGGTGAGGCAGATGTCGCTGCCCGCACCGCCGTTCACGACGTCGCCACCCAATCCGTCTCGTCCGTCGAGGATGTCGTCGCCCGGCGCCGTCGGCGGAACGCGCCGCCCCGGCGACATCGAGGAGGTCGGCGCCCAGCGCCTCGACGGCAGCGTGTCGGATGCCGACCCCCCTCGGAGCCGGTCGCCGCCGGCAAGCCCGGCGATACGGTCGCGCCCGAGACCGCCGAGCACGACGTCCGCTCCGTCTCCGGCGTTGACGGCGTCGTCGCCGGCACCGGCTGTGATCGTGTCGGCGCCTTCGTCGCCACAGATCAGGTCCGTGCCGCCCTGGTCGGTGATCTGGTCGTTTCCGGCCAGCGCGACGATCACGTCGCCTCCCTCGCTGCCAACGAGCTGATCGCCGGACGCCGTGCCTCGCAGCGTGGAGGTTGGCCAGCCGCCGCAAAGGTCGGTCGATGGCACGCCGTCGCGGGCGCGCAGGAACACGTCGGCTGCGCGGTTCGTGTCTCCGACGACGAGATTCGACGCGGCGGAGGTGAAGGACACGTTTCGCCCGTCACCGCTGATCGCTCCTTCTGCGCTGCGTCCGTTCGCCTGCGTACCGCGGGCGGAAAGACTCGCCCGCTCGGTCGTCTGCGAGATGCGATCGCGGACGAAGACGTCCGTCGCACGATTGGTGTCGCCGGCGACCAGGTTCGACGCGGCGGAGGAAAACGCGACGGTGCTGCCATTGTCGCTGAGGGTTGGCCGGATGCTGGCGCCGTTGGCCTGTGCGCCGCCGTTGGAGAGGGACGCTCGTGTCGTTGTCGCGGCGCTTCTGTCGCGCACAAACACGTCGGAGACGTTGTTGGTATCTCCGATCACCAGGGCGTCCGTGGCCGACACGAAGGCGACAAGGCCACCGCCACCGCTGATCGACGGCGCGCCACTGGCCGCGGGGGACTGCATACCGCTGGACGACACGCTGACCCGAGTGGTCGTAGAGGCGACGCGATCTCGCACGAACACGTCCGTGGCGTTGTTCGTGTCGCCGGCGACGAGGTTCGGTGCGGTCGACGTGAACGCGACGTACCGCCCGTCGTCGCTGATCGAAGGCCTCGGTGCTCGAACCGTTCCCCTGGAGCCGGCCGTGTGACGCTGACGTCGGTCGTCGCCGTTCAGGCGGTCGCGCACGAACACGTCGCTCGACATGTTGGTGTCTCCGTTGACGAGGTTCGTAGCCGACGGAGGAAAAGGCGACGTAGCGTCCGTCGCGATGCGCGGGCCGGCCAAGGAATCGCTGTTCGCCTCGCTGCCACGGCACTCTCTCGCGGTCGGTCGTGCTCGACTGCAGGTCGCGCACGAACACGTCCCGCTGACCGTTCGTGTCCCCGCTGACCAGGTTCGTGGCGAACGATCGAACGCGATGTAGCGGCCATCCCCGCTGACTGATCCCAGCCGCGCCTCGGCGCGGATGCCCGATCACAACACCAGCCGTCGAAGACGCTGGACCCGCTCGGTTACGCCTGTCGGGACGAGATCACGCACAAACACGTCACGCACGCCGTTGGTGTCGCCGGCCACGAGGTTCGACGCGGCCGAGCTAAAAGCGACGTAACGACCATCATCGCTCAGGGCACCGCCCGAGCTCTCGCGATTTCCCTGCGCTCCAAGGCTCGATACGCCTGCCCGCGTCGTCGTGCCGACGAGCGCACCCGCAGACACCGACGGCGCGACGGTCACGCTCGACGCCATCACGATCACCCCAAGCCAGGTGAGGCGTCCCCATACCACCCAATCAGCAGCCGGGTCCGCGGATGAACAGGTCGGCGAGTCCGTTGTCGTCGGCGGGGTCGAGGTTGGTGGCGGCTGAGTACCAGACGATCCATTGGCCGGTGCGGGAGATCGTTCCAAACCCGGCGTTGCGATTCGCTTGGCCTCCGCTGGTGGCCACGCTGCAGCGGCGAGTGGTGTGAGAGATTCGATCGCGGATGAAGAGGTCGATGCGACCGTTGGTGTCGCCGGCGACGAGGTTGATGTGGACCCAGAGAGGAAGGCGCGATAGCGGCCGTGGCCGCTGATCCCGATGTGCTGTGCGCTCCGCCGTTACCCTGCAGCTCGGCGTTGGAGATGCTGATACGGCCGGTGCGGCGGGTGGCGAGGTTACGCACGAAGACGTCTAGATGATGATTGGTGTCATGCGGGACGAGGTTCGTCGCCGCCGAACTGAAGAGCGCGTATCTGCCATCCGCCGACAGCGCCCCTCCTTACGGAAACCCGTTGCCGGGGACGCCAGCGTTATTCACGTCTACGCGACGATCACGACCCGT
>CAVWLK010000006.1:0-9753 GCA_963755675.1 uncultured Actinomycetes bacterium
GCGGCGCTGAGGCCGCCGAGCGTCGGATCGTCTGCGTGCCGTCGCTGGCTGGCTAGGCATCCGATCCAGCGCGCGACCTGCTAGACGAAGTCGCGCGGCACCCTGAACGACCACGCCCCGGCGTGCACGGCGCGGCCGCCCTCGAAGGCGCGCAGGTCGGCCGTCACGTAAAACGTGTCTGCGTCGGCCTGCATCGTGCTACGCGCCTCGATCGTGACACTCCAATCACCGCGGCTGATCGTGGCCGAACGCTCGCACTCGACCCGGGCCGACAGCGGGTCGTCCTCATCGATCGTGAACGTGTCGGGCTCGCGCCAGCGCATCTCGATGCCGCTTTCCGCGAACAGCGTATGGAAGCTCGGGTAGCTGTGCACCAACTGCGACGTGTTGCCGGCGATGCTGCGCGAGACGGCAAGGTCGCCCGGCTTGAACGCGAGCGTGGCCGTCTCGGGCGTGATCGCCTGCTCGGGCGGCCCGAATTCGCGCACCGCCGGCTCTCCCTCCCACGTCCGCCGCACCGGCAGCTCCAGGGCGCCGCCGTGCACGGTCAGCGTGACCGGCTCGGGCGAGGGCCAGGCCCACGGCCAGTAGGCCGTCGAGACGGCCAGGCGCAGCGTGTGCCCCGCCGGCACGACCTGACCGATCGCCTTCATCTGCACCGCCACCTGCTCGCGTCTGCCCGGCTCGAGCGCCCGCGGCTCGCCGTGCCCATCGCGGTGGGTCAGGTTCAGCAGACCCCGCGTGATCAGCGTCGAGGCGCCGTCCGGCGCGACGTCGCAGAGCCGCGCGCAGACCAGCCCCCAGGGGCGATCGGACTCGACTTCGAGCCGCGCCACCGGCTGTCCCAGTATCGCCAGCGGCTGCTCCAGAGGCAGCGAGTCGTAGACCAGTGAACGGCCGTCCTCGGCGCGCTGGTCGGGTGGCAGGTCGGCCGGGTTGCCCGAACGGATCCCAGTCGCCCGCATCGACACCGGTCGACTGCGGGCTTCGCACCTGCTGCGCGCGTTCGCCGCCGCGCTCGATCCCGTCGGCGCCGAGCGCCATCGACCGCACCTCGACGTTCGGCGAGGGCCACGAGGGTTCGGCCACCCAGCGGCCCGGCCGCTCCGCGTAGCTCGGTCGCGGCGGCACCGCGTCCTGGATCCAGCTGGTCAGCATCGGCTCGTCCATGACGCCGTTTTCGACGCCCTTCAGCCACCGGTCCCACCAGCGCACGCACTCCTGCAAGAAACCGATCGCCGGGCCTGGAGGGATCTCGTCGTTCGGGAAGTGGTGCGACCAGGGCCCGATCACCGCCTTGCGCGGGCAGGTCAGGCTCTCCAGCATGCGCAGCACGGCGTTTCGGTACCCATCGGCCCAGCCACCGGCCAGCAGCACCGGACAGTCGACCGAGGAGTAGTCCTCGCAGATCGAGCCGTGCTGCCAGTAGCCGTCGCGGCGCTGATGGGTCAGCCAGGGCTCGATCATCGGGCTCGTGCCCTCCAGGCGCGCCAGCCACGCATCGCGCCAGCCGTCCCCGACGGTGTCCGGGTCGGGCGGCAGCACCGCATAGACGTGCATCGTCGTCGCCCATGACAACAGGTAGTAGGCGAGCAGGCAGCCGCCCATGTAGTGGACGTCGTCGGCGTAGCGATCGTCGGTCGAGGCACACGCTAACGACCGCCTTCAGTGCCGGCGGACGCCGCGACGCGGCCTGCAGCGCCGCGAACCCGCCCCACGAGTACCCGAACATGCCGACGGTGCCGTCGCACCAGGGCTGGGCCGCGATCCAGGCGATGATCTCGACCAGGTCGTCCTGCTCCTGCTCGAGGTACTCGTCGAGCAGGATCCCGTCGGAGTCGCCGCTGCCGCGAATGTCCACGCGCACCGATGCGTACCCGTGCTGTGCGAAATAGCCGTGGCGACCGGCATCGGCCACCGAGGTGGTGTCGTTCTTGCGGTAGGGGATGGCCTCCAGTAGCCCCGGCACCGGCGTCGAGGCGGCATCGACGGGCATCCAGATCCGCGCCGCCAGTCTGGTGCCGTCTGCCAGCGGGATCCAGACGTGGTCGAGCCGCGTGACGCTCTCGGGCACGGCCACCCGCGGGTGGTCCCCGGATTTGTGAGCGCCCTTGCGTCCTGCCACAGGTGCGAGGTTAGCGTACGGTGACCGCCACCGGTAGGATCGCTGCAACCGGCCGACCGAGGAGCGTCATGAACGACTTCCCCCACCGTCCCCTTTCGCCCGCGGGCACCATGCGCCGCCGCGAGCTGCTGGCCCGCGCCGCCCAGATGGGCATCGCCCTGCCCGCGCTGGGTGCGCTCGGCGCCGCCTGCGGCAGTAGCAGCTCCAGCCCGCCGTCGTCCTCCAGCGGCCCGCCCAAGGGAACGGCCGTGCTGCTGAACTACCAGGGCTGGATGGGTAAGCACACGGTCGCCGAGTTCGAGACGGCCTACCCCGGCGCGGGCATCAAGCAGGCGTCGCTGGGATCGATCTCGAGCGGCGCGGTCGTGCCCCAGCTCAAGGCCAACATGTCGACCTACGACGCCGCGCTGGGCGACCAGGCCGTCACCGGCCAGGGCATCGCCGCCGACGTCATCCAGCAGCTGGACTGGTCGAAGATCCCCAACATCAAGAACGTCGACCAGAAGTTCCGGTCGGCCTACACGCACGGCATCCCCACCGACTACGGCAAGACCGGCATCGGCTATCGCACCGACATGGTCTCGGAGCCCCTCACCAGCTGGGCCGACCTGTGGAACCTGGCTCCCAAGTACTCGGGCAAGATCGTGTTCACCGACCTCGACCGCGACTGCATCGGCTCCGCCCTCAAGTACAAGGGCTTCTCAGTCAACACGACCGACCAGAACCAGCTGGACCAGGCGCTGCAGGCACTGATCGACATCAAACCGCACCTGCAGGCGCTGAAGTCGTACAACATCGGCCAGGGCCTGGCCCAGGGCTCCTACGCGATCGCGATGGACTGGGACTACGACGTTGCCCTCGCCCAGCAGGCCAATCCCCACATCAAGTGGGTGCTGCCGTCGGAGGGCGCCTCTGCGTATCTGGAGGGATTCTTCGCCGTCAAGAATACGCCTCAGATCGAGGTGTTGGAGGCGTTCTTCAACTTCTTCCTCGAGCCCAAACAGTACGCCGACTTCGTGAACACGACCGGCACCGCCTACGTCTCCAACGCGGCCACGCCGTACATCAACAAAACGATCTCGGGGAACCCGGCGCTGATCGTCGACCCGGCCACACTCGCGCAGGTCGAGTTCGAGAACTACCTGGGCGAAGCGACTGCCGCGTACAACAAGCTATGGGACCAGTTCAAGTCGGCCTGAGCCCGGCTGGCTGATGATGCGCTACGCGGGCCAGGCCCTGCGCAGCCTACTGGCGCTGCCGACGGTGGCCTGGATGCTGTTGTTCTTCCTGATCCCGCTGGTGCTGGTGGTCGTCTACTCGTTCGCGACCATCAGCCTGGTCACGTACAACATCAGCTTCGGCTGGACGCTTTCGAACTACCGGCAGATCCACGACCCGCTCTACTTCAACACGCTGACGCGGTCGATCTTCCTGTCGGTCTCCGCCACGCTCGGCTGCCTACTGCTTGGCTTCCCGCTCGCCTACTTCATCAGCCGCCAGCCGTCGCGCTGGCAGAAGCTTCTGCTGGTGCTGGTGATCGTGCCGTTCTGGTCGAGCTTCATCGTGCGCACCTACGCGATCGTCAACCTCATCGACAACGGTGGGCCGCTGCAGCACTTCCTGCACGCGCTGCACGTGCTGAGCGGGCCGCTGGACATCCTCTACACGCCCAAGGGCATCGCACTGGGCATCGTCTACTCGTACCTGCCGTTGATGGTGCTCCCGATCTACGTGTCGCTGGAGCGGATCGACTACAACCTGGTCGACGCCGCCAACGACCTGGGCGCGAATCCGCGGCGCACGTTCCGGCGGGTGACGCTGCCGCTGGCGATGCCGGGCGTCGTGGTCGGCTGCATTATCGTCGGCATCCCCGCCCTCGGTGAGTACGTGATCCCCGAGATCCTCGGCGGTGGCAAGACGCTGATGCTCGGCAACGTCATCACAGATCAGTTCCTCTCGGTGGGCGACTACCCGTTCGGCTCCGCGATCGCCGTCGCGCTGATGGTCGTGATGGCGGTGGCGCTGATCGTCTTTCGACTGGCACAGCGGCGGGCGGCGCCGTCGTGAGGCTCCGCCGCCACTGGTTCTCAGGCCTGATCTCGCTGGCCGTGATCGTCTGCCTGTGGGCGCCACTCGTGATCGTCGCCGTCAACTCGGTGAACAAGGACACCCTTCTGGTCAGCTGGAAGGGCTTTACGACCCACTGGTACAACCAGGCCTACCACAACCCCGACGTGCGAGGCGGGGTTAAGGAGACGATGACGATCGCGCTTGCCTCGACCGCGATCTCGCTGGTGCTGGCGGTAAGCGCGTCGCTGTGGTGGCGGCGGGCCGGTCACCGCTCGCAGCGCCTGTTCGACGGGCTCACCTACCTGCGCATCATGCTGCCCGAGGTGGTGTTCGCGGTGGCGCTGTTCCTCCTGTTCTCGAAGATCCGGTTCCCGCTGGGCACTACCGCTGTGGTGATCGGGCACGTGGTCTGGAACTCGGCCTACGCGACGCTGATCATCCAGGCGCGGGTGGCGACGCTCGACCCCGCGCTCGAGGACGCCGCAGCTGACCTGGGCGCGAACCCGTGGCGGGTGTTCCGGCGGGTGACGTTCCCGGGACTCTGCCGGGATCGTCGCGGCCGGGCTGCTCGCGTTCACGTTCTCGTTCGACGACGTGGTCACGTCCTACTTCCTGGTGGGGTCGGGGACGGCACCGCTGCCGGTGGTGATCCTGTCGATGATCCGGTTCCGGATCACACCCGAGATCAACGCGATCGGGATGCTGGTGATGCTGTTCACGGTGACATGTTCACGGTCGGGTTCCTGGCGGTGACGCGGCTGGGTCGCGGGGCGCGGCGGGCACTGGCGCTGCCGGAGGGACGCGACTGATGGAGACCGGGACCGTCAAGCTGTCGGGGCTGACGAAGCGGTTCGGCGACCTGGTGGCGGTGAAGAGCCTCGATCTGGAGATCCCGGCCGGCGGGTTCTTCTCGCTGATCGGGCCGAGTGGCTGCGGCAAGACGACGACGCTGAGGATGGTCGCGGGGCTCGAGCACCCCGACGAGGGCACGATCGAGGTGGGCGGCGAGGACATCACGCGGCGGCCCGCCTACCGGCGGCCGGTGAACACGGTGTTCCAGTCCTACGCGCTGTTCCCGCACCTCTCGGTGGCAGACAACGTCGCCTTCGGCCTGGTCGAGGAAAAGCGACCGCGGGCCGAGATCCGAACACGCGTCGCCGAGATGCTCGAGCTGGTGCAGCTGACCGGCCGCGAAAAACTCGCGACCGGCGCAGCTCTCGGGCGGGCAGCAGCAGCGCGTCGCGCTGGCGCGGGCGCTGGTCAAGCACCCGAAGGTGCTCTTGCTGGACGAGCCGCTGGGCGCGCTCGACCTGAAACTGCGAAAGGAGCTGCAGGGGCAGCTGAAGGCGGTGCAGCGGCGGGTCGGGATCACGTTCGTGTACGTGACGCATGACCAGGAGGAGGCCTTCTCGATGTCCGACCGAGTCGCGGTCATGCACGACGGTCTGCTCGAGCAGATGGGGACGCCCGAGGATGTGTACCGAAAGCCGGCGACGCTGTTCGTTGCCGACTTCGTGGGCGCGTCCAACCGCACGGAGGCGGTGGTGGACGCGGCGCTCGGCGAGGGCAAGTACCGGCTGCGGGCCGGCGACGTCGGCGAGCTCCCCGCCTACGGTCCGGAGGGGATCGCCGAGGGCGCGGCGGTGAGCATGATCGTGCGGCCGGAGTCACTCCGGCTGAGCGGCGAGGGGTATGCCGCCACGGTCGCCGACGTGTCGTACGTCGGGCCGGCCAAGCACCTGGAGCTCGAGACCGAGGCGCTGGGCAGGGTACGGGCGACGGTGGGCGGCGGCGAGCAGGCGGCGGTCGGCGACCGGGTGACGGTGTCGTGGCCGGCGGAGGCGGCGTGGATCGTGGCGGGAGGCGGTCCGATCCGCCGAACGGGGACCATGATCCCACGTCGTAGCATCGAGCTCGTGATGTGCCCGCCGGCGGGCGAGCTTTGCGATCGCGCCTTGACCGCGCGGTGATTGGTGACTGAGTTGATCCGGGCGCAACACGCCTGGATCCCGCTGTCGGACGGCTGTCGACTGTCAGCCCGCCTCTGGCTCCCCGACGCGACGCCGGCTCCCGCCATCCTCGAGTACATCCCCTACCGGAAGGATGACATCACCGCCCCACAGGACGAGAGCCGCATGGCCTGGTTCGCCGAGCACGGTTACGTCTGCCTGCGCGTCGACCTGCGTGGCAGCGGCGACTCCGACGGTGTGTTGCTCGACGAGTACCTCGCGCAGGAGCAGGAGGATGCGCTCGAGGTGATTGCCTGGATTGCTGCGCAGGACTGGTGCAACGGGGCCGTCGGTATGATCGGCATCTCCTGGGGCGGGTTCAACGGCCTACAGGTGGCGGCGCGGCGCCCTCCGGCGCTACGAGCGCGTGATCTCGTGCATGTCGACCGACGACCGCTACGCCGACGACGTTCACTACATCGGCGGCTCGCTACTGGCCGAGACGCAGCAAAGCTGGGCGACGTCGATGCTCGTCTTTTCCACGCTCCCGCCCGACCCAACAGTGGTGGGCGAGCGCTGGCGCGAGATGTGGCTGGAGCGCCTTCATGCGCACGGCCGATGATCGAGCCATGGCTAACACACCAGCGCCGCGATGACTACTGGCGCCACGGCTCAGTCTGCGAGGACTACGCCGCGATCGGCTGCCCGGTGATGGCCGTCGGCGGCTGGTCGGACGGCTACCGCGATGCGGTGCTGCGGATGCTCGAGGGCCTGGACGCGCCCCGGCGCGGGCTGATCGGCCCCTGGTCGCACGCCTATCCGCACGACCCGGTCGCGCCGGGCCCCTGGATCGGGTTCCTGCAAGAGTGCCGGCGCTGGTTCGACGAATGGCTGCGCGGCATCCCCACCGGAGTTCGCGACGAGCCGATGCTGATGGCGTGGATGCAGGAGCCGCCCCCGCCGGCCACATTCCACGCGCAACGGCAGGGGCGCTGGGTGGCGGAGCCGTCGTGGCCGCCGGCGCACCCGCAGATGCTCACGCTGACGCTGGGCGGCGACCGCGTGCTTGGCTCGGACGCGCCCGGCGAGCTCGAGATCTGCTCGCCGCAGCACGCGGGGCTGGAGGGCGGCTTCTGGTGTCCGTTCGGCCATCCCGGCGACTGGGCACCCGACCAGCGCGGCGAGGACGAGCTGGCGCTGTGCTTCACGAGCGCGCCGATGAAGCAGCGGACGGAGCTGCTGGGGAAGCCGGTTTTGCGCCTGCGGCTCTCGAGCGGACGGCCGCTGGCACAGGTGGCTGTGCGCCTGAACGCCGTGTCGCCGGACGGCAGCTCGGCCGTGCTCACCCACGGCATCGCGAACCTCACGCACCGCGCCTCGCCTGCCGAGCCGGCGCCGCTCGAGCCCGGCCGCGCGTACGACGTGACGGTGCCGTTGCAGTCGCTCGGCCAGGCAGTCGAGACCGGGCAGCGTCTACGGCTGGCGCTCGCCACCTGCTTCTGGCCCTGGCTCTGGCCTTCGCCCGAGCCGGCCACGCTGACCGTGTACGCGGGTGACGGATCGTCGCTCGAGCTGCCGCTCTCGACGGCGGCCGAGAGCGCCGGACCGGCTCGTGAGCCGCAGTCCGCATTGCCGCTTGCGCATACTCAGCACCGCTCCCGCTCGGGCGAGCGCGTGCTCGAGCACGCGGGGCGCGTCCACCGCCTGACGCACATCCCCCACGACTTCGACCTCGAGCTGGCCGGCGGGAGGCGGGTCGACTGGAGTGGCCCCGACGATTACACGATCGCCGACTGCGAGCCGCTCTCGGCCACGATCGACAGTCGGCGACAGGTGCGGCTGACGGGCGTTGGCTGGGACGCGGAGGTAAACGTGTCGAGCTCGATGCACTCCGACAAAGCGGCGTTCCACATCGAGATTCGGCTGTTGGCACGGTCGGCGGGGGAGGACGTGTGTGCGCGCGAGTGGCGATTTCGGATTCCGCGCGATCTGGTATAGCGTCAGCCCGTTTGCCGCCAGTGACACCGATCGCTCAGCTGGTGGGCGGATGGAGACGTGTCAACGTCCGAGGAGCGCGCTACTGAGACAGGCCGAGGAGCGTCGCAGGGTTGGCCTTTGTCATCTTCTCGAGTTCGTCTGCACTCGCCCCGACATCCAGTAGAGACCGGATCAGCATACGCATGCCCTCGGCATGGGGCGGAGCGGACGCCTGGCCGAGGTCCGAGCTCAGTACCAAGCGGTCTCCCCCGAGCGCTTCGATCCACTCGGCAAGCTCGTCCGGCTTTTGTTCCCAGAAGATCGGCGAGCAGCACGAGACCGCGACATATTCGAGGTACGCGCCGGCCGCAATCAGTTCACGTTGAACGTCCGGCTCGAGGCGGCAGAGCGCCCAGTTGGCATGCGTGACAAGGAACTTCGTGACGCCGTTGGCGGTAGCCGCATCGAGCAGGGCGCGAATCTCAGCGATGCTGAGGTGGCCGGTCGCCAGGCAGGCGTCGGCATCCGCGACAAGCCTCACAACCTCCACCGCTTCAGGCGTCAACGCGCCTGACTCATCGAATACGGTGACCCCAACGCCAGGGAGTTGCTTCTGCATCCGCCCTAGTTGCGGATAGTCGGGGGTCTGGAAGTAGTCGGCATGCCACTTGGAGTGGTTGGAGGGCATGAACACGATCTTCGCGCCGTACTGGAGCGCGGCCTGGACGACGTGCGGGTTGATCCCCCCAACCGAGCGGTTGAGCACGATGGCGCCAAACGCAGTCGTCTCGGGATACATCCTGCTGACGTGGTAGGCCCGGCCCATCGTCGCCTGGTCGTGATCCTTGAGCACGACCCCGCGCATACCAAAGTCGATGGCCTGCTGCGCGAGGTCGGCGTCGTCGATGGGTCGGTTGAACAGCGCCGGATGGGTGTGGGCGTGCATGTCAATGGCGTCGCGCAGCAGCGCGAGATCGGTGCGGCTCATCGCTCCCTCCTTGCACTCGAGGACGGCGCGATGCTAGCATCGCCTCTCGCTATGCGCAATCAACTTCTCAGTAGTCGAGAACCGTAGGGACAGCAGGAATGGCGCCAGACAAGCCGCCGCCACTACACCAGCATCGGCCGACACCAGGCAACGGGAGCTGGAAGGGCGCGTCGCGGTGGTCACGGGCGGAGCGAAAGGAATCGGGCGGCTGGTTGGGAAGCTGATGGCGCGCGAGGGCGCAGCAGTCGTCGTGGCCGGACGCGACCAGAGAGCCATCGACACCGCCGTCGGCGAGCTGAACGGCCCTCGACAGAAGGCCGCGTCATCGGGATGCGATGCGATGTGACGTCCGAGGACGACACCAAGGCCCTGGTCGCCCAGGCACTCGAGGCGTTCGGCCGTGTGGAATTCTCGTGAACTCCGCCGGTGGCACCGGCCCGATCGAGACGCCGTGCCACGAGTATCCGGCCGACGAGTTCCGCAGCATCCTCGAGCTGAACATCGTCGGTACGTTTCTCCCGTGCAAGGCGGTGATCCCGGCGATGATCGCGAACGGTTCCGGTCGGATCGTGAACATCGCCGGCACCTCGGGCCTCCGCGGCTACCGCAATCGCTCAGGGTATTCGGCGTCCAAATGGGCGGTG
>CAVWLK010000007.1:0-3997 GCA_963755675.1 uncultured Actinomycetes bacterium
ACCCACCGTCGATCCGGTGAGGAGCGTTGCGGCCTTAGAATCCCTGCATGCCGTGGTTTGCCGTTCGACACGTGATTAGCTACGAAGGAGGGTTCGAGGAGCGGATCACACTGTGGGAGCGGCCGTCGTCGGACGAGGCGTTCGCGGCCGCCAAGCAGGAGGCAGCTGAATGGGTTGACGGCATCGACGGTGAGGTTCTCGATCTGTGGCAGTCCTTCGAAATGTTCCAGCCACCCAGTGATGGGGCGGAGTGCTTCTCACTCATCCGCGACAGCGACCTCGATCACACCGCGTACATCGACCGCTTCTTCTCCACCGGGGCAGAGCACCAGCGTCAACCTAATCGGGCTAATCGGTCCCCACGGTGCCAAGGCGTGCCGCGGCCACCGCTCCCAAGCCCGCAACCTCAACGTCATCGGTGGCAAGCCGTGGGGACTGGGAACCGGACAGAGCCGCTCGGTGTCGAACAAGGAGCCGATGCACGTTCTGAGGAACAGCAAGCCGCCGGTCGGCTCGCCGCGCCGTCAAGTCCCCCGGTAGGCCATGACGGCCGTTCCTTAGGAGCCATCGTTACGGTCGGTGGCTGGTAGGCGTCGTGATCTTGGGCGCGTTGAGCTGGGCTGCGCTGAGCTTGGGCCGCGGCGGTGAGAGCGAGTCGGTGACAGCCTTACCGACGCCCAAGCGGGAGCTGCTCGTCTATGCCACGCCAAGCGGTTCTCCGCCGTTCGGCGGCCCGGAAGTGATCTACCGAGCAACGCCGACCGGTCAGGATCCCGTTCGCCTGGCGCCGGGGAACGATCCGGCGCTATCGCCGGACGGTCGTTGGGTCGCGTTCTGGCGCAGCCGCCCCGGCGGCTCTGGTCGGCTGTTCGTGATCAGCTCGCGCGGCGGGCAGCCGCGAGCCCTCGCCGCCGAGGCCAGCGACGCCATCGTTTGGTCGTGGGATTGCACAGTTCATCGCATCGGAGAGCCTCGGCCGTGTCACGATCGTGCACGCACCAAACGGGCCGGCGCGGACGTTCAAGGTGCCGCAAGGCAGCGGCAACTACACCTTCTCCCCGACGGCAAGACCCTCGCGTTCAGCCACAGCACCGGAAGCGGCACGAACATCCTGAGCATCACCCTCCCCGACGGTCGGATCCGAGCACTGACTAGCGATGATCGAAGCTACGCACCCCTGTGGGGGCCACGCGGCATCGCCTTTGAACGCTTCGGTATCAACGGCAAGGGTGGTGACCGCTGCGGCGACTGCCACGGCGACGTCTGGCTGATGAACGCCGCCGGCAGCACTCCCACCAGTTGACACACACCCACGCCGGCATCTATCCGCAGCCTGGTCGGCCAACGGCGACCGCATCCTGGCCGCGTACCCCGCCTCCCACAACGGCAAGCTCTATGCCGTCGACGTCACGACAGGAGACGCGCGAGCCCTGACTGGATTCGTCGGCGACCTCTTCGCACAGGGCCTCTCTCGCAACGGCAACACCGTACTCGCCGCGATCGGTTGCGGCGGCACGGCAACTCCCTACGGCCTGATCGAGACCATCCCCTTTGCGGGCGGTCGGCCGAACGTGATCGTCCGCGGCCCGTGCCGAGCGACATGGACCGCCTAGCGACCCACGCCTCTCCCAAACCCAACGCGGAGATAAAACGCCCCTACCCTTGCGCGCCCGGCATGAGCGCCGTGAGATCGGCTGTGATCCCGTGCAGGCCGCAGAGTGAGCAGCCGTCAAGCCGAATCGTGCGCCGCTTGCCGTCGTAGTAACCGACGGCCTTGGGTGCGGCCCGGATCATCAGGCAGCGACAGATCGCCGCGGGCTGCTGTTGGCGCTGCTTGGCAACGATATCGTTGAGCGCACGGCACGCGGCGGCGGGATCGGTGTAGTTGCCTTTGGCCGGGGCCGGCGAGCATGTGAGCTGGCGGCTCACCATGTAGGACTTCGTGCCAGGGAACTGGACGCAGCGTGCGCCTGGCGGGCAGGTTGGCACGGCGTAGGTGATCATTACATCGGTCGTCGGTGGCGTGGTGCCCTGCGCACTGCTGTCAACCGCGCTGCCAGAGCCGATGCAGCCGCTGGTGGCGAGCGCGACTATGGCAACAGGGACGGCGACGGATCTGAAGCGTTTCATGACTCTACGACGTTCGGCGCGCTGGTTTGGTTCCATGACTGTCCGCCCACGGCGCTCGGGTATCTTTTCGCAATGTTCCCGAAATCTGGCTCGATGAAGCGCATGACGCTCGATCTCGACGAGGTGCTGGTCTCTAAGGCTGCAGAAGTGCTCGGCACTGAAGGCTCGATAACCAAGACCATCCAGGTGGCCCTATCCAGGGTCGTCCAGTCGGCTCGGCTCGAACAGCTTGCCGAGCGCACGTTCGAGCAGTTCGACGCGCAGCAACTCGACGACCTCCGACGGCCACGATGAGCGGCTCACCATATCGGTCATGACTGCTTGTTCTTGTGCTCGCGTGACCGGCGGGGTGGGGTCGTCGTGATCGTCGATGAGACGTCCTGTGAGGGGTGGAGTCCGGTGTTGTCGGGTTCGAGGTAGCCGCGCTTGAGTAGTGATGCGGCGGCGACTCTGGTGGCGTTGGCGACGATGTGGCGGTTGGAGATGTGCCCGGTTTGGACGGCGTCGAGCAGCATCGCCGCTTCGAGAGTTGTGAGCGGCCGGGAGTGTTTGGCATCGCGGACGCGATCCGTGATTGGCAGCTCGATGTCGAGAACGCCTGGTCGGGGGCGGATTTGGATGCCGAGATCGGTGTTTTCGAGAACGGCGCCGGTGTGGGTGAGTCGTTGACTGAGTGCTTCTGCAGCGGCTTCGACGCGTTGGCGTGGCCAGCCGAGCATCCGTGCGATGTGGATCATGCGTCGACGGCCGCGGATGCTGAGCAGCGCCGCTTCCAGCGCGACGTCATCGGGGGCTGGTGGTGGCGCTGCGGCGGGTTCGGCGATCAGGCTGGTGATGGGGAGGCTGAGCGCGCGGGCGAGGTCGTCGACTTCGCGAAGTTTGAGGGTGTGGTGGTTGGTGCCTCTTTCGAGGGCCATAACCGCCGTCGCGGTGACGTTGATGCGTCGGGCGAGCTGGCGATGGCTGATGCCGAGCTCCAGCTGGCGCTGGCGGATGAGCGCGGTGTTCAGGATCGTTTCCATGATGGTTTGGGTAGTGGTTTGATGGTGAACCCGGCGCGCTTCGCCCAGGCGAAGGCGGATTCTTCCTTTCGACGGTTCCACCGGCCCAGTACCGGCAGGCCGGTCTCGCCCTCGATAGTTCGAAGCAGCCGGTGGATTGTCGCGGTGCTGCTGATCAGGCCGCGGCCGGTGTTGGTCATGGCGCGGGTATCCGCCTGGATCAGTCCGTGGTCTTCGGTGGCGCCCATCATCAGGCGGTGGAGCCGTTGGGTGCGAAGGATGCCTGCCGCGGTCGCTGGTACCGCGATGGTGTCGCCGGCGATGCTGATGGTGTGGCCGTCGCTCGCGAGGTCGCCGACGCGCACCTCGGCCATCGCAGAGAGGCTTGCTGTGGGGGCGAGTAGCGGCAGCAGCCCCATGGTGGCGTGGCGTGCTGCGGCGTACTTGCGCAGCGTCATGAGCGCGGCGGGGTCGTCTGGTCGGGGACGGGTGGCCAGTGCGGCTCCGACCGCGTGCCAGCCGATCAGGTAACCGGTGTGCAGGGCGCTGACCTGGACGGCGCGTACCTTGATCAGCAGGTCGTTCGTACTGTCGGCGGGCAGGACGATCTTCAGCATCCTGTGAGCGACGTCCTCGACGTTGCGCGGTGGGTGCGCCCCCCACGCATCATCGGCAGCCCGGAGGGCGTTCTGGTAGGTGGCGTCGAAGCGCTGTCGCGCTGTTCCGCGCAAGGCGCGTTGAGCGGCGGCGTGAAAGGTTGGGAAATCATCGTCTGGGAGTTGCTCGTTTGGGGTCGCGCGGGTGCCGCCGGTGGATCGCTCCTTGCTGTCGGGCTGGCGTTGCCGGCGTGGTTTGATCGGCGAGTT
>CAVWLK010000008.1:0-37264 GCA_963755675.1 uncultured Actinomycetes bacterium
GTTCGCTGGAACCGGCGCTCAATGGCGCACAACTGGCGCACACGTCGTTCGCCGCTCACCCAGGGACGAGCGAGTGTTCGAGACAGGCAGCGGGTCTGAATGTCCGAGTTCGTGCAAGATCTGGCGGAGCTCACATTGGAGCCGGACCGTGCCCGGAGCGCGCACCGGTTAGGTTCGTTCGACTGCGCGTGTGATGCGCTCCTGCGCCTCGTTGGCGAGCGGTTCCAAGTCGGGGTTGTCGGCGAGCTTGAGCGCTGAGGCGGGTTCCATCGCCGCGACGTGGGTGTGCTGGCCTTGCCTGCGGACGACAACGTTGCAGGGGAGGAGCACGCCGAGGTCGGGTTCGATGGCGAGGCCCTTGCTCGCAAGGTGAGGATTACACGCGCCGAGGATCACGTAGGGCTCGACGTCGAGGTTGAGCTTCTGCTTGAGGGTGGCCTGCACGTCGATCTCCGTGAGCACGCCGAAGCCTTCGCTGGCGAGTTCCTCTCGGATCCGAGCGACCACCTGGTCGAAGGGCCGGTCAAGGTCACGGGTGATGGCGTAGCTGGTGGTCGTAGTCATACAGTGCCTCCAAGTGCGAGTTTGAGGGTGTGAGCTGGCGCCGTCTGCCCGACCTCGTGGCCGGCGGCGCAGGCGGCAACAAGCTCCAGTTCGGTGGGCGCGAACTTGTCGATGTGGGCTTGTACGCGGGCCATCCGGAGTTTGAACTCTGGGGAGGATTTCCATCCTCGTACTGCGTCGATGCTTTCCCACTCCACAAAGCTGACGAATCGTTCGGGGTCGCGCAGATCGCGCGCCAGGATTGCCCTCCCCGCGCCGGGCATCCTGCTCGCCCAGTTTGAAAACTCCGTCCAGGCCTCAACGAACGCGTCTTCATGACCGGGGAACGGCTTCCAGGATCCGGTGGTGCAGGTGTCCATCGCTAGACCACCAGCGATTCGCGTTTTCGGCCGTCCAGGAAGACCTGTTCGAAGGCGATGTAGTCGCGCTGATCGATCACCGTCACGTTCGCGCGCTTCTTCAGCCGTCGCTTCACTTCGAGAGCTGCCGTCAGGCCGGCAAAGCTCGATCCGACCACCACCCGATGGCGCCGGGACTCGCTACTCCATGCTGAGGACGATGTGCTCATAGTGCCTCCTACCAGACGCATTCCAGGCTATAACCAACCCTCGGGAAGCTGCAACGGGGTTCTCGCTGATCCGGCCGGCGGAGAACCCGCGAAGGGCTCGCCTGTTCACGCCGAGCCTCGTTCTTGCAGTGCCGGTGCGGCGGCGAGCTCGTCGGCGATCCCTGTTGCTTCTGCTCGCGTGGCCGCTCGGCGGCTGAGCAGCTCGTGACCAAGCGCTTCGAGCAGGACGAAGCCCTGCACCCTGTCGCAGGCGAAAGGCACGCAGTTTGCCGCAAACGCGTCAGTACGGATACTGATGGGGCGCGCTTTAGCATCACCGATGCTCCAGACAGAAAGTGAGCAGTGTTCAAAGGAGGCCGTGATGCGTTTCCACTATGCCGATGTGATGCCCGGCGCGATGTCTGCGATGGTCGGACTGGTTCGGGAGGTGCGCCGCAGCTCGCTTGAACCGCAGCTGGTCGAGCTAGTCAAGATCCGCGCATCGCAGATCAACGGCTGTGCCTACTGCGTGGAGACTCACACTCGTGCGGCGCGATCCAGGCGTGAGACGGACATGCGGCTCGACCTCCTCTCGGTGTGGCGTGAGGCGCCCTGCTACTCGAAGCGCGAGCGCGCTGCGCTGGCATGGTGCGAGGAGTTGACACTGGTCGCGGATACCCACGCGTCCGACGCCGCGTATGACGAGGTTGGGCGGTGGTTCACCGCCGAGGAGGTCGTGGCGCTCACCTACGCGGTCATCTCGATCAATGGCTTCAACCGGTTGTCGGTCGCGTTCCGCCAACCCATCGACGAGCCGCGTCAATCGCCATCGTCAGTACGGCTCGCAGCGACGCGCCAAGCCAGCTGAGGACGCCACAGGCGAGTCCACTCGCCGACGCGCATCGATCCGCCGGGACGCTTAGCCACCTCCAAACGCAACGAGTGCGTCACAGGGCTCAGACTGGCGAAACGCGCTCAGGCGGCCGCTCGGAACTGGCGGGCCGGTGTCCGGAGAGGCGAATTACGGGCTGCCTGCCCGACGACAGTTCGCAAGCAGCGGGCGTCAAGGCGACCGGCGGTCCGAATCCCTCCCCCCGTCGCTTTCACTGGTGGTCTCGGTTGACCGCTGCTACCGTTGCCCCGAGCCGGCGTAATGGACCCCCAACTCGACGACACCCAGGACTTGCAGCCTCCGTTGGTGCGAGATGCGGAGATCGGGACGCTCCTGCGTTCACTGGACGGGCTGGTGTCAGCCAATGACGATGATCCGAGGCACCGCCTTCTCGCAGCGGTGATCTCCATGTGGGATGACGGGCGCCTCATGGACACGAGGTTCGAGGCAGCCCGACACCTGCTCACGCTCGACCAGCGGGACGTGTGGTTCGGCGCCGATGACCCGGTGGCAGCCCTCGACGACGCGGCCAGCCGGCTGCTCGTTGCGCTCGGCGACGCGATCACCGCTGCGGGTGCGAACTTCTACTTCGACTCGGGCGAACCGTTTACTCCGGCCGGCCACGCTGAGGACGCGTACGCGGAGCTCGGGGACGCGATCCGTCATTGGAAGGCCGAAGTGCTCGACGAACAGCGACGGCGAGAACCCCTCAGCCTCCCGTGCGCATTAAAAAGCGACCGGGCGGAGCGTGAAGCCACCACCCCGCCCGGTCACGGTGCTATCGGCACGGCGCGCGGCGAGATCAAGGGCCGAAGCCCCCGGGGGCTCCAACCCGAGGGCCTCGGCGACAACCACGCGGATGCGCCGCGCGACAAAACCGGAGTAGACCCCAGATCGCGCCGCGCCGAGTGGGTGCCGCGCACCCCGAAGGTGCGCCGCAACCCAGATCGGCCTCTCAGCCGCCGTTCACATCCCCCGAAAGAGGTGCATCGCGAAAACGACCCACTTCTACCCGACCAACGATGTGGCGGTCACCCGCTGCTCCAGCGCCAGTTCTGCATCCGCCGACTCCACCACCAACGGCTCTGTGCGTCGAGCAGATGATGGTCGCCCCGTGCAGCCGGCAGGCATCGGCCAACAGCCGCCCGACCAGGGCTGCATTGACCTGATCGAGCCGCGAGGTGGGCTCGTCGACAACCACCAGCTCGGTCTCGGCGGCAAGCGCACGGGCAATCGCCACCCGCTGCCGCTCACCCGCGGACAGCCGCTCGACACGCTGGTCGGCGCGATGCTCGAGACCAACCCGTGACAGCCAGCCGGGCCGCCCGCGCCTAACGTCGCCTCGTCGTGTGCCACCCCGCGCAACGACAGCGACAGGGCGATGTTTCTCGGCAGCTCCCAGAAAACCGATCAGGTCGGGCTCTTGGGCGACCACCGCCACGTGCTCGCGTCTGAACGCCGCCACCTCGGCCCGCGAGCGACCGCCGAGCGCCTGGCCCAGCACCACGACCCGGCCCTCGTTCACCGGCTCGAGGCCGGCCAGCAGCCGAAGCACCGTGCTCTTGCCCGAGCCGGAACGCCCCGTCACCACCGTCAGGCGCCCAGCCGCGAAGCGATAGGTGAGCCCGTCCAGCACCGTGCGCGCGCGCGCCCGTCGCCGTAGGACTTATGGACGCCGACCAGCTCAGCCGCGATTCCCGAGCTGATCTCGACTGCTCTGGTCGGCGATCGGGGCCGGAGCCGCCTCGACGAGCCCTCCCGATGGCCGCAACAGCACCCCGTCCTCGCCCAGCTCGGCCTCGGCGCGGCCGCCGATACCGGCGTCGCGAAGCAGCTGCTCGGGCACGCGCAGCCAGCCTCCGCGGCCGACCACGATCGCTGCCGAGCCGTGCCGCAGCGTCTCGTCGCTCAGCCGGCCGTCGCGGATCTGCACGCTTCGATCGGCCACGGCCGCCGTCGCTGGATCGTGGCTGACCATCACCACCGTCGTACCGTGCTCGCGTGCCAGCTCCGCGATCAGCTCGTACACGGCGTGGGCGCTGGAGGCGTCGAGCTCGCCGCCGGGCTCGTCGGCCAGCAGCAGTGACGGCTGGTGGGCAACCGCGGCGCACACCGCCACCGCTGCTGCTCGCCGCCCGACAGCTCGGCCGGGCGCGCGGCGGCGACGCCGGCCAGTCCCACACGCTCCAGCAGCTCGTCCGCGCGCGCTGCGCAGACGCGCCTGTCGGCGCCGTTCAGGGCCAGCGACTGGGCGACGATGCGACCGCAGCTCAGGTCGGGGGTCAGCGCCCGCCCGTAGTGCTGATCGACGATCCCCAGCAGCCGCGCGCGAAACGCTGTCGCCCGCCGGCCGCGCAGGCCCGACACCTCGTGGCCGAGCACCATCGCGCTCCCCGCGGAGGGGCGCTCGAGCGCGGCGAGGATTCGGAGCAGGGTGCTCTTTCCGGCACCGCTCGGGCCGAGCACCGCCACCAGCTCGCCCGGCTCGATCCGCAGCGTCAGTCCCTGCAGCGCGGCGGCGTCGCCCTCCGCCGTGCGATGGATGCGAAACAGTTCCCGGACGTCCACGGCGGCGGTCACGGCGCCGTCCCCGCCTGCCGGCGCGGCGACCGCTCACGGAACGCCCCGGCGGTCACCGCGGCGACCGCGAGCGCAGCCGCCACCATGAATCCGCACAGGGCCAGCGTCAGCTCCCGCCAACCCGGATCGAGCACCAGCGGCGGCTGCGGCGAGGTGGCGCCGGCCGCGAGGAGCCGTCACCAGCGCAATCGTCAAGGCGGCCAGCACGACCCGAGCAAGACGCCGCCGACCATTCCCGCGAGGGTCAGCGCGACCGCCCGGAGACGCAGCTGCGCGCGCAGCGTCGCCGGCGCCACACCCTGCACCTCGAGGTCGTGCAGGTCGCCGCGTTCGTCGCGCAGGCTGCCCACGATCGCCAGCACCAGTCCGGCCACCGCCAGCGCCAGCGCCACCGCAGCAGCCGCCCACAGCGTCAGCGTGATACCACGGGCGAGCGGATCGGACCTGAGCACCCCCTCGGCCGCGGCCCGGTTGTGCACGTCGAGCGCGTCGAAGGGCGGCTTAGCGAGCTGGTCTGCCGCCGCTGCTCCGCCGTCCGAGAGCCCTCCCAGCCACACCTCACCCGGATCGCCGATACCCGGCGCGTCCGCATTCAGGGCGGTGGCCAGCGTCTGCTCGTCGGCCACCACGAACGGCGACGAGAGCGTCGGGAAGCGCTGGGCGACGCTGACGATGTGCAGCTTCAGGGTCACGCGGTCCTGGATCCTGATCTGGATGGTGTGCGACCGCCCCGCCGCGGCTGAGACGTCCGCGCTTGCGATCACGTCGATCGGCCGCACGTCGGTCGGCTGAGGCGCTCGCAACAACACGGCGTCGCCGCGCCCAGCGAGTAGCGCAGGGCAACTCCGGAGCCCGGGCTCCGCTCGCCACCTCGCACGACCCAGCCGTCGATACCATCGATGCCCGACAGCGTGAGGCTGCCGGGAAGCGTTTGCGCGGAGCCGCCCTCCGCCTCCTGATGGGTCGCCGTCTTGGAACCCGCCGGCGTCAGCGAGACAGGCAAACGACACCAGCCGCGCGCCGCTCGGCGGCAGCGGCGCGGACAGCCGCGTCTGGTTGGTGCCGACGATGCCGAGCGGGATGCGCTGGATTCGGCCATCCTCGCCCACGACGGCCGCGGTCAGCATCACCGGCACGCCGTGCGCAGAAGCGGTGACCGTGAGCCGGCTCGACGCCGGCAGGCTGACGCCGGCCAGCGGCGCCGGACGGGCGACGGGCAGCGTGCCGTACTGCGACCGCCATGGCGCCAACCTCCGCACGTCGCCCGCCGGCACGCCCAGCACGTCCACCGGCACCGGGCTGAGGCCGATTAGCGGCACGGTGCCGGACCGGCGCAGCACCGGTGCCGCCCAGCCTCCGCGGGCGATCTGGGCATACCGCGAGAGCGGAGCCGCGTCCAGCGGAGACACAAGCTGCGCACCCTCGCCGATCGTCACAGACGCCGGCACCTGGAACGCTGCCTGGTCGCGCTCTCCCCGCTCGAGCGTACCGGCGTAGGTGGCCGCGAACAGCGCCAGCCCGATGCTCACCACCAGAAACCCGGTCGTGATCGACGAGCGGGCTCCGCCCCGCGCCAGCCATAGGGCCGCCAGCCGCGGCCCTGGCGATCGGCCGCGCGCCGACCGTTCGGCCAGCCGGGCAAGACCGCCGGTGGCTCGCGCCGCGACCACTCCGGCGGCCAGGCAGATCAGCGATGGCAGCAGGGGCAGCAACGGGTCGGACGACCGCAGGTCGCTGCTGTCGGCGCTGCCGCGGGCGGCGGCCAGCACGGCAGCCGCCAGAGCCGCCGCCGCCAGCAGGTCGATCGGCGAGAACGGCCCGATGCGCGCGTCACCGGCCGGCATCCGCTCGGCCGCCAGCAGCACGCCCAACGACACCGCCCAGGCGGCGACCATCAGCGTGATCCCATCGCCCGAGAGCAGCGAGTGGCGGAGCACGGCCGAGCCGCTGAGATCGTCGTGGTCCGCGATCAGGGCGATGGTCAGCCAGGCGAGCGCGAACCCGGCGATTGCCCCCAGCGCGGTCATCCAGCCGCCCTCGACGATCGCCAGCAGCCAGCGCTGCCACAGCCGCGCGCCGCGCCGCTCGAGCCGCCTCCACTCGGCGTCCAGATCGGCGCGCAGCGTCCCCGCCGCGAGCAGCACGAACGAAAGCAGCAGTGCGGCCGCGCTGCCGCCCACCAGCAACAGCCGGTGCCGGCCGACGCGTGCCCGGTCGCGGACGTCGAGCAGCGTCCGATCGGGCCCGGCGATGCGGAAGTTCGAACCGGGGAACAGCAGCGACGACTGCACCCGCGCCTCCTCGCCCAGCAGGCCGTCGATACCCCAGACGTGCGTCACGCGAGGTTCGAGCGGCGCCGACCAGCCGTAGGCGCGGTAGACCGACGAGAACGCCGGCAGACCCGACAGCTGCGCCACCGAGCCGGCCACCAGGAACGGAGCTCGCGCACCATGGCCCGTGCTGGCGGCGCGGCCGGGTAGCGGCAGCGAACCGATCGGCCGGGCGATGCCGACGCGCACCAGCCGCACCCCCGGTTGCGCGATCACCTCAGGCGCCGCGACGTCGCCGACCTGGACGACCTCGCAGCGCTCGGGCAGGCAGGGGCCGGGCAGCCGGCCACTGGTCAAGCGCAGGTAGCGGCCGGGGTCGTCGAGCGCCGCCAAGTCGAGGGAGGCACCGGCAAGGCTGAGCCGGGGGAAGATCAAGCTATGCGCGATCCGGCCGCCGCTCAGCCGGGCGAGCGCGGTGGTCGCGCGGGCATCGATCGTGCCGTAGCCGGTGGCCGGCGGCACGCCGTACCAGCCCAGCGCGGACCGCCGTTGTGGCGCATCGAGCCGCTCGACGGCTCGCCGCGTCGCCAGCTCGGCGGTGATGGTGCCGGCACCGACAACGATCCCGAAGCCGGCCATCGCAACGGCCACGCCGGCTGCCACCAGCAAGCCCCGTCCCGGCCGCGCTCGGGCCCGCGCCCAGGCCAGCTCGAGCGCCGGCAGCGCCGAACGCAGGCCCGGCATCACGAGGCCCGCCGGTTGCGATAGCCGCGCGTCTTGGTGCGGTTGCCGCAGATCGCCATCGCACACCAGGCGCCGGAGCGGTTGCGCGAGTGGTCGTAGAAGGCCCACTGGCAGACGTCGCGGCGACAGGCCTTCAGCCGTCGCCAGCTGCCGTCCGCCATGGCCGCGTAGGCGATGGCGACGATCCCGCCCAGCGCACCGTCCATGCCCGGCGCCTGCGGCACCAGCGACGCGCCGCCGGTGGTATCCAGCCGCACGCCGAACTGGGCTGCTCGTGCAGCATGCTCGACCACCGCCGCCGCGTCGCCGTCGAGCGGATGGCCGTTGTTCGCCATCAGCAGCAGCCGCAGCGCCTCGCGCAGTTCGATCGCCCGCGCCACGTCACCGGCCGACGCCCTGCCGCCTTCCAATCCGTGTTCTGAGCAGAAGTCCGCCAGGCCGGCGGCGGTACCGATCCGGTCTCCCGGCAACTCCTGGTTGTACGTGTTCACGAACAGCTGGACGACCCGAAGGGCGCCGGGGGCGGGCTCGCGGTCACCGGGCTCATGGCCGGGGAGCAGCATCAACACCAGCGTAACCGATTGATGGTGTGTTTACAACGCTATTTGCGCTTCATGACACTGGTGTATCAGTTTCAGCGGTTGCTAGGCCACCACCTCAATGCAGCGGATGGACCCAACGGTGATCCGATAGCCGTCAGGGCGGTGGACGAAGACCAGCAGGACGGTGCCGCAGCCGGGACATCTGAGCACATCGCCCGGCGCCTGCGTGTAGGCGATCGCAGCACCGACCGCGTTCACCGACCCGCAGGCCGAGCAGGTGCCGACGGCGGCGGTCATCTCGCGTCCGAACACTTCCGCCAGCATCCCGCCAAGGGCGTTTCCGTCGAGGTGTCGATCAAACTCTGTCATGGTCGTCCTCCTGTGGGACCGAAGCGTTCCGTCTTGATCCGGGCGGGCTCGTGTCCAAGCTGGGTCAGCGCGGTCGCGGCCGCCTCGACCAGGCCTGTAGGGCCGCATACGAACTGCGGCCCTGCGTCGCTCACCGGCCACGCCACCTCGGCCAGCATCTCGCGGTCGATGCGGCGAGAGTAGCCCTGCCACGACGGCGGCTGCGAGCCGGTCAGGGTGTGGATCACCTGGATGCCGTCCTCGCTGCCAAGACGCTCCAGCTCATCACGAAAGATGATCTGCTCCCAGGTGCGTGACGACAGCAGCAGCCGCACGGAGACGTCGCTGCCGGCGGCGACGCGGTGACGCAGCATCGCCATCAGCGGCACGACCCCACTTCCGCCCGCAATCAGCAGCAGCGGGCCGCCGAGCTCGGCGTGCCAGACGAAGTAGCCGCCGATCGGCCCCCGCAGCTCGATCCGGTCGCCGACCCGCAGCTCCTCGGTCAGATACCCCGAGACCTCGCCGTCGTCGAGCCGCTCCACGGTCAGGGCAACCAGACGGCCATCGGGCGGGTTCGCGATCGAGTAGCTGCGCTGTGCCTGATAGCCGTCCTCGGCGGTCAGCCGCACGTCGACGTGCTGCCCGGCACGTGACCCGGCCAGCCCGGCAGTCGAACACGATCGTCCGCACCGTGGGCGTCTCGTCGATCAGCTCGACGACCTCGCCCAGCAGCCAGCTCAGTCGCCCGCGTATCGCTGTTCCAGCCACGGGTCTCCGTAGATGTGGTAGCCGTAGCCCTCCCAGAACCCCGGCTCCTCGTCGTTTCTCAGCTCGATCCCGGTCACCCACTTGGCGCTCTTCCAGAAGTACAGGTGGGGGACGAGCAGCCGCGCAGGGCCGCCGTGCTCTGGGTCGAGCGGCTCGCCGTCATAGGTGTGGACGACCCACGCCTTGCCGTCGATCACGTCGGCCAGCGGGAGGTTGGTGGTGTAGCCGCCGTAGGAGTGGACGAGCACGAACTCGGCAGCCGTCTCAACCCCCGCCAGCAGCGTGTCCAGCGAGACACCCGCCCAGGTCGTGTCGAGCTTCGACCACTTCGTGACGCAGTGGATGTCGACGCCCACCTGCTCGTCGTCCAGCGCCCTGAACTGCTCCCACGTCCAGCTCAGCGGCTGGTCGATCTCACCGGTGATTGACAGTCGCCAGTCGGCCGTCTCGACGCGCGGCGTCGGGCCGGCCGACAGCACGGGGAAGTCTGCGGTCACGTACTGGCCGGGTGGCACCCGGCCGGCGGGAGCATCCGCTCGAGGTCGACCCTTGAATCCCCGCGAAATGCGATCCATCTCGTCCCTCCTGCACCGAGCTCCCCGCGATCGCCGTCCGGCGGCCGCGATCGTCGCCGGGGATTCTACGGGGTGAGACGCCGCCGGAACGGGTGGGTGACCATGGCTGCCGGGTGTCCGACCGCCCCAGGTTGGATAGACTGCCGCTCCCGCGCCCGTAGCTCAGGGGATAGAGCGCTGCCCTGCGGAGGCAGAGGTCGCACGTTCGAATCGTGCCGGGCGCATGGCTCGACCGAGCCATTCTTGGACGACGGAAGTGCCGAAAACCACACGATGGTACCCCTCCGGAGCGACTCGTCAACTCCGAACGGCATGTCTCGCCGCTTGGTCGCGGCGCTGCCGCGAGGTCGGTGCTGCGGTTCAGGTCGATGCTGAGCCTTGTGATCGTCACGAACGGGCGGCCGACGACCGGGTGGGCGGCCGGAAACCGGCCGCGGGCATGTCCAGGCGTCCGGCCGCCGAGCATCGCGGCGAACTCTTGCCCGGTCTGGCAACAGGCGCCTACGGCAGCAACTATCGATTCCAGCGCACGGGATGAGTGTTGGATCCCCGGCCGGGTAGGAGCGCACACAATCCGAACGGTATTCCCGAGCGCGTTATCCGCGACGCGCAGGTGCTGTGGTATCCTCGCCTCCCGGCCCAGAAATTATTTTCGGGTAGGCTCGATGCTCCCTTTCGACTCATAGCTTCGCGCGAGGATTCTCGCTGACTGCGTTCGGGCTCATTCATTCCCGTGGCAAACCTGGAAGTCATATGACCCCCAGCGCACGCTTATCGCCAGACGTCACGGTAGTCTCCCCGCATCTGGATGATGCCGCATTCTCAGTTGGCGCTTCGATCTCCTCTCAGGCGCGTGCGGGCCGGGCGGTCACAGTTCTGACGGTCTTCGCGAACGAGCCGGAGTCCCGTGGCAGCGCGGCTCCTTGGGACAGGAACTGTGGCTTTACAACCGCCGGTGAAGCTGCCCAAGCCAGACGCCTGGAGGATGCCCGAGCATGCCGGACTCTCGGTGCCGACCCAGAGTGGCTACCGTTCCCCGACAGCGATAATCGCAGCGTACTGCGACGCGCCGAGGTAGCCCATGCTCTACGCGCCAACCTCAGGCACGGCATGGTTTGGGCACCCATGGGTCCGTTGCTACACCCCGACCACCGATTGGTCGCTGAGTTGGTGTTGGAGGTCGTAAGGCCACGCTCGAGAATCGTGGGGTATCTCGAACAGCCATACGCCTCCTGGCACTTCTGGATGAGACGTCGCGGCAGACGGGAAGGCACTATCTTGCTCGGACGTCAAGAATATTCGGTATCCACCTCGCTCGGAGACTGGGTGAGGAAGCACCGCGCCGCATCAGAGTATCGATCGCAGCTTCCATCTCTGTCAGGGCTGCCTCGTGCAAGAATCTTGGCACACGAGTTACTCACGGGGGGCGAAATGCTTCGGCATATGGAATAGCTGGTTGCATCGGCGGAAAGAGTAGCTCTAGCATCGTGTCGATCGCTACTCGTTCCCTCGGCGTCTGGGCTAGTCGCTCTTGTTCCTAGACCGGAGGACTGGATCGGACGATCCATGCACCTGTCGACTTGTTCATCTCCACGACGATCGTGTGTTCGCAGAAGCGGCACTTCCCGATGATGGACGAGGCGTCGGCGGTATTGGTGATGGCTGGGGTCTTGTCGAAGCAGATGTAGCCCTGACGCCCGATGTGGAACTCCTGGGCGTCGCAACAGTCCAGACTCGTGGATCGGTGCTCCGGGGATCTCGATCCAGAAACTCTACGCCCGTCCATCCGCGAAAACTAGGGCCGGCCCTCGGTCGGAAAGCGGCACGCGACCTCGCGGAAGCTCGACTCGAGCGCCAACTGCGTGGAGGCGAAGATCGACTTCACCAACGCGATCCTCGCCGCTCAACGTGCGGGCGTCGCTCAGTAGTCCCAATGTCCCTGACCGGTCGTCGGGACCACAACCCGACCACACCAGCATTCGGCGGCACCCTACGGCGAGAGCAACCGCTCTGTTATGCGGAATCGGCTTGGCTACGAGCCCAGGATCTTCCCGGCGGAGATCCACCCGACACTGTACGCCTCGCCCCCAAACACCGGACGGCGGGTAGGCTGACAGCCGCCCTCGTCGGCCCGGAGCCCATTCCCAGCCCGGCCAGATTGCCGCTGTCGCCCGGGGCAGGCCAGCTTGTTGGCCGGGGGTGGCCGTCGGTCTCATCGGGATATTGCCGCTGCAACCCGGGATGCGGGGAAGGACATGGTTTCGTTGGGGAAGCGTGAGCCGAACGGTCGGATCGGTCTGGACGGATCGCAAGGCCACGCAAAACGGTGATGGCGGCACCCCCAAAGTGGTGACCTCGGAGCAACGAAGTCGGCCGATCTCGGGATCGAGGGTCTGGTTTTCTTCTACGAGGGGTCTATCTCATGCAACGCAAATCTCTTCACGCCGCCGCGGCGGTCGGCGTCGCAATCCTTGCCGTGTTCTCCGCTCGGGCGAGCGCGGCCTCATTCACCGTTTCCGGTCTGGCCACCGATCGTCCGGATACGAACACCGCGCCCGTGCTTCACTGGGACGCATTGAGTGGTGCTGTCGCCTACCGGGTGATTCGTGACGGCGTCTTCCTCGCCAAGGTGACGACGCCGCAGTTCACCGACGAGGCGCTGAGCGCCAACGGCCTGCACACCTACAGGGTGCGCGGCATCGGCACCGACGGGACGGTCTCGCGCGCCGCAAGCGTCCAGGTGATTTACGACACGCTGGCGCCTGCGACAATGGCCGTCGCGCCCACCGGCGACGCTCGCACCGATGGAGACCCCACGATCCAATGGAGCGCAGTTTCGGATGCCGGTGCCGCCGGGATCGCCAGGTACAATATCCGCCGCGACGGCGTCTACATCGGGTCGGTTCCAGCCGGCACCCTATCGTTCACCGACAGCAAAGCGGTCGATGGAACCTTCACCTATATCGTGCGGGCCAAGGACCGGGCCGGGAACAAGGCCCCCGGGTTCTCGCCGCCGATCAAGGTCACCGTCGACCGCCCGCCGAGCGCACCGACTGGCCTCACCACCGCGACCGGTGGAGACCTGTCGAATGCCACCTCTATCCCACTCACGTGGTCGTCAGTCGCCGAAGCGACTGCCTACATCGTGTCTTTGAATGGCACGAACGTCGCCGAAACTAGCACCGCGTCGTATACATTCACGGGCCTAGCCTGTGGCACAGTCTATACGCTCGCGGTCGCGGCGGAACGGGGCGGCTTGAGGTCGGCTTTCGCCACGCTGATCGCATCGACCTCCTCGTGTAGCACGAGCACCGCTGATATGGGCGCTACGGGGTATCGCCAATTGGTGCGACCGGCGTTCACGCCGGCGCGGACGCTCACGGCGACCACACCCGGACAGTTCCTGGATGACTTGGCGAACCTGCAGCCCGGCGATGAACTTGACGTCGAACCAATGACGATACCCGGCGAGATCAAGATCGCGAACGTACTATCCGCTCCTGCGGAGATCCACTTTGCACCGGGTGTCTTCTTCACGGGATTCGCGGCAGACACTGACCTGCCCGCCGTGTGGATCGTCGGGGCTAAGAACGTTCGCCTTTACGGCGGCGACCTGACCAATCCTGGCGGCGGCGGGATTCTTGTCTACGACTCCACCAACGTCCTGTGGTGGCATTTCAAGGCGCATGACGCCGGCGGCGGCTGCCTCTCCGTATTCAACGTCAACTCTGGCAGCAACGGCCTAGATTTTGACGGCGACTTGTCGAACTGCGGCCTTGACCTAACCGATGATCCTCACGCCGAGGTGGGTACTGGCCAGCACGGCTCATACATCGGAGGCGGCAACACGGGTTATGCGGTCGCCAACAGCAAGTTCTCCTTGTACATCCACGACCAGCCGTACGGCGCGGCCCTACAGGCGGGGTCAAACCTGTCCAACGACGAGTTCTGGGTGAAGGCCGAGAACGTCAGCTTCCAAGCCAAGTCCCAAGTCGCGGGTAACGCGATCCAGTTCTGGGGTGGTGCGCTGAAGAACATCACGGTGCACGAGGTCACCGGGGAGAACCTCGCTGGCCGAGTGGTCGAGACGGGCGGGATGTACGACACCGGAAACTCGAATATCGTTGTAATGGTCGCTCGCGGCACTAATACGCTTATGAATCCGCTACTTAGCCGCATAAACTGTGCTCCTAACCCGGCCGTAACCTACGAAGACTGCTCACCGCTGCCGTGAGCGTGACGATGCTCTCCGCGGTGGGGTTCACCCACCGCGGAGAGGCTCATCGTCCATCAGCCGCGGCCTGATCGCGAGGTACTCCATACCGGGAACCGCGATGTTTCCAACGAGCTGGGCAGCGCGGTTGTCCGCGGCGGCCTCGATGACCATCTTCCGCCACCCGGTTGCTTCGCCGGACGTGGCTCGCAGCTGCCACATGTCGAAGATCGGCGTAAACCCGACCTCCCGCAAATGCTGTCTGACCTCCCGGTGCTTGAACCACCACACGGCCGGCGTCTGGGTGTAGCCGACCATAGCAGGGTGGTGGTGCATAGACCACTCCATAATCTTGCGGCGCACAGGGTCGGGATACCACGGGAAGCAGGGCCACCACGAGATCTCAGCCTGCCGAGGACAGATTGCACTCGACGTGCTGAAAAAGAAGCCGCCGCCCGGTCGAAGGACACGGTACGCCTCCCGAAAGACCGTCCAGGGGTCGGACACATGCTCCATCACTGAGTACGAATGTACATATTGAAACTCGCGCTCAGGAAACGGCAGCCGCTCGGCGTACCCTTCGACTATGTCGGTATCGATACCGGTCCGCACAACGAGGTCGGCGCGGGTGGCGAGTGCCTCCTTGGAGGGCTCGACCCCTCTGGCCCGGTACCCCGCCTCGATGAACGCGGTCATGGTGACGCCCTGCGCCGCACCGACATCAAGGACAGGATCACCCGGCGCCAGCGAGAAGTACGGCGACAACCGAGCGAGCAGGCGGGGGAGGAACGCACGTGCTTGCACCAGGCGTGCCATGGCGGTATCGACATCGTTGAGTTCCGTTGCCTGGCGTTGCACGCCACCCCCATCTGCAAACGAACGAGCCCCAGCCGGTCCCCAAAAGGGGGCGGCTCCTGTCGCCAGTATACGAGGCGACGGGTCGAACCCGGCTCTCACCTACCCCTTGACGGCAGCCACGGGGAAGATCGCGAGCGCAGCGGCGGTGGACGCGAACTCCCCCCAATGCGATATTGGTGACAATGGTCGGACTGGAACCAGCAGACTCGAGCTCGGATCTACCAGAAGGCAGTCGCCGCAATGCCGGCTCCGCATTCGCGGCGCAGATCACCAGCGCTGCTTTCTCTGCGGTGTTGACGCTCTTCCTCGTCCGGGCGCTGACCCCGGCAGGCTACGGTCTGCTCGGGTTGGCAGGCGCAATCGGCGGGATTCTCCTGCTTCCCTCAGACTTCGGTGTGTCGCAATCGGCTGCCCGCTACATCGCAGAACGACGCAACGACCGCCTGGCCGTCGCGCGGGTGATCGCTTCCGCTCTGCGGATCAAGCTCGTGTTCACGGGCACGGTCAGTCTCGCGCTGTTCAGCGCCGCCGGGCTAATCGCCTCGGCATACGGCCAACCCGGTCTCACATGGGTGCTGCGCGGGCTCGCGATCGCAATGCTCGCCGAGAGCTTCATGCTCCTACTCACGTATGCCTTTGCCGCACAGGGACGGACGTCGCTGAATATCAGCATCGTGCTCATGGAGGGCTCGGTGGAAATGACGGCGAGCATCGCCCTCGTCCTGCTGGGAGCGGGGGCCACCGGCGCGGCATTCGGCCGGGCGATCGGCTACATCGCAGGATTCTCCTGGGCCCTGATCCTGGTGATCCAACTGGTTGGCCGCGCGGTGGTCGCGAGGCCTCCTCCAGGTGCGTCAATGTCTCGCCCGATCGTCCGCTACGGCGGAGCGCTGCTCGTGGTCGACAGCGCCTACACGCTGTTCAACGCCATCGACGTCCTTGTGATCGGACAGGTGCTCGCCGTTTCCGCGGTCGGGCTGTTCAGTGCACCCATGCGACTGATCGCCTTGCTACAGCTGCCTTCGGTGGCCGTCTCGACAGCCGTCTCCCCCAGGATGGCGGCCGGGTTTGCGGCGCAGCGGCAGGACCAGACCTTCGTCCGTGGACTCAGCTATGTCGCCGTGTTTCAGGTTGCTCTCGTCCCCCCGCTGCTCGTGTGGGCAGAGCCCATCGTCCATGTTGTGCTGGGCGCGAACTACGGTGGGTCCGTTGACGTACTTCGCGCGCTGACCCCGTTCGCCTTTCTGCTCGGTTTCGGGAGCCTGTTCTCCGTGACCGCCAACTACCTGGGCCTGGCGCGCCAGCGAGTCCCGATCGCAATCACCACCGTGATAATCAATATCGTGGTGGATTTGATACTCATCCCAAGAATTGGAATCGTCGGCGGGGCGATTGGCACGGACCTCGCATACGCCGTCTATGTCCCCGCCAACTTCTTGATCTGCCGGTCCGTCCTGGACGTGCCGCTGCGCCAAGTCGTTATCACCTTCCTGCGGGCGTCGGCGGCAGCGGTCGCGATGGCAGGAATCCTCCTCGCCTTCGGAACGCAAGGCCTCTCGCTACCTCAGATCGTGCTCGGCGCCGCGCTGGCGGTGACGGTGTACGTGGCGGTCTTGATCGCGACGGCGCGGCTTTCGCGTGTCGCCCATGGCTCACTGCTGGGTATCTGAGCGTTTCCCGGACGCAGCCGGGTCGAGGTACGGGGCCATCCGATCGACGACGTGATCCCACGTCCCCCTCGCACCGATCTCGCGGTACCCTCGGAGACCCATCGACCGAGCCCGCGCCGGATCTGACAGCAGTTCGGTAAGGGCGTCCGCCAGCGCCTGCGGGTCGCGCCGCGGAACTATCAGACCGGTGCGGCCGTGCGCGATGATTTCCGGCATGGCGAGTTGGTCAGTGCCGATGCAGGGAAGGCCGTGCCCCATCGCTTCGAGAAATACGTGGCCCCACGCCTCGAAATGTGAAGGCAGAACGAACACCGACGCCTCGCGATAGAGCTGCGCGAGCCGCTCGCGATCGGCGACGTATCCAAACCAGCGAACCCCGCGGGTCGCAAACCGTGGCCGAGCCTTCGGGCCTACGATCCAGAGCTCGGCGGCGGAGAGTCGCCTTCTGACATCATGCCAGGCCTCGAGCAGCGTCTCGCCCCCCTTGATCTCGAACTTGTCCCCCACGAAGAGAGCCACCTGCCGGTCGTAGCGCTTCGATTCGATACTCTCGGCCACCAGGTTGGCGCCGCCACCCACGTGCACAACTCGGTCCGGGTCAACACCGTACCGGTCGATGATCGCCTGGCGAAGGAACGCCCCCATAGTGAACACGACCTGGGCGCCAATGCACGTCGTTCGCTCGAGCTCCGTCCACGCGGCTCCCCGCCTCGGCCCGAGCGGAGCCCAGCCCGGGTAGACCTTCTCGGCGATCGGGTAGATGTTGTCCGTGTAGACGGCGTAGGGTGGCACTCGCGGCGGCGTCTCGGGCACGAAGAGGGTCTGCAGCTGCAGCAGCACGTCATACCGGCCTTCCCAATGCGCGAGCTCCGCTTCGACCAGCCGGCTGCGCTTGTGAAACGCCCATGGACTGAGGCCTGCACGAGCGGACCATGTCCGCCTGCGCGGGTGGATGCACCTGACTGATTGCAGGTAGAACGCAGGCGCCGGGATCTGTGGACGCACGAATCCCACCAGGTCATAGCGACGGTCGATTGCGACGAACAACCCGGCATACCGGGAAAACGACGTTCGAAACTCTGACAGATCCTGGACCGAAAGGCCGAGGATCCGAAGTGGCCGCTCTCCTTGTGGCATCTGGGGGCCGGAGGATAATGGTTTTCGACCTCAACCGGATGCGGGTGACAGCCACCCGAGCGATTGACCTGTTATTCGGCGGACGGAGCCGTGCGGGTGAAGCCGGTTAGCAACCGATCGCCATCACGACCTCGTGACTGGATGTTCCACCGCCTGTCGGCCCGGAGGACAGCACCTCCGTTCTTCATGACAGGTTCTTCCTGCATCTCACGTCATGCGCTATGGTAGCTAGATGAACGCCCTGGCGGACGAGGGCAACGCTGCGAAGCCCACTCGCTTTCTCGACGCCGTTCGAGAGAGATGGCTCCTCATCGTGATAATCGTGCTGGTGGGGGTCGGAACTGCGCTCGCGTATGTGCTGCTGGTGCCAAAGACATACCAAGCGAGCGCGGACGTACTGGTTACGCCCGTCCCTGCAAGCGACACGACGTTCAATGGGTTCCCCGTGCTCCGCGACTCCGCTGGACCCGGCAGTAGTGTACTCACAGGTGCCAGGCTCGTCACCACTCCGGCGATGGCCGGCAATGTGAAACGCCAGCTCGGCCTGTCCGAGACCACTCGTCAACTTCTCGCCAACATCTCGGTGCAGCCGGTGGGCCAAGCCAACATTCTGACCATCGTCGCCAGCGCTTCGTCGGCCGACAAGGCGGCCGGTGTCGCAAACGCATTCGCCGCCCAGTTCATCAAGCAGCGCAGTCGACTGTTCCAGGCGGCGCTCGGGCACCGCCTCGACAAGCTGAGCCAGAGCCTCCTGCCGATCTCAGGGATACCAGGCGACACCGCGGAGGTCGAGGCCATTCAGGCGCAGATCGCCCTGCTCAACCCCTATCGTGGTGAGCCGGATCCCACAGTGCAGATCGTTCGACCTGCGACGCCGCCCTACGGACCGTCCTCACCCCACGCCGCCCTCAGCCTCCTCGTCGCCCTGATTGGCTCGCTCCTGCTCGGCTTCGGCGCAGCCATCGGTCTCGACGCGTTCGACAAAACCATCAAGAACGAGGCCGAGCTCCACAGCCTTGGATGGCTGCCGGTGCTGGCCCGGCTCCCTCGGACAAGGAGCGCCGACTTCAAGAACGCCTTGGAAGGAGAACAGGAACCCGCGTCAGGGATCTGGGATGCCTGCCGCACGCTGAGCACGAACCTGTCGTTGTCGCAACCGAAAGGCGCATTCCCGTCAAAGCTCCTGATCACGAGTGCGACCCGCGACGGCGGCCAATCTGCAGTCACTGCCAGCCTTGCGCTGTCGCTGGCCGCTGGTGGGGCCCAAGTCGTGGCGGTGGACGGCGATCTTCGGTCTCCGAAGCTCGCTGACACATTTGGCATCGTCGCGCCCAGCCGGAGCGTCCGTGCGTTTTTCACCAGTCGGACAGAAGCCGGGGACGCTGTCACGACTTTCCACGGGGAGAACCTCCAACTGCTACTTTCCGTTCCTACCTCTTCGGAGCGGCGAGATCTGCGCGAAGTGCTGGATACCCGCTCCGTGCAGCGAGGGCTCCAGCGATTGTTGCTCAACGCCGACGTCGTGATCGTCGATTCTTCGGCGATCCATGAGTCCACCGATGCTCTGACGATGGCAAGCGCGGTCGAGGCGGTGCTGGTCGTTGTTCAACTCGGCCACACCCGTCTCGAAGATTTGCAGAGCGCACGGCGTGTCCTGGCCCAACAACCGATCAAGACCGCAGGGTTCGTCGTGCTGCCCCGTGTCCGCGGCGTCTCGCGGTGGGCCGATTGGACACGCAGTGTCCGCGCGGCTCGCCGGGCATCTGTTGGCACAACCCAGGCGACCGTCCAGCCGAGGCCGTGAAGCGGTCTGCAACGTGACCATCTCGCCCGCACCATCATTAGGGCCGCGGGAAGCCGTGATACCGCTCGCCGTGACCGCGGCGGCGCTTGGAGTAGCGGCTGTGGTCGCGCCATTTTACGTGGTCGCGGCGGCCGTTGGGGTGTCGTTCGTCATCGTCGCTTGGCGGAATCTCCCCGCCGCCCTTGCTGTGTTCACGATCATGATATTTCTGGAGCAAGTGCCTGCGATCGCGGGCTCTGGCCTGACGTTCAGCAAGATCGCGGGGGCCGTGCTGGCTGCTGTCTGGCTGAAAGGCGTGATCAACGGCGAGGCGCCGACTCAACAGCTTTGGAACCGTCACCCTGCGCTCGCCACCTCGGCGGTCGCGGTGTGGGGATGGTCGCTCGCCTCGACGCTCTGGGCAGTCAGTCAGGGCACGGCAGCCACCACCACGCTTCGGTTCGGCCAGGGAGTGCTCTTGATCTTCGTCATCTTCGGCGCGATCCGGACGTTCCCACAGCTTCGCCTGATCGCCTGCACGTTCATCGCCGGGGCGGTGATGAGCGCGTTGATCGGGCTTACCGGGGTGACCCAGCCTGACCGGGCCGACATCGCAGCGAGCGGCCGGTTGGTCGGCGGCATCGGCGACCCAAACCAGTTCGCGGCGATCCTGTTGCCGGCACTGAGCATTGCGCTCTTCATGCTGGCCATCGAGCAGAACAGGCTCACCCGGGTATTGCTTCTCGGAAGCGTCGGCGTCTGCGCGTTTGCCCTGCTCGCGACCGAATCACGCGGTGGCTTGATCGGACTCGGGGTGATGGTCGTGGCCGGTCTGGTGTTCGCCGGTCGTGCCAGGAGTCGAGTTGCAGGTACGGTGCTCGTCGTCTCCGGGTTCGCGCTCGTGTACTTCACCCTGATAGCGCGCCCGGCGGTACTCAATCGCTTAACGGACTTCACCGCCGGCGGCGGTTCGGGCCGCACTGATCTGTGGCAGGTCGCAGTGCGGATTTCCGAGAATCACCCACTGGTGGGAGTCGGCTCGGGGAACTTCACCGTGGTCGAGCCACGCTATGCATTCGGCACCTTCGAGTTGCCGCGATTCGACCTGATCTCCGTGACGCCCACCGTGGTGCATAACATGTACCTAAACGTACTGGTTGAGCTGGGCGCTGTCGGTGCCCTCCTGTTTCTGCTCATGATCCTGTCTGCGTTCGTGATCGCCATCCGTTCGATACGTGTGCTCGAAGGCTCAGGCGACCTCGAAGCAGAGATGCTGGGACGCGGACTGGTGGTCGGCACCATCGGCATGTTGGCCGCCTTCATCTTCCTTTCCGCCCAGTACGACAAGTCGCTGCCGTTCATGCTCGGAGCTCTGTGTGCACTTTCGAACGTGGCTAGACCCTGGCGCCGAGCGTGAGTCGGCCGTTCGTGCTCTGCTACCACGGAGTGTCCGAGCATTGGGATGATCCGCTCGGAGTGTCTCCCAGATCATTTCACGCTCAGCTGAAACTGCTGCTCAGGCGCGGTTACCGTCCGGCGCGTGCCGACGCGGTGCTGGACGGCCGAGGAAGGCTCCTACACGTGACCTTCGACGATGCCTTCAAGAGTGTTACGGATGCACTGCCGATCCTTCACCAACTGCATGTGCCGGCGACGGTCTTCGCCTGTAGTGAATACGCCGACGGCGGCCGACCGCTTGACGTCCCAGAACTGTCACTTGCACTCGAGAAGAACCCTGACGAGCTCGCCACAATGGACTGGAGTGAACTGCGTGAGCTGATCAAGTGCGGCGTCGGGGTCGGATCACACACGCGTACGCACGCACATTTGACCCGGCTCTCGGACGCCGAACTCCATGAAGAGCTGTCCGGCTCACGCGAGCGGCTCGAAGACCGCCTGGGCGCGCCGTGCCCGTACCTCGCCTACCCCTACGGGGAGCACGATGCGCGGGTGCGTGCAGCCGCCCAAAGGGCCGGGTACGAAGCGGCGTTCGCGTTGCCCGGGCGCCGCCACAGCGGCGACCGCTATCAGGTGCCGCGGGTCGGCATCTGGCGCAAGGACGGGCTCGTCACCTCGACCCTCAAGACCACTGCCCTGGCGTCATGGATGAGACGGTTGAGGCGTCCGGATTCTGCACGGCCGGCACCGGTTCCGGTGCCGCCAGCGTCCGGGGAGCGTGACGGGGAGCCCGAGACAAGACACCCAGAGCCATGAATTGTATCGTGGCGAGCGATATCACGATATCCATCCATAGGCTGCTGTGCCGCAGGTAGTAGAGGTCGTAGGAGAGCTTTTCGGCGGCTCCGCCCGCGTCAGACGTGTAACCGATGTTGAGCTGCGCCCACCCGGTGAGGCCGGGCTTGACCATGTGACGCGCCGTCCAGAACGGCACGTCCCGCTGCAGGCGATCGAGAAACTCCGGACGCTCCGGACGCGGGCCCACCAAGCTCATATCCCCCCGTAGAACGTTCCGGAATCGCGGGATCTCGTCGAGTCGCGTGTCCCGCAGGAAGGCGCCGATGCGCGTAACCCTGGGATCGTCGCTCGTGGCCCAGGCCGCGCCGCTGGACTCCTCAGCCGCATCAACCATGGTGCGCAGCTTCAGCACCTGGTACGTGCGTCCGCCTTCGCCGAGCCGCGTCTGCCGGAAGAGCACCGGACCCGGCCCCGAGCAACGCACCAGCACAGCCAACACCGCTAGCAACGGCGCGCACACCAGTAGCCCAACGCCGGACATCAACACGTCGAATGCGCGCTTGACAGCTCTTGAGTACGGCCGTCGATAGATGTGCATGACGCTCATGAACCACGCAGGGCTCAGATGCTCCACCGGCACCCGCCCGAACGCATACTCATAGAACTGATGAATGCCTACGACCCGGACGTCTGCAGGCGTGACGGCGAGCACGTGCGGAATGGTCGACTCACGCTCGGGGCCGTCCCCCAGGACCACCACCGCTGGCCGATTGCGCCGGACAACATCGACCACCCTGATCGCACCGGTTCCGTCCGACGTCACGACGGTCGTCTTACCGAACCGACGCCTGGGATGCAGGACGATGTCGCGCAGAAGCTGGTCCGTCTCACGCGGCGTGCCGACCAGCACCAGGTCATCGTGGCGCTCGATCATTCGCGCGATGCGCTCCAGGCTCAGCGCGGCGATGGCCAAGCACCCAACCGTGAACAGGGGCGGCCGCAACGCCAGCCCCACGAGCAGGAGAGAACTGGCGATCCCCAGCCCGATCAGGATCACTGCCAGGATCACCGCCCCCAACTGGGTCAGGTCGGACACCCGGAGACTCCAGTAGCTGCAAGAGGAGGCGTGGCGGCCCAATACCACTAGGGCGCTGATCGCAACCAGTGGGAGCCCATTCCACCCGAAGAGCACGTAGGAGATCACCCCGACCGGTAGTAACACGGCGGTGAGATGAAGCACCGCGGCGAACCGGGCACGCCTCATCGAGCCCCGCCACCAGGAGCGATCGCGTAATATGACAACGGAACCTTCCCCCCACGGGAACCCGTATTGAAGAAACAGTACGAGTGAGACACGTTTGCCGCAATGGGCCATTTGGCCTAACTTTGCGAGGCGCTCCGCTCGACCTCTCGCCCGCCCTCGAGAGCGGAGAACCTCCGACTATGCGCACCTTCACCAAGCCGATCACGATCATCCCGCGGGTTCCGAAAGCGAACTGGGGTGCCCCTCACACCGGAAGGCTTCCTCACCCCCTCGATCACGAAGAGATCGCGATTTTCGCTCGCTGCCGCCACGCGCTGTGGAGCGGGGTTCGGACCGCCGGGCTCGAGCCGGGAGATGAGGTCCTGACGCCCGCGTACCACTGCGGACCGGAGATCGAGGCGCTGGTGCAAGCGGGACTTCGATGCAGGTTCTATGACCTGACCGACGGGCTCGAGCCGGATCTCGCTCAGCTCGATGCCCTGGTCGGACCGCGCACTCGCGCGCTGCTGGTGATCCACCTACTCGGGTTTCCTCAAGACGTCAGCCGATGGAGAGCCTGGTGCGACGCAGCAGACCTGATGCTGATCGAGGATTGCGCTCAGGCGTGGCTGGCACGGACGGAGACGTCACCGGTCGGCGTACTCGGCGACATCTCGGTGTTTGCTCCGTACAAGGCGCTCGGCGCAGGCCTTGGCAGCATCCTGCTGCCGCGACCGGAGGAGTTGCCAAAGGCCGAAACCCGAATGTTCGATCGCGGGCGGCCAAACTTCTCCATCGACCTCGGCGACCCCGTGGCCGCTCCGGCAGGTACAGAAACAAGGCTGAGGCGGCTTGCCGACCCCGCGGTCGCCGCGCACCGCCGGGCGAACTTCAACCAGCTGCTCGAGCAACTTGGCGACCATGTACATCCGGCGTTCCAGGCGTTGCCGGCCGGCGCTTCGCCGTACGTCTTCCCGATAGTGAGCGCTCGAAAGCCTCGGCTCCTGGCCGACCTCGCCGAGCACGGCATTCAAGGCTTGGACGCCTGGCCGCTTCCTCACCCGAAGCTGGACGGGAAGCACCCGCGCTCGGCAAGGCTGAGAACGGAGCTGGTGGGATTGCCGGTGCACCAACGGCTCGGTCCGCCACAGATCGAGCAGATCGTGCGGGTGTTTCGGCGGCCCCGACGGCGGACGCTGATACAGGTCGAATGTCACAACAGCTTCTCGCCGGTGCGAGACGCATGGCCGGCACTGGCCGATCGGGCGGGCAATGTATTTGGCACACTCGATTGGGCCGAGGTCTGGTGGAAACACTTCGGCGGCGGAAGGACATTGAACATCATCGCGCTGCGTGAGGCGGATGGAACGCTTGTTGCGATCTGCCCGCTTCATCTCGCCACCGGCCCGCCGGTGCGGCTACTGCGGTTCGTCGGCTACGGGCCCGCGGACCAGCTTGGGCCGATCTGCGCCCCCGTTGACCGGGGCCGCGTCGCGCGGCAGTTGGCGGCCGCCATCCACGCCTCGCCGCCTCGTTGGGACGTCTTCCTTGCGGAGCAGCTCGCCGCCGAGGAGGGCTGGAGCGCACTGACCGGTGCCAGGGTCGTCCAGCGAGCCGAGAGCCCGGTGATCCACTTCGACGGCACCTGGGCGGACTTTGTAGGCGCCCGCAGCAAGCACCTGCGCAAGTTCCTGGGGTGGCAGGAGCGCAAGCTCACCCGCGAACACGCCCTCAGCTACCGGCTGGTGCAGCCTGAGGACGTGCTGGGTGACGCGCTCGATGAGCTGATCGAACTGCACCGGGCGCGCTGGCCGGGAGGGTCGCGGTTTGCCGCGGAGTTCGGCTTCCACCGCGAATTTGCCACACGTGCAATGGCGCGCGGCTGGCTACGGCTGTGGTTCCTCGAGCTTGACGGAAGGTCGGTTGCCACCTGGTATTGCTTCCGCTACGGCGGCAGCGAGACGTACTACCAGGCCGGCCGCGACCCGCATGGGACAAGTCGTCGGTTGGACTCCTGCTGTTGGCCCACGCAGTCCGTGAATCGCTGAACGACGGTATCACCGAGCATCGGTTCGGACGCGGCTCAGAGGCGTACAAGTACCGACTGGCGCGAGATGACGCGGGGCTCGAAACCATCGGTCTTGCGGCCAGCACGGTCGGCGCCGCCGCGCTGACGGTCACCCCGGCGTTTCAGCGGTGGCGTCCCCAGCGGGTCGTCGGCTGGTTCCACGCAGCCGACGTAGAGACTCGGCCACCGGCCGGCCGTACCTGAACGCCGCCCGCTCGACCCGTCCTAACGCCGACGGCGGAAACGCTTGTATCTGTGAGAGCGATGTGAAGGCGTTCGCCCACCGCAGCTTGTATCCCTCAACCACTCCCATTCTGTAGCTGGCGAGCTCAGCGGAGATCGCGTAGCGTAGGGTCTCGTGCGTCAGCAGCTTCCCCGGCGAGCCGGCTCGGAACTCGGGGTTGAATCCCGACTTGAGGGCATACCACGTGCCCTGACCCGTAAGAGCGATTTGGAACGCCGCGACCCTGTCCCCGACGTGTAGGAATGCCAGCTGCAACATGCCTCGCGAGGCGGCCCAGGCGGCAATCTCCCGATAGAACCGCTCAGTCTCTGGCCGTGACACAATGGCGGTCCCGTGTTCGGCCTTCCAGCCGGAGCCTTCGACCGCAAAGCCCTGATCCAGCAGCGGGCAGAGGCTCCCCTGAGAGCCATCGCTTACCGAGAACGATACGGGTCCCAACGTCTCCAGTCTTCGAACTGACCGGCGCAGGTCGTATCGAAGGCTTCGGCTCAGGCTTGCGTCAAACGACGCGGGGTCTGCGAACGGTTGTAGATCCACCGCGGCCAGCCGCGCAATGTCGCGTGTCTCAACCAGCCACCGCCTATCTTCCGCGCTCGCGCTCCACGATTGCAGCGGGTGCCGCTCGGAATCGATGAAGCTGATCGAGACGCGCCGAGATGTGCGCACGTTGGCGAGCAACTCCTCCATCAACGCGATCGACTCACCGTCCTCACAGAGCACTCCGAACTCCGGGGTGTGCCAGTTGGTGGGTGATCGTCGAACGCCGCGGGAGCTTCCCAGGGGCAGGACGGCGACCAGTCGCCCGCTCCTTCGCAAGGTGAATACCACCAACTCGCCGGCGCCGAAGGCCCGCCACCACGCTCCCACCCACCCCGGCCGAAGGAACGGCATCGCATCGACCGAGTCCGCCAGATCATCCCACTCGGCTTGGACCGTCTCGAGCGTCGCTGAACGGAACTGCGGCGGTCGCCGGTGGCCCTGTCCGGCCGTGGCGTTCACCCCTTGTGCGCGGGGCGTACAGGGTTGAGCCGGCGTCGCAGCAGATACAGCTTCTCTTTGGCGCGGTCGACCCGGTCGGACCGGCCGGGCGGGCGGGGTGATAGGTGCAGACGTCGCAGATACGAGTTGACGACGTGCACCCGCTCGGCCCGCTCGCTGGTCGCCGTGCGAAAGGTGATGGAGAGCGAGATTGACACGGCATCAGAGTTCTGAACCCAGTGCGGCCGCCACGGCGGGACGTACACCCCTCCGCCGGGAGTCAGCCGATAGGTGGTCGCGTTTCGGGGCACGGTCTCGAGATTCCGATGGCCACCGTCGTGATAGCGGTTGTACTCTCGCTGCTCGCTGGCCGGATCGTCCCAGTCGCACACGTTCATGTCCTTCTCACCCTTGACTTGGAGCAGGAAGTTGTGCTCGGGATCGAAGTGAATAGGTGTGAGGGCGTTTGGTGCTGAGAGGAACAGGAACGCCTCGCGTCGTTGCATTCCGCCCTGCTTCGAGCCTACGTACTCCTGCGCCTGGTCGAGCACTTGGTTCAGAAGCTCTCGATACTCGGGCACCTGATCGACGTACCACAACACCATCCAGCAGCCGTTCGACTCGATCGTCCGCACCGTCTCCGAGGGTGACCCTTCCAAGCTCGGCGCACCGCCCGGCATCAGCATCGGAAGGTTGGCCTCATGCCTCTCGACGGACGCCACCGGCAACTTGTCCGCAAGCTCGGCGATTGCTTCGAGAGTTAAGAGCTCGTGCCCGACCAGCGAGTGCTTCACCGCAACCGGTTCTCTAAGGAACTGATCGGCGAACAGCTTCGGATCGCTGATCTGGAGCAGATCTGCGCGCGCGGCGGTACCACTTGAGCCATGAATGACCATCTCGCCCCCTATCGCCGGAGATGGTACCACCGTCTGTGCCACCTGCCTAGAGCTCATGCCCCTGGGCAGCCGGAGCAGCAAGGCCCGCCCAGGGAAGCCGCAGCGCGAATCTGGAGTTGCGCGGAACGACAATGCGAAACGCTGCTTTGCGAATCACCGCGTGTATGCGCCGGACAGTGGAGCAACCCTCCCATTCGAACAGGGCGAGCGACTCCAGGAACTCCCGATGGGGAGCGACTTCCTGCATCGCCCGGAGAAGGTTTATGTGTAAGCGGTGGTATCTGGGGCTGGCGATGTTCACCACCGGATGCGGGTACAGGTCGTACCTCGACCAATACCCGAGGTCCCATCGGTGGATGTTCCAAGCCAACGTGTCGGAGCCCTCTCGAAACCACGCGCCGGCGCCTTCATCGCCAAGTCCCTGCCAGACGTCGTAGTACCCCCACAACGCAAAAAAGGCGCCATTCAGCACGAACGACGGCGGCGAAGTCGGGTACTCCTCGGGAAACGGACGCCCGTCGAGCAGCGCGTGCGCGCCGCCGTCGCACACCGGTCGCTGCATCGGCTTGAGAGCACGCAACGCCGCCTCGGCAAAGATATCGTCGCCGGTCTCTCTGTGGACTCGGACCAGAAGGCTCGCGCCCTCACCCTGCGACATCGCCGAGATCCACCCCGGGCTCAGGCGGAACGTGTGAGCGAACGGCTGGGTGTGCTCCCAGCCCCCGTCATGATGTCCACCGCGAACCTGATGGTCGACCAAGAAGCGGGCGACGGCGATCGCCGCCCCGAGCCATTCATCGCCGTCCCCAGTCAGGAACCGCTCATAGGCGGCGAGCCCCGCCTGGCAGCTCGCCACGTGCCAGTTACCCGGTTCGAGCCACGGCGGGGCGACTCTCGGAAACTGGGCCCGAAACGCAAGGTCGATGTAGTAGCCGCGCACCGAACCGGGCTCGACGTAACGGCCCGGCAGGAGCGGTGTGCCCTTTGAGCCGAAGCATCGCTCGCAGTCGCCGCCTAGGCACGCGTCCGGGGGGCAAATGCACTCCGGCGCGCCGGAGATTTCAGGAAGCAGCGACCGGCACTGATGTCCGAGAGCCATGTGGCGAAGGATACAGGCGTCGGATCCGGCGCTCGCGCGATCCGCCGTTGCGCCCTTGGTCATGGCGTATTGTGAGCTCCGTGGCTCAAAGGCGGAGAATCCGCGTGCTGACACTCGTCGATCGGCCGGTCGAGACCGGTGGCGGGGAGAAACTGGCACGGACGATCGCGATGGGGCTCGACCCGAGCCGGTTCGAACGCTCGCTGTGCGCTACCCGGCCCGTCTCCGACGAGGTGCTGGAGCCGTTGGTCGCGGCCGGCGTCGACGTTGTGGCTCTGGAGCGGAGAAGCCGGATCTCGGCAACGGACTGGAGGCCACTGATCGCCTACCTACGTGAGCACGAAGTGGACGTCCTGCATGCGCATAAGTTCGGCTCCAACGTGTGGGGTGCGCCCATCGGCCGACTCGCGGGCGTTCCGATCGTCATCACCCACGAGCATACCTGGTCGTTTCGGGGCCAAGGGCTGCGGCGCCGGCTTGACCGATACGTAATTGCCCCGTTGTCAGACGTGATCGTGGCGGTGTCGAATGAGGATCGCCGCCGCATGATCGAGATCGAGCACATCAGCCCCGATCGAATTCGTGTTATCGCCAACGGCATCGCTCAGCGACCACCGGGCGTGGCCGGGCGGGTGCGACGTGAGTTGGGAATCCCAGATGCCGCGCCGGTAATCGGAAGCGTGGGGAGCCTGCGTCCGCAGAAAGCCCTTCACCTGTTGATCGAGTGCGCACGCAGGCTCGTCACCGACATGCCTGGCCTGCGCGTGCTGATCGTGGGCCAAGGAGATGAGGAAGGCAATCTGCGTGCGCTGGTGAAGCGCTACGACCTGGGTCGAAACGTCTTGCTGTTGGGGATGCGCCACGACGTGCCCGACCTACTCGAGGCGATGAACGTCTGTGTACTCACCTCCGATTGGGAGGGAAGCCCGCTCGCTGTGATCGAGTACATGGCGGCCGGGCGGCCGACCGTGGCGACCCGCGTTGGCGGCGTGCCCGGCATCATCACTCACGGCCTTCACGGTCTCTTGGTTGAGCCAGGAGATGTCGCGGCGCTGACCGCGGCCATCGGCGAGCTGCTGCGCGACCCCCAACGTAGCGCCGAGCTTGGCCGGGCCGCTCGGAGAAGGCAATTGCAGAGGTTCACAGTCGATCGGACAATCACCAATATCGAGCTGCTGTACGAGGAACTGATCCGCGCAGGCGCCAGGTGGCGGCAGGAGACCGAGATTACACACCCTTGAAGATCATCTACATAACGTCCACCCTCCCGTACGGACACCAGGAGGCATTTCTCATCCCCGAGATCGCTCACCTGTTGGCCGCTGGACACGACGTCACCATCCTTCCGATCCGGCCGCGAGGTGGGATCGTCCACACCGATGCGGCTCCACTGGCCTCGGTAGCCGTCAGGCAGAGCCTGCTGACCATGTCGATCGCGCGGGCGGCACTGACCGAGCTCGGCGAGTCACCCCGGCAGACAGTGCGCGCATTTCTTCAGCTGCTGCGGAGCAGGAACGCGCAGATGATGCTGAAGAACATAGCCGTATTTCCCAAGGCGTTGTGGATCGGCCGGCTCGCACGGCGCACCAAGGCCGACCATCTGCATGCCCATTGGGCGTCGACATCGGCCACCGCGTCGCTTGTGGCATCCATCACGTCGGGCACCAGTTGGAGTTTCACCGCCCACCGCTGGGACATCACCGAGAACAATCTGCTGGCCACCAAAGCGGCCAGCGCGGCCTTCATACGAGCTATCAGCCGTCGCGGAGCAGCAGCGCTCCAGCCTCACCTGCCGCCCGGCGCGCGCGAAGTCGAGGTGATCCACATCGGAGTCGATATTTCCGACGAGGCGCCGGAAGCTCCAAGCGGACGGGGCTTCCGGATAGGGGTGGTCGCCGACCTGGTCGAGGTGAAAGGCCACCGATACATGCTGGACGCGATCTCGATGATGCGGGATCGCGGAAGCTCGATCCATCTCGAGCTCGCAGGTGACGGCCCGCTCCGCGCCGGGCTCGAACGCCAGGTGACCGAGGCCGGGCTCGAGGCTCAGGTTGCGTTCCTCGGCACCCTGTCACACGCATCGATCCTGGAATCGCTGCAACGTCGCCGCTGGGATGTGGTGGTGCTGCCCAGCATTCGCACGGACGCCGCCGAGGAGGGGATACCAGTGTCACTTATGGAGGCAATGGCTGCGGGCATACCAGTCATCGCAACCCGCACCGGAGCGATCTCTGAGTTGGTCGGAGAGAGCGAAGGAATCCTCGTGGACGGCAGCGATGCGGCGGCGCTCGCGGACGCGTTGGAGCGGCTTGAAGGCGATAAGGCGCTCCGCGCCAGCCTCGGGAAGGCGGGCCGCGGGCGGGTCATGGACGAGTTCGACGTCACCGCGATCACGAGCAAGCTGGTCGATCGGTTCAACGGCTTGGTGGAGCCCTAGCGTGGCGAAGGTCCTCGTCCTCACACAGTTCTTCCCGCCAGAGACGTTCGCCGGAGCAAATCGTGTCGGCAGCATGGTCGAGGCGCTGGCGAAGACGCACGAGGTGGTCGTGCTGACACTGCTACCGAGCTACCCCGCCCCGTCTGTCTACCCGCCCCGCGCGGCCGCCGAGCACGACCGCGGACGGCGTTACCGCACACACCGCCGTTTCCGCTTCACCGCCCACTCCTCGTCGGTCGCCGCGCGAGCCGTTCGGGAGCAGGTGATGGCCCTGCGGTTGGGAGTTCGCGCCATTCGAGAGCCGGCGGACGTCATCATTAGCAGTACCCCGAGCATGTTCCTCGGCCCGGTCTGTCTGGCGCTTGCCCGGATGAAGTCGTGTCCCTTCGTCTGGGATGTTCGCGACGTCGGGTGGGAATACGCGGGCGACACCACGCTGGTTCCAGCGCGACTCGAGCCGGCACTGAAACTGCTGCAGCGCTCTATGTGGTTCGCCGCATCCCGCGCCGACGTAGTGGTGGCCGCTACTCCCGGTATCGCCGCTCTGCTGGGAGGGCGTCTGCCCTCCCCCGAGAGGGTTCTCCTAGTCGGGAACTCTGTTAGCGCCGAATTGATCGAGGCGTGCGAGGTATGCGGGGAGCACGTGGAGAAGGATCGCCCACTGGTGTCATACGTGGGCTTGATCGGAGACGCACAGGGGCTCGACGTGTTGCCCGCGGTCGCACGGTCGCTGCCGGCGGTCGACTTGCGGGTGGTCGGTGACGGTCCCGAGCGAGCGCGGCTCAAGCAGTTGATCGCCGAGCAGAACGTCACGAACCTCCAGCTGACCGGCTATCTGCCGCGTGAGGAGGTGCTGGAGACGTATCGCCAAAGCGACGTGCTCTTCGCACAGCTCAAAGACACCCCGACCCTCAACTCCACCGGGCTACCGTCCAAGCTCCACGAGTACATGGCCACGGGAAAACCATTGGTCTACGCCGGAAGAGGGTTGGCAGCCGAGACGGTCGAGCGCATCGGATCCGGGCTGACCGCGGAGCCCGGATCGGCCGAGTCGATCGTGGCAGCGATACGTTGGCTGTTGGCCAGCCCTGAAGCGGGTGCCGAAATGGGTGCGCGGGGGCGCGCATTTGTGATCGACGGTGGCGACCGGGAATCGAAGTTCGGCGAGCTGTTGGCGAGGCTTGACGACGAGCTGCGACAGCGCCGCTAGGCAATGCTCGAAGGGGGACCGTTTTCCGAAGCGGGCTGCCTTGAGAAGCCCGCATGAATCGCGTATGCGGCCAACTGCGTGCGATTCGCGAGTCCCAGTTTCGCCAGACTGTTCGACACATGATTCTTCACCGTCTTGGGGCTGATGCTGAGAGCGGTCGCGATCTCGCGATTGTCCTGCCCCAGAGCGACCCGTGCGACGATGTCGACCTCCCTCGACGACAAGAGCGTGTCGCTAAGCGAAAGCTGGCGTGCCACGCGCACCGCTCGTAGATGGGCGACGATGTCCGGCATCAGCTCGCGGTCGATGTAGGTGTCTCCATGTATGACCGCGCTCACCGCATCGATCAGCTGCTCAACCCCACCGTGGAGCGTGACGACGCCTGCGGCGCCGTCCTGAAGCGACGTTAGGCCAGCATCTCGTGCCGCTATCACCACCACTGGACAGCCGGCGTCGCGGATTGCGATGCCACCGACCGACTGCACCACCACGACATCGGCCTGAGTCACGGGCGCCGCCCGCCACGCTTCCACACCCACGTCTGTCACCAGCGCGCCGGCGGCGACCACAGCCGCTCGGACGCCCGCCGAAGCGCCAACCAGGGTAACCTGAACGTCTGCGAGTCGGTCGCTCGCCGAAGTTGAAACTAAACCGTCCAACATGCCCCCAGCGCCACACAGCGCCCCCGAGGGTGATGAAGCCACCACCACTGTACCGCAGATGTTGGCGGCTGTAGAGTCCGGGTGGCCGGGGACACTGTTCGGTGGCCGTACGGTGCGGGCTAAGGCGCGACGGCTTGGCGCCTGAGACTCGAGCCGGGCCGGTCGCACATCCGAACAATCGACGAGCCGAGCACCATCACCCTGGCCGTTGAGTCGCACGCCACTAGCAGCTACTCAGGAAAGCCGGGGACGACGCGGCCACGCGAACGTGGGAGCCCAGCGCCTGCGGCGCACCCCGAACGGTGCGCCACGACACCCATGTCCAACGCGTCGCGCTCGGGAGTCCGACGATCGAGTGACCAGGAGCCGCTGGCTCCGGGCGCGGCGGACTTGCTCCCACGGCTCGACCTGTGACGCCGCTCCGAGGCGTAGGTCTCCAAGTTGCCGTTTCTGCCAACTAGCCCGGCTGGCAGACAGGTGCCGCTCGGGCCATCGTTCCCTGGTCCGGCCGACGCGTCGACACGGCCCCATCATCTTCGTTCGTGACGTAGTCCCAATCCATCAGCGTGGTCTCTCACCTGCCCGGCATCCGCGCGACCAGTCCGGTCGACGACCCTCGTATCGCCTGCGGCTGTCGACCGGACATGGATTCAGAGGATGCCAAGACGAGGCGCTGCTTTCCCGCCAAGCGAGAACTGTCCGCAACCCCGAATCCTGGCGTACGTTCGTCCCGCCGGCTGATCCACAGCGAATCACTAAGCCTCCGGTACCGGAAGCACAGTACGCACGTTCGAATCGTGCCGGGCGCATGGCGTGGTTGCCACCGAAGTTCCGTTGCTAGGCCGGACTACGCGTCGAGCGTGGCCGTGAGCCGGATCTCGACGTTACCACGCACCGCGTTGGAAACTGGGCAACCCTCCTCGCCCTCACGGGCGGCCAACTCGAAGCCGGCTTGGTCGAGCCCCGGCACGCGACCATGCACGTCGAGGTCGATGGCGCTGACACTGAAACCGCCGGCATCGAGCGGGGTGAAATGGCAGACGGCGCTCACCGCCAGCCGCTCCGGCGCGCTGCCAGCGCCGGCCAGCGTGTGCGAGAGCGCCATCGCGTAACAGGCGGCATGGGCGGCCGCGATCAACTCCTCGGGGCTGGTGTTGGGATCGGGCCGACTGGTGCGCGCCGCCCAGGTCACCGGCAGCTCCGAGAACGCCCCGCTGTCGACGCTCACCCTCCCACTGCCACCAGCCAGATCACCCTCCCAAACCACGCTCGCTCGCGACTCCGCCATCGCACTCTCCTCACATCCGACGACACGTAGGATACCGCTGCCAGGTCGAACCTTGAGGGCGCCGGCGGCGATGTGGAAATCGACCGGGTTGACCGAGGAGGCGTGGATACGGACGAGCATCTCGCTGTCGCCTGGCGTTGGCTCGGGCAGGTCGTCGCCGACCGCTGGTCCAGCGTCAAGGTTCTCGAGGACGAAGGCTTTCATGGGAGTTCCCTCCTGCTGTCTGAAGGTCGGCGGCACGGTTCAGTCTGTGCCGCTACTCCGGGGGTCACGTTCGACTCGGGTTGGGTTCGGGGGCCGTGGGCCGGCTCGAGCCCGCAGATCACGGTGCGGCGGTACCCTGCATGGTAGAGGTCGGTGCCGGGCTGCCATGGATGACCCAGTTGTCCGGCGGCTACCTATCCTCTCCGTGAGAGCGACCCTCTTCCGCACAGGATCAGCTTTGCTGGCCTGACTCGGCTTGCTGGCCTGACTCGGATCGGCGTTACTGGCGACGTCCATCCCCATCACCCCTCGTAGGGATGACACGTGCTCCCTCCCGAGCGATGGTGAGGACAAGCGCCCACCCCCGGTAAGTCTCTAGGCGGTTCGCACCTGGGGATGTTGGGACGCCCTTCCTCATACCTTGGCTGCCCGGGAACACCTGCCTGGCGGCCAAGGCGTATCCGCTCTGCTTGACGCAGTGCTGCTCGGGACACTCTCGTGTGAATCCGGGCGGGTGCGGGAGGACTCCCGTGCCCTCCGCCGCGGAAGGGCGGGGAGAGGCGCCGTTCGCCGCTCAACCGTCGGCGCATCAGCGCTCGGCGTCTCGGACTGCACTAGACGTCGATGCCCAACTTGCGCGGGTCGAGGATCGCTGTGCGGCGCCAGCGGGTCGTGTCTGGCGAGAACGGCAGCGTCACCGGCATCCCGTTTGCCTTTCGCAATGGCTTACCGTCGCGGTAGACGTGATAGTGACCCGGGGTCGGTTTCACCGTCAGCCCTTGGGCCTCGAGGCGGCGAATGAACTCCCGGACGTCCTTGCGCACTGCCACGAATGATTGCAGGGCCGGATCTCACGAGTCGTCAACGGCCGATGCCCGTCCAAGAGTGTCGAGTGCCGACTCAAGGGCGCGGCACATCCGCCGGCCGAGTAATCGAAGTACCTATCCGAACACGTCGAGAGCTCACGGACAGCGACCCTTCCTCAGCGAGGGAAGGATCGATGCGGTGCCCGCTTAGCGGGATATGCTGGTTTCTTGGTAGCCGACCCGCGGTCAGTAGGTATGGGACTGTTCTTCTACCCGCGTGGCGGCTCGGCGCGGGTGGCTGGGTACTTGGCGCGTGCGCTCCCGGCCGTTGGTTGGCACGTCACGTTGGCGTGTGGATCACTCGGGGAGGCTGGGGCGCTGGGCAATGCGGCGTCGGTGTTCGCCGGTGTGGACATGGTGGTGGCACGGTATGACGACGCGGTGGCTCGGTGGGCGCGGGGCGAGGATCCGATGGATGCGCCGTTTCCGATGCATCCGTCGTTCGAGGTGCGCCCCGGGGTGCCCGATCGCGCCTTCCCGTGGGTGTCCCCTGCGCAGGGTGAGCGGATGGCTGTGGCGTGGGCGGCCCTGTTCGCGCAGCCCGCCATGGCCGATGCGCGGCTGCTACACCTGCATCACCTGACGCCGATCCACGACGCGGCAGCGTTGGCGCTTCCCGGGGTGCCGGTCGTCACCCATCTCCACGGCACCGACCTGAAGATGCTCGCCGCGATCGCACGCGGCGAGCCGACGATCGACGGGCCGTATGCAGAGTGGTGGGTGTCTCGGATGCGCGCCTCGGCGCGGCGTTCGGCGGCGACGATCACGATCAGCCCACATGATCGAAGCGCGGCGGTGCGGTTGCTCGAGGTCGACCCTGACACGGTGCATTCGATCCCAAACGGCGTGGACATCGCCCGCTTCACCCCACATCGGCCAAGCCCCGCAGACCGGCGGACACACTGGCTACGCTGGCTCGTCGCCGACCCGCGCGGCTGGGACGAGGCGACCTCGACGCCGGGCAGCATCCGCTACACCGAGGCAGAGGTGATGGAAGGGTTCTTCGATGCGAAGACCGGCGAGGCCTTCCCGGTGCTGATGTACGTCGGCCGCTTCCTGGCCTTCAAACGCGTACCGCTGCTGGTTCGCGCGTACGCGCGGGCACGGGCGCGGATGCCGGTGCCTGCGCCGCTGGTGATCTGGGGAGGCTGGCCGGGCGAGTGGGAGGGCGAGCATCCCCATACGCTCGTGACGCGCGAGCGCATCGAGGGGGTGTTCTTCGACGGATGGCGCGACCACGACGAGCTCCCGCTTGGGCTGAGCTGCGCTGATTGCTTCGTCGCGCCGTCGACCGACGAGCCGTTTGGGTTGGTCTACCTCGAGGCGATGGCCTGCGAGCTGCCCGTGATCGGCACGCTCAGCGGCGGTCCGCCCAGCTTCATCAACGTCATCCCGGGCGAACCCGACGGCTGGCTCGTACCACCCGACAACGAGACGGCCCTCGCAGAGGCGATGGTCACCGCCGTCGAGAACGAGGCCCAACGCACCCGGCGCGGCATCAACGCCCATCGCCACGCTCGCGAGAACTACTCCTGGCACCACGTCGCCGGCCAAGTCGTCGACGTCTACGAAAGACACTCACTTCCGACGGGTCATCACGCTCGGTGACACCGTCACATGACGCGGTCTGGCTCGCCCCGCGACCCATCCGAGGAGGAACCGAGAGCCGGACGGACAACGAAACCCTTCCTCAGCGTGGAAGGGCCCAGGTGAGGCTTGCGGGGATGATCAGCGGTGGCGCTGCCGATCGCGTGACGTGCGGGTGTTGTTGGCGCGGTGATGAGTGGGCCGGGCAGCGTTGTGGCGCTGGCTGCCTGTTATGCGCACCGCTCCGCTGTAGCTGGCTGCGTACCATGATTTGGCGAGACGGTCGACTGAGACGACTTGGCCGGCGTGAGGGGCGTGAATAAAGCGGCCATGTCCGAGCCAAAGCCCCACGTGGCCAATGCCGAAGAAGATGAGGTCGCCTGGCCGAAGCTGCGATCGGGGAATGTGGCGTCCTGCTGTCCATTGTCCATATGTGGAGTGTGGCAGTTTGATGCCGAAGTGCGCGTAGACGTAGCGTGTCAGCCCGGAGCAGTCGAAGCCGGCCGGTGAGGACGCACCCCAGGCGTACGGCACGCCGCGAAAGTGGAGGGCGAAGCGGACGGCTGCGCGAGCAATCGTTGCTCGGTTTCTGTCGCCCGGTCGCCTCGAGGGTGACGCTCCAAGCACCGCGGCGGGTGCCGGGTGAGCCGAGAACAAGCAGGCAATGCAGACAATAACCGACAATCTACGATTCACGATGGTCGACTATACAGACATTTTTGGACTATGCAACTCATGCTACATGAGAGGGCGCGTTGGGCTGCGCGCCACGAGCGTCGGGGGCGTCCAACG
>CAVWLK010000009.1:0-15575 GCA_963755675.1 uncultured Actinomycetes bacterium
TGGTCAGCCAGCCAATGAAGCCTCCGGTACGGAGGCAGAGGCCGCACGTTCGAATCGTGCCGGGCGCATGGCTTGGTTGCTGCCGCCAGTCGTTACAGCGGAGTTTGCACCTCTAACTCACGAGCGTCAGGCGACTGTCCGCTGGCCGGACGCCCGGCGGGCCATCCTCACGGTGTCCATCAGTCCGGCTGGCTGCTGCGTGCGGACGTTCGGCAACGCGATTCTAAACACAGTGCCACCGGCGGGAGACGCGGCCACCGTCACCGATCCACCGTGAGCCTCTGCGATCGCCCGCACCATGGGCAGCCCCAGGCCGGCTCCGCCTCCGCCGTGGCCAGGGCTGGAGCGCTGGAACCGCTCGAATACTGTCGCCACGCGCTCAGGGTCGATGCCGCGGCCCGAGTCGGAGACCTCGATGATGCCTGTATCGGCCTCGATGCCGGCGATCAGTGAGATGCTGTCGCCGGCAACGGTGAAGCGGAGGGCGTTCTCGACCAGGGCGTCCAGGGCGTAGCCCAACTGCTCGACGTCGACCTCCACCCAGCCGTCCGTGAGGGACTCGATGTGCCATCGGCGATCCGCCGTCGAGCCCCAGCGCCTGGCGCAGTCAACCACCAGCTCCTCGAGCTCAACCTGCTCTCGCCGAAGGAATCCGGTCTGGCCTGCGGCGGCGAGGATCAGCAGCCGGTGTGAGATGCGCGACATGCGTTCGAGCTGTCCAGGACCACCCCGGCGTCGGCACCGGTCTGCGTGCCGTGATGCGCGTCCAGGATCAGGTCGGCGTGCCCGCGGGCGACGGCGATCGGCGTGCGTAGCAGGTGCGAGGCGTCTTGCGCGAACGCCCGCTCCGTCTCGGCCGACCGGCGCACTTCGGCAAGCGCCGCTTCACGCCGTTTGGAATGCCAGACCATGGCGAGGAACATTGCTGCCATCAGCGGGATCTCGGTCAGCTCGTCGATCCCTGGGCCGCCGTTGGCCTCGCTGCTGTGCACGAGCCCGATGCCGGTCGCGAGGCAGACGATAGCCAGCACGATCGCCGTAGTCCGTCCGTCTCGGACGCGGTAGCCGTAGTACAGCGTCAGGCTGACCCAGATGAAGTGGAAGGGAACAGTGGTCCATGAGGACAGCTGCCAGAGAACGGCGAGATTGACCACCCAGAACGCGGCCAGAGCCGCCTCCAGCCAATACTACGCGCCCAGGAAGCAGTACCCGACACCACGCACCGTCTCGATTGTGTTCACTCCCACCTTGACCCTTAGGCGGGCGATATAGACGTCGACCACGTTCGTCCCAGGGTCGAACGTGTACCCCCAGACCTGCTGCAGAAGCTCCTCACGCGCACAGACTGAGCGCCAATGGCGCATCAGATGCTCGAGCAGGAGGAACTCGCGGGTCGACAGCGGGCTCTGACCGGAGGCCGTCACCACAACTCGCCGGCCCAGGTCGAGCTCGATGCCGCCGGCGCGCAATATCCGCTCTGCGCCGCTGGTGGGCGCGCCCTGTCGCAGTCTCGACCGGATCCTGGCCACGAGTTCGGCCAGCTGGATCGGCTTGACGAGGTAGTCAAGCGCGCCGAGTTCGAGGCATTGCACCTTGGTGTCGACGTCCGAGACCGCCGACAGGACCATCACGCGCTGGTCGGGGGCGCGGTGAAGTGCCTCTCGTACCACGGAGACGCCGTCGAGCTTGGGGAGCAGTAGGTCGACCAGCATGAGGTCATAGCGGGCCGTCTCGGCCTTGCGCAGGCCGTCCACGCCGTCGCCCGCGCTGTCGACCGCGAAGCCGTGACGACCTAATGCACGAGAGACAAATCGAACCATGTTCGGTTCGTCGTCGATGACCAAAACCCGGAACACTTGCAGAGCCCTCCCTGTGTTCTGGGGATAAACCTACGTGACATGTTCTTGCAAGTCAAGTTGCGCACACCTATGGAGGCAGTGCACACGTAGCGCTCTCGGCGCGGTAACAACGAGCGTTTGCCAGCGGATTGATTTGATCGCGTTACGGAGCCTGCGGTCAGCGTGCCACTGGTTGGCACCCGCACTCAATCCCCCGAGATCCTCGGCCTCGCTCGGGTATGACGGGATCGCGCGCAGTCGCCCCGCGATGGGCGCTCTGCCCCGTGCGCGCCGGCTGCGACAGCGGTGTGTATCGCGGCCGCACCGTCGTCATCGGCGGGGCGCCGCGATCGGCGCAACATGAGCAGCAGAGCGAGCGTCATCGCCAGCGCTCCGACGGCCGCGACCCTGGTAAGGATCGGCTCGAGCGCACGGTGCATCAACCCGCGCTGCTCGCGGGGAGCGGCGCCGGCCTGTCCGGCTGCCGCCACCGTGCGAGCCATGGACGCGGTCGCTGCTGCCAGCCCGGGTCGCCGCACCGTCACGCCCACCTGCACGCGTCCTACCCCGATCGGTGCCGCGGCCTGCCACTGGTCGTTACCGGCGGGTACGAGGGCGATAATCCTGGGCTTCCCGTCGACACCCGTCAGCGAGACCGACACGGAGCCGACTGGCGCCGGTGCCGGCTGACGTGTGCTGACCGCCCCGACCGTGATGAAGTTGATTCCAGGGCGGTTCGGCTCGACGGCGATCGAGAGCACCAGATCCTCCGTGTTCGCAAACGTCGCAGGCGCTGGCCTCTGAGCGGGAGCCGCCCTCGGCGCGCTGTCTCGGGCCGGCGCTGCCGCGGTCAGGAGCGCGGCCGGCACGAGTACTGAGATCAGCAGCACCAGTTCGACAGTGGGTGCACGCACGGCGGACACGCGTAGACGGCGCGGCACTCGCTGCGAGCGCAACGCCAGCGACGTGAGCAGTCCGACCATCCCGGCAGCAAGGAACAGGCCGGTCTTGACCATCATTGCTTGCCCGTACGTCGTGTGGACAAGGCCGTCGAGAGTACGGATGTGACCACCGAGTACCGCAAGCCCCGTGAGGACGACGAGCCCCACCGTCACTGCCGCAAAGCTGCCGAAGCAGCGTGCGAGCGAGAGGGCTGCTATCCGCTTGCCCGCCCGGCGCAGCACCAGCAGCGCCATGCAAAGGGCCGCCACGCCGCCGACCCAGAACGTGGCCGCCAGCAGGTGGATCGCGATCAGCGCGGTCGGCACGCTGACCACGCCATGAAGCGAGGCCGAGTGGCTTACGGCGGCCAGTGAGGCGACCACAACGCAGCCCAGTCCGCAGGCAACAGCGCCAAGCCTCCGCCCGAGCGAGTGCCAGCTGAACCCGAGCAGCACGGCCAGAAGCACGACCAAGCACACCTCACGGGCGATCCACGCTCGCCCATAGCCGGTATCGAGAATGACCTGTGCCACGCTTGCGCCGCCGGGAGCCCTATCCAGCTGCAGAGCCATCAGCGCGTCGTCGCACGCGATCGTCGCGACACAGCCCGCGACGCCCAGACGGAGCAGAGGTGCGGACAGCAGTTCGAGGTCGCCGACGCCCCGCCGCCGCGCAGTCGGGATGATTGCGAAGAGCATTGCCAGCACGCCCGAGACCACCGCCAGGGAAATCAGCTGGGCCCACCGCAGGGCGGTCTCGAACCCGTCCGGCGACGGCGTCGAGGTCACGATTGCCGACGAGGCAACCGGTGCTGCGCGGTCCACACCGAATACGATCGTGCCTCCGGTGGCGTGCAGATCGTCCGTGGCCACCGTGTACCACTCGACCCGGTACAGATCCGATTTCAGGTGCGGAAGGCTCACCGTCAGCTCGGCATCCCCGGTCTGCTCGATCCGCGTCGCCGGCACCGCGCCGCTCGTGGCTCCCACGACCGAGACGCGGCTCAGATCACCTGCGACATCCTCGTCGAACCGCAGCACAACGCTGTCGGGACCGCCATGAATCGTGGCGCCGTTTGCCGGCGAAGAGCCGACAAGCACGGCGTGGGCCGAGGCCGAGCTGGCGGCGATCGACGCGACAAGGGCAGTGGCGAGGATCGCCGCCAGAATGCGGAGCCGCCGGGTCATTCCACCGCGACATGCGCGACGCGAAACCCGCCCAAGACTACGGTGACGGCCGTTCCCGGCCGCACCAGCGTCCCCGGGTTCTCGAACAGCAGGAAGTACGTCTGGCCGGCGTGCAGCGGACCGCGGTGCGAGTGGCCCATGAAGAGCTGATCAACAACAACGCCCGTCGTCTCGTCGACGAGTTCCGGTTTCGATTCGTGCAGCGCCACTGCCTTCTGGGGATCGACCACCTGGTAGCGAACATCCAGCAACCCGCCGGCGCCGCTGAGCGCGACCTGAGTGATGCGAACCCCCGCCAGCTGTTCGAGGCGGGCCGCGGTGACCAGCGGGGGGACGCTTGGCCCACCTGCGGCCGCTCCCCCTTCCGCCGTCTGGCTGCCGTCGCTCCCGAGCCACGAGTACGCGCCGGCAAGTGTCAGTGTGATCACGATGCCGGCTGCGAGTCCGAGTAAGCGCGGCCGCCTGACCGAATGCGGGAAGGTCTCCCGAGGCGCTGTCGGTCGGACCGCCACCCACTACGCCTTGGTCACGAAGGTCAGCATGCCGCCCGGTGTCGTAGCGCCGTTGGTGACGTGCAGGTTGCGATTGAACAGCGGGAAGCCGTTCGGGCCCGGCGGCGCGGCGGCAGGGACAACGAAAACCGCATCCTCGGTGCCGCCGGCGGGAATCGTCTCGGTCGCCGCCAGAAATGGGTTGGCGAGCGGGTGGGCATCACGCGCGACCACCTGCTCGTCGCCGCCCAGCAACGACATCGCCGTGTTGTCGAAACCGGCGTTCACGTAGCGGATCAAGAGCCGCGACCCGTCCGAGCCGCCGGGTAGCGGATCGGTGTCCGGATAGGACTTGCCGTTGATCATCCAGTACTCGGCAAGGTAGTTGTTCATATCGAAGCCGTCCGGGTCGGCGTTGAAGGCCGGGTCGATCGCGCTCAGCACCATCACGCACTCGCGGTCGAAGCTGACGCCGTACACGGCGCCCGACACCGAGGAGCACGACGAGCTGGCGAACCCGACCGCGTCGCCCGCAGGTCGGACGACCAGCGCGCCGTAGAGGCCCATCGCCTCCTGGCGGCCGTAGTCACCGGGGCTCTGATAGATGAACGTCCCCGGCCGCGACGCGGTGAACTCGAACTGGCCGCCACCGAGGTCCTTCACTGGCAGGCCAGCCAGCTCGAATGACGCCGTGTGCCCGGACGGCAGGTCGCTGGTCAGGTTGATGGTGACGACGTCACCGACATTGACCTCGAGCACCGGGCCGCCGACACCGGCCGAGCCGGTCGTGCAGTCACCGGACACGAAGCCCCACGTGTCCACTACGGTCGAGTCAGGCATCGTGACGCTGCCGGACTTCGCGCACAGGTCGACCGCAACGGCGGCCGCCGACGCTCCCGACGTGGCGATGACCGCAATCGAGGCCGCGGTTGCGACGACCGTGAGCGGAGCCAGGATCTTCATTTTCGCGACAGCTCGCATCAATCTCTCCCTTGACTCAGCAGGTTCACGGTGCGTCGTAGGCGATCTTCATGAGGTTTCCGCGGGTGACGAAGCTCGTCGAGGCCTTCGAGTTGCGGACACGGATTCGAACCATGCCGTGCTTGGTTCCCGTCCCGATGTAGTTGGCAGGAAGCGCGATCACCCCCGGCGTCACGGTCACGTCGGACGTGCCCACGGTCGTGGGACCGGACAGCTGCGTCCACGAGCTGGTCGTCCAATCCCAGAGGTAGATGGTCTGGTTGGCGGAGCTCGAGTTGCTGCCCTTGTACGTGACGGCGAGGTTGGTCGCCCCATCCGTGACGCCTCCGAACTGGCCGTACCAATCGGTGATACGGGTGGCGCCGGTGGTGGTGGAGTTGACCTTGTACAGCTTGCCGTCGTCGATCGCCAGGTTGGCGTAGCTGCCTGCGTTCAGCGTCCCCGACAAGATCTTGGTCGCGGTGGGAGCGGCGAAGCAGCCACCGGCCGGGTCAACGCGGAGCAGCGTGCCCATCCCGCCGAAGCCCTGGTCGAAGTTCGAGAACTCGTTCAGCGCGTGGCTGTGGAGAGGGAAGTACCACTCGCCACAGATGTTGAGCGAGACGGTGCCGCTAGGCAGCGTTCCCTTGTAGCCGAGGTAGGGGTTGCCCGAGTACCACGTGTGTGCGTCCTTGAACGTCAGGGTGCGGTAGTTGGGCTGCGCGACCGGAAGCGGGTTGCTGTTTGGATCCCAGTAGTCGTTGAACGGTTGGCCCGAGGAATCGGTGGACTGCGTGTCCCAGCGCAGCAGGTAATCGATGGTCTGGCCGGCGCCGATCGTCTCGCCGAAGTGCTCGCTGGACGCCGTCCCTCCGCCTGGGGCGACTAGGAGCCGTCCGTCCTGGGCGATCTCCCGCGTGTGGTTCCCGTGCGGGTGGAACGGGTGGTTGTCGATGCCGGCGTTGATCATCCGGATCAGAGCCGGCTGGGTGTTGCCAGGTGTATTCGGCTGGATCCGCACCAGCGCGCCATAGGGCTGCGCAGGAAGCAGCACCGAGTCGTTGTCCTGGATCGTGTCCGGAAACGATCGGCCGTTGATCGTGAAGTAGCGGTTGTGTACGGCCGTGAAGTCGTAGGCGGGTGCATTGGGGTTGGAGGCGATCTCGACCGCGTGATGCAGGTCGGGGTCGATCTCGGCCAGCAGCAGTAGGTATTCCCGCGACGGATCAAAGGCCGTCGACGAGCTGTTGTACGCCCAGGTCGCATGAGCGGACGGACGCACAATCAGCGCTCCGTAGAGCCCCATCTCGATCTGCTTCGACACGTCCGAGCCGCTCTCGTAGAGGTAGGTGCCGGGGTTGCCGGCGACGAACGTGTAGGTGACGGTGTCGTTCGACGCGGCCTCGGTCGTGAGCAATCCAGGCGATCCGCCGATTGCCGTGACCTCAGAGTCCTGACCCGGGAAGACGATCGACGACGCCTCGGGCAGGGTGTTGTGCAGAGTGATCGAGACGGTCTGCCCCTCGGTTACGCACAGAACCGGGCCCGGCGTCTGGAAGTTGATGCCGCCGGCCGAGTCCTGATAGCTCCACATGAACACACTGTTGCCGTCAGGAGTCTGCATGTAGCCGGTATCCGTCCAGAGGTCATAGGTCGAGCCGCTGACGTTCTGAGGCGTGCAGACCATGCCCGTCTTGGGTGCGCTCGGGGCCTGTCCGTGGGCGGCATCCATGGGCGCCAGCACGGCGACGGCCAGCGCTACCGGAATGCCGAGTCGTCGCATCAGGTGCGTCATGGTGGTGTCCCTTCCACTGGTATCTCGCGGGCTAGACATAGGTCTGGCTCACAACCGTCTGCGCCGGGAGCGGTGTCTGGTAGACCCGCACCTCGGTCATCATTCCGCCCGCACCGGGGGCGCCGTTGTTGGACAGCTTCCGCCAGTCGCGGTTCTTGAACTGGTAGACGTTGTAGTTGCCACGGCCGTCGCTGCCCGAAGGCTGGATCCGTCATAAACGGGCGCATCGAAAAGCACGTCGCGCGCCTCGCCCGGGCCCAGGTACAGCGTGTTGGTCCAGTACGAGGTGTCGTTCGCGCCGTCGCGCAGCAGTGACGCGTCCTGGCCGATGACATGCAATTGCACGCCGGGCAGCTCCATCGAGTGCTGCTGGTAGCCGAGATTGGCGAGCCGAAGGAGCACGCGATCTCCGGGGTTGACCTGGATCAGCGCCGAGTTGGGCTGGCTCTTGTCGTCCGTGCCCCGGTTCGCGTTGGGTGTGGTCAGGCCCGAGCTGGTGAATGAGTCGTCGTTGGGCAGCACCGTCTGCGGGAACGCGCGGCCGTTGAGGGTGAACCACTCAGGGTCGTAGTCCGTGGGCACAGACTCCTGGATGTCGCGGTCGCCGTCGTGATAACCGGCTGCCCAGATCTCGTTCAGCAGGATCGCGAAGTGCCGGTCATACCCGGTCGACCCGTCGCCGTCGTTGTAGGCAAATCCTTTGAATGCGACGTTTGCGAGCAGGCCGGCCGACTCCGATGTTTCCTGGTTGTCGTCCTGCAGCGGTCTGACGAACACGATGCCGGTCATGCCCATCTGCACGTGCTCGACATCCTCGAAGTGACAGTGATACATGTAGGTGCCCTCGCGGTGCGGGCGATAGAAGTACGTCACCTTCTGGCCGATTGGCACCGCGACCGAGACCTCCGGCACACCGTCGTTGAGCGGCGAGGGGATGTCGAAGCCGTGCCAGTGGATGGTGTGCGAATCGGTCAGATCCGGCCGCTGTACCAGCCCGAGGTTGGTGAGGGTGACCTTGACGTCGTCGTTCTGCTTGAGGTTGAGCGTGGGCGCGGTGTGCTGCGCGTGCCCCTTGTAGGTGTTGGTCAGTTGGGTGACGGTCAGCGACGGCGACACCGGGATGAACCCGAAGATGTAGATCGGGTTGTCCTCTCGGCCCGGCATCGTGATGTACCCGTCGGTGGCGGCCAGCGCTAGCGCCGTCGTCGCCGCTCGCGCGTCGGGGCCGAGCAGGCTCACGTCGGCGGCACGGAGGAGGCCGCCGGCCGCCACCGTCCCTGCGACCCCGACCCCCGTCGCCTTCAGGAACTCCCGTCGCGTGGTGCCATGCATCATGTCCTCCCTCGAGGTTCCTGGTGGAGTGGGTCGTCGTCTCATGGTCCCGTCAGCGCTCGCTCGTCGGCCCCAAAGTCGTACGGCGTCGAGGACCGGCTCGGGACGTCCAGGATCGGTCGCGATTGGCCGTCGAAGTCGATGGCCGGCGTGCCGGTGAAGCTGACGCCGCGGTCGATCACGGGCGACGCGGTGGCCTGCGTCAGCTCTGCGTTGCCGAACAGGTGGTGGTCTCGCCGAGCACGCCCCATCGGTGGGGTCAACCCTTGGATCGAGACGAGGGTGAAGGTCGGATCAGCGAGATGCGACCGACGGAGAGCACGACCGTGAACGGGCGCACGAAGCGCGGGTCGCCGCTGGTGTTGTGCTGTCCGGTCGGGACGTTCACCAGCGAGCCGTCGCTGCGGCAGGCTCTTGCCGTTGGTGATGTCGGAGTACATCGGCGTCAGCTGTGTCCCCGGCAGCGAGCCGAGACCTCGAAGTCGATGAACCCCTGGCTGATCAGCGCAGACTGCGGCTGCTTCGTCTCCATCGTGAAGGCCTCGTTCTGCCAGAAGATGTTCTCGCGCAGCCGGTTGGGCCTGGAGTATGCGGCGCCCCCGGCCCGAGCGTGGCCTGGAAGGGGCGCTGTTGCCGTCCACCGCCAGGCCGGCCGAGTGCGGCGTAGCGGAGGCGCTGCCGATCACCGGTGCGCAACCGAGACGTTGTTGGCCACCGTTCTCGTCGATGCGGACGTTGGTGGGTCGTGCAGCATGATCGCGCCGCCCATGTCCGAGGCCACGTTATCGTCGATCATGTGTTCTCGATGTTGATCTGTGTCGTCAGGGCGCCGTCGACGAGATCCGCCGCCGTCGTTACCCGACAGGTTGGTCTGGATATGTTGCGGGTGATGTCGACCCGGCCGGTGCCGGCCGTCGTGCCCACCTGCTGCTTGACGGAGACTCCAGCGCCGGACTCGATCGAGGTGTTGAACAGAATCTGGTTCTGTGTGATGACGCCGTTCAGGCTGCGCCCATAGTCCCCACGCCGGCGCCGAAGCCGTCGGAGTCAGGCTCGCCGGTGGTCGAGCAGATCAGGTCGTTTGCCACCTGGTAGGCGTTCGAGCCGCCGAACAGCCCGATCCCGCCGGCCTCGACGAAGCCGCCAGCGTGCCCGGGGAGCCGTTGCCGATCACCGGTCATACTGGATGCGCAGTGAAGTTGTGGCTGTTGGCGTCCGGCCGCCCGATTCCGATCCCCCGGAGTAGCCACCGCTGTTGCTCGAGAGCAGCGCGTTGGTGATCTGGGTGTTCTCAGCGCGCGCCTGGAGCTGGATACCACCGGCACCCGGGTTGCCGCCGCCGGTCGCAAGCGAGCACCCGTCCACGCGGGCCGCGCTGAACACGCCGGTGGCACCGTCAGGGATCGCAAGGCGCCGGTCGTCTTGGCGAGGACGAGCACGTCGGCGCCGCCCATCACGTCGGCCAGCGTCGTCGCGCCCTGGTACTTCGGGCTACCCGAGTTGGCGTGGTAGGCCACGGTTGCATTCCAGTCGGCCGCTTCTTTGGCACCAACCAAGGGGCCGACTGGAATGCAACCGTAGCCGCCCACGCCAACTCGGGTAGCCCGAAGTACCAGGGCGCGACGACGCTGGCCGACGTGATGGGCGGCGCCGACGTGCTCGTCCTCGCCAAGACGACCGGCGCCTATGCGATCCCTAATGGTGCCACCGGCGTGTTCAGCGCGGCCCGCGTGGACGGGGTCTCGCTTGCGACCGGCGGCGGCAACCCGGGTGCCGGTGGTATCCAGCTCCAGGCGCGCGCTAACAACACCCAGATCACCAACGCGCTGCTCTCGAGCAACAGCGGTGGCTACTCCGGGGGCATCGGAGTCGGGCGGCCGGACGCCAACAGCCACAACTTCGACTTTTTCCCCCCCCCCCCCCTCGCCCCCTAAATTAGCCCCCCTCGCCCCCCTCTCTTCCCCTCCCAGGTATTTGGGCTGTTCGGCGGCTCAAACGCCTACCAGGTGGCAAACAACCTGATCTGCTCGAACCACACCGGCGAGCCTGACTCCGACGGCTTCGGCGCCGGCGTGGGGCACTATGGGTGCAGCCTGAACGGCGTCATCACACAGAACCAGATTCTGTTCAACACCTCGATCGAGTCCGGCGGTGGAATCTCCGTCAAGCAGCAGGTGGGCACGACGGCCGGCACCGGCCGGGTCGACATCACCCGCAACATCATCCAGACCAACCTGTCGGGTAACGACGGCGGCGGCATCTTCGTCGACGGCGCCCTGACGACACAGATCAACATCGAGAACAACATGATCGACGATAACGTGGCTCCGGACATGGGCGGCGCGATCATGCTGCACGATTCCACCAACGTCCGCATCGACGACGACACGGTGGCCAACAACGTCTCGGTTGCGGCACCGGTGATCGGCAGCGCCTCCGCTACGCCGCACTCGGCCGGCCTGGCGGTGGACGGCAACAGCGCCGCCTTCCAGGCCACGCTCGGGCCGGGGGCGCCGCACTACTCCAGGCCCAACCGGCTGCGCGAGAACATCTTCTGGCAGAACGAGGCCTTCACGATGGAGATCAAGCAGCCGCAGTCTGCGCTGATCAGCCAGGGGTTCATCGACTTCGAGGTCTCGGGCTCGGCTGCCGGGGACACACTGACGCCGATGTACTCCGACATCACCAACGGCAAGATCCTTCGCAGCGACGGCTCGCTGGTGAACGTCCCGACCGGACAGCACAACACCAGCGGCGACCCGAGCTTCGTCGCACCGTTCACGGTCGTGCTCTCCGTCGGGGCGAACCTCGCTGATCCGACCTTCACCCTCGTCTCGATCCAAGGGTTGACCCCACCGGATCAGGGCGTGCTCGGCGACTACCACATCAACCTGTTCGGCACCAACGCACAGCAGTTGACGCAGGCCACCGCGTCGCCCGTGATCGACCGCGGCGTCAGCTTCACCGGCACGCCGGCCATCGACTTCGACGGCCAATCGCTACTGATCCTGGACGTCCCGAGCCGGTCCTCGACGCCGTACGACTTTGGGGCCGACGAGCGAGCGCTGACGGGACCATGAGACGACGACCCACTCCACCAGGAACCTCGAGGGAGGACATGATGCATGGCACCACGCGACGGGAGTTCCTGAAGGCGACGGGGCTCGGTGCGCCGGCACCGTGGTAGCCGGCAGCGTGGTGGGTGCGCTGGGCGGGGACTGATCGTCCCCGCCGCGCGGCGGCGACCACCGCGCTGTCGCTGGCCGCCACCGACGGGTACATGACGGTGCCGGGCCGGGAGGACAACCCGCTCTACATCTTCGGGTTCATCCCGGTCGACCCGACGCTGACCGTCGACCAACTCGACGCCACCTACAAGGGCCACGCCAAGCACACCGCGCCGACGCTCGACTTCAAGCAGAACGACGACATCAAGATCACCCTCACCAACCTGGGTCTGGTGCAGCGGCCGGACCTGACCGACTCGCACACCATCCACTGGCACGGCTTCGACGTCCCGTCGCCGCTCAACGACGGCGTGCCCGAGGTGTCCGTCGCGGTGCCGATCGGCAAGCAGGTGACGTACTTCTATCGCCCGCACCGCGAGGGCACGTACATGTACCACTGCCACTTCGAGGACGTCGAGCACGTGCAGATGGGCATGACCGGCATCGTGTTCGTCCGCCCACTGCAGGACGGCACGCCGCTCGGCGGGTTCACCAAGTTCGCCTACAACGACGGCGACGGCTCGACCGGCTACCACCGGCATTTCGCGATCCTGCTCAACGAAGTCTGGAAGAACTTCCACGACGGCGACCGGGACATCCAGGAATCCATCGCCACCGACTACAAGCCGCAGTGGTTCACCCTGAACGGGCGGTGCTACCCGCAGACAGTGCTGCCGAACAACGATCCCAGTCTGCCGGCGAACCTGCGGATCGGCACGCACGAACCCCAACTACGACACGCCGCGACTACAGCCAGCCCAACTCGGCGCTCATCCAGGTGAATCCCGGCGAGCGGGTGCTGCTCCGGCTGGCCAACCTCGGCTACCAGCAGCACGCGATGCAACTGCCCGGCATTCCGCATGCACGTCATCGGGCAGGACGCGTCGCTGCTGCGCAATGGGAGCGTCGACACGTCGTATTGGACCAACACGCTCTACATCGGGCCCGGCGAGGCGCGCGACGTGCTGTTCGACGCACCGGCGTACGCCGCGCTCGGCCGTCCGGGTCGGACGGCCGCGGCAACTACAACGTCTACCAGTTCAAGAACCGCGACTGGCGCAGGCTGTCCAATCTCGGGGCGCCGCCGGGAGCCGGCGGGATGCAGACCGAGGTCCGGGTGTACCAGAATCCCGCTGCCCGCCCAGACCGTCGTGAGCCAGACCTATGTCTGAGTCAGGCGACCGCACGCCGCGGAAGGAGGACCACGATGACGCACAGGATGTGGCGCCTCGGCACGGTGTTGGCGCTCGCTGCCAGCCGTTGCTCGCCGTGCGGTACCGACGCGGCCGGCGCTGCCGCCCGGCGCCCGCCAAGGTCGGCATGGTCTGCACGCCCGGCACGGTCGACGGCAGCACGCACACGTTCAACCTGGTGGCGAACACCGGCTACATCGAGACCCCGGACGGCAACAGCGTCTTCATGTGGAGCTACGCGACGCCGACCGGCGACGCGGCACTTCCAGAGCCCCGGCCCGGTGCTGTGCGCGACCCAGGGTCAGACGGTCGTTGTCAACCTGCACGAATCACTTGCCCGAGGCGACGTCGATCGTCTTCCCCGGCCAGGACGGCGCGTAACCGCGACCGGCGGGCGGCCGCGGCCTGCTGGCCACCGAGGCGGCGCGCCGGGCGGCACGGTGAGCTACACGTTCACCGCGGCGAGCCCGGGCACGTACCTCTACGAGAGCGGTTCGGACGTCGCGAAGCAGGTCGAGATGGGCCTGTACGGCGCGCTGATCGTGCGCCCGACGCTCGGCGCGAACTTCGCCTACGACGACGCGGCCACGCAGTTCGACCCCAGCCGCGAGTACCTGCTGCTGCTCAGCGAGATCGACCCCGACCTGCATCACGCGGTCGAGACCGGCGACCACGTACGACATCAACGCGCTGCGACAACCGGTACTTCGCGATCAACGGCCGCGAGTTCCCGGACACGATCCAGGACAACGGTTCGGCGTTGCTGCCGAACCAGCCGTACGGCGCGCTGGTCCGCATCCAGCCGAACGACACCGCGGCAACACGCTGCCGGCGCTGATCCGGATGGTCAACGTCGGCGCGGATCAACCACCCGTTCCACCCGCACGGCAACCACACCACCCAGATCGCCCAGGACGGCCGGCAGCTGCCAGCCCCGGTGGCGCCCGCTCACCGAGCACTTCGGCGAGACCATCGGCGCCGGGCAGACCGAGGACTTCCTGCTGCGCTGGGACGACGTCAGACCACTGGAACCCGGCCACGAACCCGCTGCCCGAGTGGCGCAGCCGAACTACCGCAACGTGTCTTCAAGGACGCCAACACCTGGTACAGCGGCAGCGCCGTACCTCGGGCTACAAGGGCACGCTGCCGGCCGGCACGAACTCCCAGAACATCTGCGGCGAGTGGTACTTCCCGCTGCACAGCCACGCGCTGAACGAGTTCACCAACTTCGACCAGGGCTTCGGCGGCATGGGCACGCTGCTGCGCGTCGATCCGCCGGGCGGCTGCTTCGCCGCTCCCCACGGCGACCAACCTCTCGGCGGCACGCTGAAGAGCGGCTCGGTACGCCGCCCTCGGCGTCGACGACGCGACTACTACCAGGTCAACCCGAAGACGACCGGCGCACGCGGACCACCGACTGGTACCAGCAGGTTCAGCGGCGTTGCCACGGGCGCGGCCACCCTGTCCGTCACCTACAAGGGCAGGAACTCGAGCTCCGCCAACCAGACCATCTACCTCTGGGATTGGACGACCAGCTCGTGGACGCAGCTGTCCGGTCCCACGACCGTGGGCACGTCCGACGTGACCGTGACGCGGGGGTGATCGCGCTTCCTGCCAACTACATCGGGACGGGAACCAAGCACGGCATGGTTCGAATCCGTGTCCGCAACTCGAAGGCCTCGACAAGCTTCGTCACCCGCGGAAACCTCATGAAGATCGCCTACGACGCACCGTGAACCTGTCCTGGGGCCACGACGAATACCTGTACCACATGCTTCAAGGACTACCTGCCCCAGCTCCGCGCAGTACATGATCCGCTATCACTCGTTCTATCCCTGGCATCGCGAGGGTGCGTATCAGGACCTGCTGGACGATTACCGACCGCGCGATGCTGCCGTGGGTGCAGAAATTCAATCCCTACGATCTCTACTCCAAGAACGCGAACCGTCCGCAGCTCGCCGCACTGAAGCCCTACTACGACAATCTCCTGGCGAAGTACCTGCCAGCCACGCTGCAGCTTTGAGCCGCCGCGGTCCCGCGGCGCTGGCCTCGGGAACGGAGCGGCACGGGAGGCACCCGCTGCATCAGCCGCGGTCCCCTAGAGCGGGTGCGCAGTGAAGGCCCATGTTGGTCCGGGCGATCTCGCGCTGATGCTCGCTCGTGACTGTGGGGCCTTTCGTTCGTCCCGATCAAGTCGGGCTGCGCGAGATGCCGCCGTTCGCGCTTGCCGCGTGCGTTTCCTGTTCGCGGCAGTCCCGCTCGTGTTTTTCATCCGGCCGGCCGCGCATGCCGCTGGCGCTGCTCGTCGGCTACGGTCTCGCGATCGGCGTCTGCCAGTTCGGCCTGCTGTTCCTCGGATGAAGCTCGGCATGCCCGCAGGGCTGTCGTCGCTGGTGATCCAGCTGCAGGTGTTCTTCACCATCGGCCTGGGCATCGCCTTCCTCGGCGATCGGCTGTCTGCGCAGTCGGTGCTGGTGCAGCCATCGCCACGCCGGCGTCGTCGTGCTCGCAATTTACAAGGTCCTCAACGGGGCGAATGCCACGCTGATGGGCCTGATCCTCGTGATCGTCGCTGCGATCGCATGGGGCGTGGGGAACGTCGTCGCCAAG
>CAVWLK010000010.1:0-6224 GCA_963755675.1 uncultured Actinomycetes bacterium
TGCGGTGGTAGTCGATGAGCTCTCTCAGTTTCGGTGATGATCCGCTGTTAGCGTGGATCATTGCCGCACCCGAATACGAAGGGAGGTCTCGTTGATGACGTCAAAGAGGAGCTTCCTAAGCGGCGAAGGCCAGCTCGGGCTCGTCGCTGACGACCGGCCGCAGCTCGGTCGGAGCCTCTGCGAGCGGCTGCGCAGGTCGGCGAACGAAATCCCCTCGGCCAGCAAGAACAGTGCGCCGAGGCCGGCGCCCAGCGCCACCTCGGTGGCCTGCAGCCCGATCGCGAACGCAGCCCCGGAGGCGGCGGAGACGCCGAACGACGACGCCAGCACCCCGGCCACCGCAAGCTGGAACACGCCCACGTTGCCGGGCATGAGCGGGAACAGGCCGACGAGCGTCGAGACCAGGAACACGGCACCGGCGACTGCGGCCGAATGCGGCAGGCCGAAGGCGCTCAAGCGTCCAGTAGATGCCCGCGATCTGGGCGATCCACGACCCGGCTCCCAACAGTACGGCGATCGTCAACTGGCGGGGGCTGTGCAGCACGCGCAGGCCGCCGTCGACCAAGTCTCTGACCGGTCCCGCCCGCCCCGCGCCCAGGAAGGGGAGGGGGAAACGCGCGCGCCTGGCGAGGAAGCCGGCGATCACGACGCCGCCGGTGACGGCGCCGAGAACGATCAGGCTAGTGACCGCCCAGCCGGGGACGTCGACGGTGGTCGCGGTCAGCACCGCACCCACCAGCACCAGCGCCGCCCCGAGGGCGATCTGCTCGGCTACCAGGGTGCCGGCGATCGCACCCACGCCGAGCTCGTGACCGGCGGACTGCATCCGGCGCCGCAGCACGGCGACCCGGGCGACCTCACCCAGCCGGGCCACCAGCACGGTGTTGAACAGGAAGCCGATGAAGACGCTGGGTAAGAGCTGGCGCGTCGTCAGCCGCGGCGCGCCCGGCACGGCGATTACTGCGCGGCGCCACACTGCCGCCTTCAGCCACACCGAGGCCAGGTTCGCAGCCAGCGCCAGCGCCAGCGTCCCGACCGCCACGGCGCCGAGCGAGTCGACAGCGTCGCCGGCTTGGCCGGCGAAACGGTAGATCAGGAATGACGTGACCGGCAACGCGACCAGCGCTGCCAGCAAGCTGCGGCTGCGCCGGTGGACGGCCACCATGGCCACGGTGGCCAGGGCCGCAACGCTGGCACCGCCGGCCGCGTCGAGGAAGAAGTGGTTCGCGGTGGCAACGATCGAGAACACCACCAGCGCGGGGTAGAATGCCCACGCCACGCGCAGCCAGCGCCGCCGCACCAGCAGCACCGCGGCGCCGCCGACGATCAACGCGTATGCGGTATGCAGGCTGGGCATCGCCGCGTACGGATTGGACAGCGACGCGATCACGCCCGAGTTGTGGTTGACGCTGGTCTGATTGAGCGTGTCGACGAAGCCGAGGCCGGGCAGCATGCGGGGCGGGGCGGCAGGGTAGAACGTGTAGATGACCAGGCCGATCGCGTTGGCCGAGACGAACACGTTCCGCACCAGCGGGAACGCCTGGTTGCGGCGCAGGTAGACCCAGAACAGGAAACCGAAGCTGATCGTGAACTGGCAATTGAAGTAGGTCCAGTTCGCGATCGACTGAACGATGCCGGGCGCCGTGGCCGCGAAGTGCTGCACGCTCAGCTCGTGGAAGATGCCCAGGGAGCGCTCGGCGGAGACGATGTCGCGCGAGTGTCGAAGGGCGACGCCGCGATCACCGGCAGCGACCACCCGCGACAGCTCGTAGAGCACGTCGAGCAGTGCGAACAGCGTCAGCTGCATGGCGAGGTCCGCCCAACCACGGGGCAGGAAGCGGCCGACACGGCCGACCAGCGAGGCGATGGGACGAGCGGTGGGGGCGGTCAGGATCATTGGTTCAGGATCGCAAGGACGAAGGGCCGTTTCGCTACGGCGAGCACGTGTGTTCGGTTCGGTTACCCCTAGGACCGGCCGACCCGGCCAGACTCATCGGCGACCCCGGAAGGCCACCGGCGGTCATCGTGCCGCGATGGCCCTCGAGCCGGCATCGGGGAGATCCCTACGTCGTCTCACCCCGACTAACGCGTGGGGCTCGGGCCTCGAGAAGAGGCCCCGCCCCCGCGTCTCGCGTGGAGCGGTATGGCGCTCTTGTCAGCGTGTGGTTGAAGAACCCAACGTCGCCGCGATAGGCAGTTCCGCGGTCACGGTCGTACCGCTGCCAGCGGGGCTGACGACGCGAAGGCGCCCGCCAAGCGCACTGACCCGATCGGCGAGGCCGCTCAGACCACTTCCCAGCGTGCCATCGGCGCCCCCGACGCCGTCGTCGGCCACCTCAACTATGAGCTGCTCTTGGTTGCTGCACGCGCTCACGCGGGCGCGTTCGGCGTCGGCATACTTCGCGATATTCGTGAGCGCCTCCGCGACGACGTAGTACACCGTCGCCTCCACTTGCTCCGGAACGTCAGCCGGCAGATCGATCGACAGCTCGACTGGTACAGGGCAGCGCCCGGCGAGCGCCTCGACGGCAGGACGCAGGCCTTGGTCGCTGAGAATGGCTGGATGGATTCCTCGCGCAAGTTCTCGCAGCGCGGCAAGCGCTTGTGTCAGCTGATCACCCGCATCGTCGAGCATCGCCGCGACTTCACTGGCCCCGTCCAGCCTCGAGCGTGCCATGCGCAACGCGAGCGAGAGCGTCACCAGCTGCTGTTGGGCCCCGTCATGGAGGTTGCGCTCGAGTCGGCGGCGCTCGGCGTCCCCGGCGGCGACGATGCGAGCCCGTGAAGCGGCCACTTCCGCGCGGGCTTCGGCATTCGCCAGCCCCAGCGAGACCAACTCGGCGAACTGCTCGATGCGCGCCTCAGCGTCCGAGGCAAGCGGTGCGTCGCGGGTTGTCGACACGACCACCGCGCCCCAGAGCTCACCGCTGACGCTGATCGGGGCCGCCACCGATGCGTCGATGCCGAGGCTACGGATCAGCGCGGCGAACTCGCCGGTGACGTTCGAGTAGTCATCGACGCGTGCGGAGCGCCCGCTTTGCCTCACCTTCCCCACCGCAGTTGGGCCGTCGAAGGTGACCTGCGAGCCGACGGGGACGGAGCTGAAGGAACGGCTCCAACCGCCCACCATCGTGCCCGCGTTGGCCTCCGGTTCGAACCGGATGACGTTTGCCGAGCGTCCGCCGAGCAGACTCGCGACCTCCTCGGCCACGATGTCGAAGACGCTGGACGGGTCGACTTGGGACGCGACGCAGGTGGCCACTCGGCGGAGAGCGGCCTGCTCCAGCGCTAGCCGGCGCAGATTCGCGGCTGCGTGATTCCGCTCCGTTACATCCTGCCCGATCCCGGTGGCACCGATGATCTTGCCGTCCGCATCGCGATCGAGGGTGGTGCTCCACGAGATCTCGCGACGCTCTCCCGATCTCGTTTTGACGGGAGCCGCCTCATGATCAGCCACCCTACCTGCCGCCGTTTGCTCGACGATTGTGCTGTCGGGGTTGAATGTCTCTGCCCAGGATCGGCCAAGCAGCTCCTCTCGCGTCCACCCCGTGAGCTCGCACAGGTACCTGTTGCAGAACTTGATACGTCCGTCGAGGTCGGTGCTCACCGCGACCAAGTGCACGCCTTCGAGTACGTCACGCAGGCGCCGCTCAGACGCGCTCGCCTCCCTCAGCGCCCGCAGCTCCTCCTGACGCTCGTTCTCGACCGCGCGACGTCCGCTCATCGCACGAGCGCCTCCAGCGGGTTCAAAGACGACATCCACTGATCCTCGCACACCATTCCAGCGGCTGACAGCCCGCTCGCCACACTCGTTGGCCAACAAGCACGATTCCCCGCCCTGCCATAACTGATAGTCCAGCTTCATCTCGGTGTGGGCAAGATCGCGGCACGGACCTCCGTCGCCGAGGTAGCCCGGTCAACGTGAGACCAGCTGACCACCCGTCGTGGCGAGTGGGATCTCGGCGCGCAGAGTAGTCCCTCCGTCCGGCGGGCTGGTCAGCTGGAGGCGCCCGTTGAGGGCTTCGACGCGGTCGGCAAGACCGCGCAGGCCGGTGCCACCGGCCGGGTCTGCTCCGCCACGTCCATCGTCACTGACCTCGACGTCGATGCGTGAGCTGGTTTGCGATACGGTGACGCTGACTCGTGAGGCGTTTGCGTGCTTGGCGATGTTGGTGAGCGCCTCGGCGATCAGGTAGTAGATGCTCGCCTCGATGTGTGGTGGGAGCTGGGTCGAGGTTGTGATCGTCAACGCGACAGGGAGCGGCGCTCGGTCGCCGAGCGCGTGAAGCGCGGGGGCCAGGCCACGATCGGTGAGGATCGCAGGGTGGATGCCCCTGGCCAGTTCGCGCAGCTCCTCGAGCGCGCGGGCGAGTTCCACGTTTGCAGCCACCAGCATCTGCGCGGCTCCCCCGGCCGGATCCAGGTGGGACTGCGCCATTCGCAATGCGAGCGACAGCGACACCAGCCGCTGCTGCGCGCCATCGTGGAGGTTTCGCTCCAGTCGACGTCGCTCGGCGTCGCCGGCGGCGACGATGCGCGCCCGCGATGCTCCCAGCTCGGCGCGGGCGTCGGCACCGGCTATCGCCACCGCCACCAGGTCCGTGAACTCGCCAATCCGGATCTCGACTCCGGGCGGGAACGCTTGCGCACCGGTCGAGACCGTGATCGCGCCCCACAGCCGTCCCGCCACAGTGATCGGCGCCGCGACCGGACGCGCGAAGCCCGAGGTCACGCAACCGCTGTGCCAGCTGCCCTTGGACCGTGCTGTAGTCGTCGATACGTGCCGGCCTACCGGTGACGAGCACCTGCCCGACCGCGGTCGGACCGTCGAAGGCGACGTGGCTGCCGACATCGACGCTTGCGGCGCCCGGTTCGCTCCAACCGCCCACGACCGTCCCACCGTCGAGCGTTTCGTCGAACCTGATCAGGTTTCCGGTCTGGGCGTTGAGAATGCGGGTGACTTCCTTGGTTGCGAGCTGGAACACCTGCTGCGGATCGCCGGCCGTCGCCACAAGCGTGGCGACGCGCCGCAGCGCGGCCTGTTCGGCGGCCAGGTCGCGCAGGCCCTGCTCGGCCCGGTTGCGGTCGGTGACGTCCTGGCCGATACTGGTGGCACCGACGATGTGGCCCTTGGCATCGCGCGTGACGGTGTTGCTCCAGGAGATCTCCCGTCGCTCACCGCTCTTCGTGATCAGCATCGTCTCGTCGTGAACAAGGATCCGGTCCTCCCTGATGCGATCGAGGAAGCCCTCGTCACCGCCGGGGAACCGCTCCAGCCAGACCGCGCCCAGCAGTTCCTCGCGCGTGCCAGCCGGTCACGTCGGCCAGATGCTGGTTACAGAACCTGATGCGGCCGTCCTGGTCGATGCTGACGGCCAGCAGTTGCACGTTCTCGAGCACGTCCTGAAGCCTGCGCTGGGATGCCCCGACCTCCTGAATCTGCGCCCGCAGGTCGGCCTGCAGGCGCTCGTTGGCCAGCGAAAGCCCGGCCACAGCGCAGACGGCGTCAATCAGATCGCGGTCGTCCAGCAAAAAGGGGTCGTGGACAAGCACCACCACGACCGCCCCGTCGTGCTCTATCGGCGTCACCGCCCGATGATCCGACGGCGATGGCAGCTTATACGGCTCACCGTTCACCGACAGATACTCCTCTGACCCAGCCCGCCGGTAGGCGAGGTCAAGCGTCGCGTCGTTGAGTGCCAGACGCAGCGCGTCGCGAACACCCCCCGGCTCGTTCTGGTTTCGCAGCGTCGCCACAAGTGACTCGACCGCCAGCGATCGATCAAATCGGGTCCGCAGGACGCCCAGCAGGTAGCCAAGTGGAATCGCGGTGAACGCGATCGTGAAGGCATAGAACGGGATGGGGGATGACGCGTGACCGGTCACGTCGAACCCGAGGACGACCAGGATGAGCACTGACATGGCGGTCAAGCCGGTGACATAGACGGGTGCGAGCACGCGCCGCTCGGCTCCGGTGGCGGTCGTCCAGCGCCTCCAAAGCGTGAGGAACCCGATGGCAACGATCACCAGCGCCACGACCAGCGACGTCCACTTCAAGACGGTCAACAATAACTTCATGCGCAGTGGGCCCGGCGCGGTGCAGCTCTTCACCCGCCAGTTTTTCGGCGAATGGGACACCGAGCAGCCGATGACAATACGGGTCGAACGGGTCGGCCAGGAAGCGGATGGACCGCCGCCGCCGCTGACACCAAGCATCGACGAGG
>CAVWLK010000011.1:0-11047 GCA_963755675.1 uncultured Actinomycetes bacterium
TCGAGCGACACGCGCTGGGCACCAGGGTCAACTGCCGCTACTGGGGCCCCGGCCGCTACCGCCGCGCCCTCGCGATCGCCCAGAGCCGCGGCGCCATCCGCCGCACCCGACGATCGCACTTCGCCGCCGGCTGATCTCCATCGGCCGAAACGCGCCGCCGTGGCGCACATCGGCGCGACCGCGCTTGTGGTGTTCGAGCAACGCCACCCTTTCACGTCTCAGTCCTGCGGAACACCGACACAGTGATCTCCCGTCCCGCGAGACAAGCCTCGGCGGAACACCGCAAACCGAGCTCCCAACCAACGCGGGGCTGTGGTGGCCTTGGGAGTCCGCGCCGGTCCTCATCATCACGACGCCACCGGTACGGGCGCGATGGGTGAGCTGCGCCTGCGCTTCGGCGCGTCCCCAGCCCGAAAGCAGCAGCCCCGGGGACGTGGCCGGTTTGGCGACGGAGCGGAAGCCGACGAGCGCGCCCACGGAGCGCCCTCAGCTAGCGGCGCGGTCGTTGATCTTAGATCACTCACGTTTGCGCTAGCAGCGGCGGCCGTGGCAGTCGCCAGAGCTCCTGGCAACAACGTGACTGACGATGCCCGGTAGGAGAGGGCCGCGGCGCATGTGGGCTTGCGGCGAGCAGCGGTCTTTGGCGTCCGCCGGAGCTTGCGCGATCGAAACGTAATGCCGACCTTCCTTGAAGGCGGTGCGGTACAGCTGTCCAGCGCGACGCAAGTTCCCAAGGAGCGGTAGATACTCGTCCTCACGCACCGGGGTAAACGCCCCCCAGTCCGGAAGGCTCGGCAGAGGGACATCAGGACGTCTGACCCCCCGTCGGCCTAATTCATCAAGTATTTGCTCACGAGAAATACCTCGTCGCTTGAGCAAGCACATGGGCACGCAAGTCTGCCGCTCCCACAGGAGCGCTAACAGCAAGTGAGCATCCAAGATTTCGGCGCTGCCGAGCCCCACCGCGATCCCCTCGGCGCGAGCGATGACCTGCTGCGTGGCTGGCCGCACCGACAAAGGCCAGCGTTCCGTATCCGAGCCCGCGCGCCGGGTGCCGTGGTACCGGGCCGGGAAGCCATCAATATCGTGCATCAGCTGCTCGTACTTCACACCGGACGCACGCACGGCCGCGCCGGAACTCGAGGGACTCGCAACCAGTGCCAGAAGCAGGTGCTCAGGACCAAGCCAGTCGTGGCCAAGCGACCATGCGGCGTCATACGCCCGTTGCTCGGTGCTGTTGGCCAGATATCCCATGCAACCTATTACCAGCTCTGGGTTGGGCCGCTAACCGGATAGCCCAAGGCTCGGGAGCGGCGGTTTCGAGAGCTGCGAAACCGAGTGTCCCATCGATTGCCAAAACAGGCCGAGTTTCTGCATTCACCCAGCACCGGCAGCGTCGACCGGTTCCGAACCATCGATTGAGCCTGGATCGGGCTATGAGCGGCCACCATGGTCGACGTCGGAAGTAGCCCAACTTTTGCGGCGTCGCAAACCGGCCGGCGTCGGGGGTCCGCGCGAGCGCCGGGCCAGGGTCAGGGGGCTGCCGTCTGTGGGGCGACTGGTCGGTGCCGGTGCTCGCGCGCCACGAGGAAATGGGCCTTGGCGGATGGGCGCGGCCGGGATCTGGCAGCCTGATTGCATGACGCGCTACGAGTACGCCCAAATCTGGAACGGGAGGCAGGGCCAGGTCTACGTTGCTCTTCCAGGAGCTGACGTCATCGAGAGAAGCCGACCGACCATCGTCGAGGTCATGAACGACCTCGGTAGAGATGGCTGGGAGCTCATGACCTCCAGCGCCAGTGCGCGCGTCGGCTGGGGTGAGACTCACACCTTCCGACGCGTCGTGGATCAGACGCAACTGTGATGCGGCGCCTCAACCCCTGAAAGGTGATGATCGTCATGCAGGTCGTTCGGCTCTTCAGTCATGTCGGCGTTGAACTCGACGAGAGCTTGGTGCCCTGCCGCACCCCGCTGTCGCAACGGGCTACTCGCGGCAGTCAGGGACCGCCCGGCGAGACTGCTGCTGCCACGAACTAGGAGCCGCGTCATCGGCCAGACGAGTCGAGTTCTAGCTTCCGCTCCGGGCCGGCGACCATCAGAAGCAGCAGTGCTGATCTCGTGGCTGCTGAGGCGACTTTGCAGGAGTCTGCGCGTGATCGTCTTTGACTCGAGCCTCCTACCAGCGGCTCTCTCATCCGCTCGGTGTAACACGCCGCGGTCGATGGCGGCCAGCGGTCGCACGGAGTGCGGTTGCTCGCGCCAGTTGGCGGGCACCTTGGGCATATGGTCCAGTGCGCGCTGAACGGCGATTACACCCGTGCAGACCATCCGCAGGTCCCGGTGTCGCTCGACGAGCTGGTCGCCGATTCGGTGGCGTGTTGGGCTGCGGGAGCGATATCGGTCCACCTGCATCCCAACCGGACCGACCAGATCGGGACACTGGCGGCTCCGGTACACGATGCCGTCGTCAGCGCCGTGCGAACGGCCGTGCCCGGTCTGGAGATCTCCGGCTCGACGGCCGAGGGCATCGACATCGGCGACGCGACTGACCGAGTGGCTGCGGTGCGCGCGTGGCGCAGCCCGCCCGACGTGGTGTCGCTGAACCTGGCCGAGGAAGGCGCGTTTGAGCTGGGCGACGCGCTGATCGACTGCGGGATCGGAATCGAAGCCGGCTTATTTACGCTCGCCGACGCCGACCGGCTGCTGGATGCCCCCTGGGTGGCCAGTGTCCACCGCGTGCTGGTCGAGATGATCTTCGAACACCACGAGCAGGCGGCCGCCGACTCGCCCGGGCGATCGACGCGCGCGTCGCCGAGCTTGGGCGTCCCCGTCTGTGGCACGGCGACGCACGTGCAACCTGGGCGGTCGTCGACGCTGCCCTAGCCCCCGGCCGGGATGCGCGCGTCGGCTTGGAGGACTCACTGATCGGCCGAGACGGGGGACCCGCGCCATCCAATTCACAACAGGTGGCGCAGACTCTCGCGCTGACCCAAACTCGGCCGGCCGACCGGTCAAATCTCTGAGCAACACCGACTCAGGTCCCGGAGACGAGCCAGCTTGGCCAGGCAGCAGGGTGAACGACTGCCGCTCGGCTGTTTCACAAACTCAAACTCATCAAGCTTGCGGTGCGTCAATTGGTCAGTGGGATAACAGATCGCACGGGGCCGTGGATCCGAGTCCCGGCTGGGATATCGTCGCTACGGAGGCTCATTTCGGCGAACGCCCTCCCACAGTCCCTGCAGTAAGGAGCATCTCGTTGCTTTGTGCAACAGCCTCGCGACGGAGCAGCAGGGACGGCTGGATCCGTGTTGACCGGCGACGGCGCTTGCTAGGAGGGCGGAAGGTCCGTGACGGCCTACCGTGGGGCCCCTGTGGGACCGGCATCGCCGTCGGGGCGGACGGTAGCTTCTCGACCACCGTCATCATCCGGCGTCGAGTTCCGAAGCCCGCAGGAATGTTTGGACGAGCCGCCTGGGAGGTACCCTCACCGCACTGCGGGGATCTGTCCCACTGCAGCCCCCGGTCCCGTGTGGTGGGACGGCCTCCGCACTTTAGCCCACGTTGGCGACGTGGGTCTGGGGGTTTGACAAGCGTCGGAAACGATGCCGGTCGCGGGCCTTGAGCGCGGGCCCGTTGTCGATCCAGGCCGACAATCTTGGTCGCGCTTCAGGCGCGTGGGCGATCAGCGGTCCCTGCGTTGCTGATCGCGTTCAACGGGATCGGTCACGGCCGGTCGCTTGGCAGCCGGCGGCTGAGAGCTCGGCCCGCGGCGGACTTGGCGCGCCTGCGAGTCGACACTCAGAGTCGGCGATCGCCGACCAGTGGTGTTCCTGGGTGATTCGTGATGGTTCCGATGCCAGGCGCGAGTTCGAGTTCGAACCACACTCGGGTTGGCTGTTGTTGGATCCCCCAGCGACTCGACTCGGCGTCGACGACCGTCAAACCGAGGCGGGGTGGATCACTGGTGCGGCGGCGCGGGACGGTCTCTTGGAATCCGTTGCCTTGGTCGAGCACTTCGACGAGCGCTCGGCCGTCGTTGAGGTGCGCTTTGAGGATGATCTCGCCTTCGCCGTGAAGGACAGCGTTGGTCACGAGTTCGGTCGCCAGCAGCCGCATCGTGTCGAGCTCATGCTGGTTCAGCGCGGGAGCCAACCATGCAGAGATCGATCTGCGCGCATGTGCGGGCGCATTGCGGCCACGCGTGAGCTGGTTCTCAAAGGACGCGTGGGAGCCTGACCGGTCGCCGGCTTTGAGTTCGCCGGCAACGGATAGGGGCGGACCGTCGCAGTAGCGATCAAACGCTTCGCCCAGCTGATCGGCGGAAAGGTGTGACATGGCGGCTCCAGGGATGGACATGCTTCCACGGTGCTGGTCCCCAGACACCCCCACCTGCCGCCGTTGGCCGCCGCGAGCGCGAATGCTTCCAGTCCGCTGATGCCCGACCGCGATGCCCGCGGACAGCGCCGCCAGACCTCAACACCGTTGACGCTACTCCGATTCGCGCCGATTACAAGCAGACTTATCGACACGACTTCTGCAGACGGCACCCGGTCTAGTTTCCAGTCCATCAGCGGCTCTGTCTTCGCTGATCACCGTCGCCAGGCGCACACAGAGCTCAGCTGCCCGCGAGGGCGGAGACGTCTTAGCCCAGTGCTACGCGATCGGTCATCGGAGATCTGGATCTACAAACAGGGGCGACGTAGTCAGCCGAGCGGCCTCGCGTTGTGGCTCCTGCTCTGGGCCTCCGGCCAGCTGAAGCAGCAGTCCCAGCGGCGCCGCTGGTGCGGCGACGAAGGGGAAGCGGTGGTGGCGAAGCCATCGCCGCAGGAAAGTCGGGTGCAGGGGCAAGGCCCAGCTCGTCCGCGAAGTCGCCCGGAAGCGGTTCGGCTTCCTGCCTCTGCTGCTGAGATGGACCAGGCTGGCGCTGGTGGCAAGGTGGTTCAGCGCTCGGGCCAGCGGCCGGTCCGGGAGAACTCCTCTCGGGCGTCCTGTTCGCGATCACGCTCGTGCTGGCTGGAGACGGACAGCCGCGCCATGATCCCGATCCCGTAGACGAGCACGGCAACGCCGATCAGGGCGATCCCGGCGGCGGTGGCGACGCTGCTCGAGCCGACGATGATCGTGATCACGCCAGCCAGCGCGATTCCGGATGGTATGCCGTAGCGAACCAAGTGAATTGCCTTCACCCCGGGTCCTTACTGGTCGCCGTGCTCGGAGCGCCCCAGTCGGCGGCCTGGCTCTATGGCCGATACAGATCGGCGAGCCGCCGGCCGAGCTGCCGCCGTGGCGTGCGTCGTTTGGCTGGCGTCTGCGCGGGCGCTTGCGGGCACGTCAAGACGCAAGTGCGACGGGCAGCAGCCGACCGGCTTCCGAAGCTGTCGGCTCATCTCGGGTGAGCCGGGGGCCGTGGGTAACATGAGCGGGTGGCGGTCGGAGCGTGGCTGGAGTGAGATCGGCGCGGGCTGTTGCTGGTTGGGGGCGTGGCGTTGAGCTGGTCGGCGATCTGATCGGTTGCTCGCCGCAGGATCCTTGAGACCTGCATCTGTGAGACGCCGATGCGTTCGGCGATTTCTCGCTGTTTGAGATCGGCGTGGAACCGCAACGCGAGCACCTGGCGGTCTTGGGTCGGCAGCTGCCGGCTGGCGGCGGCCAGGCTCAGTGCCGTCTCGACTAGCCCGTAGCCCTCCTCCTCGCCACCGACGATGTCATGACAGGTGCCGGCGTCCTCGGCGAGTTCGGGAGCGATCGGCTCGTCCAGCGAGGCGGCGTGATGCGCGGCGATCGCATCCAGCGCCTCGATCACCTGCTCGCTGTCGATCGACAGGTACTCGGCGACCTCGATCACCGATGGCGAAGACCCCGTCCGCGCACCCAACACCGTCTCGGCTTCCTGGACTTTCAGGACTAGCTCCTGCAGGCCGCGCGGGAGGTGCACCGGATACCCCTTGTCCCGGAAGTGACGCTTGAGCTCACCCAGGATCGTCGGCACCGCATACGACGAGAACGCCACCCCCCGAGCCGGATCAAACCGGTCGATCGCCTTGACCAGCCCCAGGCACGCCACCTGAAACAGATCCTCAAACGGCTCCCGAGTGCGGATATAGCGGGCGGCGAGCTTGCGCGCCAACGACAGATGCCGCCCGATCAGCACCTCACGGGCGGCCTCATCGCGCGCTGACTGCCAGCGGACAAACAGATCGGCCTCGCGTTGGTGTCGCGCTGGCGACCACGGCCGATCTGGCACCGCTCCTGGTCTCATTGCAATCTCGATTTTTTCCGCTCACATCCCAAACCAAACCCGCGCCGCACAGGACGATGAGGCAACGATGGTTCGCGGTGGTCCAAGCAAGTCGCGCCTAATGTCAGGGTGATGGTCCAGGCGATCGAGTTAGGTGGCGTATGCTCGAGAAGCAGCGAGTCGCCAGCCGTGAATCGTCGCGTCGCTGCTCCCGCCGTAATGTCCACGCCACCGCGAAGGCCGATGAAGCAGATGCTTCGCCGGCGCGGGATACGGAACATCTCCGCCCCATTCCTCCGGCCTCGACCGGCAGCGCCGACGTGGCCTGCCCAAGCAGGGCCATCGGCAGCGGCTCTGCCGCGCCACCAGCAACCGCTCGGCGAGGCTGATCTCGAAGTCTTCAAAGCGGGACGGAGGCCGCGAGGCCGCGAGCTCGCCGGACCGGCCAGCTGTTCAGGTCGTCTAGCTGATCGCCCCGTGCATCCTGGTGATGCTGTGAGACTTCAGCCGGCGCGGGGATCGTGATGCCGGTATGTGATGCCCTGCGCTCGACGGAAGGACTCCAACTCGCGCATCGATATCGACGACGGATGGGGCCGCCGACCGGCACGGGGCTGCGCGCCGTCGGCCACGCCAGCGGGAGGCAGATTGATGCGCTGTGAGATCAGCCGCCGCACGGCGGCGAGAAACGTACTCGGACTGTGTGAACGCATTGCGGTGGCCCCGTTCGCAAGACGCTTGTCGCAGGTGTTGCACCGGTACCCGGCTTCAACGGCGCGAACTGCGCCACCTAGAGCTGTCTCGATGAGCTTTCGGCCCGTCGCGCGCATCGCTGCGGGCGAGGTGAACCGCGGTAGAGGCCGGGTTCGCCGCAGCGGGGCTGGCGGTCGCGACGTGCTGATGGTGTCAGCCGCGGGCTGTAGCAAACTCACGTTGATGGATCACGGACGCGCCCCTGTGCTCGAAGCGTTGCGCGAATACCACCGACCTGGACCGCTACGGCTTCACCCCGCCGGGTCATCGGCAGGGGCGTGGCATCGATCCTCGAGTCGAGACGTGCATCGGCCTCGAGCCGTTTCGTGACGACGTCTTGGCCAGCGCGGGGTTGGATGACCGCTCATCGTCGGGCGCGTACTGACAGCAGGCCGAGGAGCTGATGGCCGACGCGGTCGGCGCCGAACACGCTTTCTTCTCCACGTGCGGAAGCTCGCTGTCGGTCAAGGCGGCGATGTTGGCGATGGCCGGGGCACGACGGCGATCTGATCTCGGGCGCGACGTGCACAAGTCGGTGACGTGGCCGGACTGATCTTCTCCGGGCTTCAGCCGTGCTGGGTGCGCCCGCAGTGGGACGCGCGACTGCATATCGCTCACCCGCCCGTCGCCGGAGCAGATCGCCGAGGCCTGGGACCGCTATCCCCACGCCGCGGGCGCGCTGATCGTAAGCCCGACCCCTACGGCACGTGCGCGGACATCGCGGCGATCGCCGAGATCTGCCACGAGCGGGGCCGGCCGCTGATCGTCGACGAGGCCTGGGGCGCGCACCTGCCATTCCACGACCAGTTGCCGACGTGGGCGATGGACGCCGACGCCGACATCTGTGTCGTGAGCGTGCACAAGATGGGCACCGGGTTCGAGCAGGGGTCGGTGTTTCACGTCCAGGGCGACCTAGTCGACTCCTCCGCACCTGTCCGCGTGCGCTGACCTGTTGATGACGACCAGCCCGAACGTGCTGCTGTACGCGGCGATCGACGGATGGCGTCGGCAGATGGTCGAGCACGGACGCGAGCTCTTGCAGTCGGCACTAGATCTCGCCAGCGAGCTGCGGCGCGAGATCGACCAGCTGCCCGGCCTACACGTCCTGGAGGATGAACTCGTTCGCGGGCCAGGCATCGCACGACCTCGACCGCCTACAGATCCTCATCGACGTCTCAAAGCTCCAGATCAGCGGATACCAGGCCGCCGACTGGCTGCGCGAGCACCAACGGATGGACATGGGACTCAGCGACCACGCGCGCATTCTCGCCACGATCTCGATCGCCGACGACCGCACGACCACACAGCGCTTGATCCACGCTCTCCGCCGACTGATCGACGCGGCCCGCGAGCTACCGCCACCCAAAACGATCCACATCCCCCGACCCCCGGACCTCGAACTCGAAACCATCAACCGACCCCGCGACAGCTTCTTCAGCCAGTTCGAAGATGTCAAAGCCCAAGACGCCGTCGGGCGCATCGCGGCTGAACAGATCACCCCCTACCCGCCCGGCATCCCAGTCATCGTGCCCGGCGAACGGATCAACCAACAGGTCATCGACTATCTCCTCAGCGGCCTCCAAGCAGGCATGAACCTGCCCGATCCCGCGGACCCCAGCCTCAAGACGATCAGGGTCATGCAATAGCTCTCGACTGCCAGCACCTGCGTTTTCGCCAACCCCAAGGCGCTCGATGGCTGCCCGGACACCTGCTCGCGAGCACTTCCCCACCCACAAACCAGTAGGCGCGTCGCGACCCGATCCGTGGCGGTCAGGGACTGATGCTTCGGCTCGTCCAGCGACCAGAGCAGCAGCCAACACCGCATAGCCGCTCAGACGACGCGGAAGCCATGCGAGCGCCTGTCACCGCGACCGTTCACGGTCGGTCTTGGTCGGGTAGCGGAAGTTGCGCCGGCCGCCTCGGCGTCGTCGATCGCGGCGTCCTGTGACGTTCTTGCTTATCCAGACCGGCAGGCGTAGTCTCGCGCCCAAGTCCCCTACCCCGCGGAGGTCCTGATGACCGCCACCAGCTTGCTGCCTGACGTCGGGATCGAGCTTCGGGAGGGTTACGCCGCGGTCGGCGATGAGAACTTGCATTACGTCGAGGCCGGTGACGGGCCGCTGATCGTTTTGCTGCACGGCTTCCCGGAGTTCTCGTTCGGTTGGCGGCTACAGATCGAGCCGCTCGCGGCGGCGGGTTTTCGGGTGGTCGCGCCCGACACGCGTGGCTACAACCTGTCGTCGAAGCCAGAGGGCTTCGAGGCCTACGCCGTCGACCTGCTCGCCGCCGACATCCGCGGCCTTATCGAGGAACGCGGTGCCGAGTCCGCGCTGTTGGTTGGTCACGACTGGGGCGGATCGCATCGCCTGGACGATCGCGATGAATCACCCCGAGGTGGTCGATCGCCTCGCGATCCTCAACGCCGCCCATCCCCGGCGCCTCCAGGAGGGACTGCACAACCCCAACCAGCTCCGGAAGTCCTGGTACTTCTTCTTCTTTGCGGTACCGGGACTGCCCCAGGACGTGGTGCACGCCAGAGACTGGCATTTCCTCCGACACTTCCTTTATGAGGCGAACCCGCCTTACACGCCAGACGAATTCGAACGCTACGTCGAGGCGTGGTCGCAGCCAGGGGCAGCAGCCGGGATGATCAACTACTACCGCGCCTCGGTAAGACAGTCCCAGAAGGAAGCCGCAGCAAAGCAGAGCCGACGGTGCGGCGAGTCGGCCAGCACGGTCTGCGAGTCGGACGCGGCGTAAGTGGGTAGCCCTGAGGAGATGCCGAACTCGCCGCTGAACGCCCTCGTCGCGCGGCTTGAGTCGGTCGAGGCGCTCGACGGTCCGGGGCGGACGGCCGGCCGCACGGTCCGAGGGCTGATTCCGGATGGCGCTCCCAAGGACGTGCTGAGCGGCGCATGGCTCGGTCACGCCCTGCATCCGATCATGACCGACATCCCGATCGGCGCGTGGACGAGCTCGGTCCTTCTGGACTGGACGGGCGGGAAAGAGAGTCGGTCGGCCTCGGATCGGCTCATCCTGACCGGCGTGCTGGCTGCGGGCGCGACCGTCGCCACCGGCTGGTCAGACTGGGCGGACGCCGAGCAGGGTAATGCCGCGGTGCGTCGTTCCGGCCTGGTCCACGCCGCCGCGAACGGGACGGCGACCGCGCTCATGATCGGCTCGTACTTCGCGCGCAAACGAGGCGCGCGTGGACGCGGCAGGCTGCTCTCGCTCGCCGGGTCGGCTGCGCTGGGCGCCGGCGGCTGGCTGGGCGGGCACCTGAGCTACACGCTTGGTGCCGGGGTCACGGCCGGCGCGCCAGCGGCTGGGATGCAGGCGACGGCGGCCCCGGGTCGCCTGACCGCCGGCGGCCTAAGCGCCGGCGGCGCCGACCCCGGCATTTCTCCTTCGGCTCGGCCGGCTTTCGAGGCGCCGGCAGCGTCGTTGTCACGGCCGCGTGGGCAGAACCACCGGTCTGCGGTGCGCTGGCCGTCATTGAGAATCCCAGCCATCCCAGCCCCTAGTCGCGCATTCGCCGCCGGCAGCGGGAGGCCGCTCCGGGTCTAGGCTCGCCTTCTGAAGTGGAGGCGGGCCGCGGCTATGCCGAGAACGATGTCCTGGCCCCGGCGTGCGCCGGGACCGCGACGAGTGTGGCGGTGCGTCTGGGGTGGTGGTCTCGTAGCTTTGGAGCCAGTGGCGGCGGTTAGTACCGCCGACGAACGTGGTTGGGATTTCGACGCCGCGGGTGACGCGGTGGCAAGGCGCGACGATCGGGATGGGGTTGGCGCCCATGATCCAGCCGAGGTCTCGGGCTGTGCCGGCGTTGGCGAGTTCAATGTGGGACCGGTGCCGGCGTAGGGGATTGATTCGGTTGATCTCAGCGCGGGCGCGGCGGATGACTCCAGAAACGCCCAGTCGATAACCCATTGCATTTGGTCGGTGTGGCCGGCGAAGTAGTCGCGGAGCTTGGCGGCGGCGTCGGCGAGGTGGCGGCGAGCGGCCTGGCTGCCGCGGCGGCTGGTGGCGCGGGCCCGGAGCGCGTCGAAATCGCCGTGA
>CAVWLK010000012.1:0-35193 GCA_963755675.1 uncultured Actinomycetes bacterium
CAACACGCATCGAATCCCGCTGGCGCCGACGCCGCAGACATCATCGTTCGCCTTCGCCAGCTGCTTCGCCATCTCGCGGGCCACGTTCAGCGCAGGCGCTGTTGTGCAGTGCCAGTGCCTGCTGCGGGATGACGCTCTCGCGGCGCTCGTAGCACTCGGTCGGGCTGGCCGCGTCGAACTGGTCGAGGAACGACATCTTGTACTCGGTGTTGAACCGGAAGTAGACGCTCCGCCGCTTCGAGGTGAGCCCAGTTTCTCGTCGATGATCGGCCCGCCGAGCGTCGGTCGAGTTGTCCGGCGACCGCCAGCAGGCTGTCGCGTACGACTCGGCGTCCATCCGCCGCGGGTTCGCCCGCCAGTAGAGCGGTTCTCGGGGTCGGCGGTCTTGCTCGGGCCGTCGGCGATCCGCGAACTGAGTCGGTAAGCCTGCGACGTGACGATGAGCCGGTGCAGGTGCTTCATCGACCACTTCGACTCGACGAACTCGACGGCCAGCCAGTCGAGCAACTCCGGGTGCGTCGGCGTCTTGCCGTTGAGGCCGAAGTTGGCGACCGTCGGCACCAGCGGGGTGCCGAAGTGCCGCATCCAGATGTGGTTCGACCGCGACGCGGGCGGTCAGCGGGTTCTCCGGCGTCGGCGATCCACTTCGCCAGCGCCAGCCGGCGGCCGGTGCTGCTCGCGGCGTCCACCTTCACCAGCGGCGTGTAGGTCGGGTCGTCCTTCGCAGCCGCGGCGTCGGCGGTCGGCTTCGCCTTCGCGGCGGCGACTTGGCGGCATCGACGTTCAGCGCCGCCTCGGCGGCCTCGAGCGCCGCGACCTGCCGCTCGGCCTTGCCGGCGGCGAGCGCGAGCGACTTCGCCTTCGCTTCGTCGCGGTTCGGCGAACTGGGCCGCGTCCGCGGCGAGCGCGGGCCTCGACCGCGGCGACCGCGGCGCGGGCGGTTTCGACGGGCGCTCGCCAGCGACTGCGGCGGCTTCCGCCTGGCTCACGAGCTTCTCGGCGTCGGCCTTGGTCAGCACCACCGGCCCGCCGACCGGCGACGGCGCGGTCCTCCCGCGCTTCTCGGCGAGCGGCACCGAGTCGGGCAATTCGGCGAGCGTGACCTCGCAGAACTCGGCCGTCGCGTCGTGGGCCCAGATCGTGAACCCGCCGGCCTTGCGCGCGACCGGCAACCGGTAGACGCTCGTCAGTTTCCCGTTCGCCCAGACGTTGAGCAGGTTCCCGCGGACGGCGAAGTCGAGCGTCACCTCGTCGTTGAGCTTCACCGGGAACGGGACGACGCCTTCTGGCGGGTAGGTGTCCTGCCCGTTGACGCGGTGGAACGGCCGCACCGCCGACGACGAGCCGGCGTTAATGTAGACCGCCTGGAAGTCCTTGCCGTCGACGTCGTAGCTGAACCCGATGCCGCCGATGTCCGCCGCCGGTCGTCTTGTACTCGGATGCGGCCCATCAGGTCCGCCGGGTGGTCCTTCTTCGCGGTCACGGTGGCGAACGTGGACGGCGCCTTGCAGACGAGCTTGCCCGTCTCCCACGCCCACTGCCCGCTCTGCACCTTCCAGAGGTCGTTGTCCTTCTTGGCGAACGTGTCGTGCAGGAACGGCTTCGATCCGGGTCCCTTCGGCGCCACGCCCGCCGCGATGTCCCGAGCCGTCGCTTCGCGGCGGCAACGGCCGCGGTCGCCCGCTTCGCGGCGGCCTCGGCGGCGTCGAGATCGGCCTTCGCGAGCCGGCGGGCCTCGGCCGCGCGGCCGGGCAGCGAGCGCGGCGAAGTCCTTCGGGCGTGAACGTGATCGCCGTCACCGCCGGGTCGGTGCCGAACACGCCGGCGCGCCCGGCGTCAGCGCCCGCGACTTGTCCGGCGTCCGCTCGTCGCCGCGGACGAACAGGTACGTCGGGGCGTCCGGCGTCTTGTCGAAGACGCGGGCGACGCCGTCCTTGTTCGTGTCCGGCTGGCCGGGCACGCGGTCGATGCGGACGTCGTGCGGCTCGAAGAACGCGCGGAAGCGGTAGTAGTCCTGCCTGCGAGATCGGGTCGTACTTGTGGTCGTGGCAGCCGGCGCAGCGCGAGCGTGATGCCGAGGAAGCCCGGCCGCCGTGTACTCGACCGTGTCCTGGATCCAGGCGTTGCGGTTGAACTTGTACCAGTTGCGCGCGAGGTAGCCGGTGGCGCGGAGCGTGTCGCGGGTCGGCCGGGGCGATCTCGTCGCCCGCGAGCATCTCCACGATCATCCGGTCGTAGCCCTTGTCGGCGTTGAGCGACTCGACGATCCAGTCGCGCCACCGCCAGACGTGCCGCTGGCTGTAGCGGAACTCCTCGCCGTAGCCCGAACGGGTCGCAGTAGCGCCAGACGTCCATCCAGTGCCGGCCCCAGCGCTCGCCGTACATGCGGCGAGCGCGAGCAGCTCGATCGACCACCTTCTCGTAGGCGTCCGGCGACGTCGTCCTGCCAGGAAGGCGTGCAGCTCCGCCGGCGTCGGCGGGAGGCCGATGAGGTCGAGGTAGACGCGGCGGAGCAGCGTCGGCTTGTCCGCCTCGGGCGTTGGTGGGGACGCCGTGCTTCGCGCGCTCGGCGGCGAGGAACGCGTCGATCGGGTTCCGCCGCGCGGCTCGCGGCGCTGGCTTCGCCGGGCCGCTGGGCGGCTGATAGGCCCAGTGGTCCTTCGGGTCTTCGGGGACCGGTTCGTCGGGCGTCTTCGCCCCGGCCTTGATCCACTCGCGGAGCAGCGCGACGTCCTTCTCGGTGAGCGGCTCGCCCTCGCCCTCCGGCGGCATCCGCGCGGCGTCGCTGCCGTCGGCGTGATCACCTCGATGAGCGGCGACTCGTCCGGCTTGCCGGGAACGACGACCGGGCCGCGCTTGTCCCCCTTGAGGACGAGTTGCCCGGCGTCGAGGCGAGCCCGGCCTTCTGCCGGACCGCCCCGTGGCAGGCGTAGCACTTCGCGGAGCGGCTTGACGTCGCGGGCGTAGTCCGGCTCCGCGGCGGCGAGGTTCGGGGCGGCGAGGAACAGAGCGGCGGCGGTGAGGAGGCCGCGGAGCATCGTCGAATCTCGAAGTGACGGTGGAAGCGGCAGTCGGGCGGGCGGGGAGTGATCTGAGTGTACTGCACCCGGAACGGCGTCACAACAACCACCCAAGCACAGAAGGCGCCACCTTCCCCAACGTGCCGCCTGCGCGATCGCGCGCTGTTTGCGCGGTAGTTTCACCGAACCGACGCGCAGGCTGATTGCGAAGACTTCACCGGGCTGGCATTCTGTCCCCTTCCGGGTGCCGGAACGGGAGAACGCGATATGGGCGGGCCGATCGAGCTGAACGGGATCGTGGTGTACGCGTACGTGGTCGCGGACAAGGCCGGCACGCGGGTGCGGGTTTCGGCCGACGACTGGGAGCGGCTCGGCTCACCGCCCCGGCGCGCGTCCGGCTCGCGGGCGCCGGCGCGAGGCCGAATCCCTCCTCCTGACCGCGGCCGAGCAGCAACCCCCCGTCGTGTGGCTTCACCTCCGCAAGCTCACGTCCCGGCGGGCCGGCTGAGCGGAGCGCGAACCTCGGAACGGGTACGCGGGTCTTGCTCCGCAGTGGGGAGGGGCAAGCCGACTGGCGACGGCACCCGGTTGGAATCCGGACAAGGCGCAAGCCCTTGCAGGTTCGATTCCTGCCCCTTCCGCTCGTGCCCCGGTGGTGAAACGGACATCGCGTCTCGGTCCTAACGAGAAGTTCCGGGTTCAATTCCTGGTCGGGGTACTCGCCGGGTGGGTGCCGCGAGCCGAGCGGCACCGCGATACCGCGCATTTGTGGTGTGCGGTTCTGCCGTTTGCTTCTCGGCGGGGGCGAGCCACGATCCGAGTTGTGTCGCAGTGCCGCTCGGCTCGCGGCACCTACGGAAAGCCGTCCGCATGGGCTGGGTGAACGACGCGAACGGAACTTGCGGTCGGTCGGGAGGTAAAGGTCCGACCGACCGGCGGTTCCATGCCGCGGGCGCATCGACAGCGGCCAACTGGTAGCGTCTCGCCCCCGTCGATCCGGCCACGGTTAGCGTCGGTGATGCCGTTCTCGTGAAGTGGCGGGGCGGGTGCCTGCTCCACCTCGTGAAGGACGTGAAGGGCGATCAACTCCTGATCGGCAACAACATCGGCGACACCAACGGCTGGATTCCGCGAGCCGACGTGCTCGGCAAGGTGATCGCGGTCGAAGATTGCACCCGCTCAGAACACGCACACGTCCTTGCCGAACCGCTTCTTCAATCGCTCGCGCGTCCTTGCCATCGTCTTGCGGTGCCCGCGCAGGATGAGCCGCTCCAACCCCGCGAGGTTAGTCGCAGCGGCCAGCACCTTGCGCCGGCGTCGGTGATGCCGTTGTCGGACAGGTCGAGCGTGCGCAGCCGCTTCAGTCGCGGCGCCTCGGTCACGATTTTCACGCCCTCGGCCCCGAGTTGCTGCCACGCCAGCACGAGGTGCTCCAACCGCCCGGCTAGCGGCGAATGGACCAACTCCCGAACGCCGTCCAGGCCGATCCAACTGCCGGCACGGAGGACGAGCGAGGTCAGCGCCGGGAGACGTTTCGGCGCAATCGCACGCAGCCCGGCGGCGTTGAACGGGTTGTACCCCAAGTCGAGGTGTTCGACCGCGCCGAGGTGCGGGCAGCGGGCGATCTGCTTCAGGTCGTCCGTGTCCAAACTGCTCATGCCGAAGTCGAGCCGGCGCACGGTCGCGAGGGCCGGCGGGCCAGGAGCACGGTGAGGTTATTGACGTCGTGAAGTTGGTCCCCGACGGAGGGGCTGAAGCCGAGCGTTTCGGCCCGGCCGAAGTGCGGCGACTGGACGAGCGCCGGCATCCGACCGCTGATCTTCTCGAACTCCACCTCGCGGATCGGGGCGAGTTCGAACAGCCGTTTGCCGTGCCTCAGGAAGTCCTCGGCGGTCACGCCAACCATCTCGACGAACCCGCGGCGGAATCGGAACCGTCCCGCCAGCTTCGCGATCTCGCCGGCCCACTCCTTCTCGTGCTTCTTCAGCAGCGCTTCCTCTTCCTTCTTCGCTTTCGAGGCCTTCAGGCCGATCGGCGGCAGCTTTTCGATCTCGTACTGAAGGCGAATGAACCGCGGTCCGCTGCCGGCCCCGGTCCCGCGCCGGGTGTGCTCGCACGCCCCGGCTGGACCGGGGCCATCGCCGTTCTCGTCGAGCCAGTCGGCGTACGCGAGCCGCGGCGTGTCCTCCGCGGGGTTCGCGATGATCGCGGCCAGAAGTGCGGCGTTCTCGGGCATGACGACTCTTCCCGGTGCTACCACCGAAACGTAGCACGCACTTCCGGGTTCACCACCTTCTCCGCGGGCCACTCGCCGCGATACAGCGACGCGATCGCCTCGGCCGCCGACAGGGCCATGTCCTCCAGCGAACGGACATCGACGCCGGCGTTGTGCGGCGTCAGAATCACGTTGGGGAGGTAGCGAAGTGGGTTATCGGCCGGCGTCGGCTCCTCCTCGAACACGTCCAGACGCGCCCCCGCGAGCTTCCCTTCTTGAAGCGCCGCGACGAGGTCCTTTTCGCACACCAAGCCGCCGCGAGACGTGTTCACCAGCACCGCGCCGGGTTTCATGCGCGAGAGCGTGTCGCGGTTGATGACGTACTTCGTGCCGGCCGTCAGCGGCAGGTGCAGCGAGAGGAAATCGGATTCGGCGAGCAGCCGGTCGAAGAGAACGAGCGCGATGTTGTTCACCGCGCAGAACGCGGTGTCCGGAATCGGGTCGTAGGCGATCACCTTCATGTCGAACGCGAGGTGCGCGTGTCGCGACGGCTTTCCCGATGCGCCCGAGACCCGCGAGGCCGAGCGTCTTGCCCCGGAGCGGGACGCTCATAGGCGCGCCCACTTGCCATTGGCGAGCGCCTGCGCACGGGATGTGCCGCGTGAAGCCGAGCATCAGCGCGAAGGCGTGTTCGGCCACCGATCCCTGATTCGTTCCGGCGCAATGCAGACCGCGGCGCCGCACTTGGTCGCCGCTTCGAGATCGACCGCGTCGTACCCGACGCCGCTGCGCGCGATGACGCGCATCTGCGGGTTCGCCGCGAGTACCTTCGGGCTGTACGGCTCCGACCCCGCGATGACCGCATCGACCCCTTCGAGCGCGACGAGCAACTCGTCCTCGGTGGGGAGGTTCGCTTCGGCCGGCGGGAGGGTGACGATTTGCAGCCCGGCGTCGTCGAGGGGCGCGCGGAACTTGTGGGCGAACTTCGCGAGTTCACGTGGAACGATCATCACTTTGGGCATCGGAGCCTCATGGGGAAAATGGGCGTTGATTGCGCCTGCGGTGAGTTGTTGTAGCAATCTGACCGGCGCCGCGTCGCGCGGCGTGTCTTCGGTGAACCCCGCCCGCAAGGGCGGCGGGTCGCGCGTCGAATGTGGCTTGGCGGCCACCCGCCGCCCTTGCGGGCGGGGTTCACCAACGCATCGGGCTGTCCGAACCTGTTCCGCAAGCCGTGTGTCCATGATGCGCACAGTCGGCACCGCCGGCGGACCCGCTCTGGATTCACTCGTTGTGGAAAAAAGGCACACCCGTAGCTGAGGACAGGGAAAGCCGGCCCACCCGGTCGCTCGGTGCGATCGAGGAGTTTCAGTAACATGCAGTCGTGCAAGGTTCCTGCCGCTGTTCCTGCAGGTCGTGAGTGGCGCCAGCGCGACCAACTCCGGACTGCTGTTGGTGCCGCTGATGGTGGGGGTGATCGCCTCCGCTGTGGGGTCGGGTCGGCGGGTGGCTCGCACGGGCCGTTACCGGGTGTTCCCGATCGCCGGCACGCTGGTCACGCTGGTCGGCTTCGTGCTGCCTCGACCATGGGCGTTGGCACGTCGCTGGCGGTGGCCGGGGTGTGGATGCTGATCGTCGGCGCCGGCATCGGGCTGGTGATGCAGGTGCTGGTGATCGCAGCCCAGAACGCGGTCGACTACCGCGACCTGGGGGTTGCAACCTCGACGGTGGCGTTCTTCCGCTCGCTTGGGGGCGCGCTCGGTGTCGCCCTGTTCGGGACGATCCTCGCCAACCAACTGACCGCCAACCTGGCCGCCGACCTCCACGGCCTCGGATCCGGGATCGATCTCTCCACGATCCGCCAGAGTCCCGACCGGATCGCGGCGCTGCCTCCGGAGGTGCATACGGCGGTGGTGGGGAGCGTTCGCCGACGCACTGCACGTCGTCTACCTGAGCGTGATCCCGTTCGCGATCGTCGCTGCGCTGCTGGCCTGGCTGCTCGAGGAGCGCCCGCTGCGCGAGACCGCGCACATCCAGATGCAGGCCGGCGGCGGCGAGTAGCCCTGCGCGACGCGGCGGCCTGTAGGCTGCGCGCATGATTCGGGTCTGCATCGCGGGCGCCACCGGGTGGACGGGCTCGGCGCTGACGCGGCGGTGCTCGAGGCAGACGATCTGGCGCTGCGAGGGGCCGTCGCGCGCAGCGCCGCGGGGTCTGATGTGGGCGTCGCGCTGGGCGGTGAGCCGACGGGCATCGAGGTCAGCTCGCACGTCGCCGAAGCGCTCGAGGACGTCGACGTCCTGATCGACTACACCTCGCACCATACCGTGAAGGCGAACACCCTCGACGGCGATCGAGCGCGGCGTGGCGGTGGTCATCGGCGCCTCGGGTCTGACCGCCGACGACTTCGCGGAGATCGACGCGGCGGCCCGGGCGCCGGTGTCGGCGTCATCTCTTCGGGCAACTTCTCGATCACCGCGGCGATGGCCCAGGCGGCGGCGGTGCTCGTGGCTCGCCACCTGCCGCAAGCGGAGATCATCGACTACGCAAGCGTCGACCAAGGCCGACGTCCCGAGCGGTACGGCGCGCGAGCTGGCCGAACGCCTGGCGGAGGTGCGGACGCCCGTGCTGACGCGATCCGCTCGACGAGATCGACGGACCGCTCGAGGCGCGCGGCGCGACCGTCGCCGGGTCCCAGGTCCACTCGCTCCGGCTGCCGAGCTTCGTCGGTCTCGACCGAGGTCATCTTCGCGCTGCCGGACGAGCGACTCACGATCCGCCACGACGCGGGCGGTCAGCCGGCGCCGTACGTCGCGGGCACGCTGCTGGCGGTCCGCGCGCGTGACCGGCCGCGTGGGCCTCACCCGCGGACTCGACACCCTGCTGCTCGAAGCCTGACTCGGGCAGGACCGCCCCGCCCTGGAACCCTCCCGGGACCTGCCTCGTAACGATCGACACCCAATTATTGGAGTCAAACACTCATGAAGCGGCCGTTGGCGGTTTGTTGCACCTTTGTGGCAATTCGAGCGCATGGTTGAGCGAAAACACTTCGCGAACGAATTATTGGAGTCAAACACTCATGAGGTGAGCGTTGCGGATTCGTTGCACTCTTGGCGCTGGTTGGGAGGAGCCGACTCTGGACGCCACCACATCGACACCCCGTGTGCGCGAGGATAGGATCACCGACCATGCACTCCTCCTACGCACTCAGCGCAGAGCGACTTCGCGTCGAGCGCGGCGAGCAAGCGGCGCCGCTGGCCGACGCTGTGGCCGGGCGGCTACCAGCCTGGCGACCGGCTCGGCGTCGTCGCTCGCGCAGCCGATGGACGCCGTCGGCTGCTCGAACCTGATCTGCGGCACCAACACGCTGTTCTACGACCGACCTGCGCGAGACGCTGCGGCACCGGCAACTTCTTCCGCTACGCCGACACCTACCTGTTCGGCGTCGGCTGCGAGCCGGGCGACTTCAACCAGCTCGACGTCTGGCCGCTGCACAAGTTCGTGACGATCCTCCAGCCGACCGCCGAGGCGCTGCTCGAGACGATCAACGACCGCCGCATCACGCTGCTCGCGATCCCCGAGACCGGCGCCCGCTGCCGCGGCGAGGTCGTGCTCTCGACCTGGAACGCCTACCTGGCGCACGTGCGCGCCGTGGTGACCTACTCGCCCCGCACCGGCAAGGCACGCGACGCGGACGTCGCGCTGGTCGGCAACCGGGTGGTCGAGAGCTACGTCGAGCAGGCGATCTTCTCGACGCCCGGGCATCGACGCCGGCTTCCAGGCACGGCTGCGGCGGCTGCGCCGCAACCTCGACCGCGAGCCGGAAGCAGTGCGTCGAGGAGTACCGCACGCTGCCGACCCGGCCGCGGCGCGCGCGCTGCTCGGCGTGACGCAGGTGCTGCCGCCCGGCCACCAGGAGCTGACGCGGCGGCGCGACGCCGACCACGATCATGCCGGTGGAGGTGCCGCTGCCGCCGCTCGACGGCGCCGCTGCCCCTTTTGACACCGCCGCCGCCGCGACCCTCCAGGTCGAGCCTGCCGGCGCCGTCCGGCATCTACCCGGACGCGCTGCTGCGCACCGGCTTCGACGCCATCCAGCGGCGGCTGGGCGGCAACTTCGCCGAGTGGGAGGGCTGGGACTGGATCTCCGACTTCGGCGACCCGATCGCCGAGCACCACGCGGTGCGCGAGGCGGTCGGCATCTGGGACGAGTCGCCGCTTCGGAAGTGGTTCTTCAACGGGCCAGGACGCCGCTGGCCGCGGCCGACTACTGCTTCACCTACGACATGGCCGCGCTCGAGGTCGGCCAGTGCCGCTACGGCGCCGTTCTGCGACGAGCACGGCAAGATGCTCGGCGACGGCGTCGTCTTCCGCGGCGAGGATGACGACGCGCGTGCTGGTGGTGACGGCGCTGACGACCGACGGCGACCACTTCCGGCGCATCTGCACGACAGTTCGACGTCGAGATCGAGGACGCACACGATGCGACCTGCCGCACCTGCAGGTGCAGGGCCCGCGGTCGCGCGAGCTGATCGCGGCGTGCACCGACGCCGACGTCGCGGGTCTGCGGTACTTCCGTTTCATCCCCGAGCCGGTGACGATCTGCGGCGTCGACGGCTGCTGGCTCGCGCGCACCGGCTACTCGGGCGAGCTCGGATACGAGGTCTACGTTCCGCCGTGAGCGGCGCCGAGCGGCTGTGGCAGGGCCTGCTCGACCAGGGCGCGGCGATCGGCATCCGGCCCTACGGCCTGGCCGCGGTGGAGTCGCCTGCGCATCGAGAGCCGGGCTGATCTTCCTCGGCTACGACTACTTCCCGGCGGTCACCTCGCCCTTCCACGTCAACCTCGATCGAATGGTCAAGCTGGACACGGCCGACTTCCACGGCAAGGCCGCGCTGGAGGCGGAGCTGGCCGCAGGCATCACGCACCGCATGGTGACGCTCGTGATCGCGGGCGAGGATGCGCCTGACTACAACACGCCGGTGCTCTCGAACGGCCGTCGCGTCGGCAAGCTGACCTCGCCCTCCGCCGGTCGATCGCCGACCGTGGACAAGCTGATCGCGATGGCCTGCATCGAGGCAGGGCTGACCGAGCTCGGCACGCAGGTTGAGGTGACGCTCGCCGACGGCAGGCTGGTGCCGGCGATCGTCATCGGACTACCCGATCTACGACCCGGCCAAGTCGCGGCCGCGAAGCTGACGTACACCGCGGACTCACCAATCGCCGTTCTCGCCTCGGGATTCGGCGCTCTTTCCGTCTGCGACGCCATCACCAGGTCGCTGCCCAAGGAGGACGTCGTGCTGCTTGCCGACCACGCCTTCGCCCCGTACGCGAGGCGGCGGTCGACCGTCGTTCGCGACCGGCTCACGCGGCTGGCCGAAGAGCTGGTGGCCGAGCGGGCGCCCAAGCTGGTGGTGCTCGCCAGCGCCCAGGGCTGCGCGGATGCGCTCGAGCTGCTGCGCGAGCGCATGGCGCCCGTGCCGGTCGTCGGCATCGACGGCATCGTCTCGCAGGCCAGCGCCCGCTCCGGGCTGGGCCGGGTTGCGATCGTGACCGGCGACAGCTGCCTGCGCGGCGCCCAGCTGGCGCGCTCGCTGAAGCACGAGCGGAGCGGTGGCATGGTCAGCTGGGGCTCGATCGCCGGCCTGCGCGAGCTGGTCGAGGGTGGTGGCGACACCCGGGAGGCGGTCGTGACGGAGATCGCCCGCCTGACCGCCGCCGGCATCGATGCGATCGCGCTCGGCTGCCCCCACGCCAGCGCAGTCGCGAGCGAGATCAAGCTGGCCGCCGGCGAGAGAGTTGTCGTGGTCGACAGCGCGGCGCTGGCGGCGGAACGAACGCGCCGGCTGCTGATGCGGAGCGGGCTGACCGCGCGCCGTCGCCGGCCGGGGAGGCGCGTGCTGATGAGCTCGAATCCCTCGCTCGGTCAGAACGCCCTGGCCGGTCGCTGATCAGGCCGCGCCGGCATCCTCCGGCCGTCCCCACACGTCCCGGGCGGTGCGCCCCGTCCCCAGCTCGTCTCGCAGATCGTCGTCCAGGGTGTCCGCGTGCGCGGCGATGATCTGGAGCGCTCGCAGGAACTCCTCGGACTGGAGCTGGCCGGCCAGGATCGCGTACTCAAACGCGATCACGCCCTCCTCCTCGTAGTAGCAGAGCCGGCCGAAGATCAGCCCGCAGTTGCGCAGGTTGACGGCGGCCAGTGCTCGCGCCCCGGCCTCATCGAACGACACACCCTGCAGGATCGGAGAGTGCAGGAAGACGACCGGCTCGTCACCGAACTCCTCTGGGCGAACCATCACCGCGGCCGTCCCATCGCGGATCGGCACGAAGAACTCGAGGCCGTCCTTCGAGGGTGTGAAGCCGATGCCGGCGCGGACGAGGATGCCGTGAATCCGCTCGGCGAGCGCCGCGTGATCCGTCATGACGTGACTATCTCATGGACGCGAACAGCGCGTGAAACGGCGAGAGCCCGCGTCTGCGGGCCCTCGCCTACGGTGCTGGATTGTGCCTCTTATGACACGTACACGGTCAGCGTCAGCACGTGGTCCTCGCCGGTGGTGACGAGGCCACTGGCGCTGGGGTAGTCCTCGCCGGCCTTGGTCGTGAACTTGTACACACCGGGAGTCGGGAAGACGATCGTGGACTGCGCGCCGGACGTGTTCATGTGCACGTTCGCCATCTCGGAGGCGGGGCCGGACAGCTGAATCAGATCATGCGGCATGACGTCGTTGTCGGTGATCGTGATGCCGTTTCCATGCTCGAGGCGCGCCACCTGGTGCGCCGACATCGGTGAGCCGTTCAGCGACCAGTCGTGGCAGCCGGCCGTGGCATGCTGGATGACGAGCGACGCGGCGCTCGCACCGTCGGTGCCCATCGTGGACGCGGGCGGCGCCGCGGGGGCGGCTGAGGATCCTCCACAGCCGGCCAGCAGGATGCTGCCGGTCAGGGCAACGACGATCAGTGCGATACGGCTCATGATGTCCTCCGATGATCGAATCTTGGGCATGCACTGATGCTCGGCGTTCGCGCGCCGGGCGGCGTCGGGGTGTGGAACTCTTCGATTCTCGTCAAGACCGCACCGATCTGCGGTAAATACCCGCGTGCCGGCGGGTAGGCTGCTGTGGTGGACAATGACCATCCCGTGATGCTCATCACCGGCGCCTCCACCGGTATCGGCGCGGCCACTGCTCGTCAGGCCGTCGCGGCCGGGTATCGCGTCGCCCTGGGCGCCCGCCGCGAGGACCCGCTGAAGCGGCTGGCCGCCGAGCTTGGGGGTCCCGAGCACGCCATCGGGCACACCTGTGACGTGACCGAGTGGGATGACACACAGGCGCTCGCCGCCGCCGCGCTGGACGCCTACGGGCGGATCGATGTCGTCTTCGCCAACGCCGGCTTCGGCGCCTCGCGGGGTTTCCTCGAGGAGTCGGTCGAGCACTGGCGCTCGATGGTGCTGACCAACGTGTTGGGAGTGGCGTTGACGATCAGGGCGACGCTGCCGCACCTGCTCGCGCGCGGCACGGGTCACATCGTCATCACCAGCTCGATCGCCGGCCGCCGCTCGTTGCCCGGGTCGCTCTACTCGGCGACCAAGTTCGCGGCCACGGGCATCGGCCAGTCGCTGCGCGGCGAGCTGCGCGAGATCCACAAGAACACCGCGATCCGCGTCACGCTGATCGAGCCGGGTGGCGTCGACACGCCGTTCTTCGAACAGCGTCGCGAGGGACGTCTGGAGGCCGACGACGTCGCTCGCACCGTGCTGTGGGCGGTCTCGCAGCCGGCGCACGTGGACATCGCCGAGGTGCTCGTGCTCCCCGCGGCTCAGTCGGTCTGATCCGACCCGAGTCGTTCCAGCGTCGTCGCGATGTCGTCCTCGCCGGTACGCGGGTTGATCGTGCACAGCCGCAGCACCGACCTGCCGTGCAGCCGCGTGGTGGTGACCGCGGCGTGGCCGTCGCGGCCGAGCCGGTCGGCGCGCGCCGTGTGCGCCGCGTGGTCGGCTCCGCGCAGCGCGAACGTGACGATTCCAAGCTGCGCCGGAGTTACCACCTCCCAGCGATCGTCGGCGCGCAGCATCCGTTCGGCGGCCTCGGCCAGCAGCATGCCGTGCTCGATCGCGGCGCTGATCCCGTTGAGCCCGTACGTCTGGAACGTGAGCCAGATCTTGAGCGCGCGAGAGCGGCGCGAGAGCTCGAGGCTGCGGTTGCGGAAGTCGACCTCCTCGGTCACCCCGCGCACGTCGAGCAGGTACTCCGGGGTCATGTGGTAGGCGGCGTCCAGGACACCCGGTCGCCGAACCAGCAGGCATCCCACGTCGTAGGGCTGGAACAGCCATTTGTGCGGGTCGAGCACGAGTGAATCGGCTCGCTCGATCCCTGTCAGTGCCCGCCGTCCCCGATCGCAGAGCGCGGCGGGCGCGCCGTACGCGCCGTCCACGTGGAACCACATCCGCTCGGCGGCGCACAGGTCCGCCAGGCCGGCCAGGTCGTCGACCGCGCCGGTGTTGGTGGTGCCGGCGGTGGCAACGACAAATCCCGGCCGCCGGCCCGCCGCCCGGTCGGCGCCCGCCGCCGCACCGACCAGTCCTGTCGTCAGGCGAAGGTCGTCGCCGGTTGCGATCACGCGCACCATCTCGGGCGCAAAGCCCATTGCCAGCAGCCCGCGGCCGATCGACGAGTGGGTCTGATCGGACAGGTAGGCGACTCCCTCGCCCTCGGCAAGCCGGGCGGCGGCAAGTGCGGTGGTGTTGGCAAGCGAGCCGCCGCTTGCGAGAACGCCCTCGCTTCCCTCAGGCATGCCCAGAAGCTCGCGCAGCCAGTCGAGCACGACGAGCTCGACGGTGGCCGGGCCGGAGCCGCCCTTCCACGACGCCGCGATCGCATTGAAGCCGGTGCCCAGCCACTCGCCCAGCACGCCCGCGAAGGACGCCGGGCCGGGCACGCGGGAAAAGTAGCGAGGATGATCGCCGTGCTGCATGTTCGCCAGCGCGACATCGACCAGCAGGCGCATCGCCTGCTGCGGATCGCCGGGCTCGGCCGGCGGCGGGCCGCCCAGCACAGCTCGGAGATCGGCGGGCGTGGAGGTCTGCACCGCCGGCCCGTCCGCGCCGGTCTGAAAGTGTTCGACCACCTGATCGACCACCCAGTAGCCGAGCCGTCTCATCTCGGCTTCGGGCATTCCGAGCGGGTCGCCAGATGGGCGAGGTTGGGCTTCGTCCATGGTGCCGACGACTATCGCAGACGCGGCGCGTGGGCGGTTTGACCTGACCTGTTCTGTCGGATAGCGTCGCCCGCACCTTCGAACAGGAGTGGGGACCATGACCGAGGACGCCCGATGGGCGGGACGGCGTGGGTGGAGGCTGCTGCCCGGCCTCGCCGCCGTGATGGGATTGATGGCGCTGTTCGTGACCGGGGCATCCGGCGCGACGGCGGGCTGGCAGGGCGAGGCGATCGTCTCGTCGACCGCGACCGGTGATGGATGGGAGCCCGCCATCGCCGCGGACCCGTCCGCCCCTTACGTGTACGTGGCGTGGATGCAGTACAAGGGCGCCAAGGTCAGCATCAACATCCGCACGTCGAGCGACGGTGGTGCCACGTTTGGAGCAGCCCATCCGATCTGCCCCTCGTGCAACGCCGGCGAGTACGACATCGTGCTCGCCACCACGACGGCGCACAGCCTCTACGCCGTCTACATGCAGGGCAACAATATCAGCTTCAGCAAGTCCGCCGACCACGGTGCCACCTTCACCGCGCCGCAGACGATCTCGGGCGGCACGTGGGCGGACAAGCCGTGGATGGCCACCAGCGCCGACGGCACGGACATCTACGTCGGTTGGAGCACGCGAGGCAATCTGGTCACCGTCGATTCGCACGACGGCGGCAACCACTTCTCGGCTCCCCTGCAGGTCACCAATGAGTCCGCAATCTACTACTACCCGAACGGCGCCGCGGTGTTGCCCAACGGTACCGCCGTGATCGTTGCCTCCCGGTATCCCGAGAAGGGCAATGCCACCAAGCTGACCGGCCCGGTGCCGATCGTCTCCTTCACCACGTCCAACGGCGGCGCCTCGTGGACACGCACCGTCGTCGACACCCTGAACACCGGCGCCTCGTTCGCCACCTCCTCGGTGACAACGGTCGCATCGGACGCCAACGGCACGCTGGTGCTGCTCTACAGCGGGTCGACCAGCGTGGGCGCGAACGGCAAGGTGTACGTTCGACGCTCGACAAACTCCGGTGCCAGTTGGAGTGCCGCAACCGAGATGACGAACTCCGCCGGCGGGGCGGACGCCACATCGGTGGCGGCGGCAGGCAAGGGCAACGGCCAGTTCGTGATCACCTGGATGGACAAGCGTACTGGCAGCTGGAACGTGTGGGAACGTGAATCCACCGACGGCGGGCTCACCTGGAGCGCCGACGCGAAGATCTCCGATGCCACCACCGGCGCCCCGTACAAGACCGCGACCGGCTTCGGCCTCCCATATGGCGACTACGACATGGTGGCGATCAACTCTGCCAACAAGGCCGTGGCTGCGATGGGCGAGGGCGATGCCTCCCAGATCCACGGCGATATCTGGGTCAACCACAAGCTCTGATGTGAGGGCTGGCGCCCTCCCGCGGCCGGCTCGGCCGCGGGAGGGCACTTCGAATCCGTGCAATGATGCGCCTGTGGACGGAGCGCAAAGGGGTCAGCTGCGGGAGTGGGGCGCGGCGCTGGTCGCCAGCGGCGACGGCGAGCGGCGGTCGAGCGGCCGTGCAATTCTGATGCTGCTCGATCGCATCGACGAGCTGGAGCGCGAGCTTGCTCGCGAGCAGGATCGCGGCCCGATTGCGCCGACCCACCTTGACCATCCGCTGGATACCGACACCGAATCCGATTCTGACGACGCCGCGCTGCCGCTCGAGGACACTCAGCCGATCGGGTTGCGCGATCGCCTGAGGCTCGCCACCGGCCGCCGGCACGATCGCTGATCGGAAACGCGTTCCTGACGAGAGTAGGATGGTGGCACCGGACCCGGATGGGTATGGAGGCTCCAATGGGTCGCGCTACGTTGGTCATCGCATCGCTGCTGCTATCGGCCGTCGTCGTGGGCTGCGTGACCACTTCGGCGAGGTCCGGGTCGCGGCCAGGTTCCCTCACCTCCGGCTCACAGCCGCCGAGCGACGGCGGCGCGACTAGCACGACTCCCGGGACGTATGTGCCCGCCAGCGGCACCGACCCCAAGTCCGGCCTGCTCTTCGATACCTACACCAACGCGACGCTCGGCTACCGGCTGCTGTACCCCGGCGGCTGGAACGTCACGCGAAAGGGGACGACGGTGCGGATCGCGAAGTTCGGCAATGCGATCGTGATCGCCGAGCGGCCGGCCAAGTCGGCACCCAAGCTGAAGGGCGTCAAGGCCGCGCTCAAGAAGCAGAAGGCGAAGGGCGGCCTGCTGGCGGTCGCGGTGCCCGCGAGACCGGTGTCGCTGTCGGCAGGCCCTGCCTTACGAGTCGTCTTCACCCAGGCTCGAGACGCGAGCGCGAGCAGTCCCGCGGCGACCCTGCTCGTCTACCGCTACATCCTCTACCACGACGGCAAGGTGGTGGTGCTCTCGATGCTGGGGCCGCAGCAGTTCGACAACCGCCTCGCGTACAAGCTGATCGCAGAGACCTTCGCCTGGGCCTAGATCGTTGCGGCCCGTCTCCCGTATCCTGCGGGAGATGGCCCTCTACACACTTGCCGACGACCTGCCTGAGCTGCGCGACGTGGTGATGATCGCCTCGTTCGACGGCTGGGTGGATGCGGCCGAGGCCGCCTCCGGCGCAGTGGCGCATGTGGCCGGCGAGGGTACGGTGCTGGCGACGTTCGATGCGGACGCGCTGTTCGACTACCGCTCGCGGCGTCCGATTCTGGACGTCAACGACGGCCGCCTGTCCAACCTTTCGTGGCCCGATCTGACGATCCGCCATGCCCGAGCCGGCGGTCGCGACCTGCTCGTCTTCTCGGGTGCCGAGCCGGACCTGCGCTGGCGCGAGCTGGCTGCGGATGTCGCCGAGCTGGCGGGGCGGCTGGGCGTCATACAGTGGATCAGCCTGGGCGCCGTGCCGGCCGCGGTTCCCCACACGCGCCCTGTGCCGGTACTGGCAACGGCATCACGTGACGGATTGCTGGCGGCCGGCGAGACGCAGGGGCCGGAGGGGCTGCTGCGCGTGCCCTCGGCGGCCATCTCGGCGCTCGAGATGGCGGTCAGCGCCTCCGGCACGCCCGCTGTCGGCTTCTTCGCCCAGGTACCGCCGTACGCCAGTGTCGGCTATGCGGCCGCCAGCATCGCGTTGCTCGACCGCCTGGGAGGGCACCTCGGTGTCACCTTCGATGTCGATACGCTCCTGGCCGAGGAGCGAGAGCAGCGGGCACGCTACGACGCTGCGATGGCCGGCGACGCGATCCTGCGCGAGACCGTGTCGCGGTTGGAGGAGATGGTGGGAGACGCCGCGACCGAGCGGCTGCCGTCCGGCGACGAGCTGGCGCGGGAGATCCAGCGGTTCCTGAACGACCGCCCCGACGAGGCGGGTCCGCCATAGGCGCCGACGCCGGTCCGTCGCCGGACGCCGACATCTTCGCGACCATCCTGGATCACGGGGTGGAGTCGATCGTCGTCTCGCGCGCCGGTGACGGAATGATCGTGGCGGCAACGCCGGGTTTCTGCACGATGTCCGGTTTCGACCGCGATCACGTGATCGGCCGAACGTCCGCCGAGCTGGGACTGTGGCCAGACCTCGCTGGGCGCACGCGGATGATGGAGCTGCTGGCCGAGGCGGGCGCGGTCAAGGACTTCGACGGCGGGCTCAAGATGTGCACCGGGAAGGTGCTCCGCTGTCGCCTCTCGGCGCAGATGATCGACGTCGGCGGCCAGCGGTACATCTTCTGGGTTCTGCGTGACCTGACCGACCTCTACGAAACCCAGGAGCGACTGCGTGCGGCCGAACAGCGCTACCGCACGCTGGTCGAGACGCTGCCGGCGGCTACGTACGTCGACGACATCGACGGCACGCCGATGTATGCCAGTCCTCAGATCGCGGACATCTACGGCTGCACCGTGGATGAGTGGATGTCCGACACCAAGTTCTGGCTGGAGCGCGTCCACCCCGACGATCTCGAGCAGGTGGACGCGTGGTACGAGCGGCATCGGCTGAGCGGCGAGGAGGTGTCGTATGAGTACCGGCTGCTGTTGCCGTCCGGCGAGGTGCGCTGGGTGCACGATCACGTGGCGGCCGTGCGCGATGCCGACGGCGTACAGGTGGCGACGCAGGGGGTGATGGTCGACATCACCGAGCACAAGCACGCCGCCGAGACGGTGCGCGCCCAGGATCACCGGCTTCGGGAACTGCTGGAAGCGATGCTGCGGATCGGAGAGCAGGAGCGGCAGCGGATCGCCACCGAGCTGCACGACGACACCATCCAGGTGATGACCGCGGCGCTCCTGATGCTCGACCGAGCCCGCCGAAGCGATGTCCAACAGGCGCTCGACGAAGCATGCGAGACCGTCCGGGAGGCGATCGAACGCACCCGGCGGCTGACATTCCAGCTGCGGCCCCCGCTGCTGGAGCGCGATGGGCTCGAGCCGGCGCTGCGCGTGCTGCTCGAGGAGGCCGTCGAGGACGCCGGGTGGGAGACGACGCTGCGGATCGACTGCAACCGTTACGAGTTCGGCGTCGAGGACCTCGTGTACCGCACCATTCAGGAGATGGTCACGAACGCACGCAAGCATGCCCATGCCCACCGGCTCGACATCGAAGTGGTCGAGGCGGGTGGTGAGCTGTGCGCGACGGTGAGCGACGACGGCGTCGGCTTCCAGCTGGACGAGGCGCTCGATCGCACATCAATGCGCCACCACTTCGGCCTGGACTCGGCGATCGAGCGGATCAACCTGGCGGGCGGCTCTCTGCAGCTTTCGACCAGCCCCGGGAACGGCACCGTCGTGCGGCTCTCGATCCCGCTGGAAGACGTGATCCCCTAGGCCTGGGTGCGCTCTACCGGGCGGGAGTGCAAGGGAGGGCGGTAAGCTCGGCGATGCATGCTCGCGGCAGGCGATCTGATCCCCGACCTCATCCTGTTCGGCGTCGACGCTGAGCCGGTGCGGCTACGGGACCTCGTGCCGCTGCTGCTGGCGTTCTACCTCTACGACTGGACGGGCACCTGACGCAGCGAGCTTCGGCTCCTGCGTGACAGGAGCGGGCAGTTTCGGGAGGCCGGGGTGCGCGTGGCGGGTGTGTCGCGGGACAGCCCTTACTCTCACATCGAGTGGGCCAAGCGACTGGGGCTCAACTTCCCGCTGCTGTCCGACTGGAACGGTGAGGCCGTGCGCGGGTTCGGCGTCGCGCAGGAGATGGACGGCCTGCTCGATACGCCGGTGCGCTCGTGTTTCCTGATCGACCGCGACGGTGTCGTGCGGTTCTCGCGCGTCTACGCGAGCTCGGAGGTGCCCGACGCCGACGAGCTGCTGGCCGCCGCCGTCGCGCTCTCCGGTTGACACCAGATTGGAATCACACCGAAGCGCGGTAACGAATCGGCGCTACCCGGTGGTCCATACTTCCAAACATCCACCGAAAGGAAGCTGATCGCCGATATGACAGAGAAGGCAATCTTCGCAGCGGGCTGTTTCTGGGCGTCGAGCACGCCTTCATGCAGATCGAGGGCGTCACGGCCACGGCCGTGGGCTATACCGGGGCAGCCTCGAGAACCCCGACTACCGCACGGTGTGCGGCGGCCGCACCGGCCATGCCGAGGCGGTCGAGGTCGAGTTCGATCCCTCGATCGTGAGCTACGAGCAGCTGCTGGCGGTGTTCTGGGGCGAGCACGACCCCACCCAGAAGGATCGCCAGGGGCCCGACATCGGTAGCCAGTACCGCTCCGGCATCTTCGTGTTCTCGCCCGAGCAGCGCGCCACTGCTGAGGCCTCGCTGACGGCGATGCAGACGCACCTGGGACGTCCGATCGTGACCGAGATCACCGACGCCTCCACGTTCTGGAGGGCCGAGGAGTACCACCAGCGCTACTTCGAGAAGAACGGCCAGGTGGCCTGCAAGCTACGGGCGCCGGCACCGGTCGAGCCGCGCTCCGAGCCGCTCGAGCAGAAGACCGGCCTGCTTTCCAGCATCTTCGGGCGGTAGTCGCACACGAAACAGTCACGCGCCGGCGCCGCCAAGGAGCCGGCGCGGACAACCAGCTAGTCCTGGCGGGGCCGCCAGCGGCGCGGGGCGGACTGGACGGCGCGACCGAGGCCTCCAGCCGCTCGAGATGCGAGATCGCCTCGACCAGCGCGAAACGCTGCTCGTGGAATCCGAGCGGCTCGCCCGCCCAGAGCAGCTGGGCCGTCTCCCAGGCCGTCTCAGCGCCGTCGGCCAGCGCGGCGGCCGTGTCGTCGAGCCGCTCGACGATGGTGGCCGGCGATCTCCTCGGCGCGGCCGGCGGCGTCGGCGATCGCGGGCCCGTGGCCGGGAAGACGACGTCGGGCGCCATGCCGGAGAGCCGGCCGAGCGTCTCCAGGTAGCGGCCGAGCGGATCGACCGCAGTGTCGGGCCACCGGCCCACGTTGGGCGTGATCTCGTCCAGCAGCACGTCGCCGCCGAACAGTCGGCGGCTGCGAAGCCCGAGCAGCGCGATGTGGCCGTCGGCATGGCCGGGCAGGTCCAGCACCCGGTACGGCTCGCCCGCCCAGGTCGACCGCGTCACCCTCCGCCACCAGCCGCGTCGGTTCGGCCGGGTGGACGGCGGTGCGGCTCTCGGCGCTCGCCGACTCGGCAGCCATGTCGGCGGGCATGCCGTGGTCCGACAGGTAGCGCTCGAACGCGCCGCCGTCGTCCTCGATCCAGGCCTCGACAGCCAGGCGCCGGTCGAGCCGGCCCTGGACGACCTCGCCGGCGCCGGTCAGCTCGACCAGCCCGGCGCTGGCGCCGATGTGGTCTGGGTGGTAGTGGGTGATCACGACCCGCTCAACCGGCCGGCCGTCGAGCTGCGCCAGCGCCTGCTCCCACCAGCCCAGCGTCGCCGGCGTGCCGAGCCCGCAGTCGATCAGCGTCCAGCCGCCGGTCGCCGGGGACGGCGTAGCAGTGGACGTGGTCGAGCGCCCACGGCAGAGGCATCGTGATCTGGACGATGCCGGCGTCGAGCTGGCTGAGGGAAGGGCCCACGCCGGGAGTATCGCTGGCCGGCGTGGGCAGCTCGTCACCGGCGGCCGCGGAGTCTCCACCGGGAGCGCAGCGCCCACCGCCGCGGCCGTGCCGGTTTACCCGTGGGAGTCCCGAGAGCAACCGGCCGGCGGCGACAAACCGCCCGCCCGCAACAGGCACCGCGACCGTCATGCAGTCCCGGCACGGGTGGCTCGCCATCAGGCCGGCGTCGAGTGCGAACAGGTCGCGGTAGCGGTCGTCCATGTCTCGAACTCTTGCCCGGCCGGTCCCGTCCCGCCTCGGGCGGTGGGCTGAACCCGTGGTACGCCTGTGGTTGGAGATATCGCGTGCAACACTGCGGCCGATGTCCGACGCCGATGCCCTCGCCGACGAGCTGATCCGGATCACCTCCGAGCTGGTGGCGGAGTTGCACCCGGCGATCGCCGGGCTCGCCCTGCCGGGTCACTTCGAGCCCACGGGGATGCCCGCGGCGGCGGTCTTTCGGCAGCCGGTGGACGGCGAGCCGACTCACCGAAGCGGCGCACCCTCGCCCCAGGTGGCCCAACTCGTGGCCGAAGTGGCCGAGATCGCGCACGACCGGCTCGGGTACGGCCGGCGAGACGGCAACCCGCTCTTGCCGGCGCTGGCGCTGGCCGCCTTCTACTTGGTCGAGGCCCGTCGCAGCGGTGCCTTCGAGCTGGGGGCGCTGGCGTCCGGCCGCGTGCGCGTGTATCCGCTCGCGCCGGATGAGGCGCACCACGATCCGCCGTTGCTTCCAGGCACCGCCGCGATCCGGGCCTGGTTTCCGGTCGGCGGCGTGGCCGAGGCCTGCGTCGAGCTGCGGCTCAGTCCGTAGCGGAGTCGTAGCGCCAGAAGGTGGGCAGCGCGATCGCCGCCACGACCACGCCCGCCACACACAGGACGCCGCCTGACACGATCGAGGCGCGGACGCCGGCAAGCGAGGCCACCAGGCCGGACTCGACGTTACCGAGCAGCGGCCCGGTCGAGTAGCTGATCTGCTCGATGCCGGCCAGCCGCCCGCGCAGCTCGTCGGGGATCGTCTGGTTCCAGACCGTGGATCGGAAGATGCCCGAGATCATGTCGGCCGCCCCGGCCGCGGCCAGGCCGGCGAGCGCAAGCGCGAGGTTTGGCGCCAGGCCGGCCGCCGCCACGGCCATGCCCCAGCCGGCTGCCGCGAAGCAGATCGCGGCGCCGTGGCGGTGGACGTGGCTGGTCCAGCCGCTGGTCAGCGTCGCCAGCATCGATCCCACCGACGGGGCGGCGTACATCAGGCCCAGCACGCCGGCGCCGCCGAACTCGTGAGAGAAGGCGGGGAACAGCGCCATCGGCATGCCGAAGAACATGGCCACGATGTCGACCGTGTAGGTCCCGAGCAGCACCTTGCGGCTACCGGCGTAGCGCAGCCCTTCGGCGATGCTTCGCAGGCTCACCGACGCCTGATCGCCGGCCGGCGGTGCGGCGCGCAGCCGCCTCAGCAGGGCCAGCGAGATGAGGAAGGTGAGCACGTCAAAGCCGTACGTCAGCGGCAGGCCGAAGGCGGCGATCAGCAGGCCGCCGAATGCGGGACCGGCGATCATGCCGATCGTCATCCGAAAGGAGCTGATGGCGCTGGCTGCAGGGATCTCGTCTCGATCGACCAGCCGTGGCGTAAGCGCCTCCAGCGATGGACGCTGCAGCCCGTCCAGACCCGCCATTGCCGCTGAGGCGACGAACAGCAGCCAGAGCTGCGGGTCGGGCAACAGGGCGTTTGCAAGCAAGACACCGGAGGCGAAGGCCAGCGACAGCTCGGTCAGGAGCAGCATCCTTCGGCGGTCGCGAGCATCGGCCAGCGCTCCGCCCAGGAATGCGGTGACGAGCAGCGGGCAGAGCTCGGCGATGCCGAGCAGGCCGACCACCAGCGAGCTGCCGGAGAGCTGATACGCCTGGTACGGCAGTGCCACATAGGTCACCATCGAGCCGAGGAAGCTGATCCCCTGCCCGGCGAACAGCAGCCGGAAGTCGCGGTGGCGGCGGAGCGGGCCGGTGTCGATCGTGGCCATCCGCAGCAGACGGCGCAGGCCGGGAGAGGGGTGGGCGCCCGCCACCGGCACGGGTGGTGCCGGCGATAGCCGTTCCGCCTCACGCTCGCTGGTGACGGGATCGGTGTCGAGAGGCGGCTCGGGCACGGCAGATGAGGATAGCCGTGCGCGCAGGAGTACGATCAGCCCGTGCTCACCGACCGATTTGAGGCGGCGCTCGCATTTGCGGCGCAGATCCACCAGGGCCACTCGCGCAAGAGCAGCCAGGTGCCCTACCTCTCGCACCTCCTGTCCGTGGCGGCGCTGGTGCTGGAGGACGGCGGCAGCGAGGACGAGGCGATCGCCGCCCTGCTGCACGATGCGATAGAGGACCAGGGCCACCGCACTGATCTGGCCGACCTTCGCCGCCGGTTTGGTGACCGGGTGGCCGAGATTGTCGATGCCTGTAGCGACACCGACCAGCGCCCGAAGCCACCGTGGCGAGGACGCAAGGAGGCGTTCATCGACCGCATGCGCACGGCACCGATCTACGTGCTTCGTGTTGCCTGTGCCGACAAGCTGCACAACGCACGCTCGACCCTGGCCGACCTGCGGTTCGAAGGGCCGTCGGCGTGGGACAAGTTCGGCGCCGGCCGCGACGAGCAGCTGTGGTACTACAGCTCGCTCTCGGCGCTGTTCGAGCAGCGGATGCCGGGCCCGCTCTCGGCCGAGCTCGCCCGCACGGTGGCCCAGATCCGCACGGCCGGCGTTCCCGCCGAGGTCTAACGCACGCTGCTGCCCGGCCGCACTTCCCGGATCAGCGACGACCTCCGTAGTGGAAGTTCGCGTGCGTCGCGATCCGGTGCGCGGCCTTGGTCATCTCGCTCAGGGCGCCGTGCCCGAGCGCCTCCAGGTGGGTGGCGAGTGCCAGGAACACCTGCGCCGTCGTCAGCGCGTCGCCCAGCGCCTGGTGGGGATGGTGCGTCGGCAGCCCGAGCGCGTCCGTGATCTCGCGCAGCGGGCGGTAGCCCGGGTCGTGTGAGTCGCGGATGATCCCCAGCAGCCGCCACAGCTCGGCGGTGTCGATCATGCGCCGAGGCAGCTTCGAGCCGGCGGCCCTCAGCGCCGGCCCCAGAAACGCGCGCTCGACCCACGCGGCGTGGGCGATCGGCGTGGTGGCGCCGCGCAGCGCGGCCACAAGCGGCGCGAGCGCGTCGGGCAGCGGCGGCGCCGACTCCAGATCCTGGGGCCGGATGCCGTGGATCTCGACCGAGTCGGCGGTTGGCTGGCGCTTGGGACGCACCAGCCCTTCCAGCATTGCGCCGGCCACGATCCGCCCTCCCTCGATCGGCACCGCCCCGAACGCGATCAGTTCGTCCTTCTCGCGATCGAGCCCTGTCAGCTCGACGTCGACCACCAGCAGCCGCGTCTCACGCCACGACGCGCGCTTCATCACACGTGCAGGTTGATCGAGTTGGCGACCGTCCGCTGGACGCCGGACACGGCCCGGAATGCACTCTTCAGGTAGCGGCGGGTGAGCGGCTCAAGTCGTTTGGGGTCGATGCTGTCGTCCGGCGCGCGGCCCTCACGCAGCGCGGCGAGCTGGTGCTGCATGCGCAGGTCGGTGAACAGCTCGAATGCCACGCGCAGCGTTGCCACCTGGTCGGCGGGCAGGATACCGGCCGCCTCGGCCGCGTCCAGCCGGGCGGTCGTGGACGCGCCTGCCACGCCGGTTGACATCGCCGCCCAGCGGGCGATGTCGATCACCGGCACCAGGCCGCCGGCCTTGATATCGAGGGTGCCGCGCCGCTCGCCATCATGCTCGACCACGAAGTCGCGGAAGAAGCCGGTCGGCACGCGGTGGGCGATTGCGAACTGGCCCAGCCGTCGCAACAGCAGCGGGTGATCGGGCGCGGTCGCAAACACGCGAGCCAGCCGTTCTGCGGCCACGTTGCCGGCCCACACCGGCCGACCCTCGATCAGCACCGAGGTCAGGATCAACGCCTTGGTCTGGCCGGGTTCCTCCAGCCACGATCGGGCGACCGCCTCCCACGCCCCCAGCGACCGGCAGAACAGCGGCTTTGACGCCACTGCGCCGTTGGGGCAGGCGGGGATCCCGCATCTCGCCATTCCATCCACAACCCGGCTGGCGATGGCCTCGAGCGCGGCATGCACCTCGGCGTCCTCCTGCTCGCCCTCCCATGCGATCGCGCTGTCCTGGTCGGAGCTGGGAAACGCCTCGCGGCGAGCGACGCTGCCAAGGGCCAGCCAGGTGTAGCGCACCGGCGGCGGCCCGAGCTCCTGCTCCGCCAGCTCGATGAGCCTTCGCGTGAGCGCGTCATGGACGGTGGCGATCACGCGTCCGATCGAGGTAGCGGCGACCCTTGCGTCGTGCAGCGCCAGCATCGTTTCCTTGAGGTGTCGCGCGGACGCGATCACCTCGTCCACATTGCCGGCCGCGCCGATCGCCCGCCGCAGGTGGAAGGGCGTGCGAGCCTCGACGGCCAACAGGTCGGTGTCGGATATCACGCCCAGGACCCGGCGTGAGCCGTCGAGCACCGGAAGGTGGCGAACGCCGAGATCGAGCATCTCGAACAGTGCGTCGGCGCCGGTCGCGTCGGCCGAGATGGTGCGCGCGGGGGTGGTCATCACCTGCGAGACCGGCATCTCCGGTGAGGCGCCGGCCGCCACCACACGGGCACGCAGGTCGCGGTCGGTGACGATGCCCAGTCGGTCGCCCAGGTCGACCAGGATCGATGTCGATCCGGCCTCCACCATCCGTTTGGCTGCTGCCCGCACCGTCGTCTCCGCCGTGGTAATCACCGCTGGGCCGTGCAGCAGCTCCCCCACCCGCCGGCGGGCTGGGTCGAGGGCGTTGGCCGAGAGGGGGTCGATCTCGCGACGTCTCATCTCGTAGCGACCGGTCAGCGACCGGGCTGCGAACCGAAGCGCGGCCGGACGAGCCAGCACCGGCCGCAGCACCTTCTCCGGGATCCGGTAACAGAGCGTGTCCTCGTGCGCGCGCACGCCCAGGGCGGTCGGCCATTCGGAGAGCAGCGCCGCGTGTCCGAACATCTCGCCCTCACCCAGCAGGTCGACCACCCGGTTGCCGTCAAGGAGCTCGACCGTTCCACGCCGCACGACCCAGGCGTGCTCGGGCGCTTCCACGTCCTGCTCGAGGATCATCATGCCGGTCGCGATGAACTCGATCTCGGTGGCCGCGGCGACGGCGGCCAGCTCGTCCTCGGACAGCGTGTCGAACGGCGGATTCGCGCTCAGAAACTCGGCGATCTCATGCATCGTGAGTCGATCCTACGAAAAAGTGGCGATTGCCTCGCCGCCGGCGCCGCCTGGCACGGACTTCCAGGTACGGATTTCGTAAACGATCGCGTCCGGTCATTGACGCCGAGAGGCGGGTGCGCTACTCCGTGATTGAGAGGGTCATCGATGAGAGGGGTCACACGGTGATGAGGTCCTCGGCAACTGAAACGACGGCGACGGTGGCACCGGTCATCGCTACGCCCGGCATGAGGCGACTTTCGGGAATGCTCGCAGTACGGAGGATCGTGGAGCGCTGAACGGGGGTGTGCTCGACCGGCAACGTCGCGGGGGCGTTGCCGGTCGCACTCCGTCTGCTAGCGTGATCGCGTGCGTGACACGCGGTACCACGGCGGTTTCGACCATCCGGTCAGATCGTTTCTGATCGGCGTGTCGCTGCTGGTGTTGCTGTTCGGCGGATTCGTGGTTGGTGTGGAGGCGGGTGGACATCCTTCGTCCAGCCCAGGCACGCGCACCCTCACGCTGCGGGACCAGCGACTTCGGGTGGTGACGGTTCAGCAGCCTGTGGTGCGTACGACGGTCGGCGGTGCGACCACGATTGTCCGCCTGCTCGGGCCGGGCCGCACCGCCGCGGTGGTCAACGACGGCGACTCGACCCTGTTCGGCTACCTGTCCGGCCGCGATAGCGGGTCGACGGTGCCGGCGTCGGCGTTCCGCCGGACGGGGACGATCTTCGTCCCGGAGCCCACCACCGTCACCGAGACGGTGACGGAGACGACTACGGAGACGGTGACCGAGACGGTGACCGACGGCGGCACGACGGACACCACATCGGCCCCGTGAGCGCCTAGGCCGACGGGACGTAGGCGTGCAGCTCCGCGCCGTGCAGGCGAAGCCACTCCTGCTGCTCCCGACGAGTGGGCCACGCCTCGTCGAGCAGCGCCCAGAACCGAGCCGAGTGGTTCATGTGCCGCAGGTGGCAGAGCTCGTGCACGACCACGTAGGCCAGCACCTCGGGCGGCGTCATCACCAGCCGCCACGAGAACGACAGCGTGCCCCGCATCGAGCATGAGCCCCAGCGGCCGCGCGGATCGCCCACCCGGATGCGCGTCCATCCGGTCAGGTCGAGGCGCTCGCTCTCGCGCCCGATCACGCTCGTCAGCTCCGATCGCGCCTGGTTTCGGTACCAGCGGCCGAGGTGGCCGGAGGGGCGCGGCACCGGTCGGCCGCCGATCCAGGCAACGTCCGTCCGGTCGAGCCCCAGACGCGGCAGGCTTGCGGCCGCCGCCCGCCGCCGATCGATCCAGGCGCGGTGCTGGTCGACGAAGCTCTCGATCCAGACGACGGAGGTGCCGGGCGGCACGACCACCTCGACCGTGTCCGCGTCGAGCACCGAGATGCGTGCCCGTCTCGTCCGACCCGACTCTCTGATCCGGTACTGCGGCACCTCCACTGCACAGGACTCTAGATGGCCGGTGGATAAGACTCGCGCAGTGAAGCGGCTCCTCCTGCTGATGTACGCGCTGGTGTTGCTGGACGAGATCACACTGTTGGCGATCGTTCCGCTGCTGCCTTCCTACAGCGACGACTTCGGCTTGTCCGGGTTCGGATCGGGCGTGCTCCTGTCCGCTTCGAGCCTGGCCATCGTGGCGGCGTCGATCCCCGCCGGCATCGCCTCGGATCGGCTGGGTTCGCGGCGGCTGACGCTGGCCGGCGGCTGGCTGCTGGTGTTCTCGTGCGTTGGGCAGGCGGTCGGCCTCCGACTTCTGGACACTGCTCGCGGCCCGGTCGGTGTTCGGCGTCGCGTCGGCGATCATCTGGTCGGCCGGGCTTTCGTGGCTCTCGGACTCGGCCGGTCTCGAGCGGCCGGGGGCGCTGGGCGTGGTTATCAGCGTGGCCGGGATCGCCGGCATGGCCGGTCCGGCGTTCGCCGGAGTCTTGGCCGACCGCGTGTCGCGCGGAGCTCCGTTCTGGATCCTGGCCGCCGCTGCCTGCTGTGCGTGGTCATGCTGCTGACCCTCGCCGATCACGGCCACGAGCGATCGCACGCCCATCATCCGCTGTCGGAGATCGCCGGTCTCGCGCGCCGCGATTCGCTGATCGCCGGGGCGCTGGTGGCGATGCTGATCGGCGGCTTCTCGGACGGCCTGGTCAACCTCGTCGCTCCGGCACAGCTGGATAACGCCGGCTCGCTCCTCGGCCTGGATCGGTGTCGCCCTCTCGACCGCTGCGCTGCTGTTCATCCTGAGCAGCGCGCTGGCCGCACGCCGGGGCGCCGCGATGGTCACCCTGGGCGTGATCGCCGTCTGCGCCGGGCTGAACGGGCTGGTGACCGTTCCCGTGCTGATCAGCAGCGCCGCCGCGGTGGTCGTTGCGATGCTGCTCCTCAGGGCGCCGCCGCTGGGGGTGATGTACACCGTCGCCTTCCCGGTCGGCGTCCGCGGTGCGGCCAGGTCGGGCATGGGAGCAGGTGCCGTGAATGGGCTGCTGGCCTTTGCCTGGGGCGGTTCGAACTTCGTCGGGTCGCTGTCGGCGGGTGGCCTCAGCCAGATCGCCGGCGCTCGCGGTGTCTACGCCGTCTTGATCTGCTGCTGCGCCCTGGCGTCGGCGCGCGTGTTGGTGCTTCGGTCGCGGCAGCGCGTAAGCTCGCCTCTGTGATCCTCGCCATCGACCAGGGTACGACCGGCACCACCTGCCTCGTGGTGGATGGCTCGCTGGCCGTGATCGGACGCGGCTATCGCGAGCTTCGCCAGCACTTCCCAAGGCCGGGGTGGGTCGAACACGATCCCGAGGAGATCTGGGCGACTGTCGTCGCCGCCACCTCGGTGGCGCTTGCGGACGCCGGAGTCGCCGCGTCCGACCTACGGGCGGTCGGGATCACGAATCAGCGCGAGACGGCGATGCTGTGGGAGCGGCGAAGCGGTCTGCCGGTGGCGAACGCGATCGTCTGGCAGGACCGCCGCACCGCGGACGCCTGTGAGCGGCTGCCGTACGAGCTGATTCGGGCGCGCACCGGCCTGGTCACCGATCCGTACTTCTCGGCCACCAAGCTTTCGTGGCTGCTGGAGCACGCGGCCTCCTCGCCGGACGGCCTGGCGGCCGGGACGATCGATTCCTGGCTGATCTGGAAGCTGACCGGCGGCGACGTGCATGCGACCGACCCTACGAACGCATCGCGGACGCTGCTGTGCGCGCTGGCGACCCTCGATTGGGACGACGAGCTGCTGGCGCTGTTCGGCGTCTCTCGTGCGCTGTTGCCCTCGATCGTGCCCTCAAGCGGCGTGCTCGGTGAGGGGCTGATCGAGGGCGTCACGGTGCCGATCGCCGGGGTCGCGGGCGACCAGCAGGCGGCCCTGTTCGGCCAAGCCTGCCTATCTCCGGGTGAGGCTAAAGTGACCTACGGCACCGGTTGCTTCCTGTTAGTCAACGACGGCGGCCGGCTCGATCCGCCGCCCCACGGCCTGCTTCGCACCGCCGCGGCGCAGCCCGGCAGCTACGCGCTGGAGGGGTCGGTGTTCGTGGCCGGCGCGGCCGTCCAGTGGCTGCGCGACGCGCTTGGGCTGCTGGCCGAGGCGAGCGACAGCGAGCGGCTGGCGCGCGAACTGGATGGCAACGACGGCGTCTACTTCGTGCCCGCGCTGACCGGACTGGGCTCGCCGCGCTGGCAGCCGGACGCGCGGGGCTTGATCTGTGGCCTCACCCGCGGCACCGGCAGGGCTCACCTTGCGCGAGCGGCACTGGAGTCGATCGCCTACCAGGTGCGCGACGTGGTGGAGGCGATCCCCGGCGGCGTGACCGCGCTGCGGGCGGATGGCGGCGCGGCCGCCAACGGCTGGCTGATGCAGTTCCAGGCCGATCAGCTGGGGCTGGCGGTGGAGGTGGCGATGGAGCGGGAGATGACCGCGATCGGCGCCGCCGCCCTGGCAGGGCTCGGCGTCGGCATCTGGCGCGACCCGTCGGAGCTCTCGGCCGCCTGGCGTTGCGGGGCTCGCTACGAACCCCGCGCCGACCGTGAGCAGGTGGACGGGCTGTACCGCGGCTGGCAGGCCGCGGTACAGCGCACCGTCTGAGTCCTAGGACGCCACCGGCTCCGGCTCGGCCTTGGCCAGCACGGCATCCTCCGCCGTGTGCCGCGGGATGAACACAAGCGTCGCGATCAGGCCGATCAGCGCCAGCCCGGCGCCGACCACGAATGCGACCTCGAAGCCGTTGACCAGGGCGAACGCGCCGACCGTGGGCGTCGGCGGGTGATCCTGGATGTAGCTGTCCACGCGCGTGAACGTGACCGTCGACAGGATTGCCACACCCAGGGCGCCGCCCACCTGCTGTGAGGTGTTGATCAGGCCCGAGGCGATGCCCGCCTCATCGTGGGTGACGCCGACCAGCGCGGCGATCTGCACCGGCACGAACGAGAAGCCCAGACCAACGCCGGCGAGGATGAAGCCCGGCACCAGGTCGACGGCGTAGCTGCCACCCACCGAGACCTGCGAGAACCAGAGCAGGCCGGCGACCGTCAGGCCCATGCCCACGGCCAGCACCGTGCGCACGCCGATCTTGGTGACGAGCGCCTGCGAAGCGCCGGCGGCGATGATGATCGTGCCCGCAACCAGCAGGTAGGCGAGGCCGGCCTTGAGCGCCGAGTAGTGCAGCACGTCCTGCATGTACAGCGACAGCAGGAAGAACATCGAGAAGATCGAGGCGCCGATCAGGAAGCCGACGATGTTCGCGCCGGTCAGCGAGCGCAGCCGGAAGATCGAGAACGGCAACAGCGGCGATGCCGCCCGCATCTCCACGACGACGAACAGCACCAGCAGCACCGCGGCGACCACCAGCGATGCGATCACCGTCGGGGACGTCCAGCTGTGCGTGGCCGTGGTGACGAGTCCGTAGACGAGCGCCGTCAATCCGCCGGTGACCGTGATCGCACCCAGCACGTCGAAGCTCCGCGTCTCCATCTCGACCTTGCTCTCCTGCAGCTCCCGCCGGCCGAGCGCGATCACCAGCAGGCCGATCGGCACGTTCAGGAAGAAGATCCACTCCCAGCTGAACTTGTCGGTCAGGACGCCGCCCAGCAGCACCCCGGCGGCGCCGCCCATGCCGGCGATCGCTCCCCAGATGCCGAGTGCCTTATTTCGCTCCTCGCCCTCGGCGAAGGTGGTGGTGAGGATCGCCAGTGCGGCAGGCGAGATCACCGCAGCGCCCAGGCCCTGGACGGCACGGAACGCGATCAGCTGCGTGTCGGACTGAGACAGACCGCAGGCCAGCGAGGCGGCCGAGAACAGCACCAGGCCGGCCAAGAACACGCGTCTGCGGCCTAGCAGGTCGGCTATGCGGCCGCCCAGCATCAGGAACCCGCCGAACGTCAGCGTGTAGGCGCTCACCACCCACTGCAGGTTTTCGGCCGAGAAGTTGAGCGCGGACTGGATGGTGGGCAGCGCGACGTTCACGATTGAGACGTCGAGCACCACCATGAACTGGACCGCGCACAGCAGGATCAGCGCGAGCCATTTGTTTTCAGAGGTTTGAGGGCTCAAGGTGCGACTCCCAGAAGTGGTTACGATACGGTACAGTGGTGTATCAAAATATGATGTGGGGCGCAAACGAGGGAGCGAGACGGATGGCCGTGGATCAACAGCGACGCCCACCCGGGCGACCGCGGAGCGAGGAAGCGGACCGCGAGATCATCGCGGCGACGCTGCGGTTGCTTGCCGTCCAGGGCTACGAGCGGACATCGATCGAGGCGGTCGCGGCTGAGGCGGACGTGACGCGGGCAACGGTCTATCGCCGGTATCAGTCCAAGGCCGAGCTGGTGTGTGCAGCGCTCGGCGCCTACCCCGATCTCGCGGATCTCAGCGAGCCGGACGACGTGCGCGAGTTTCTCGTGCACTCGATGAAGGCGTTCCGAGACGGTGTGCGGGAATGCGATGGGGTCGCGATCTGCAGCACGCTGTACCTGAACCGTCACGAGCACCCCGAGATGCTGGAGGAGTTCGCGCAGCGGATCGTCCATCCTGCGTCAGGCGCGGGTGCGCGCTGTGCTCGACGCAGGTGTCGAGCGGGGCAGCCTGCGGTCGGGCCTCGACACCGAGATGATCGTCTCGATGCTGTTCGGCGCCGGCATCCAGCGCATGCTGATAGGCGGCGACCTGTCTGTACGGTGGCCGCGACGGGTCGTCGACGCGGTGTGGCCGCTGCTCGCGCCGGCGCCCGGTGAGTGAGCGGCGGCTATCGTCGGGACGTGACCGCCACCCGGGATGACCTGAGAAACGTCGCTATCATCGCCCACGTCGACCACGGCAAGACGACGCTGGTGGACGCGATGCTGTGGCAGTCCGGTGCCTTCCGTGACAACGAGACCGTGGCCGACCGCGTGATGGACTCGATGGATCTGGAGCGCGAGAAGGGCATCACGATCCTGGCCAAGAACACCGCGGTGCGTCACGGCGGCGTCAAGATCAACATCATCGACACCCCGGGCCACGCCGACTTTGGCGGCGAGGTCGAGCGCGGGCTGACGATGGTGGACGGCGTCATGCTGCTGGTCGATGCCAGCGAAGGGCCGCTGCCGCAGACCCGGTTCGTGCTTCGAAAGGCGCTCGAGGCGCGTCTGCCCGTGATCCTGGTGGTGAACAAAATCGACCGGCCGGACGCACGTATCGCCGAGGTGGTGGACGAGGTCTACGAGCTGTTCTTCGACCTCGGCGCGGAGGAGAGCCAGATCGAGTTCCCGATCGTCTACACCAACGCCCGGGCCGGCCAGGCAACGCTGGACCCGGATCATCCGGGCGATGACCTCGAGCCGCTGTTCGACCAAGAACCGGGTCCCGGCAGCGGCGCTTCGCTGGCATCGAGCAGCATGACGCCGTGGCGGATGATCGAGTGCGTCTGGCCGCCGCAGACCTCCATCATCGCCCACGGGCTGGGTGGTGACGGCGTGGATCTGGTCGAGCAGCGGCCGGGCGAGGTCGGGGTCGCTGAACTCGTCGAGGTACTTCACGGCCGGGCCTCCTTCGCTGGTCCAGCTGGACGCCTGGCCGGCTTCGGCGGCGAGCGCGAACCCGTCGCCGAACTCCTCCTCGAGGATCCCGAGCTGCTCGAAGGTCGCGAGGGTTCGCTGGGCGGACGCCTCGTCGAGCCGCTGGATGGCGAAGCCGACGTGGACGATGACGTACTCGCCGACCGGCGTCGGGGATGTAGTCGAGGCAGACCTCCTTGCGCACGCCGCCGAAGTCGACCTGCGCCATCAGCTGGCCGTCCTCCTCGCTGGACCGACACGACCTGACCGGGCACCGCTAGGCACATCGTTGTCTCCTCCTCTCCACCTCGTCTTTCACGCCGACCGAGCCGACCAGGACCTGACCGAGCGCGATGCCGCCGTCGTTGGGCGGCAGCAACCTCGGGCGCGAGCACGGTGAACCCCTCGCTCGCGCAGCAGCCGCACCGTGGCCTCCAGCAGCAGCGCGTCTCGAACACGCCGCCGCCCAGGGCGACGACCTCGAGCCCGGCTTCTCGCGGGCGAGCCGGCGAGCGTGACGACCAGCGCGGCGACACCGGCGTGGAACCGGGCGGCGATCTCGGTGACGCGGGCGCGCCGCGCCGCAGGTCGCGCACCACGGCGCGGACCACCGGGCCCGGGTCCGCCGCCAGCGCGGCCGCTGCCCGCCACCGCCGAACGGGTACGGCGCCGCGTCAGCGTCGTGGAGCGGGCCAGTGCCTCCAGGCCGATCGCGGCCTCGGCCTCGTAGTCGACGCGGTGGCGTACCCCGACCAGCGAGGAGACCGCGTCGAAGAGCCGGCCCATCGACGAGGTCGGCACGCAGCCCAGGCCGGTGTCGAGCTGGCGCCGAGCACCCGGCGCTCCGGCGCGGGCAGGCCGCGACCGGCGGGAGGTCGTCGTCCCAGCGACACCCGCGGCCCGCAGGTGCGCCAGCGCCATCCGGTAGGGCCGCTGCACGCTGGCGTCGCCACCGGCCAGCGGCACGTAGGCCAGGTGCGAGCCCGGCGGAACGACTTGTAGCCGGCCACCAGCACCTCGCCGCCCCAGACCGCGCCGTCGGTGCCGTAGCCGGTGCCGTCGAAGGCGACCCCGATGACCTCCTCGTCGCGGCCCAGGCCGTGCTCGCCCATCACCGACGCGACGTGCGCGTGGTGGTGCTGCACGGTGCGCACCGGCCGCCCGCAGCGTGGCCCCGGGCCCAGGCCGCCGAGCGGTACGCCGGGTGGGCGTCGGCGACCACCAGCTCCGGGTCGACCCCGGTCAGCGCCTCGAGGTGCCGCTCCGAGGCGGTCAGCGCGTCGAGCGTGGCCAGGTCGTCGAGGTCGCCGACGTGCTGGCTGAGCCAGGCGTAGCGTCCGGCGGCGACCCCGCAGGTGTTCTTCAGGTCCGCCCCCGCCGCGAGGACGGGTGCCACCTCGAACGGCAGCGCCACCGGCAGCGGCGCGTGGCCCGCGAGAGCGGCGACCGGCACCTCGGCGCCGGCCACCACCCGGGAGACCGAGTCGTCGCACGGCACGTGGA
>CAVWLK010000013.1:0-24141 GCA_963755675.1 uncultured Actinomycetes bacterium
AAAAAAAAAAAAAAAAAACATGGCCGTCGGGACGGCCGGTCAAGCGTATGGAATGGAAGCCGTGACTCTTTCCTTTCTACTTGCGGGAGAGGGAAAGGAAACTACACCCCCTCGAACTGCAATCTCGCCAGCCGAGCGTAAAGACCGTTGGCTGCGACCAGCGAGGCGTGGGTGCCGTGCTCGACGATGCGACCCTGATCCATCACCATGATCCGGTCGCAGGATAATACGGTGGCGAGGCGATGCGCGATCACCAGCGTGGTGCGGTGACGCATCAGTTCCTCCAGCGCGGTCTGCACCAGCGTCTCGGATTCCGCATCGAGCGACGACGTCGCCTCATCGAGCAGCAGCAACGGCGCGTCGCGCAAAATCGCACGTGCAATGGCGATACGCTGACGCTGGCCGCCGGACAGCGTTACGCCGCGTTCGCCGAGATGCGCCTCGAATCCGCCGGGCAGACGCCGGATAAATTCGGTGGCGTGAGCGAGATCGGCGGCACGCTCGACTTCGGCGTCATCGGCGTCGGGCCGGCCGAAGCGGATGTTCTCGCGCGCGGTCGCGGCAAACACCACGGAGTTCCTGCGGTACCAGCGCGATGCGCGCGCGAACCTCGTGCGGATCGGCCGTGATCGGAACGCCGTCGAACGAGATCGTGCCGGAGGCGGGATCGTAGAACCGCAGCAGCAGATGAAACAGCGTGCTTTTGCCGGCGCCCGACGGGCCGACGATGGCGACTTTCTCACCGGCCGCACGGCCAGCGAAACACCATCGACACCATGACCTCCGGCCGCGACGGATAGGCGAAGCTGACGTTGTCAAGCTGACATCGCCGCGCGCCGGCGCCGGCAGAGCGCGCGGTGAAGGCGGCGCCGTTATCACAGGTTTGACGCGAAGGAACTCGAACAGGCGTTCGGCCGCACCGGATGCGGCGGAGACCTCGCCCCAGACTTCACTGAGCTGGCCGAGACCGGTCGCGGCGAACGCGGCATACAGCACGAACTGGCCAAGGCGGCCCGGTGTCATGTCGCCAATCAGCACGTCGCGCGAACCGATCCAGAGGATCAGGACCACGCTGGTGAAAACGATGAAGATGATGATCGCGGTCAGCACGGCACGGGCGCGCGCCAATTGCGCGCCGCCAGATAGGCCTGCTCGACTTCGCCGCCGAAACGGACATCGGCAAGCCGTTCGTTGGTATAGGCCTGCACCGTCCTGATCCCGCCGACCAGTTCGGAGGCATAGGCCGTGGCTTCCGCAAGATTATCCTGCGCGCTCCGCGACAGGCGGCGCACCCAGCGTCCGAATGCGACCAGCGGCAGGACGATCAGCGGGATCGCCGCCAGCACCAGGCCAGACAGGCGCGGGCTGGTGATCACCATCATCGAGGCCGCGCCGAGGAACAGCACGACGTTGCGTAACGCGACCGATATCGAGGAGCCGACCGCGGACTTGATCTGGGTTGTATCGGCCGTCAGCCGCGAGATCAGTTCGCCGCTGCGGGCGGTGTCGAAAAACACCGGCGACAGCGAGATCAGGTGGGCGAAAACGTCGCGCCTCAGATCGGAGACGATGCGCTCGCCGGTGGTGGTCACCAGAAAATACCGCGCCGCGCTGGCGCCGGCGAGGACAGCGACAACGCCGATCATCATGGTGAAGTAGCTGTTGATCATCGCGACGCCTTCGGACGTGAAGCCGAAGTCGATGATCCGGCGCACTGCGAGCGGCACGACCAGCGTCGTCAGCGCAGCGACGATCAGGGCGACAAGCGCAAGCAGCGCCCGACCGCGGTAGCGGGCGATATAGGGCAAGAGCGCGAGCAGCGGGCGCAACCGGCGCCGCCGCGGGCGCCGGCGTCCGGCGGCGAGGCCTGATCGGCCACGGCAGGCTCCCGTCCGGCGGCCGGCCTTCGAGGGACCATCGAGCGGCAGGGCAACGGCCGCGGATTTCGAGGTATTCTCACGCACTTCTACGAACTCATCCGTCTGACCACGCTATTGCTGATGGAAGCACCTAATAGGCCCCGCTGCCCGCGCTGGCAAATGCGCAGGCGCGGCTTGTCCGTCAACCCTTGGTGCGATATAGAGCGGCCCAAATCTGCCGAAAACTATTCGCATTGCAAGGACACGCCATGAAAGCCGAAATTCACCCGGATTATCATACAATTAAGGTCGTGATGACCGACGGAACGGAATATATGACCCGTTCCACCTGGGGCAAGGACGGCGACACGCTGAACCTCGACATCGATTCCAAGTCGCATCCGGCCTGGACCGGCGGCTCCCAGCAGCTCCTCGATCGCGGCGGCCGCGTCTCCCGGTTCCAGAAGAAGTTCTCGGGCTTCCTCAAGAAGGACTGAGCAGGTTCCGATATCAGGTTCGAACGCATCCGCCGTGCCGGGGGTTCTGAGAGACCGGCTTAGCGGATCTTTTATCGGAATGCCGAATCGCTGGCTCGCATACATCGTAAACGCGCGTATCCACTCTATGAGGTGAACGCGCTCGTTGCGCGGCGACGTCAAAACTGCAGATCAAATTACGCTGAGCCGCGACCGTCAGCGTTGCGACTTAGCGGGGTCAGCCGGTCTGGCGCTCAATGCTTCCCTGAGACGGTCGAGTTGCGACACCAGCGGATTACCGACCGCCCGCTCCGCGGCCGGCGCATGCATGGTGATATCAGGCGCGTACCCCCGCCTGCAAATTCATCGACCGTCGATCAGAGCCTGCAATTGCTGCGGCAATTTCGCGACCATGTCCTCCGGACCGGGATCCGCCGCGGATAGCTTGACCCTGGTCTTTTCGCGGTTGGCCTGCGCCAGCGTCATCTCGCCTTCGTTGACGGCCCGATGCAGCAAGAGCCACGATGCGAGCTGCATCAGCCGGGTGGTCAGGCGCATGCTTTCGGTCGCATAGGTCAGGCCGACGGAACGGTCAGCCTGGCCTCGCTGCGGCCGTCGCCGTCGAGATAGGCTGCGGTTTCCTCGACCAGCCCCATGCCTTCGCGAAACAGGGCGGTAAACGACGGCAGAGCCGTGAGCCGCTCGCTGAACTGAACAAGACGGTTTCGCCTGCCAGTTTATCGGACATGGTTACGCCTCACGCCCACCATGACCAAACGCTGCCCGGCCGGCTTCCGGCGCCGGCTAAGGATGAACAAATATTGCGCGCTGCGGCGCGGGATCCAGCGCGCAGGGGTCCGCAACGGTAACATGGCGCGCGGATGCCGATTAGCGGATCGAGCGACAAAAAAAGAGCCGCCATTTCCGGCGGCTCGAAGTCGATAACAGGGAGGCGTCAAACAGAGTGGACAGGAGCCACTCGATGTCCAAAAGTAGGACATTTCAGTCATAATCCCGAAAGCTTAACAGATTGTAAATGAACGATTATCTTCAGCCTTCGTTTGCCATTCGAGCTTGCCGGAACTGACACACTTGAAAAGCGCCTCTCGAAAGACTTGAAAACCTAACAAATGACTGAACGAAGGCAACAAAAACAACACTTGGTCGAGTCCTTGTGAAACCGACATCCTCCGCCGATTGTGAAAGGACAAAAAAATCAAGAGATCGCCGACACGCTGAACATTACATGTGGTACCGTCAAGTGGACGTCAATATCATTCTTGCGAGTGGCTGACGTAAGCGACCGCACTCAGGCGGTTGTAGTAGCCGTACAACGCGGGATCGTCGAAATCTAGTGCCAGCCGCGGATCGCGGGCCGATGGCCGGCACTGTGATATTCTCTTCTCCACTGGGAGTCTTCAATGGCTGGTAAAGTAGACAGCGCCACGCACGCGGCAGCTATCGCCAAAATCGGCGAGGCGGTCAAGCATGAGGGGGAGCTGGATCTCACCTGGGAGATTATCGATGGAGAACAAGACGACGAACGGTGCCCCCGGAGAAGATTGCTACCTTCATGCGCTCGCCCGGCGCAATGCGTCGAGCACGATCGGGTCGATGGCTGACCGACGCCGTCGACGCGCTCTTCGAGGTTGGCCGCGCCCGCCCAGTCGGTGAACGCTTTGGCGAGGTCGCCGTCGTGGCCGAGGCCGGCAAGACGTGCGCGCAGCTCGTCGGCGAGCGTCTCGTCGAGCGTCGACCCAATCCCCGTGCGGTGTTGCTCCCGAACAGCTCCTGGTGCAGTGTGCGAAGAGGCGGCTGCAGCTCCGCGATCGGCCGCTCGTGGTCGTCGACCCGCAAACCTCGACGACGGTGTCCAGACCCTTCCGGCGTAGCCGGCGTCCTTCTCGACGATCAGAAGCGAGGCGGACTGCTGGCCGCGGCGGTCGCCCCCGCGGCTTGCGCGGCTGCGAGACATCGATCAGGCGCTGCCTCCAGCTCGAGGTGCGACAATCGTTCGACTCGAAGGTGGCCTGCGAGCGCGTCGACGGTGGCGGCAAAAAAGGAGGATGTTCCCCTGTGCGGCATAGCACGGGCCCGGTGATGTTCTCCCGCCCAGTCGTGGCACTCGTCGCCGGTGAAGGTCGCGGGCTTGCCCTGCGCGTCGACGACGCCGATGCTGCCGCTGTGCGCGACCGGGTCCGGGTCGGTGAGCGGCGTCGATGACCTCCTGTGCACGAGCCGGCCTCGCGGAGCAACCGAGGCCGTCCGGGCCGTACTGCGGATTTGCGTACGACTGCGTCGCGATCGCGCCGACGACGGGCTGCCGCCCAGGGACGACGGAGCCGACGGCGAGAAACTTCGACTGGGCGGCGGCGCCCCACTGCGCCGGCGTCGAGGTCGCACGCGACGATCGAGTACGTCGCGACGACCCGCTCAGAGCGATTCGTTTTGGGGGCTGAATGCGTCGACCGGTCATTTCAGACGGATCGGAGGCGGAGCCTCCGATCCCTGGATCGGCAGCGCAAGGCCTCACTCCCCATACGTCAGTTCGACGAGGTCGACGTCGAGCAGTTCACTGCGGTCGCGGATGAGCACGGTTGCGACCTCGGGATGCGCCAGAGCCTCCTTCATCTCCTCCGGCGTGCCTCGCGCGGACGACGATCGGGCCGGCCTGCCTCGAAGCGCCGCGTGGAGCTCGTCTGCGTGTTCGGCGCCAGGCGTCGAGGAGGAGCGCGCCATCGACGTCGAGCTCGCCCTCCAGCGCGATCTCGGGAACGCTGCGGCCCGGTCGTGCCGAACCAGCGTTCCCTCACAACTAGACCGTATCGCCCGGGTCGATAGCTCCACGACGTTCGGCGTTGGGCGCGAGCTGCCTGAGCTTGTGCGGTGTCCCCGTGAGCAGCCCGAACGCGCCCCACGGACGACACGACGCGTGTCGAGCCGAGTGCCAAGCGCAACGGTCACTGCCTCGCGCGGGCCCATCGTGAACTGCCGCCGATCGGCAGCACCGAGACGTCCGGCGCTAGATATCTGGCGCGATCAGCTGCCATGTCACCGAAGACGCACGTATCGCCGGCGAAGTAGACGGTGGTGCCGTCCTTGACCGGATGACGAGGCCGGCGGACTCGCCGGTGTAGCCCCGTCGGTCGCCGCTGGACGAGTGGATAGGCGTTCACGCCAGAAGCCTCATGCCCTCGGCCTCGACGGTGCCGCCCTTGTTCGAGCCGGGACTGCTCGGTGCCCCTTGCTCAGCAAGACCTAACCGAACCAGACGTACAAGAAGAAATGCCCGACAGGAACATCATCGGGTTGGTGATCACGTTGGTCAACGGGTCGGCCGTCTCGGCTCTGAGACCAGGGAGCCGACCGTGAAGCCCATCACCAGGAAGCACAGCGCCCCCGGCAAGGACGACCGGGATGGCGGCCCAGGCCGTGCTCGAGATCTCGATGCCGAACACCACTTGCCCGAACGCGATCAGCACCACGAGCTGAAGCAGCGCCAGCGCCAGCGAGGCGGTGATGCGCGAGACGAGGAACTCCCACAGCGGCATCGGGGTCAGCTTGAGGCGGCGCAGGATTCCGCGCTTGCGCCAGTCGACGAGCACCGTGGAGAGGCCGATCACGGCCGAGATCATGATCGAGAGCGCGAGGACCCCGGCAGCAGGAAGTCGATGTAGGGAGCGCGGCGGAGTCGACCGATCGCTGGCTGTAAGACGATCGCGGGCGCGCCGCCGGTGGCGGCGACGGAGAGCCGCGAGACACTCCCGGACGATGCCCTTCAGATGATCCCGGCCTGGTCGGCTGAGGCGTTCGAGTAGTAGAGCTTAGCGACGGTGGGCGCGTTCACGCGTCGCCCGTGACCGAGAGCACGACCAGCGCGTCGCGGTCGCCGTCCTGCACCTGCTGCGTGCGTGCGCGATGTCGGTCTGGTCGAGCTTGACCGTCACGCCCTCGGTGTCCTGCAGCGCGTGCATCATCGCTGCGGACGCCGGCGCGTGGGCCGGTCGATCACGTGATGGTGCCGGCGCTGATGGAGCGGCCGAACAGCAGGCCCAGCAGGGTCATCAGGATCATCGGGAAGACCAGCGACCAGAACAGCGTGATCCGGCGCCGGAACATCATCTTCAGCTGGGCGACCGTGGTCGGCCACAAGCGCCCCAGGTTCATTCCCGGAACTCCCTGCCGGTGAGCTTGAGGAAGACGTCCTCGAGGTCGGCCCTCGACCGACAGGCCCTCGACGCTGCGAGCCTCGCTCGCCTGGCCTGCTCGAGCGCCTCGAACACGGCCGTCTGGGCGTCGCGCGTAGCGCGTGTGGTCGCCCTCGCCGTCCGTGTAGGAGATCCGCGCGTCGGCGCCCAGCGACGCGATCAGCCCGGCCGGGGTGTCGAGCGCGACGATCCTCGCCTCGTCCATGATCGCCACCCGGTCGCAGAGCTGTCTCCGCCTCCTCGAGGTAGTGCGTGGTCAGCACCACGGTCTTGCCGGCTCCGGTTGATCGCCCGGATCACGTCCCACAGGTTGCGCCGGGCCTGCGGGTCGAGGCCCGTGGTGGGCTCGTCCAGGAACACGATCTCGGGATCGTGGACGAGCGCGAGCGCGATCGCCAGCCGCTGCTGCTGGCCGCCCGAGAGGTCTCGGCGTAGGCGTCCGCCTTGGCCTCGAGGCCGACAGGGCGAGCGCGCGGGCGGGCGCGCTCGGCGCCGGCGCCGGTCGTAGAAGGCGGCGAACAGCATCGAGCAGCTCGCGGGCGGTGAGCCTGCTCGAACAGGGAGGTGGACTGCAGCTGCACGCCGATCCGGCCCTGGATCGAGCGCGGGTGCCGGCCACACCGGCTCGCCCAGCACCTCGACCTCGCCGGCATCGGGCTTGCGCAGACCCTCGATCATCTCGAGCGTGGTCGTCTTGCCGGCGCCGTTGGGGCCGAGAATGCCGAACGCCTCACCCTGGTGTACGTCGAACGAGATGCCGTCGACCGCCACGTGGTCGCCGTAGCGCTTGGTCAGCCCGTGAACCCGGATGGCATCCATGCCGGGGGCGGATCATACTGAGCCGCCATCAGCGAGCGGCGCAGCGGTCTGACGACGGTCGCCCCCATCGGCCCGTAGCTCCGCCGTGTCGCAGTCGTGACACCATCGCCACCTTTACCACGCCCTAACGGGGTCAAACCCCTGTCGCTCTGGGTTGAACCTTTCGGCACGCGATCGTGACACCTCAGCCGCCCGGTTGAGCCACACCCGCCTGCGCCCGAATTTGGAGTCAAACCCCTGTCGTGGGGTGTGTGCCCGGCGTGACCGAGCTGTGACGGTTCGTGTCAGACCGGGCGGCGGGGACGAGCACCTTGCGTCGGAACTCGCAGATCACCTCGCCGCGCTGGTTGGTGCCGATCGTCTCCACCGTGACCACGCCGCGGTCGGGCTTGCTCTTCGACTCGGCCTTGTCCAGCACGGTCGTGCGCGCGTAGATGGTGTCGCCGTGGAACGTCGGCTTGGCGTGCTTGAGGGACTCGATCTCGAGGTTGGCGATCGCCTTCCCCGAGACGTCCGGCACGCTCATGCCCAGCACCAGCGAGTAGACCAGGTTGCCGACAACCACGTTCTTGCCGAACTGCGTCTCGGTCTCGGCGTAGTGGGAGTCGATGTGCAGCGGGTGGTGGTTCATCGTGATCATGCAGAACAGGTGGTCGTCGGCCTCGGTGATCGTCTTGCCCGGCCAGTGGCGGTAGACGTCGCCGACCTCGAAGTCCTCCAGGTAGCGGCCGAAGCGCGTCTCGCGGGCGTCGAACTCGCGGCCGCTCACAGCGGGTACCTGGCCAGCAGCCCTCGCGCGATGATCAGCTTCTGGATCTCGCTCGTGCCCTCGCCGATCAGCAGCATCGGCGCGTCGCGGTACAGGCGCTCGATCTCGTACTCCTTCGAATAGCCGTATCCGCCGTGGATGCGGAAGCTGTCCTCGACCACCACCTCATGGCAGATCTCTGACGCGTACAGCTTGGCCATGCCGGCCTCGACGTCGGAGCGCTCCCCGGCATCCTTCTTGCGCGCCGCCGAAAGCATCATCAACCGTGCCGCCTCGATCTTGGTCGCCATCTCGGCCAGCTTGAACTGGACGCCCTGATGCTTTGAGATCGGCTTGCCGAACGCCTCGCGCTGCTGCGCGTAGCGGATCGCGAGTCGAACGCGCGCTGGGCGACGCCCACGCCCCGCGCCGCCACGTTCACGCGCCCCACCTCGACACCCGACATCATCTGTTGAAAACCGTGCCCCTCCTCGCCGCCCAGCAGGTCGGTCGCCGGCACGCGGGGTCGGCGAACACCAGCTCCGTCGTCTCGACGCCCTTGTAGCCGAGCTTCTCGAGCTGCGGCGGATCGTCAGCTCCCTGCTGGTGCTCCAGCGGCGTTTTCTCGATCAGCAGGCAGCTCATGCCCCGGTGGGGCGGGCTGGCGTCGGGGTCGGTCTTGACCAGCGTCGCGACCAGGCCCGAGCGAAGGCCGTTGGTGACCCACATCTTCTGGCCGGTGACCAGGTAGCCGTCGCCGTCGCGCACCGCGCGGGTGCGGATCGCCTGCACGTCCGAACCGCACTCCGGCTCGGTCATCGAGAAGGCGCAGCGCACCTCGCCGCTCGCCATTCGCGGCAGGAATCGCTCGCGCTGCTCCTCGGCGCCGTCCCGCATGATCATGTTGGCGACGATGAAGTGCGTGTTGATGATGCCCGAGATGCTCATCCAGCCGCGGGCCAGCTCACTCACCGAAAGCGCGTAGGTGGTCAGGTCGAGGCCCAGCCCGCCGTACTGCTCGGGGATCGTGAAGCCGAACAGGCCCAGCTCCTTGAGCCCTTCCACGATCTCGTCCGGGAACACGTCGTCGTGCTCGAGCTGCGAGGCCACCGGGATGATCCGCTCGTCGGTGAATTGGCGCACAAGCGAGACGACCTCGCGCTGCTCATCGGTGAGGCCCTCGAGCGCCACGCTCATGCCGGCGTCTCCTGGTTTCCGATTCCGGCGGCAACGCCGCGCGCGACGATCGATTCGGCGATCTTGCGCGACGCCTCGTCGATCATCTGGCCCTCATGCATGACCGCTCCGCGCCGCTCGACCTGGGTGGCGTGCTCGTAGGCGGCCAGCAACCGGCGGGCCTGCTCGAACGACTCCACGCTGGGGGCGAACACCTGGTTGGCGACGCCGATCTGATCGGGGTGCAGCACCCACTTGCCGTCGTAGCCGATCATCTTCGCCCGCCGGCAGAGGCGGTGGTACTCGTCGGTGTTCTTGATGTCGGTGTAGGGCCCGTCGATCGCCTGCAAACCGTAGGCGCGCGCGGCGGTGACGATCAGCGAGAGCACGTAGTGCCACTGGTCGCCGGGGTAGTCGGGATCGATCGAGCCGATCACCATCGCGTCCACGCCCATGTTGGCGGCGTAATCGCCGGGACCGAAGATCAGCGTCTCGATACGCGGGCTGGCCTGAGCGATCTCGCGGATGTTCATGGCGCCGCGGCCGTTCTCGATCTGAGCCTCGATGCCGATCCGATGCTCGACGGCGTGCTCCCGCTCGAGCTGGGAGAGCGCGTGGTCGACGAAGTGCAGCTGTGCGGCGTCCTCCACCTTGGGGCACCATCACGCAGTCGAGCCGGGTGCCGGCTCCTGCCACCACCTCGGTGAGATCTCCCAGGCACCACTCGGTGGTGACGCCGTTCACCCGCACCACCCGCGTCTTGCCGGTGTAGTCGTGCGCGTTCAGTGCCTCGACCACGTTGCGGCGGGCCGGCTACCTTCTCGAGCGGCGAGACGGCGTCCTCGAGATCGAGGAACACCTGGTCGGCGGCGAGCACCGCCGCCTTCGCCAGCATCTTGGGTGATGAGCCCGGCACCGCCAGGCAAGAACGACGCAACCGCACCTATCGACCCCTCGCTTTGACCGTGCGGTCAGTCTACCGGCGGGCCGTCGCGGAGTGCGTCGGTGGTTGGTTCCATATCCGGTGTGGATGCAGGGCGGAGTCCAGGGCGCGTTGGGCGGCGGGAGCGCTCGCAGCGCAGGCCGGGGAAGCCCTGGGCAAGAGTGATCGTGGCGCCCAGCGTGTCCTGGGCCCGATCCTGCGCCGCGGTGGATATGGAATCAACCATCTAAAGGATGCCGATGTGGTCGAGCGGCCAATAGCGGACTCGGGCGATGCCGAGGATGTCCGACCGTGGCTCGCATCCCCACATGCGACTGTCATCCGAGTTGTCGCGGTTGTCGCCCATCATGAAGTAGGAGCCGAGGGGGACCAGGGGGTCGGCGAAACCGTGGGTGCGGACGCCATGCAGGTAGGTCTCAGGCAGCCGGACGGCGCGCTTACCCGCCGCTTTCACCCAGACGTGCCCGGCCTTCGCCCAGATCAGCTCGCCGGGCAGCCCGATCACCCGCTTGACGTACGTCTCGGGCGAGGCGTCCACTCGCCGCGTGCGGTCGGCGGTGGTGCAGGCGCCTTCGCTGTTCTCGCCGGCGACGCAGAGGGGCGGATGGAAGACCACGATCTCCCCCCGCCCGGGATCGCGAAACTCAAGGCTCACCCGGTCGGCGATCAGCCGGTCGCCCGGTTTCAGGGTTGGCGACATGCTGGCGGTCGGCACGCGGTAGGGCTTGACCACGAAGGCCTGCACGAGGTAGGCGATCAGGATCGCCATCACCAGGGTGAGGGCGATCTCGACGGCGGAGCGTATCGGTGAGGGAGGACCGCGATCGGATTCATGGCGCCGGCAGGTTATCGACGACTGGGCAGCCAGTCTGTAGCGGGGACAGGCAGGTGGTCCAGAAGTGGGTGATACAACGCACCCGAGAACCGTTCCGGCGGTGAGGGGTACCGGACTGATGCCGATGAGATTCACCATGTACCGTCGCTGCGCGATCCTGCTCGCCCTGATGGCCGGGTTGGGAGCCGGCTCCGCACAGGCGGAGGCCGCCACCCTGTTCACGCTCACCGGCCACGGCTGGGGCCACGGCATCGGCATGTCGCAGTACGGTGCGCTCGGCTATGCCCAGCATGGCTGGACGCACACACAGATCCTCGATCACTACTACACCGACACCACGCTGGGCCTGCTCCCGGCGGCCACCACCGAGCGCGTGCTGCTGACCGACCCCCGGGCCTCCGTCCATGTCGCGTTCGCCTCACCGGCCACCGCCAGCGATGCCGGCGGATCGCACCCGTTGCCGGCCGGCAGCTATCGCGTCGATACGGGGCCGGTTGCCGGGCAAGCTGAGGCTATGGAGCGTTGCCGCTGGAGCATACGTTCTCACCGGGCTTGCGAGCCCGATCACCGTCGCTCCGGGGAGCGCACCGCTGCGCCTCGATGACCCCTCGATCAACGGCTACGACAACGATCACTGGTGGGGCAGCTTTCTGATCACTCGCAACGGTGGATCGATGGACGTGATCAACCTGGTGCCCACCGAGAAGTACGTGCGCGGGGTCGTGCCCTGCGAGGTGCCGGCGTCGTGGCTGGCGCAGGCGGTGCAGACCCAGGCCGTGGCGGCGCGGTCGTACGGCTATGCCACCCGCCACTCCGGCAGCAGGTTCGACGCCTACCCCGACACTCGCAGCCAGGAGTACTGCCCGATCGAGCGGCAGGCTGCCGCGTCGGATGCGGCGGTCGCGGCCACTCAGCGCCAGGTCGTGATGTACAACGGGTCCGTCGCCACCACCTTCTTCTCGTCCAGCTCGGGTGGGCGCACCTCGTCGATCAACGCCTCGTGGGGCGGAACCAACCTGGGTTATCTGGTGCCGGTCGGTGATCCCTACGACGGTGCCAACGGCATGAATCCCAACCACACCTGGGCGCCGAGGCTGTACACACAGGCGGGGCTGGCGGCCGCCCTCGGCCTTCCGGGCGTCGTGCGCACGCTCGACCAGACCGTCGATGCGCCGTCCCAGAGGGTGACCACGGCCGTGTTCCACACCTCGCATGGCGATCGCAGCTACACCGGCACCGGCGTCCAGTCGGCGATGGGTCTGCGCTCGACGTACTTCCGGCTGTTGCAGGTCTCGCTGAGCGCGCCCACGACGGCCACCGCCGGCGCGGGCTTCACGCTCTCCGGACGGCTGTGGCCGTTGCCGCTGGGGCCGTTTCATCTCGAGTTCCGGCTCGGGTCCGACACCACCTGGAAGACCGCCAAGACGACGCCCACGCTTGATTCCCAAGGTCGCTTCTCGATCCTGCGCCGTCCGCTGCAGAACGTCGCATACCGCCTGGTGCGGCCGCTCGCCTTCTCGCCGGTGGTGCACGTGGCCGTGCATCCCGCGCTGACGCTGGTCGCGTCCAACGGCACGTTCCACGGCACGATGAAGCCGCATCTGGCCGGCAGTGTCGTCACGCTCCAGCGCCACGGCTCCTCCGGTTGGGTCGCCCGGGGGACCGCCACCGTCTCCCTCAAGGGCGGGTACGCCTTCTCGGTGACTCCGGCCGCCGGCAGCTGGCGGGTGCGGTTCGCCGGTGACGCCGATCACGCCGCCGGCTTCTCGGCCGTGCTGGTCATCTGACTACACTCCCAGCCATGGCCTTTGTGAAGATCGGCAAGCGTGACGGGGCATGGTTCTTCGAGGCCAGCGGATGCTGCTCGCCCGCAGATCACCAGGCCGTGTACGACCGCGCCCACGCCGTTCAGGTGCTGCGGGAGGGCGGTTCGCTTACCGACTGGGATGCTCGGCGGTTCGTGATCCGCGACCGCAAGGGCCGCACGCACAGCTACGCCGCCCGCTAGCGGCAACAACTCTTCGTCCGGCACGTCGCGAAGCACCCGCGCCGGGTTACCCACCACCAGCTTGCGCGGCGGAACGTCGCGGGTCACCACTGCGCCCGCTCCCACGAACGCCTCCTCCCCGATCTCGATCCCGGGCAGCAATGTCGCCCCGCCGCCCACCCGGGCGCCGCGCCGGATCAGCGCACCCCGCACCAGCGCGTGCCGCTTCTCGGTGCGGCCCATGAAGTTATCGTTGGTGGTGATCACGCAGGGCGCGATGAAGACGCTCTCCTCCAGCGTGCAGTAGGCCGTGATGTAGGCGTTCGACTGGATCTTGGTGTTGGAGCCGATGCTGGTGTCGTTCTCGACGCAGACGCCGCGGCCGATCACGACCCCGTCGCCGATCGTGCAGCGCTCGCGGACGCTCGCCAGGTCTCCCACCACGCAGCGATCGCCGAACGTCGACCCTGCCGACAGCACCGCTCCGGCCGAGACGGCGCAGCCCGCCCCGAGCACCAGTCCTGGAAGTGGCCCACGCTTGGCCGTCGACGTGGCGGAAAGGGTGGGCTGCTTGCCCAGCACGGCGTTGTCGCCGATGGCGCACCCCTCGCCGATCACCGTTCCACCGTGCACCGTCACGTTCGCTCCAAAGACAACGCCGTCCGCCACCCGGGCGTCCTCCCCGAGCGTGAGGCCCGGCGCGTCGGCCACCGTCCAGCTCATGCGGTCGCCGGCTCGAGCGCGATCGTCGTTCCGCCCTGCTCCAGCGATCGCTGCATCGCCTCGAGCACCTCGACCACCGCGACGCCCTCGGCGGCGTTGGCGGGATGGCCGGGATCGCCGCTGCGGACGGCCTCGACGAAGGCGCGGCACTCGATCCGAAGCGGCTCCTCCCGCGAGATCACGGGGATCGTGATGTCGCCGGTGTGAGTCGAGATCTTGCCCGGCGCGGTCTCGATCGGGCCCTTGTCGTAGATCGTCACCTTGCGGTCAGACTCCATGTCGTCGAACACCGCCATCCGCTTCGATCCGACCACCGTCATCTTGCGCATCTTGTGGGGATCGAGCCATGAGAGGTGCAGGTGGCCGATCTGGCCCGAAGCCAGCTTGACGTAGCCAAAAACGACGTCCTCGACGCCCGGCCGGACGTAGCACTCGCCCCGCGCCGAGACCTCGACCGGGCGGCCGCCCAGCAGGTAGAGCACGACCGAGATGTCATGCACGCCGAGGCTCCAGAGCGCGTTCTCGTCCTCGCGGATCACGCCCAGGTTCTGGCGGTTGCCGTAGACGTAGAGCACATCTCCCAGCTCACCCGACTCGATCAGCTCGCGCAGCTTGACCACTCCAGGGTGGAAACGCAGCAGGTGGCCGACCATCACGGTCAGCCCGCGCTCGGCCGCCAGCGCGTCCAGCTCGCGCGCCTCGGCCACGGTCCATGCCAGCGGCTTTTCCACGAACACGTGCTTGCCCGCCTCGAGCGCCCGCCGCGCGACGGCGTGGTGCGTGGGACCGGCGTCGCCACCACCACCGCCTCCAGCGAGCCGTCGCCCAGCAGGTCGTCAAGCTCGGTCGTGAACCGCGCCTCCGGGAATTGGGCTGCGAAGAGGGCGTGCGCGGTCGCGGTCGGCGTCGCAGCACCAGGCCAGCTCGGCCTCGGGTAGCTGCGAGAAGTTGCGGGCCAGGTTCGGGCCCCAGTAGCCGAGGCCGACAACGCCGATTCGAAGCGGTGCGGTCACAGCGTGTGCACCCGTCCGTTGGCCTTGGGAACGACGTTGCGGAAGTCGACCACGAGTGGCGCGCGCTCGGCGATGCGGTCGTAGTCGATGCCGGAGTGCGCGGTCACGACGCAGACGATATCGGCCCGCTCGAGCACGGCGTCGCCGAGCTCGATCGACGTCAGGTCGAGGCCCTCGCCGCGCAGGTCGGCGACGTGCGGATCGTGATAGGAGATCTGCGCGCCCAGCCCCTGCAGCAGCTCGATCAGCCGGATCGCCGGCGACTCGCGAACATCGCCCACATCCGGCTTGTAGCTGACGCCGAGCACCAGCACCGAGCTGCCCGAGACCGGCTTCTGCACCCCGTTCAGCGCACGGGAGACGCGCTCGGCGCAGAAGTAGGGCATCTGCGTGTTGACCTTCCCGGCCAGCTCGATGAACTCGGTCTGGAAGTCGAATTGCCGGGCACGCCAGGAGAGGAAGAAGGGATCGATCGGGATGCAGTGACCGCCCAGGCCGGGGCCGGGCGTGAAGCGCATGAAGCCGTACGGCTTGGTGGCCGCCGCGTCGATCACCTCCCACACGTCCAGACCCATCCGGTCGCACAGCATCGCCAGCTCGTTGACCAGCGCGATGTTGACGCTGCGGAAGATGTTCTCGAGCAGCTTCACCAGCTCGGCGGCGTCGGGTGAGGAGACGGGCACCATCGTGTCCACGCAGACGGCGTACAGCTCGCCGGCGCGGCGGCCGCACTCCGGCGTGAGGCCCCCGATCACCTTGGGCGTCGTGCGCACGGTGTGATCGGTGCGGCCGGGGTCGATCCGCTCCGGCGACATCGCCAGGTGGAAGTCCTCGCCGGCCCGCAGGCCGCCGCGTTCCAGGATCGGCGCCAGCAGCTCGCGGGTGGTGCCGGGGTACGTGGTCGACTCCAGCACCACCAGCTGGCCACGGCGCAGATGGGGTGCGATCGCCTCGGCGGCGGCGACGATGACCGAGACGTCCGGCTCGCGGTTCTCGGTCAGCGGCGTGGGCACGCAGATCAGGATCGCGTCCGTGTCGGCGGCGGCCGCGTAGTCGTCGCCGGCCGTCAGCGTGCCGGCGGCCGTCAGCCGCGCGAGGGCAGCCGAGTCGACGTCGGCGATGTAGCTGCGTCCCTCGCCGATGGCCGCCACCTTGGCCGGGTCGGTGTCCAGGCAGTGCACGCGGCGGCCGGCTTCGGCGAAGGCGACTGCCAGCGGCAGCCCGACATAGCCGGCGCCGATGATCGTGATGTCTGTGGCCATCAGGCGAGGATCGTACAGAGCGTTAGCGCGGGAAGGCGGCAACCAGCTCGGCGATCCGCTGCGACGCGTGCCCGTCCCCGTACAGCGGCGGATGCTCGGCGGGCGGGCGCAGGTCGGCCATTGCCGCAACCACGGCTGCCGGGTCAAGCGCCGAGAGCCTGTTCCAGCCCAGCTCGATCGTCTCCACCCACTCGCTCGAGTCGCGCAGCGTGATACACGGCACGCAGTGCAGGTAGGCCTCCTTCTGCACGCCTCCCGAATCGGTCAGGCAGATCCGGGCCGAGGCCAGCAGCGCGGTGAAGTCGAGGTAGCCGAGCGGTTGGGTGATGATCGCCGCCCGCTCCGCCCGCTCCAGCAGCCCGCGGCGGCTGAGCGCCGCCTCGGTGCGAGGGTGCAGCGGCACCACCAGCGGCTCGTCGATCGCCTCCAACACAGACACCAGCCCCGGCAGCGACTCCGGCAGCGTGTTGGCCTGACGGTGCACGGTCATCAGGGCGTAGGCACCCTTCGAGACGCCCAGCCGTTCCAGGGCGTTCGATCGGCGCATGGCCGCCGGCGCGAACTGTGTGGCGACGTCGACCATCACGTCGCCGACCAGGTGGACGCCGCTCTCGATGCCCTCGGCGGCGAGGTTTCGCACCGCCGTCTCGCTGGGGCAGAAGCGCAGATCCGAGACCACGTCGGTCACCACCCGATTGACCTCCTCCGGCATGCCGCGATCGAACGATCGCAGCCCGGCCTCGACGTGGCCCAGCGGATACCCGGACTTGGTCGCGACCAGCGCCCCGGCCAGCGTCGAGTTGGTGTCGCCGTAGACCAGCACCATGTCGGGTTGCTCAGAGCCGAGCACCGGCTCCAGGCCCACCAGCATCGAGCCGGTCTGCTGGGCGTGGCTGCCGGAGCCGGTCTCGATCCGGTGGTCGGGCGGCGCCATGCCAAGCTCCTCGAAGAAGACCTGCGAAAGATCCTCGTCGTAGTGCTGTCCGGTGTGCACGAGCACGTGGTCGCACACCTCCGCCAGCGCCCGCGAGAGCGGCGCTGCCTTGATGAACTGCGGGCGGTTGCCGACCACGCTGACGACCTTCACACGCAGAGACTATCCGGCCAGCCGGGTGCTGATGTCGGTCAGGCGGCCGCTTGCCAGCAGCACGCCCGCCACGATCAGCACGGCACCCGATACGCGCGTCACCACCGTCCAGTGATCGCGCAGCACGCGGGTGGCGGACATCACTGACGGCAGCCAGACGCCGGCCGCCAAGAAGGGGACGCCCAGCCCGAGGCCGTAGACGAACAGCAGCAGCGCACCGTCCGAAGCTCGGCCATGGCTGCCGGCGATCGCGAGGATGGCCGCCAGCTGCGCGCCGATGCATGGCGTCCAGCCGATGCCGAAGGCCGCGCCGGCGACGGCTGCCCCAGCGGCCCGTGCGGCTGGGCCGGGGCAGGTAGCTTGCGGGCGCGGGCGGCCAGCGAGGCGGTCGGCATCAGCATCACCACGCCCATCGCGATCACGACCGCGCCGCCAACCAGCTCGAGGCCGCGGCGGTGGTCGAGGAACTGTGCTCCCAACACCCCGGCGCCGGCGCCTGCCAGCGCGAAGAGCAAACTGAAACCGGCCACGAAGCCGATTGCGGCCACCACCACCCGCCGGCGGTGAGCGGGCAGCTCCGCGCCCGGCACCCCGCTGATGAACGAGAGGTAGCCGGGGATCAGCGGCCAGACGCAGGGCGAGACGAACGAGACGAACCCGGCCGCGAAGGCCACCGCCAGGTCTGTGGGCGAGATGGTCACGCCGCCAGCAGCTGGTCGAGCAGGCCGGCGATCCGGTGCTCGGTCGTCTGCCCGATGATGCGGTAGACGACGCGGCCCTGGCTGTCGATCACGTAGGTGATCGGCTGGCCGATGATTCCGTAGGAGTCGGTCAGGCCGCCGCCCTGGTCCCAGATCACGGGCCAGCTCATGCCATGATCGCGCACGAACGCATCGAGCGCCGAGCGGTGGGCGGTGCGCACGGCCACGCTGATCAGGGAGACGCGATTGCCGTAGCGGCGCTCGAGTCGCGTGAACTGGGGCGCCTCCTGCTTGCAGGGGTCGCACCAGGCGGCGAAGAAGTTGATCACCAGTGGCCGGCCGCGGAAGCTCGCCAGGCTGACCCGGTCGCCGGAGATCGTGGTGGCGTGAAACGGCACCGCGGCCGTGCGCTGATCGGGGCTGGGAAGCTGTGCGGCCGGCGCCTTGACGGTATGCGAGCGCCCGAACACCACCACCGCCAGGATCACGATCGACCCCGCGGTCAGCATCGCGACGGAGAGCATGCGGCGCATAGGCCGGATGGTACCCAGAGGTTGGTGCAGGATCCCTGCACCAACCTGCTCAGTCGCCGGTTGGCGGCTCGATAAGCCGCCGGGTATAGGCGGCCACCAGCGCGGCGCAGGCGTCGAGGTCGTTCGGGTCGAGCACCTCGTTGGGTGAATGCATGTGGCGCAGCGGGATGCTGACGACTCCGCCGGGCACGCCGCCGCGGGTGACGTGCACTGCGTCCAGGTCGGTGCCGGTCGATCCCCCCACCGGCTCGACTTGGTACGGGATGTTCTCGGCCTCCGCGGCGGCCACCAGCCCCTCGAACACTCCCGGGCGTACTCCCGCCCCGCGGGCCAGCGCAGGTCCCTTGCCCAGCGAGACGTGGCCGTACTGCTGCTTGCTGGTGCTCGGATAGTCGGTTGCGTTGGTCACGTCGACGGCGATGCCAACGTCTGGGGCGGTCGCGAAGGCGCTCGTATACGCGCCGGTAAACGCCGTTTCCTCGCCCACGGTTGCGATTCCGGTCAGCCGCGCGGCGCCGCCGCTCTCGCCGTACAGGCGCACGGCTTCGGCCGCGACGTAGGCACCGCAGCGGTTGTCGGTGGCGCGGCTGGCGATGCGTCCGTTGGCCAGCGTGATGGCCGGCTGCTCGAGCACGGCCAGGTCGCCGACCGCCGCCAGCTCGCCGGCGGCGGTGGCCGAGGAGGCGCCGATGTCGATCCACAGGTCACGCACCCGCGACGGCTTCTCGCGGTCGGCTGCGTCCTGGTGGTGGCGCGCCTTCTTGCCGATCACGCCCGCCAGCGGCCCTCCCTTGGCGAGGATCCGGACACGCTGCCCCACCAGCACCTCGGGGTCCCAACCGCCGACGGTGCCGAACCAGAGGAAGCCCTCGTCGTCGATGTGGTTCACGACCAGGCCGATTTCGTCGATGTGGCCGAACACGGCGACGCTCGGCGAGCCCTCCTGGTTGACCACGGCAAAGCTCGAGCCCAGCCGATCGTGGCTGACGTCCGCGAAGCCGGATGCGTACTCGCGCCACACACGCGCGGCCAGCCGCTCGTCGCCGCTGGGCCCGGCGGCATCCAGCAGGCGGTGGAAGAACTGCTCTGACTCCGTGCGCATCTGGCGAGTTATACAGGTTCGACGGCGCGCGCCATCACGCGTCGGACAACCTGGCCTCCAGCGCCTCCAGCGGGGTCGGTTGTCCGCGCTGCTGACGCCTGCGCCCGGCGACCAGCTCCGACACGATCAGCGCGATCAGGATCGCGAGGATCAGACAGGCGCAGGCCAGCGCCGGCATCAGCGTGCCGAGCACTCCGGCCGCCACCAGGGCGGCGGTCGCGGACACCCGCTTGCCACTCCAGGATCCAGCCATCCGGCGGCGGAATGCGACGTGGCCGGCGAGGTACAGGGCCGGGCCACCGGCCAGGGCCGCGAGCTCGACGCCTGTTGCCGTGACTCCGGGACGCGCGATCACCACGGCGTCGCCGACGGCGGCGACGATGATCCCCGCCACCATCAGGGTGTGGATGTAGGTGTAGGCGTCCCTGGCCAGCGCGCCGCTCTCGTCGCTGGTTGCCAACCTGCGCTGGGCGATGGTGGCGACGTAGTCGAAGTACAGCCACCACAGGGCGGCCGAGATCACGAACGAGACCGCGATTGCGGCGCCGCGAGCCGCGTCGAGGTGCAACCTGCTGGCGGTCGTGCCGGTGACCACGATCGACTCTCCCAGAGCGATGATGATGAACAGCTGGAACCGCTCGGCGAAGTGCGAGCCCTCGACCTCCCACTCGCCGGCCGGTGACCGTCCCACGCCCGGCACCCAGTAGCCGGCGGCCGGGCCGGCGTAGTCGATCGCCAGCGCGAGCACCCACACCGTGGCGCGGGCGGAGTCGTCCAGCAGCGCACCGGCGATCCAGAGAACGGCGACCGCGATCGACCACAGCAGGATGCGAATGAAGGCGTCATGCAGCTGCGAGCCGCGGTCGGTCGCCCACACCACGAACGCGTTTCGGATCACCTGCAGGCCGCCGTAGCCGAGCGCGAACAGCATCGCCCGGTCGCCGAAGGCATGCGGGATCGCGATCGCCATCGCCAGGCTGGCCAGCATCACGGTGATCAGGAGGCAGCGCACGACGGGCGAGTCGGGGTCGAACCAGTTCGTCATCCAGGTCGTGTAGACCCACGCCCACCAGACCACCAGCAGCAGCAGCGCAGTCTGGGCGGCTCCGGCCAGGGTCAGGTGGGAGCCCAGCAGGTGTGAGAGCTGGGTGACCGCGAACACGAACACGAGATCGAAGAACAGCTCCAGGTTGGTGGCACGCTGCTCCTGCTCGGTGTGCTGGCGCAGATGGCGGCCGGCGGCGACCGTCACCTGCGGCCCCGCGCCGCCCAGGCGCGGGCGTCGATCGTGAACGGCTCGCCGGGGATGCGGGCCAGGCAGAGCGTGCGCAGCTTCGCCTGGCGATCCGGGTCGAGGCTGGAGGCGTACGTCCCAGCCGGCCCGACGCTGCGCAGGAACGGCTGCCACCAGGCCTCGAAGCTGACGTGCTCAACCGGCGCCGAGAGCACCGTTTGCTCGACGTCGTGCAGCCCGGCCGACCGGAACAGCTCGACCAGGTCGCCATCCCGCGCTCCCGCCAGATGCGATTCGTTCTCGGCGCCCGGGTCGAGTTCGGCGACGGCATCCCAGAACAGGCTCAGCGGCCCCTTTCCGCCGCCGTGATCCCACACGCAGGCGGCGATCGTGCCGCCTTCCCGCGTCACCCGTGCCATCTCCGTGACACCGGCCAGCGGATCGGTCATGAAGTGCACCACAAGCTGCGCGAGGCTGGAGTCGAACGCCTCGTCGGCAAAGGGCAGCGCCTCGGCGGAGGCCTGCAGCACCTCCGTGCCGGGGTGACGGCTGCGGGCGGCTTCGACGAACGACGGCGAGGGGTCGACCGCCGTCACGTTGGCCGGCGTGACACGCGCGACCAGCTCGGCGGTGAGCGCTCCCGGGCCACAGCCGACGTCGAGCACCCGTTGCCCGGCGGTCACGCCGGCGTAGTCCGCCAGCTGGGGCGACAGCTGCGACGAGTAGCGGCCCATGAAGCGGTCGTAGGCATCGGCGGGGACGGCGGCGAAGCTCATCAGGTCACCAATCCTCCCACGGGAAGGCGTCGAGCCGCTCGCAGCCGGAGTCGGTGACCACCACCTGCGTTTCGAGCTTGACGCCCTCGCCGCGGCCCTGCTCCGCGATCAGGCTCTCGAGCGAGACGACCATGCCCGCCTCGAGCGCCGGGTTCAGCTCCGCATAGGCCGAGCCTTCGAACGAGGGGTGGGTCGGTGCCGCCGGATACTCGTCGGCCATGCCGACACCGTGGAACGCCCAGCCGTACTCGTTTGCGAGGTAACGGTCCGGGATCCGCCACGAGCGCTGGTCGAACTCGCGCAGCGTGATCCCTGCCCGCAGCAGGGCCATGTTGTGGTCGATCTGCTCGCGTGCGTGCCGGTAGAGATCCCGCTGTGCGGGACTGGGCGGCGTGTGGCCGACCGTCCACGATCGGGAGACGTCGGCGCAGTAGCCGTAGGGCCCGATCATGTCGGTATCGAACGCCAGCATTTCCCCGGCGGCGGTGACGCGATGGGAGGCCTCCTGGAACCAGGGGTTGGTGCGAGGACCGCTGGTCAGCAGACGCGTCTCGATCCATTCGCCGCCGTTTCGGATGTTCTCATGGTGCAGCTCAGCCCAGATCTCGAGCTCGGTGCGGCCGGGCTCGGCCGAGCGTTCGTACATCCGCTGGATGGCGGCATCGCACACCGCAATCGTCCAGCGCATCAGCTCCAGCTCGTCGGCGGACTTGATCGAGCGGGCGTGCTCGGTCAGCTCGCGCCCCTCGACCAGCTCGAGTCCGCAGGCGGCGAGCGCGGGCACGCCGGCCGGGTCACAGAGATCGACCGCCAGCCTGCCACCGCGGCTCGCCGGCAGCAGCTCGGCGATTCCTTCCGCCCAGGAGCGGGCGGTGCCGGCCACCCGCCCGGGCACGTCCTGGTACTGCCAGGCCACGGCTTTCCGGTACTCGTCCACGGTGCTGAGCCCGTCGGCCAGGTGCTCGGATCCGGCGTAACCGAAGTAGACGGCCGGGCCGCCGCGGCAGATCACGGCGTAGTTGGTGGGGTTGTGCGCCATCCAGACCTGCATGTTCGAGACATCCAGCGCGTAACGGATGTTGATCGGATCCTGCAGCAGGATGCCCGCGCAGTCATGTCGGTCGAGCTGCTCGCGGATCCGCGACAGCCTGTAGCGCCGGGCAGCCTCGTGGGTCTGCTCCGACACCGGGCTGGTCAGCGGATGATCCGCGGCGGCGATGTTGAGATACGTCGCCTTTCGCTCGTCGCTGAACACGCGTACCTCTGCCATCGCCTGCCGATTCTAGGGGATTGATCTTGACCGCTACGCCCACTTCGACGCGGCCACGCGGAAGGCGGAAGCGACGAAGCTCGAGGAGTACTCCCGACTGTAGACCGCGTGTGGCTCAGCAGCCGCCTCGGGTGTTAAGGGCTCGTGGAGCCGCCGGTGCTGTTCAGGATCCCCGCCGCGCCGCCGACCTTTGTTGCCCCGTCGGAACAGCCGGCGTTCACCGCTGTCATGTAGGACGCGGCGCCGGGCGCCAGCGCGGGTGGGTGTTTCCATCGTCCACGTCCACTCAGTCATTCCCTGATGATTTCTCATCATCCGACTGAGCTGCCGGTAACAGGTTCTGTAGGCAGTGTCGTACCAGTGCGCGGCCTTGCCGGAGTAGCCGCCGTGATCGGCGGGCGGGTCGGATGCGCTGGTCGAGTCGTGACCACATCCAGCTACCGGGCCGGCGACAACCAGGAGGCAAACGAGTCGATTCATGCACGCCAGTGTACGGCCACTGCCCCCAGGACGGCCGCCGCCAGAGCAGGTCGCTAGCGTGCCGGGAGCGGCGTCCGGGATCGAGTTCGACAAGGGCGAGCTGGTGGTCGCCCTGGGCGGGGGCACCGATATGGACACCTTCGACGCCCTGATCGGCCCGGCGACTGTGATCGCCGGGCAGCTCGCGGCGCTCGACGCCCATCCCGAGCTCGCTTGGGTCACGCGGGCATCAGGCTTCAGCGGGTCAGCCGATCCAGCCAAGCTCCTTCATTGCCCAGCCGGAGTTCCATATCTTGGTCATGTGGCTGATCTTGCCGTCCTTGAAATCCATGACGTAGACGTAGTCTGAGTTGGTGCTCTTGCCGGTTGGCGGCATTGGCCCGCCCTCGCCGCTGTGGGTACCTGAGAAGACCCCGTAGGCGCAGACATTGTTGCGCTCGTGATCAGTGGCGAAGGACTTCAGGGCATAGCTTCCGTCAGGGACGAAGACGAGCAGGCCCTTCATCCATTCCGTGTAGTCCTTAAGGGCGCGGATATCGGCCAGCGGCTCGGACTGGGCCTCGAAGCCGGCCTCGGGCTGGCAGTAGGAACTGCACTCCGCCCATCCCTTGCCTGTCTCGCAGGCCTCGAAGAAGGCCATGGCCGTTTCGGTGATGGATGTGGTTGTCGTGGACACGAGCGTCACTTCCTCCTGTCTTGTACGACTCGCCATACCCCGGGGCGTACGCGACTCTACGCCTCGCGCTACGCACACGCAACGAACCCCGAAGCCGGGAGGTGACAATGGGCCGTACAGGGATCGAACCTGTGACCTTGGGATCAAGAGTCCCCTGCTCTACCAGCTGAGCTAACGGCCCCGGCGGCGCAGTGTACCAATGCCATCGCCGCGGCCGGTCACCGCTCGAAGAC
>CAVWLK010000014.1:0-12697 GCA_963755675.1 uncultured Actinomycetes bacterium
TACGGAGCGCCAGCAGGAGCTGGCCTGCGACACGCTCGTCCTGGGTGATGGCCCGGCTGCCCCGCGATTCGATCGCGGCCGACCTGGTCGAGCGCCGGGACGAGTGGCCGGCGGTCGGCCTGCGCTCGGTGCGGGCGATGGGCGACGCCTGGCGCCGTCCACGATCGCCGCGGCCGTCTGGGACGGCCACCGCTACGCCGAGGACCTCGACCGCCCCGACGACGGCGACGAGGTCCGGGTCCGCCGGGAGATCGTGGAGCTGGCGGTCGGCCTGACGGCGGGCCGGGATGGGTCCGGCTGCGTTCGTCGGCTCCGGCACCAGCGGTTCTGCGCGATCCGGCGGGCCTCGTGATGGGCCCGCCGGGTCGCGCTCGGCGGCGGACGAGTCTCGGCTCGGGGCGCCCCGGGGTGGCCACTTGGCCGTCGCGGTGAGTGTCATTGCAGATCGCACACTCAACCGCGACACGTCCGGCGTTCGCCCCAAACGTTCAGCACCACGCGATCGCGTGGTTCAGCCTTCAATCGCGACGGGCGATCTCAGAGCGTGTGGTGCATCCATACGTTCGGCTCCCAGTAGCTGCCGGAGTCGTCGGTGCGGTCGATATGCACGGTGGCGAGCCCGCCGGGAAACCAGTAGTCGCCGCTCTCGGGGAAGCTCATTCCCGTCCAGGTCTCCCATTCGCCGACGGTGCCCGTAATCCGAAGCGACCGCGGCTCGGGTTCAGCACCCTGGCACCGAGACGTTCGTGGACGCGCATCCACGGATCAGCAGCGGCCCGTCGGGCCGTCGCCAGTGGGCGTAGCGCTCGATCGGCAGAGCGGATAGCGCTCCTTCCAGCTCGGGCGAACGGGCGCGATCAACGACAGAAGCCCGTGCCGGCGCGCGATCTCGCGCATCGCCCGAACCGCCGTCGCGCTCACTCCTCGGCTCTGGAGATCACGCGGCACCATGATCACGAGCGCGCAGAGCACGTTCGCACCACCTTCGTCAAACCCGCGGGCAATCGCGCCGTCAATCCCCGCCGGCAGGTCCTCGACCGTACCTTCCATCGGACGCGGATCGAGCGCGCACGAGCGAGGATCGCGTCACCGTCACCGACAAGGGGTCGAATGAAAGTCCGGCTGCCTCCGTCAGGCGCGGCCAATACTCGTTCAGGACGTCGCCATGGTTGTTGTATTCAGGCAGCGTGTCGCACGTTCGCTCCCACGCCGGCACGAGAAGCTCGGGGCGCTCTGCTGCGGTGGCGATCTTCATCTCACCGATCATCTCGCATGTTCCTAGCGAGCTTCAACCGCTTCGCGCTGCGGAATCTGGCGTGAAGCGAGAAGGTGGTAGCTTCGGGTGCGGTCTGGGAGCGTGGCGACCAGGGGGCCTCGCTGGGCTCTACTGCGATCCGCCTGTTATTAGGGCGCTCGCACCCATCGACACCACATCGATCAGCCCGACCTGGCGACGCGCACAAACCGCGCAGTCGCGCAACTCGTCGCGCAAGGCTGGCACGTCGAATCGCAGACCCCGGGCAAGGCGATCGTGATGCGTGGCCGCCGTCCGAATCACTTCCTAGATCTGATCTTGACCGTCTTGACGCTCGGCCTGTGGCTTATCGTGTGGGAAGTACCCGCGCCAGGACACGCCGGGCTGTGGGTGGGGGGTGGCGCAACGCACCCCCTGCCCGAGTGTCCACGAATGTCCCTAGACGATCAGCGTGGCGTCAGCCAGTGGCCGACGTTCGTCAGCTCAGGCGTGCTCTGACGGCCGAAGAGCCGACACACCCTGCCACAAGAGCACACCCGCAATCGCAAGCGCGGCCACTGCATCGGCCCACCACCATCCGAGCAGTCGTTCGAGCAGCAGTCCGGCGAGCGTCACAGCCGCGAGCGACTCGCCGGCCGTCGCCAGAATCCCGTCTGCTCGCAGCGCGCGACTAGGCAGCCGGGACGCGATCCGCAGCTTGCCGATCGCGAGCGGTGGCAGAACGACGAGGGACGCGATCGCCTGCGCAACGCCAAACAGCGACGAGCCGGAATGCCGCCCCCGGGCAAGACCGACCCCAGCCTGCACGACGAGATAACACCAACGAGCACGAGCGCCGTTCCCGCCACCCGCAGCGCCACCCGTTCGATCCGTTCAGTGCGTTCCGTGTCAGCACCGTTCGCCTCGCCTCGCAGCCGCCACACGAGCACGGCCGACGCGGTCGAGTCGATCAACGCGTCGAGCCCGAACCCAATCAGCGCGAGGCTACCAGTGCCGATCGCCGTTACGACGGCCGCGCTACCGACGACCGTGTTCCACCCCACCGTCACCGCACACAGACGGGTGCCGCGGATGAGCCAGTGCCGGCGTTCCATCGGGAGAGTTTCACTCCAATGTGCGCCGTGAGCCCGAGCACTCGCATGGCCGAGTGGCCAGGAATGTACCTCGACGCGAGCTTTCCTGCCCGCCTGCCTGCACCATGACGATTGCACGTGCAGTGAGTCGATTCACGGACGCGATTGGCGTCGGCACGCGTATGGACGGTATGACGGCTCGTTTCGCGCTTGTATGCCTGGTCTGCTCGGGATGTCTCGGCTCGTCGAGTCCGGCAAGTGTCTCGCACTCAACGGCGGCAACCCACTCCGGCCTTCCGCACCCCGTCCATTACAAGGTCGCCACGGTGGCGCTCGGATGGGGACGTACCCGAGCAAGCTTCGTGACCCGGTACCCCGGGGGCAGCTTCGATGCGTGGCTAACGGCCTCACGGACGGCGCGATTCCATTTCTTCATCCGCGTCGCGGGCAGCATCCTGGACGGCTCCCCAACGTTCAGTGCTGGCAACTGCCATCTGCATGGGGCTGTCATGACCTGCCATGCCGGGTCGGTCGAGGCGATACCAACCACCTACAACCCGTGGCGAGTGTGGGTGGTGAAGACCACGAAACCCGCCGTGCAGATCCACGTCCGTCTGCGCTTCACTGGGTCATCTGCGGGCGCCTAGCCACGATCACAGCGGTTCCCAATCGCCACCGTCAAAGGTTGGGCATTCGCAGAACAGTGGCCGAGTGTCGAGCTATGTCTACTTCAGGGTGCGGTGGCCGGATCTTGGATCCTTTCGTACCGCCGAATAGCCTGTCGGGTGTGCAGCACATCCCCGAGATCGTCGATTCGGGGAGCCGCGACGTAATGCTGGCTAACGGCGCGGGATCCGAGGGCGATCGACCCGTCGGGCTAGCTGCGCTTGGCGTAGCGGAGGGCAGCTCGGCGGCTCGTGCACCCCTGCATGTCCACGATCCGCCCGTCACGCACGGTGAGCACCTGGAAGAATCGCCCTGCGGTCTGGCGTGAACCATCCTCCATCGTCCAGCTCCCGCCCACCACTACCCGGTCTCCTACCTGCTCGACCTGTTCGAGCGTGAACTCCTTTGCGCCAGGTCGTGCCCGGCCCTTCACTACCTGCAGCTCGAAGTTCTGGCGGGCCTCCTCCGGGCCATGGCAACTCGGGGTGTATTTCCACCACAGATGCCCACTCGGTCGGCCACGCCATTCGACGTCGGAGTCGAGCAGGGCCACCGCGGGCTCAACGTCGCCGCGGTTCATCGCCGTCAACGCCTCCGTCAGGCCGGGCAGCGGTTCAACCATGCACGGATTGTCGCCGCCCTCGCCTCGACGGTCAAGCCCTCCGTCGTCCTACGCCGTCGCGTTCGCAGTGTGCACGGTCCCACCTGGAAATTCTGGTGCACGGATGCGAAACTCGAACCATCGACGCGATCAATTAGCCCGACCGAGCGACGCTCACAAACCGCGCAGTCGCGCAGCTCGTCGGGGAAGGCTGGCACGTCGAATCGCAGACCCCCGGACAGGCGATCATGACGCCCGGGCGCCGGCCGAACCACGTCCTGCATCTGATCTTGACCATCCTGACGCTCGGACTGTCGCTCATCGTGTGGGCACTCCTCGGCGGTTTGATGCAGGAGAAGCGGGGCAACCTCCACGTCGAGCCGAACGGGGACTGCGACTTCCAGACGATCTGACCTGGAGATCGGGGCGCGCGGCCCTACCCCGCCCGGGTGGGGCATGGCCTGGCCCAGGAGGAACGGGATTCGCTTGGTATCGTCCTCGCATGCCTGAGCCCTCAGAGCCGAATGAACCCGCCGCGCCGGACGCGCTGCCAACAGGCACTGATCAGAACGAAACGCTGGCACACGAACCAGCAGAGCATGAGCGACCGCAAGGCATGCTGCCGGGCCGCGAGCGGCGCCGCAGTGTGATCGAGCGGGGGTTTGTGCGCATCGTCGCTACTGGGGGAATCGTCGGGATCGCCACGATTCTGGGCGCGGTTCTGGTGAGCCAAAACGTGGCCGGGTGGATCGTTGGGCTCGCGGTCGGGTTGACGGCGGTCATCCTGGCCGCCGTGCTCTGGTCGTCGCGGCAGCTGTAGCAGTACGCCCAAGGGTTTTCGGCCGAGGGGTTAGGCCAGCAGCTCGGGAGACGGGGGCGCCGATGCATCCGCACCGCTGACCTCGAGCAGCTGCGAGCCGGCGCGCTGGTCGGCGTGACGGGTGGGTGGGTGTAGAGTCCGGCCCACCACCCAGAAGTCAGGGTGAGCGCCACCGGCAGATCGCAGCGTTCGCCAGCTTGTACGGGGGAGAGGCAGCGCCGCGTGGCGCGGCGGTGTCCCCCCACGCGACGGGAGGCAGCGGGGATGACGGAGACGAAGCGGCTGGTCGTTCTCTTCGTCGCTGCCACTGTGATCCTCTTCGTGGCGGCGCTGATCGGCCTCTGGTGGGGCAGTTTGAGCTAAGTCCGAGGCTGGCCGCTCGCGGGTGTGCCGCCGATCCCTTGCACCCCGCGAGCGGCCGCTTTTCTTGGCCTCAAGGGTGTATCCGGTTAGCTCCCCCTACTTTTGTCCGATTTGAGGCTTACACTGTTCGGCCCAGGTCAATGGACGGTCGAGTGGCAGACGAGCCTGTTTGGCGGGCGGGATTACCCGCGCAGCCTCGTGCAGGGCGCGAAGTCGGCGCCAAAGCGAGTCCTGACGTGTAGGAGAACACCGTGATGGACGAAACCAGCCAGCCTGCCGCATCCAGTGGCTCCGTCGAAGTCCGCGCGCTGACCGCGCCGATCCGAGCCGAAATCGAGCAGCTCGCGGAGATCTTCGACCGGTATCGCATCCACTATGGCGAAGCTGCTGACGCGTCACGGACGGCGAGTTGGCTGGAAGGGAACATCAGCAGCGGCCGCCTGGAAGCCTTCGTAGCGGAAGACGAGGGTGCGTTCGTGGGCTTCGCCATCACAATGACCGTTCCCGCATCGCTACGGCTCGGCCAGTTCTGGCAGATCAGAGACCTCTTCGTCTTGCCGAACCATCGTCGCCTCGGCGTCGGCCGCATGCTGCTCGAGTTCATCCGCCCGGCCGCAATCAGAGCGGGTGCGTTGCGCTTGGTCTTACAGACGGAGGCCGACAACATACCCGCTCTGCGTCTATATGGCGAGAGCGGCTACACGGCGGTCGAGGGCTATTGCTCACTGACGCTGCCACTGACGCCTGATTTCCGGGGGAGCTAACCGGATACTCCGTTTGCGACCAAGCCCGGTCGTTGCGGCTCAGGCAAGGCGGGCCGGGCTGCCACCAGGCGGGGTCACACCACACAGGGAGCGGCAGCCCGACCCGGATCAGAGGGTTACCCCCCAATGCCATCCCACTACACCTCCAGGCCAACGCCGGGCCGGCCACCACGGTGTCGTGGGCATTGTGGCGGCCGACCCGACAACAGAGGATTGCACGCTGCGGCGGCCCCGGATCTAGTAATCGGTCAACTAGCGTCGTATGGTGCAAACATGCGCAGGTGCCCAGCACCCTGCGCCGGGCCGGTTCCGTCCTCGAGTGCCGCTCACTGATTTTTTGGGGGAGTGGGCACCGAACTCGGTCGGAACCGGCCCCTCGTTGACCTGCAGCGGGTACGAGCCCCCGAGCGTACGGCGCGTCGAGCTCGTCGACGGCGAGCTCCGATTCGAGCCATTCGGCGAGATCCATGGCGACGGGGATGGCCTCCCGTGGTGACTTAATTCGGGAGCCACGCTCGCAGTGTTCGGGTTGCCCGCCGGGCGGTATTCGCCGAGTTGGATGCGAACCCTCGATTGGACGCCAACCTGGCGTTTGGTCTCACTCCCCGATTGCGGCCCGGCGTGTAGCCTCGCCGGGTGGCGTTGCGGCCGAACTGGGACGCGCCGGCGCGGGGCGGCGTGAGTGTGGCCTTTGGCGCGCACGCGGTGATCTCAGGCTCATGGGCGTCGCGAGTCCCGGCGATCAAACACGGGCTTGGTCTATCCGATACCCAGCTTGGCGTAGCGCTGTTTGGGATGGCGCTGGGCACCCTGATCGGCGGGCGGCTGGGCGGTGTCGTCACCTCAAGGCTGGGGGCACGAGCGGTAGTTCGAGTCGGCTTGCCGACGTTCGGTGGCGTGCTGTTCTTCACCGCGCTCGCTCCAGATTTGGGTGTGCTCGCTGTGGTCCTGGTCGTGTTTGGGGTGATCGCGGCGGTTGTCGATGTGGCGATGAACTCGGAGGCGGTTGTCGTCGAGCGCCAACATGGCTTGCCCCTCATGTCGGGGTTTCATGGCCTCTGGAGCGCTGGTTTGCTGGTCGGGGCGTTGGGGGGTGCCGCGGCGGCGGGAGTCGGGATCAGACCGTCGCTGCAGTTCGTGCTCGTGGCGGTCGTTGTCGCAGCAGCGTCGGCTCCCCTTCTCTCGCGGGTCTTCCGCGCAAGGCTGTAGGGAGTCGTCACGGGTCGGCGGCGTCCGACGGCTGGTCACTAGCAGTCGTGCTGTTGGGGCTGATCGCGTTTTGCTCGTTCTTCGCCGAGGGAGCCGCCGCGGACTGGAGCGCCGTCTTCCTCCGCGACCAGGCGGCGGCCAGTGCAGCAGTTGCGGCAATCGGCTTCGCCGGCTTCTCTCTCGGTATGGCCGGGAGTCGTCTGATCGGTAACCAACTGACTACTGCCTTCGGCCCCGTGCGCGTCGTGCTCACATCAACCGTCATCGCGGCAGCCGGCCTCGCACTCGCCCTGGTCGTTCCAATCCCAGCCACCGGAGTGATCGGCTTCACCCTGCTTGGCGCAGGACTCGGCCCAGTCGTCCCGACCGTCGTAAGCGCCGCCGCCGGCGCCGGGCTCGGATCCCTCGAGAATGTCGTTTCGCGAGTGTTCACGATTGGCTACTTCGGCGGCGTCAGCGGCCCAGCCGTAATCGGATTCACGGCGGGCCAGATCGGATTGCGCGCAGCGCTGGTCGTGCCGTTATGCCTAGTGACCTACATAGCGACTGTGTCCGGACGCCTCTCCCCAGCGGCCGGACCGGACGTCCGGGACTCGATCGTCGGTTCGCGTTTCGGGCGGTCCGCGAGTCCCCTCACAGCCGCAACCTGTCAGTATCTCGAAGGCCGAGCGGGCACCTGCGGTATGAAAGGCGACCGCGGCCCGAGCGGAAGTCGGAGGCCCTGACCGGAGCGCCGTTCGAGTACCGGATCCCGCGACGCAACTGGAACGTGTAGGTGAGGCCATCGGCGTCACGCTCGAAGGGGCTGTCACCCTGGTCTGCGTTCCCGCCCCCTAGCGGAGCTCGGCCCGGTCTGGCGGGGCTGGTCTGGTGACATGCACGGCATCAGCGCCTTCCTCCGCCACGGCGACTGCGTCTTCCACACCGCTCTGTGCGTCCGATGACGACTAGCGCACTCACAGTCTCGGTCGCGCGCCGGTGGGCGCGACCGCGCTGATCGCGGAGGAGACCTCCTCGGCGAAGTCCGCCCTCTGCGCGGACGGGATCTGGTCGGTTGAGGTCGCGGACAAGATGTGTCCGATCAGGAAGTCCAGATCAATCGTCTCGACGTGGATGTGCTCCCACCGCTCGACGTGCGTGTAACCGATGTCCCGCATCGTGTCCTCGGCAGCTTGAAGCGCTGCCGCGGTGAAGTCGACGTCGCGGAGCCGCCGACGGATTTCGAGCACTGCGCGGAGGGCCTTCGCCCCAGGGATCGGGATGCAGCCACATCGGAGACCCGTTGTACGCAACCGCGACCGCCCCTCCCGCGCCGATTCGCTGGAGTTCATCAAGTCAACGCGGTTCCATGAAATGGAATGCGGTGCCGATTGTGACCAGATCGCATCGCCCGAGAGCGCGCCCCAGCGTGTGAAGCTCGCCCGCGCTGCCCGTCATCCATTCGATGTTCTCGACAGCTTGATCGCGAGCCAGGTTCTAGCCTGGGTGAGCATGTCGGGCTCAGGGTCGATGCCAACTGCATGCTCGAAGAAGGGCGCGAGTTGGAGTGCGAGTTGCCCTGTGCCGCAGCCTAGGTCGACGAGGCGACAGCGACCGCCGCTCGTGACCTCCAGTAGACGAGCGATAAGTCGGCTCGATAACGGCGGCGATAGCGTGCGTAGAAGCTCGCGGTGTCACCGGCGAACGGGCCGCTCCGCACCCCCTCCCCGCCTCGCACGAGCCTGCCATGCCACGACCCTAGCAGCCTCCTTGCTCAGGGGCATTCGAGAACACTAGCCAGCCGAGTTGCGTCGTCCATGACCCGCGCGCATGGTACCCGTTTTCGTACAGTTCGGCGCCGAACCCGCGCATGGAGGCACCATCCGAACCCCGCGCTGTGAGTCCAGAATGGCGTGCGTGGGCGCGGCGCAGCTTCGTTGCTGGCAGGGTGGGTGCAGATGGTGGTCGTCCGGTGCACACGATACGCGGCGGGCCGGCTGTGCTATCGCATTGGTACCGCCCGCCACAGCCGCTGCAGCAGCTTTGGCGGGCTCACGGCTGCCTGACCGCCGCCCGCAGCAAGGCGCTGCAGGCACACCTGGCCGCGCTCCGCGGACGTTCGACGCGGCCGCTCCCTGGAAGCTACGCCTGGCCGACGGTTCGCCGGCGTGCGGAACACGCCTTCGCCGGAGGGCAGCCGACCCAAACCGTCATCACCCACATCCTGGGGGCCGCCTATGGCGACGCCACGGCGCCCAGCCTTCGGACAGTTCGCCGGTGGCGCAGCCAGCGCCGGTGGCTTAGCCGACCGCCGCCTTGAGGCTTTCGTACCGGACCATCCGCGCCCCGTAGGCGGTGACCAGACCGACGCGGCGCATACCGGCCTTCTCCATGACGCGGTGCGAGGCGACGTTTTCGGGGTATGCGAGGCCGATGACGCGCTCCAGGCCGAGCGGCCCGAGGCCGTGTGCAAGGCAGGCGGCCGCCGCCTCGGTGGCGATGCCCTCGCCCCAGCGGTCGCGGCGGATCATGTACGCCAGCTCCACATCCGGCCCCTCCCACTCCACCAGCACGAGGCCGCAGTTGCCGATGACCTCCCCCGCGCCGCGGACGGCCACCACCCAGATCGAGTATCCGTGCGACTCCTGGTGCTCCATCATCCGCCGGATACCCTGGGCGGTCTGCTCCCGCGTTCGCACTCCGTCGCCGGCGCCGATGTAACGCATCGTCTCGGCGTCGCCGTAGAGCGCCTGCATGGCGTCCAGGTCGCCCGGCTCGGCGGTGCGCAGCGTGAGCCGGCTGGTCTCCAGGACGACGGGCACCGGGAGAGCCTAGAAGGTCGAGGTCAGTCGCCGTCGCCGGCCAGCACCATCTCGCCCTCGGGAGCCTCGATGGCCGGCTCGACATGGACGTACTTGCCGCCCCGCAACCACGAGGCGCGCCGGCGGCGATCAGGCAGGCCCCGATCGCGAAGTCGAACGCCTCGTGCAGTCCGTCCGAGAACGGCCCCGACATCAGCGCCGGGAAGTACGAGCGCCCGGTCAGGTACGCCGCCTGGTGCGTGCGACAGGTGCGGCAGCACCGGGCCCAGCAGCTGCTGCATCGGGTTGTATCCGAGGAACGAGGCGAAGAGCAGCCCGACCGGCGGCAGGTGCGAGATGCGGGTGGCGTCGGCCGGCGGCACCCCCTGCGCCACCAGACCGTGGTGCAGCGTGCCCGGCAGCGAGCCGGCCAGGCCGATGATCATCAGCGAGAAGAAGATGCCGATCGAGAGCACGATCGCCGAGTTCTGGAAGGTGGTCGCCATGCCGGCGCCGGCGCCGCGGCCGGTCCGCGGGCAGGCTGTTCATGATCCCGGCCTGGTTGGGCGAGGCGAAGAGGCCCATCGCCAGGCCGATCAGGAGCAGCAGGCCGGCGAACGCCCACGTAGCTGAAGTCGACCGGCAGCAGCTCCAGCAGGAAGAAGGCGAGCGCCGCCACGAGCATGCCGCCGGTGGCGAACGGGCCGGGCGCCGAAGCGGTCGGAGAGCTAGCCCGACGTCGGCCCGGCGATCAGGAAGCCGACCGTCAGCGGCAGCATGTAGATGCCGGCCCAGAGCGGCGTCTGCGAGAAGCTGTAGCCGTGCAGCGGCAGCCAGATGCCCTGCAGCCAGATGATCAGCATGAACATCAGCCCGCCGCGGCCGAGCGAGGCCAGCAGCGTCGCGATGCTGCCGGCGGTGAACGCGCGGATGCGGAACAGCCCGAGCCGGAACATGGGGTCGGTGATGCGCAGTCTCGATCGCCACGAAGACCGCCAGCAGCAGCCAGGCCGCCGACCATGCCGGCGATCACCTTCGGGTTGGTCCAGCCCATCGTGTGGCCGCCGTACGGCTGGATGCCGTAGGTGATCGCGACCAGGATCGCGATCAGGCCGACCGCGAAGGTGACGTTGCCCCACCAGTCGATCCGGGCCGGCTGGCGCACGCCCAGGTCCTCGAGCTTCCAGCCACGACCACAGCGTGCCGAAGAGCCCGACCGGCACCGAGACCAGGAACACCAGCCGCCACGACACCGGCCCGAGCACTCCGCCCAGCACCAGGCCGATGAACGACCCGGCGATCGCCGCCACGGCGTTCATGCCCAGGGCGAGCCCGCGCTGGTCGCTGGGGAAGGCGTCGGTCAGGATCGCCGACGAGTTGGCGAACAGGAAGCGCGCCGCCGACGCCCTGGCCGATGCGCATCGACGATCATCCAGGCGGCGGCCGCGCCGCCGGTCATCCAGGTCACCGAGAGCAGCACCGAGAACACCGTGAAGATGGCGAAGCCGAGCGTGAACATCCTCACACGGCCGTAGATGTCCCCCACCCGGCCGAAGCTGACGACGAGCACGGCGGTTGCCACCAGGAAGCCCATGATCATCCACAGCAGGTAGCTCGAGTTGCCCGGCGCGAGCGGGTTCAGGTGGATTCCGCGGAAGATGTCCGGCAGCGCGATCAGCACGATCGACGAGTTGATGGTGGCCATCAGCATGCCGAGCGTGGTGTTGGAGAGCGCGATCCACTTGTAGCGCTCGGAGTGGTGTGCCGGGGTCACGAGCCGGCGCCCTCCGGCTCGCACGAGCAGGTCGCGCATGCGGCGCCGCTTTGCCGTCAACTCGTCCTCCAGCTAGCTCCAGGGCCGTCCGCCGCGCCCGCACCAGCTCGAGCTGGCGCTTGAGTGGCGCGAGCGCTTCGCGCAGGATCTGGTCGCGATCGCCGGCGCCGGGCGCCGGATCGGCGTGCCAGCGGTCGCGCAGGCCGGCCCGGGCGGCCTCGGCGGCCATCCATTCGCCCAGCTCGGCCAGCGACAGCCCGAGCAGGTCGCGCACCTGGATCAGCTCGCCGCAGGCGCGCCTCGTCCTGCTCGTCGTACAGCCGGTGGGCCCCATCGGCTCGACCGTGCGGGGGAAGGAGGCCCAGCTGCTCGTAGTAGCGGACGGCGCGGGGGGTCACGCCGGCCCGGCGGGCGAGCTCGCCGATCCGGAATTGGGTTTCTGCTTCGATCGCCGACATTTCTACCGTCCGTGTAAGATTAGCAGCCGATCCTTGCTACTTTGCAGACCCAGACCGGACGTAACCTGCCCTTGACGTCAATATCCCTGCATTTTCACCAGAGCCTCCCCGGGGGCGCAGAAGGAGGCGGTCGATGAACATCCGCTGGTACGGCCAATCGGCGTTCACGCTGACGGGAAGCGAGCACACCGTGACGATCGATCCCTTCGGGGTGCCCCGGGCGGGGCTGCCGGTGCACTTCGGCTATCCGGAGATCTCCCCCCACCCGGCCGACGTGCTGCTGATCACGCACGAGCACTTCGACCACAACGGGGCCGAGGTGGTCACCGGCGCACCGGAGGTCGTACGGTCGACCGCGGGCGTGTTCTCGACCAAGCTCGGCGAGGTGACCGCGATCGCGTCCGAGCACGACCCGGCCGCCGGCACCCAGCGCGGGCCTAACACCATCTTCGTCTTCGAGCTGGACGGCCGCCGCGTCTGTCACTTCGGCGATTTCGGCCAGCCGGCGATGCGACCGGAGCAGCGAACAGCGATCGGCGACGTCGACCTGCTGATGATCCCGGTCGGCGGCGGTCCGACGCTGGATGCCGAGCAGGCGGTGCGGGTGGTCGGCGAGCTCCGCCCGCGCTGGATCGTCCCGATGCACTACCGAACCGACGCGATCGACTTCCTGGAGCCGGCGGACGCGTTCATCGGCCGCTTCGACCGGGTCGTTCACACGCCGGATCCGGAGCACGAGCTGGACACCTGGGACGAGACCGGCCCGTCGGTGCTGCACCTGGCTGCGCCGGTGGCCTAGAAGCCGCCGGTGGCCACCGGCAGGCAGTTGCCGCCGCCGGTGTTGGAGCTGCAGGTGTGGAAGCTGCCGGTCGCCGAGAGGAGGCTGGTGGCAACGGTGTTCGGCGTCAACGTGCCGGTGCCGGTAACTTGGGTG
>CAVWLK010000015.1:0-14975 GCA_963755675.1 uncultured Actinomycetes bacterium
TCTTCCTACCAACAGCCATCACCTTTCCCAGCGTTGGCTGCTGGAAGATAGAGGGTCACCTGGAAGACGCCACGCTGACGTTCGTGGTGCGCGTCGTCAAGGCGTGATCTCCCTGCTGTCGATGCTCGAAAGTCACCGTCCGACCGCTCGTCGGCAGAGGATGGTGGCCTTCGAGCAGTCTAGGCTTGCGACGTGGAGGCGCTGATTCACGCACTGGTGGCTCTGCCACTGGCCGCCCTGATCCTGTGGCTGTCTCGGCGTGCCTCGTCGGTCGCCATCCAGGTCATGGGCATGGTCGGCGCCGTCGTCGCGTTTGCGGCTGTGTTCATCGGCTCCTACTGGGCGTTCTGCACATCTTGTACCTAGCCGATGCCCGCGAATGACGGAGTCTCTGCAAGGCGCCAGGGGTACGCGGTTTGACCGCAATGAGGGAGCAGTGCTACGCCAGTCCTGTCGATCTAGGAAGAGCACGACATTGGGGACACAGTGAGCCAACGCTCCGGGGGAACTGAAACGCTCACGCGAGGACTGACAGCCGCCCGGCGTCCACTGCGATCCGGGCGGCTGCCACCCTCGGGCTTTGGGGAACTTCACAGTGAGTCCTGTTTTCGCCGCGCGGGGCGACAACCCAGACAAGCCACCCGACCCATCCTCCACTGTGACGGCGCAGCCTCTATCTGTGGTGGTCAGCGGCTGGTGGGCTTCGCGAAGAGCCGGGTTGGTTCGCCGGGAGGTTGCACGACCGCGGACGTGGTGCCGCGGGTTGCTCGGCCGGCGGAACAAACCGGTGTGTAAGGGCGTCTCAATGGCATGAGATGTTGGCCGATCGCAGCGCTCGGGTTCGTGGTGCTGCTCGCAGGCTGCGATGCCTTCTCGGCGGCGAGCTCATCGGAGCCGGCGGTGCATCGGGTCACACCGATGCTGCATCGAAATGGTGCGCTGTGGTTCTTGAGCGGCAGCCAGCCGGGGTCGGTGTTTGGCCGCTCAGGGCCGCTGTACCGGCTTGCGGCCCATCATCGCCCCGTGCCAGTGGCGCTTCCCAAGCGGCTGTGGAATGTGACGGGCTTCGCGGTGTCGCCGGATGGCGCGACGATCGCGCTCGCCCAGGGCGGCGGCGAGTTCCCACCCAGAAATATCTCCACTATCCGCTCCGACGGCACTGGCCTGCGGAATCTCACCTCCGGCAACTTCTACGACGTCGCCCCGTCCTGGTCGCCGGATGGCACGCTGATCGCGTTCTCGAGCACCCGCTGCTGTGCGACCCGCACCTCCACCGGCAACTACGCCCTCTACACCATCACTCGCAACGGCAGTGACCTGCACCGCGTGTTCAAGGACTCATCCAGCGACCTCAACCCGAGCTGGTCGCCCGACGGCTCACGCATCGCCTACGTCCGAGTCCCGGTCAACGGCGGAGATTGGGCGATCTGGAGCGTGACAGCCGCGGGAACCGATCCCCGACAGCTGACCCACGACACGCGCCTCAATGACGCAGTGGCATGGTCGCCGGATGGCACCCGGCTCGCCTATGTCAGCCACCTTAGCGACGACAAGGACTGGCAGATCCGCCTGATGCGCCCAGACGGCTCAGGCACGCATGCGATCTTTCGCTGCTCGGCGCCCTGTCACGGCGGTGGCTACTGGCTGACATGGTCACCCGACGGCAAGCGGATCGCGTTCGTTATCTACACCGGGCAACCACCCACCTACCGGCTACGGCTCGCGGTCGTGAACGCGGACGGGCACGACTACCACCTGCTGGACACGGCGGAATCTCCGGCTGCTGCCCGTCCTGGACGGCGCGGAGGCAGCCGTGACGGTCCGCGGCCTCGACATCCTCAGCGTGGTGCTCGTGGCGTCGGCATGCGTGGGATGCGGGGCAGCGGCTGGCAACGGCGGCGATTCGTCGCGTCCGCGGCAGGGCCCTGTGTACGGACACATGCCTCCGCCGTCGGTGGCGGAGGGGACGAAGATCAGCGGAGGTAGTCGGCCGCAGCGCGTCTTGTTGCGCCAGGTGTTGGACTCGATGGGGCCGACCGCGATAGCTCGGATCACGATCAAACGGCCCGACCCGAGTTGGCATCCATATCAGTCGGGCGATGTGATGCTGGTCGTCGACACGTTGGGAAGTCCAAACCCGCGACAGGAGAACCTTCTAACGGAGTGGCAGGGTTGGGTCGTCGCGGCCGCTTTTCGGGATCGCTCCGCCTCGGCGGACTTGCCGCGGGTGATCGCGCTTGATCAGCGCGTCGAAGGTCAGCGCAGAGGCGGGATGCGGATTTCGGATATCCACCAGGGAGTCGAAAGCACCGCCACCAAGGCGCAAGCGGCCGAACTGGTGGCTCGGCTTCGCGCCATCGTCAGTCAAAGCGGAGCGCACCTGGTTTGGCTCCGGGTCGCCCAGCCCGATGGCCTAGCCGCGTCAGTGACCGTTCAGACCGACCGTCCAGCCTGGTACCTGCACCACAAGATGCCCGCCGTTCTCCGCCAAACACTCAACCGTTTCCACTATGACGGCCTCGCATGGGCGGTGTACGACGCCAAAGGACGCCGCGTGTTTCAGATGGCCAACGCCAGTCGTCTAGGGGTAGGCGGGGAGGGCACCATCCCAACCCTTACCGGATGCAACCCGTTCGGCCCCGGGGACGCCATAAGCACCACGCCCACGCCGAAATGTCCGGCCTGACACCAGCCCACCCCTAGGCGTCTGGGTACCACGTGAGCGTAGGCAGCGAGAAGTAGGTGGCGTTCTTGGTGATGAGGTGGCGATCGGTGCCGGTCGCTGTGATGCTCCATAGGGGCGCGGGCGCTGAGACCGAGATTCCTATCGGGTAATCGGCCTCAAGGAGCGGCATGTAGAGCACTCGGTCGACGCCCGGCTCCCACGCTGCAGGCCCAGCACAGGCGATGTGGGTGACGTCGTGTGTCTTTACGTCGTAGGTGTAGAGCTGGCCGCAGGGCGTCTGGTCAGCGAGGGTGGTGGGCTGGTCTCCGGCCGTGTTGGCAGGTGGCGGTTGTTGGCGGATGAGCAGGGAAACGTCCGTCCGCCGACCAGCCCAGCGGCGCGCCGTCCAGCGGCACCTTAGTGAGCCGGGTGCTGGTTGGGGTGGTGAGAACGACGGCGGACGAGGCCTGTCCGTCTTGCGCTGCGATCAGCTGGCCGTGAGGCTGCCAGGTGAGTCCGCGGATGTTGGGCTTGTCGTGGCCGGCGGGAAGCGGCCGGACGCGACGCGTGCGCACGTCGATCAGTTCCGCTCGCCAGCCGGCGGACGTGTGGCGGCTGAACAGGATGGTGCGGCCGTCCGATGACCAGACCGGGCCGAAGTCATGAACGCGGCGGTGAGGCGATGTCAGCCGCGTGAGCGTGCCACTTGCCACGTCCATCACAAACAGGCAGGGGCCGCGGAGCCGATTCGTAAAGGCCGAGAACGTCAGGCGTCGACCGTTCGGCGACCACGTCGGATTGCTGTTCAGGTTCACGCCACGCAGCAGCACCCGCAGATCGCCACGGTCGAGGCGCGCCAGCACGATCGCTTCGGCACCATCGCCGTAGACCTGAGCGTCGACGAACACGATGCTGCTTCCATTCGGCGACAGTGTCGGCTGGCCGACCTGGATCTCGCGAGGCAGCGCGACCCGCTTCCGGGCGCGCCCGCGCCGCGACACCCAGAACCCAACCGAGGCCCGCCACGCGTGCCCCTGATATCGCAGAAACGAGACGGGCGAGTCGTTCCCGATCGCGACCGGTTCGGCTGGCTGCCCCGGGTGGTGGCTCCCGGCGCCTGAAGGCGCAGCGTCACGCCCCGAGGAGCCGCCCACGCAGCCTGACGCAGCCACCACCAGCGACAAACACACCACCAATCGCAAGCCCTTATGCATAAGCCTCACTCGTCGGACGCTACAGGTCGGACACTCAAGCCTACGGTCAAGTTCCCGAGAACGGTGAACGGAGCGTCTTATCCGCACGCGGTGTCGGGTCGGGTTTGGGGCTCGCCGAAAACGCGTGAGGAGAGTCCCGGCTCGTATGCCCGCCATGCGGGGTCAACCCAGAAGCTTATTGCTAGTGGAGTGGCATGGACGATGGCGATTGGAGTCGCGCAGGGGTTGGTCAATACAAGCTCGCCGGCTTCTCGCCATTTCTCGGCGAGTTTCAGCCCGTCGAGTTGCTTCTGCGCGTGCCAGGGGTCGGTCGTGAGAAGCTCGATGTAGTAATGGGAACCATCCAGGTGGATCGCGAAGACGTGCTCGATCTGTAGCCCGGTGCCGCGTACGGCCTTGCGGACCGCCTTCTGCAAGGCAAGGTTCGGGGCACGCTCTGCCGCGTCGACTGTCGCGGCTGGCTCGTCAGTCACGGCGTCCGTGCGGATGACGGACAGGCGTCGGAGCCGAGGCAGGCCGTTGCCTGGCGCGGCCGAGTTGTAACCGCGCAGGACGATCGCCCCCGCCCATCGTGCTGTCGTCAGCGGCCAGGTCGCCCGGGGGTTGTCGCGGGGGCCAGCTGGTTGTGGGGGAACCGCTGGTCACGAGCACCTGGCCGGGTCGGCCGGTTGATGGTGTGATCGTGATGGATTCTGCTGGCCATACTCGTCGCGGTATCCGTTGGATGAGGCGGTGGAGAAGCTGACGCTGCGCCGCGGTTCCGCCGGTGATGCGGAGCGGGAGTGCGGCGTAGGTGCGTGGCTGCACGGGCAGCGCGACGATCTGTCGCTGCACCGCTTCGAGGCGGAGCCGCTCGAGTTTGAGCGCGATCCTGCTTCGGCCGTAGGCCAAGGCGAGGTTGTGTCGCACCACGCCGACCGGCGGCGGAATCTGGCATGGGCCGTAGTGAATGGCGGTGCCGTCGCTGAGCGTGAACGTGATCAGCAGGTGTTTGTCGGGACACGGTCCGTTCTGCTTGAGCGGCGCTGGTGGTCGTCGTGGCAGCCATCGCGCCAACTCAGACAGGGGCACTTGAAAGCGGTTCGGCGATGCCGCGGCGACGATCCGGTAGTGCCGATTGCCGAGATTCACGGTCACCTGCTCGACACGGATGATGCGCGGCGGGCCGGCGGGTGACCGAACCTGCAGCGACACCACCACGACGACGATGGCGATCGCTGCCGCAAGCACACCGATGACGCCTGCGCGTCGCCTCCATGAGACGGCGTGGACCGCCCGCGACTGGCGCGCAAGCTCCAACGGATCACCGAATCGATCGACCGCTCGCTGCTCAGCCTCGACCGCGCCAAATCCGGACTCTCGCTCATGCAAGGCCGCGTCCTCGAGGTGGTCCCGCGCCTCGGCGATCAACCCGCGTCGGTTCCACCATCGGATGCCCGTAAGCCCCCGTCGGAACTCGGCAAGATACCGGTCAATAGGACGCCTCTCGTTCACCCTGATGCCTCAAGCGCCCGCGACACGCCATGGGCGAACTTCTGCCAAGCCTGCCGCCGCCCCGCCAACTCACGCTGCCCCTTCGCCGTCAACCGGTAAGACCCGACGACGACGCCGACCAACAACCCGCCACGAACTCTTCAGATGCCCGCCACGCTGCAACCGGTGGAGCGCCGGGTAGATCGTGCCCTCCGGTAGATCAAACGTCCCGTCGCTGATATCCCGCAGCCGCGCCAGAACTCCATACCCGTGCAACGGCTCCGCGGCCAGCGCCGCCAACAACAGCAGGTCCAGATGACCCTTCAACGCCTCGGAATCCATACAACCAGATCATACCTTGCGTCGCAAGGCCAGATAACGAGCTTGCGAATAGTCTGGGCCGAGCGCGACGGGCCGAGCGGTCTAGTCAGCCGTTTGCCGGGGAACGATGCGGTTCCCAACTTGATGAAGGCCGCAGCTACGGAGATCCCACGGGAAGCCCCGCACATCGATCGGCGTCGGGAACGCCAGATCTTGTCCTGGATGGAAGCGCAGGGTGCCCGCCGAAATCTCGATAATGAGAGCCTCGCCCCGAGTCGTCGTGTTGCCGGCGGCTGGGTGCTGGAGAGTGACGATACCCGGTGGGTGGGAGGAGCAAGCGTACTTGGCGTGAGCGGTCAGACCGGCCTTGCGAAGCGCCGCAGCGGCATTTTCCTTGGATTGGCCCACCAGCTGCGGAGTAGCCGCCCGCGCCGGAAGCGACTGACTGGCGTTCGCGCTTTGCGTGTCGTCACCGAGCTTTAATCCGATGAGCGAACCCACGAGCGCGCCGAGTAGGCAAGCCCCGACCGCCATCCCAACCACTTGCACGCGAGAGATCACCACGGCAACATTATGCAGCGAACGCCCGCCTAGCGAACCTTACGAGGCTGTGAGAGGCCTTGCGAGACGGTGTAGGTGGGACATCCCTAGACACCGCTTGCCCCCCGGCTGAGATTGATGGAACCTTTCTGGCGCTTGGTTGTTCTGACTAGGTAGTGACAGACAGGAGTCGGGATCGCAACCGAGGATGAGGTCGAGGCGGTGTTTCGTTCGCATGGGGGACAGGTGTGGCGTGCTGTGCTTGCGATGACGGCTGGGCGGCGAGAGATCGCTGACGAGGTGACCTCGGAGGCGTTCGTGCGTCTGCTTGACTATCGGGATGGGGTGCGAGACCCGGTCGCTTGGGTGTTTCGAACCGCGTTTCGGTTGGCAGCCGCCGAGTTGCAGCGCGAGCGGGCATCAGACCAGGGGTTGCCGGAGGCGGCGGCTTCGGCTGCGTCCGGTTTGCCTCCCGATCTTGTCGCAGCGCTGCGGCGCCTATCACCCGAGCAGCGGGTTGCGGTGTTCTTGCACTACTACGCGGATCTGCCGATCAGCGAGGTGGCGAGATTGTCTGGATCGCCGTCTGCAACCGTGAAGGTGCGCCTGCATCGCGCTCGCCGTTCGCTCCGAGCGATGCTCGATCCCTTGGAGGCTCGTCATGTCTGACGGGTGGAAGGAACTGCTGCGTGGATTCGATGAGGTCGCTCCCTCGTTCGATGTGTGGGAGGTCGTGCAGCATCGGCGGTCGAGCCCAGACGACGCCCGTCCTTCAGCCGTGGGTCGTTACTACAAACCGGCGTTGCGGTGGTCGATTGGCGTGGTCGGGGTCTGTGGGCTGCTGCTCGCACTGGCTTTGGCTGCGCACTCGCGAAACGACGGAGCGAACCCCACGCCAGGGAAGGGCGCGAACGATCACCGCATCGTCCCGGATGTCCGCATCGGAGCGGCACGCATTGGTGAGACGCGGACGGACATCGAGTCGGTGATCGGTACGGCAGACACGATCGATTCGCACGCCGGGTCGATGGCCACCTACCGCGCAGCCGGCCTGACAGTCACCTACGGCCACGTCGTCCGCTTCAAAGGCAAGCCCGTGCACGGCAAGCTCGCGGTCGTGATCCGGACGACCTCACCAGCGTACGCCACCGCCGAGGGCATCCACGTCGGCTCTACGCTTGGCGACCTCAAGCGCGCTTACGACGTCACCTGCGCACAGGTCAACCGGGGTGGCGGGAACGAGTGCAGCGCCGGGGGCACCAGGTTTGACGTGTACGAAGGGATCACAGCGACCCGGCCCTATAAGGTCAGCGCCATCCAGATCGCTGCCCTCATCAGCTCCGACGGCACGCTTCTCACATCCGAGACCAAGAGCTTCAACGCCCAGGCGATCCTTGACCAACTCGATCCGGCTCGGACGATCCTAGGAACCCAGATCGGCCACGATCCGCCCTACAAGGGCGAGGTACTGCGAGTCAACTACAAGCCTCCCAAGACGGTCGTCACGGACTGGGCCGCTGTCCTGCTGGGTGAATCGAACGCGTCCACCCACCCAAACCTTCGCTGGCTAGCAATGCTGCTTCCCGGCGAGCGGCTCAACGTCGGTCAACGTCTTAAAGCGGGGAAGCCTCAGCCACAACTTTCCACGCAGACGATGCGGACACGGATTGTGCAGGGACTGGCTGGGATGGGCGCGACGGTAAGGGGCATTCGTTTTGTCACCTACCCCCACCTCGGACCCGCGCCATTGGTCGTGGCGACCATCACCGGCAGTCCAAAGCGATTCATCGCCCAACACCCTTCACCGGGCGCAGACCTCAGGCTCGGTGGAGAGGGCTGGCTGATCGCCGTCTACACCGAAGGAGGCGAACGGATTGAACTAGACGGTGCGGTCACACGAAATGAAATCTCAATGGATTGGTGGAACAAGAAGTACGCATGCTTGCCCTCATACATCCTCCGGCAACGTCCCGATGGCTGTCCTACCTAAGAGGACTCAAGTGTGTTGGGACGGAGAGGGGCGGTGCGAGGCTGGTGGAACCCTCCGAGGCGTGGAGCGTCTCAGAGGGACCGTGGGACGATTCTCGCTGCTGGCTGTGACAGTCCTTGCGCTGGTCGCGGCGGGCTGCCTAGGCGATAGCTCGCCCAAGACGGTGCCGACCGGTGCTGTTTCCCCGGGGCCGCCCGATCTCCTTACACCGAAGACGGTGATCGTCAACCCGAGCACGGCGACGGTGCGTGCGACCGTTGTCGGCGGCACTCCCAAGCTTCGCTCAGCGATCCGTCGAGCACTCGCCGGCATGGGAACCACCATGATCACCAGAGTCGCCATCGTCCCGGCCGACGAGTCGTATCATCCCGTACCGCCGGGCGGAGTCGTCTTGCACTTCTCCTACCAGCAAGAGAAGCCCAAGCCCCGAGTGCTGTCCGACACCCTCGCCGACTGGCAGGCGGAGTTGGTGGCCCAGGCCGCACGAGACACGGCGATCGAGCAAGGACTCTCGCCAATCGTCTTCTTCACAGGGCTAGGTGGACAGCGCGTGTACGCGAAGGATGTTCTGCCACAGTTCGAAGACCCCAGCCCTTCTTATCTGGCGGGCCGAGTGACGCGGGCAGCTCGAGACCTTGGCGCGACAGTCCAGTCAATCACCGTCCTCCGGCCACGAGGATTCGCATTGCGGGTCGATCTCAGCGTGAGCAATCCCAAGGCCTTCGTGCGGCACGATTGGGAGAACTTCGTCGCTCGTGCATTTCCATCCCTCGCCTCCATCAAGACCAGCATCATCGACGGCTGGTTCGTCCGGATCCGATCGGGTGGACGCGTCTGCTTCGCCGCGTCGAGTGAGAATAGAGGGCCGTGGGGAGGAGTGACTTGGAGAAGTCCACTTCTGCGACAGAGCCAGCGCTCGTAACGCGACGGTTGATCAGTGGAACCCTTCCGAGGCGTGTAGCGTCCTAGGGATATGTGGCGGTCGCTTGTCGAACGAGGAAGTAGTCGGCGGCAGTGGATTGTGCCGTGCGTGTCGTTCGCGGCTGCTGCCTGCTTCCTGGTCGTGGGGTTCGTTGTATGGCGGCAGATGCCCACTCTCCCCTGTCCGCCGAACGCCGTTTGTACGTTCACATTCCCGCCGCATCGTCTGCACCCGCTTCGGGCTGAGTTCCTGTGGGCGGCTGGCGGTCTGTGCGCGATGCTCGGCGTGGTCACGTCGCCTCGACTGATTGGGCGACCGATTCTGGTGGTGGGACTCCTCACTGCGATTCTCGTCAGTGGCGCTGGGTTGCTCGTCCGCACGCATCCGACGGACAAGCACGTGTGTGTATCCCTCGTGGGCTGCGACACCATCGCGAACCAACCAGTCGCAGATCGGCGATCGGAATACTTCTTCTACAGCGCCGCTGCCGTTCTCCTTGTGGCGGATGTGCTGAGTCTTGCGGCGCGGCGGTCGCCAGACGTCTGACTGCGTGCCTAGCCGCCGAATCGCGCCCCGGTCAAGCGGTGAGAGCCCGCCGAGACTGTGCCAAGCGGTGAAGAGCGGCGGGAGGCTGGTGGAACCCTTCCGAGGCGTGGAGCGTCCTAGGGATATGTGGCGGAGCGTCTTGCTCGGAGTCGTCCTCGCCGGGCGAGACCGGGCTCCGATTCAGTCGCAGGTGGGTTGGGGCGGCCGTTGATCGTGCGAGCCTGGTACCGGATCGACGCTGCTGCCCGGCGCGGTGACCCAGTCGGATACCGCCGCGACGCTGTAGGTGGGAGCGAGAACGGTGATGGTCACCGCCCAAACCTGGTGCGACCGGACGCGCTGTCGGATGATCTGGTACGGCGGATGTAACGTGTCGGTGTTGTCAACGAGGATCCACGGCCAGGTCGCGCTGACCGCGGCAGGATGTCCCAGTCTGATGTCAACTTGGGCGCCGATGAGGGTTCCCTTCCGGGTGCCCTGCCCGCCGACTGAGACCCCGCCACCGCCCGACGGTTCCCCGGCGAGTAGTCGTCGCACAAGCGGCATACGCAGAGCGACACGAGATGCCTTCCTTTGCACTGACGCCGACACCGACGGGGCCGGGGCGGCGGGTCGGGCGCAGGGGCTCACCGTGGATGGGCCGCTCTGGCCCTGGGTCAGTATCAGGAGCGCGACCCCCACCACCAAGACCGCCACCGCGGCCAGCAGCACACTCGACCTCCGCTTCACCATAGACCAACGCTACCCGTATCCGGCTAGGCCGGGCGGTGCGAGGCTGGTGGAACCTTCTAGGCTGACTTTGCTCTCTGTAGTAGTAGGGACGTTGATCGGAGCTGGCAGGATCGCAACGAGGGCAGAGGTGGAGACTGTGTATCGCTCGCATGGCGGGTTGGTGTGGCGTGCGGTGTTGGCGATGTCGGCCGGCAGTCGCGAGGTGGCTGACGAGGCGACCTCGGAGGCGTTTGCCCGGTTGTTTGCCTACCGGGAGGGTGTGCGTGATCCGGTGGCGTGGGTGTTTCGCACAGCGTTTGGAGTGGCGCGGAAGGAGCTTGGCAGGCAGCGCGTGATCTCGGATGAGTCTGTGCCCGAAGGTGCGGCTTCCACTGGATCTGCGCTGCCAACGGATCTGACGGGGCTGTTGGGGCCGTTGTCGCCGGATCAGCGAGCGGCGGTGTTCTTGCACTACTTCGCGGACTTGTCGGTGGGGGAAGTGGCGCGGTTGTCGGGGTCGCCCGTTGCCACGGTGAAGGTGCGGTTGCATCGGGCACGGCGGACGCTTCGAGAGTCACTGGGGCCAGTGGGAGGCGAGATTGTCTGAGTCGTGGCGTGATCTGATGGGGCCGTTTGGGGATGTGCAGCCGACCAGGGATCTGCTGCCGGGTATCCTTGAACGCGAGGCGGCGCTCCCACGTCGGCGCTATCGCGCTGGTCGGCTGGCTCGTCCCGTGACGTGGCTACTGGCAGGCGCGGCGTGTCTGGTTGTGCTTGGAGCGCTTGCTCTAGCGGCGCACTCACAGAAGTCATCAACCGGCCGGTGGCAAACGTCCTCGCCCGACTCGGATCTTGCCGCAGGTGCGCGGCGAGTCGATCCTCACCGCCGTAGCAACATTGCAGCGAGCCGGGTTCAAGGTGTCGGTACCCGAGGGTTTTCGATTCGGTTCGCTCACGCCCACCCCCACCGTAGGCGATGAAGCACCGCTCGGTGGCACAAAGGTGCCACTGGGCGCGACGGTCACGCTCTCGCACAGCCGTTACGGGTGCTGCATTGGCTCGCCAGGCGGGGGCGCGCTTCGGGTGCCCGATCTGGTCGGGAGTACCGCCCAGCAAGCGATCCGCGAGCTTCGCCGAATGCAGCTGCCCTGGGAGATTCGCGTCCGTCCATTCTTCAACGAACAGCGGGCGCTCCTGACAACCGTTCGCGTCGTCGGTCAGTCCCCAGCACCCGGAATGCTCGTGGTACATGACGGCTTCCACGTGCCGACCATGACGGCTGCGTACCCGGCCAACCGCCCTGCTAGCGACCGGCCAGACCCCGTCACCGACCCAGCCAGCCTGATCCTGAAGTCCTGGCTCGATCCACCGCAAGTCGAGATCAAGGCGGCTCCCGGCGACAAGGTGTTGGAGGTGCAGATCCCGAAACACCTGACCAGCCCGGAGATGATCGCTGCGCGATGGCAGGCCACCGTCGATGCGCTCGCCACCACATCAGTCCGCGTTGTCGGTGTTGGCATGAACGACACACCGACCACGGGGCCAGACGCCGTAGGCGCTGCCTCCTTCACGCTTCACCGAACCAACTTCAAGCTCGACACCGCCGCCGCGTTGCGATCATCCGTGCCAGCCAAAGCCGCCGACCTCGGACTCAAGGTCATCCACCTGACGGTCACCGATACCGCCGCTGGGCCAGCCGTGAACCTGATCGCGACGCCCTCCCGCGGCACGGCTGCCGCCTTCGCTAAGAAGAACCCGACGCCCAGCGCCAGCGCCGACCTCCACGCACTCGGCGTGCTCGTTCAGGTCATCGATGCCAACGGCAACGTCGTCCTCGCAGACGGCGGCTCCAGCGTCACCGAGATCGAGTTCACCTGGATCGACCCAAGCCTTCACATCTGCTACAGCATCGGGTGCCTGAGTTGAGCGGCAGAGTGGTTCCCGTGCCTGACCGTGACATCGTCCTCCGCCCGGCTGTGCGGAGCGGTGCGAGGCTGGTGGAACCCTTCCGAGGCGTGTCGCGTCCTAGAGGTATGTGGCGCCGATGGGCTATACCCGGGCTCGCATTCGTCGCAGCGTTGGTGTGCTTCGTTGCCGGTGTCGTGGTTTGGGGAGAGATGTCGCGCCAAGAGTGCCCACGCGACGTGATCTGTGGGCTGTATATCCCTCATCGGCTGCATCCCTTGCGGGCCGAGTTGCTCTGGGGAGCGAGCGCCACCTTCGCCGCGATTGGGGTCTGGACGACTTGGCGGGGGTGGCGCGGAGGAACTGGCGGCTTCCGGTGATGGTGGGGTAGTGGGCACCTTGCCACGGCGTGAGGTGTCCTAGAGGTATGTGGCGGAGCGTCTTGCTCGGGGTCGTCCTGGCTGGGGTGCTGGCGGGGTGCTCGCTGGGCGGAGGGAGCGGGCTGGGTCGGGCAAGACTGTTACTGCCCACGGGCTCATAGTGACGGTTGGGGGCCCCTTCCCGGGCGCGCCTGCCCCCATTCCCCGGGCTGAGCTGCGCTTTGTCGGTTCACGACGGTCGATGACCGTCCGAGCGGACGCACACGGACGTTTTGCGTTCGATGCTCCCCCTGGTTTGTACCGGGTTCAGGTAACCGGAAACGCGCCCACGGCAAACGGTGCTTTCCTTCCGACCGTTCCGGATACCGTCGCTGTATTTAACCGAACGGTCTGACAAGCCATTTCGCCTCGTCGTCTCGATTAAGAGTTGAGCGCCCCGGTCAAGCAGTGAGAGCCCACCCGAGACTGTGCGAAGCGGTGAGGAGGGTTGGGTGGTGGGAACTTTCGCGAGGCGTCCAGCGTCCAAGGGGTATGTGGCGGAGCGTTCTATGTGGGCTCGCCGTGACCGCGATGGCGGCGGTCTTGCAGTGTCGGCGGGGGACACGCGGCCAAGTCGGCGGGCTCGAAACCCGCGAGTTCGCCGCCGCCCATAGCCGGCAATCTGACGCCGGAGGCGTGGGCCGCGGAGCAAGTCTCTCGCGGATGCAGATACCCCCAAGAAATCGGCCGCCGCTGACCAACGTCATATGCCAAGCGAAAGGGAAGCGGGCGTCCTGCGCGGACGCCGCTCGACAATGTCGCGGGTGTCAGCCCGAACGCGGTGATCAAGCGCCAAGTGCTGGCAGTCTTCAACGTCGTCGATCCACCGTACGGACGCTTGGTGCCGTTCTGTCCGCCTCCGGAAGAATCTGGCTCGCCCTTCGTTAGCGTTTCAGTCTTTGGGCGCCAGTGAGAACTCACCAGTTCGCGCCCAAGACAGCGTTGCGGGCACCGTGAGGAGCCTTGCGAGACGAGGCGGGGTGGTGGGAACTTTCACGAGGCGTTCAGCGTCTAGGAGGATGATGAGACGATTCGCTACTCGGTCGTTGTCGTGCTCGCGCTGGGGGCGTCGGGCTGCTTCGGGGATAGCTCGACCAAGACGGTGCGGATCGGTACTGCCGTCCGGCCGACCGTCCGCCAGGCGCAACTTGACGTCACGCTTCGGCAATCCACAGCTGGTCGCCGGTCAGACTGGCGCTTCCACGTCTCGTGTCCGCCCGTTCAGGGCGACGCGAAATCGACGCCGTTCTTGCCAGCGGATCACGGCACCGGGATCGGGGGTTTGGTGTCCCCGCCAGCTTCACGATGCCAGCGGTGGATCGGGCCACTTGGGATCCGGCACAGTCAATGGAGTCGTCGTGAATACGGGCTACAGCCTCGGTGCGGCACCAGAGTATCCGAACTGGATGCGCGCGCTGTTCGGAAGACCGTTGGATCCAGCGGTGCGCTACGCAGATGTTGGTAACTCGCCCGCAGCAATGGCACACATAACAAGCCTGCGCACGATCCACCGCGGGTGCCGATGGTGCCATTTGCGTGGTCAGGCGGACGCACCGACTGGTGGGAGGGCCGTGGTTCGGGTAGTCCGAACACGACGAGTGGGGTCTAGGGGAGGGCTTGTTGTGCGCCAGCGGCGGGGTCCAGTGAGAGAGCGGTGCGAGGCTGGTGGAACCCTTCCGAGGCGTGGAGCGTCCGGGTAGGGGGATGGGACCATCTGCCGCGGCGGTGTCGGTGCTTGCGGTGGTCGCGTCGGGCTGCCTAGGCGTGGGAAAGAGTTCGAGTGGCGATGGTCACCCAAACCTGGTCACGCGATCCTCGCTCGCAGGGATCCTGGGGACGGACACGCCGTCGGATGTGGAGTCGATCCTAGGGAAGGGCGATACCGTGAATCGCGTTAACCACCCTCTTGAGATCGAATATCAGGGCGGCGTCTTGACCGTCTACTACTACCCGCGAGACGACCCGAAGGTGTTTCTTGTCAAGACAACTTCGCCGCGCTTCCGCACCGCCAGCGGCGTCGGAGTTGGTTCCGGCCTACCGGCGGTGAAGGCTCTGGGCCGCATGGATTGCAGCTCAGACGGGGAGAGTGGGGTCGAGTGTCTTACCCACTCCTACAGCACCGGCCTGCGCTTCGACCTCGTCAACAACCGCGTTACGCGCCTGTGGTTAGTCCAACGGACAGAATAGGTGACGCCGAGCCAGCCAGTTCGTTCCGCGCGGCGTGAGGCTGCCCCCGACCCGCCAGTGCGAAAAGGCGAGGAACGTGAAT
>CAVWLK010000016.1:0-22068 GCA_963755675.1 uncultured Actinomycetes bacterium
TGCGGCCGCGTCAGCAACACGAGAATGTGGGTATGTCCGTCGGCCTCGGCCGACAGGCACCGGAATCGGCTCGGACAACGAGGCGTCGAGGTAGTGTCCACCGGCGTACGGCACCGGATCGCCCGCCAGCACCGGCATCGTCGCGCCCGCGCGCATCGCCGTGAGCAGACCCGCGGCGTCGCGGAACTTGCGAAGCACGACCCGCTCGGCCGTCGCGACGTCGGTCGCCATGACCGAAAGCGGGGCTGACGCACCCAGCACGCGCGCGACATCCAGCGGCTTGCGGCGCACGGCCACGTCGTCGATCAGGAACCCGAGGTTCACGACCGGGCGCCCGATGAGCGGACGGCGGAGATCGATGAAGTGACGGTTGTTGATGTCCTCGTAGTAGACCCGCGTGCCGAACGCCGCCTGGCCGGCCAGAAAGTAGGCGGCGTTGATCGAACCGGCCGACGATCCGTAGACGGCGTCGAAGGCATTCGCGAACCCGAGCGCTTCGAGCGCTGACACCATGCCCGCGGAGACGACGCCGCGCATCGCGCCGCCTTCGACCGCCAGGGCCACACTCGCGCCGTCGCCGTGCGGGCGCCGGCTGTGCCGAGCCCGGCGGCGCTGAAGCACCTCGATGACAGGGGAGTTTCGAGGCTCAGGCTCAACGCGCGAAGTTCGAAGTTCGAAGTTCGAAGTTGATCAAGCGCTCTTATCTCCGAAAGATGCTCTTCGGCATCTTCACGTGGACGCCGAGGTTCGGCTTATCGACGAGCTGCGTGACCGCGACGTTGCCGGCGATGCTGACGAGCTGATAGGCCTGGTGCTTGGTCAGCTTCTTCGTCGCCGCGAGGAAATCGACCATCTCCTGAATCGCGATCGTCGTCGCCACGGTCAGATCCGGATCGGTCGCCATGCTGATGTAGTCGGTCGCGCGTTTCCGCGCGCGGCCAGGTCAGCTTCATGTCCTTGCGCACGGTCAGCTGCAGCCGGCCGCGCAGCGACGTTTCGATCGCGGTCTGATCGACCTCGCCGTCGCCCTGCGCGGCGTGGCCGTCGCCGATCTCGAACAGCGCGCCGGGCGCGAACACCGGGATGTACAGCGTGCTGCCGGCGACCAGCTCCTTGTTGTCGAGATTGCCGGCGTGCCGGCCCGGCGGGTTGCTGCTGACGCGGCCGAGCTCCGGCGCCGGCGCGACGCCCATGCTGCCGAAGAACGGCTTGAGCGGAATCACGATGCCCGGCGCGAACTCCGCCGTCATCGTCTTGCGGTCGAGCGGGATGATCTTCGACGCGGCGTGCCGGTCGCAGTTCTCGGGCACGAAGCCGCTGCAGCCGTTGTAGCCGTAGTCGATCGGCGAAATCGATCGACAGGATCTTCACCTCGAGCACGTCGCCCGGCTCGCGCGCCTTCGACATACACCGGCCCGGTCAGGATGTGGCCGCCCGGCCCGCGGCGATCGCCGGTCACCTCGGCGACGATCGCCTTGAGCGACGCCTGGATCTTGTCGTCCGGCACGCCGGCGCGCTGCGAGGCCGGTCGGGCGTGTTGGTCAGCAGCGTGTCGACGTCGATGATGTCGCCGGAGGCGATGCGCAGCGCCGGCTTCGCCTCGGCCCAGTAGTAGCCGTAGCGACGGTGATCGGCGTCGCCTCGAGCCGATGCGTCTTGTTCTGGGCGCGGGCGGCGACCGTCGCCGAGATCGCCCCGAGCGCCACGAAGGCGGAATCGTCGCATTCCGGTTCATGCGGGTGATTCTACCCCTCGGGCGGGCCGTTGACGGCCTGGTAGAGCGACCGATACGACTGCATCAGCAGTTGGGCGACGGTGGCCCAGTCGGCGTCCTCGCCGCCCTCGTCGCGCAGGCGGCCCGCGCGGGCGCGGAGGATCGAGGCCTTGAGCACGCGCTCCCGCGGGACACCGTAGATGAGCGCGTTCTCCTCGGCGATGAGCGCCCCGACGCTTTCCGGGCTGTTCCGGTCGGGATCGCGGCGCGCCACCCACCAGGCCAGCTCGGCTCGCGCGACAGCAGCCGGATCGAACGTCAATCCGGTCCAATCACGCGCAATCGCGTAGGCCCGCTCGAGGTCCGGCAGCACCTGCTCGTAGTCCGACCGGACTTTCGCGAACGTGGACGCCGCGCGCGCCAGAAAGAGGCTGGCCCGAAGCGCCCTATACCAGGTGTAGTGATACTGCTCGTGGGTAAGCGTCGCGAGGTCCGCAAACAGCACGAGATGGCGGTCCTGGTACGTACGCCTTCCACATGTCCACTTCGAGCGCTGCGGTGCGCTCGAGATCGAAGGCGCGCAGCGAGCGTGGACCCTTCGGCGGAACGAAGAGCACCCAGCAGGCAGCGGCGAGCACGAACGACACAAGAACCACCACATATGGGGGAGCCGCATAGGGTGTATGGGGGGCGACCGCGATTATAGCGGGCACCTCGCGGTCTTGACCGGTTTGCTATCGTGAAAGACGGGCGGGGCACCCGTGGTCCGTCGAAGGGCACATTCACATGAAGGACGGCGACAAGACCTTCCAGGTGACGAAGACTGACGAAGAATGGCAGGCGGACGCTGACGCCGCAGCAGTACCAGGTGCTGCGCCATCACGGAACCGAGCCGCGCGGCGCCAGCCCGCTGAACAAGGAGAAGCGCCGCGGCGTATTCACCTGCGCGGGGTGCGGCCAGCCGCTGTTCCGTCCGACACGCAAGTACGAGAGTGGCACGGGCTGGCCGAGCTTCTTCGCGCCGCTCGAAAACAGTGTCGCGACGACGACCGACGGAAGCCACATGATGGTGCGAACCGAAGTCCATTGCAGCCGGTGCGGCGGCCATCTGGGCCACGTATTCGAAGACGGCCCGCGCCGACGGCATTTGCGCTACTGCATGAACGGCGTCGCGATGAAATTTGAGGAGAAGTCGAAGCCCATGGCCCTTTTTACCTCTTATAAAACGTCGCTGCCGTCGCCTGAACAGGCGCCTCCCGGTCGTGAGACGGCCATGCGGGTCGCGGATCGCCATTTCGTGAACGGCGCGCCATTAACCGGACCATTTCCTGCCGGTCTCGAACAGGCGATGTTCGGGCTGGGCTGTTTCTGGGGCGCGGAGCGAAAATTCTGGCAGCTGCCCGGCGTCTACACGACCGCCGTCGGCTACGCTGGCGGCTACACGAAAAATGCGACATACGAGGAGGTCTGTTCGGGTCGCACCGGCCACGCCGAAGTCGTGCTGGTCGTATTCGACCCGAAGAAGCTTCGCTACGACGAACTGCTGCCGGACATTCTGGGAAAGCCACGATCCGACGCAAGGTATGCGACAGGGCAACGACGTCGGCACGCAGTACCGATCGGCGATCTACGTACTTCAGCGACGAGCAGCGCCGCGCCGCCGAAGCGTCCCGCGATCAGTACCAGAGCGCCTTGGCGAACGCGAGGCTATCGGGGAGATCACGACCGAGATTCGCGAAGCGCCGCCGTTCTACTATGCCGAGGACTACCACCAGCAGTACCTGGCGAAGAACAAATCCCGTGGCAAGAACGCCGAAGACCCCTGACGCGCGGTCGCCATCCTCGAAGTAGCTGCCCTCAGGCGCTCCCCGGCGGACGAGCAGCATGGCCGCGATCGCGAGTGCAGCGACGACAACGACGAGACGACCGCCCAAACGAGATTCATCGCGCCACCACTGCCTCCCGTGTCCGCTTCGTATCGCGGGGGAAGCTTACTGATCCGCCCAACTCAACTCGGGCTGGAGAGCCTCTACAACCAGGTGATCAACCACCACAAAGTGACGGCTTCACCCCGGGGCGCGAGCGACGACGACGGGTTGGTAGTAGCCCGTCTCCTGCGGCATCCGCCACACGACGTCCTCGAAGCCGGCCCGACGTAACGCATCCGATACCGCAGCGCGGGTGAGAGCGCGGTAGGTCGTGTTTCGCTCGGTGACCCTCCAGCGGCCAGTTGCCTTCCATGATGAAGTGACGGACGCTGTAGCGGTCGTCGGACAGCCAGTCCCAAACCTGGAACACGATCCGCTCGCCGTCTTCGTGGCAAATCGGCGAGGCAGGTCGCCGGAGGGTCGCTGGCGTAACACCTCGTCGTAGTCGCGGATGGAGATGAGCAGCACCCCGCCAGGGCGCAGAACGCGTCGCAGCGCGGCACACGTGGCGTGTATGTCCGCGTCATCGAGCAGATGCGGCAGGGCGTTGTCGAACGACACAGCCGCGTCAAAGTCGCCTGCCCCCCGTCAACGTCGAGCACGCGGAGCTCGGCCACGCCGGTGGCCATGGTCAGCCCGCGTGCCGCGCCCTCACGCGCACAGCGCTCGACCGACGCCCTGCTGATGTCGGTCGCGGTGACCGAGAAGCCGGATTGCGCCAGGCCGATGGCTTGCGTGCCGATGCCGCAGGACGCGTCCAGCACTGCACCGGAGGTCAAGCCGAGGTCATGCAGCAGTCCGGTTATAACGCGTGCCTGCCCTGCGATCGACGCGTCCCAGTCGGCGAAGATGAGGTGGTACTAGTCGGCCAGGTCGTCGTAGAACTCAGCCGGGGTCGGATCGGGTGTCATTCCCTCACTATAGGTCCAGGCGCCGCCTCAACGCCGCGACTGACTGCCCGATGGCTGGGCTGTACGTGGTTCTCCGAAGGCGGATCGGTCGCTTTGCTGACGCCGCGCGCCAAGGGGCGCGGACGATAGGGATGGATCGAGTCGGCCAGTGAAAGTGCGAGGCGCGATGACCGTTCGTCGACAACTCCGGGTGCGGATTGGTTGGCCCGTCATAGCCGCCACCGTCATGATGCTGGGCGTGGCGAGTACCGCCCTGGCCGCTTCGGCGACCCAGCGAGTCAGCGTGTCGACCGGCGGCGCTCAGGCCAACGGCGACAGTCTCAACGCGTTTCCCGGGCCGTCGATCAGCGGTAACAGCCGCTTCGTGACCTTCGAGTCGGAGGCCGCCAATCTTGTTAGCGGAGATACGAATCACCACCTCGACGTATTCGTGCGGGACCGCCTGGCCGACGACGGCGGCGCGTGAGCGTCTCGACGGCGGGCCGCCAGGGGCAAACGGAGATTCCTGGGGCGCGTCGATCAGTGCCGACGGTCGGTACGTCGCGTTCGCGTCGAAGGCATCGAACCTGGTCGCCGGTGATAGAACGGTCAGGCGGATGTGTTCATGCGTGATCGCCTGGTCAACACGACGCGGCGGGTAAGCGTCTCCAGCTTCGGGCGCTCAGGGAAACAGGATGAGCTGGTTCGCGTCGATCGCGGCAAGCGGTCGATACGTCCTCTTCACGTCGGATGCTTCGAACCTGGTAGCCAGTGACACGAATGGCGCGACCGATGTGTTCCTGCGTGAGCTCGGGTCTGGGAAGACGAAGCGGGTCAGTGTGTCAACCACCGGCGCACAGGGCAACGGCGCCAGTTCCGCCGGGTCGGTGACGCCTGATGGACGCTACGTGGCGTTCGACTCTCGGGCGTCGAACCTGGTGAACGGCGACACGAACGGATACACGGACGTCTTCGTCCGCGACCGATCGGCCAAGACCACCGAGCGCGTCAGCGTCTCGTCGACCGGCCAACAGGGTGTTGAGTATGAGAACGGCTCCTCGGCAGACAGCACGGGGGGCTCGATCAGCGCCGACGGCCGCTACGTCGCGTTCGACTCCGTAGCCGCGAGCCTGACGGAGAGCGACGACCTTGACGACTGGGATGTCTTCCTGCACGACCGGGTGACCGGATCCACGACCATGGTCAGCGTGTCCACGACCGGGCAGCCGGGAAACCTCGGCGACATGAACGGGCAGATCAGCGCGGACGGCCGGACGGTCGTGTTCGAGTCCGACTCGCTGAACCTCCCCGGCGCCGGTGGCGTCCTGCAGGAGCGGATCTATGTGCGCAACCTCGTCTCGGGTACGACCGAGCAGGTCGGGCTGTCGGGGACGGGGCCCGGCCCAACGGCGATTGCGGCTACGCATCGCTCAGCTCCGACGGCCGCCACGTCGCGTTCTACTCCACCGCAACCAACCTCGTCTCCGGCGACACCAACGGCTTCCGCGACGTGTTCGTGCAAGACCGGTAGGCCATTGATGTGAACCAGGGTTGAAGTACCGTTCGGCGGTGTCGCGAATCCCCTCCGCCGAACGGCCGGCGAGCGCCGCGGACACAGCGCTCGGGGCGGTTAAACCGGGCGAGTCGGAAGCATTTCGGTTCTGGCTGAAGCTGGGGATGATCAGCTTCGGCGGCCCCGCCGGGCAGATCGCGATCATGCACGACGAGCTGGTGGAGCGCCGCCGCTGGATCGGCGAGCGGCGCTTCCTGCACGCACTCAACTTCTGCATGGCGCTGCCCGGACCCGAGGCCCAGCAGCTCGCCTCCTACATCGGCTACTCGATGTACGGCGTGCGCGGTGCGATCACCTCGGGTGGCCTGTTCGTCCTGCCGTCGTTCGTGCTGCTGTGCGGCATGAGTGCGATCTACGTCGAGTACGGCGAGGTGGCTGCCGTGGCCGGCATCGTGCGCGGGCTGGGAGCGGCCGTGATCGCGCTGGTGGCGGCTGCGGTGATCCGGGTCGGCGGCCGGGTGATCCACACTCCCGCCGCCCTCGCGACCGCGGCGGTGGCGTTTGGCCTGATCGTCCTCGACGTCCCCTTCCCGATCATCATCGCGGTTGCTGCTCTGGCCGGCTATGCCGCGGGCCGACGCAGTCCACACCTTCTAGGGGCGCCCAAGGGGCACGGCGACGACGAGCAGGTGGAACCGACCGAACCGGCGGGGTCGGGCGGCCTGCGCAGGCGATTGGTGAAGACGCTGCTGATCTGGCTGGTGCCTGTCGCGGGGCTGCTTCTGGCCGGCGGGCTGGCCGGCCAGCTGGCCGGCTTCTTCACGCTCGCCGCACTGATCACGTTCGGTGGCGCATACGCGGTGCTGCCCTTCGTTGCCAGCGCAGCCGTCGGTCACTACGGCTGGCTGACCTCGAAGGACATGGTGGCCGGACTCGCGCTGGGGGAGTCGACTCCCGGCCCGCTGATCATGGTCAATACCTTCGTCGGCTTCGTGGCCGGCTACAACGTCGAGGGCGGGCTTGCCTGGGGCGTCGCCGGCGCGACGATCGCGACCTTGTGCACGTTCATCCCCTCGTTCGTGTTCATCATCACCGGAGCGCCGATCATCGATCGCATTCGTCACACCGGATCGTTCGCCAACTCGCTGAATGGCATCACCATCGCGGTGGTCGGTGTGATCGCGGCGCTGGCGGTGTTCGTCGCCCGCCATGCCGCGTTCCCCGGGGGCGACCCGGACTGGCTTGTGATCCCGCTAGCGGCAGCGGCGTTCGTGGCCGTTTGGCGCTTCCGCGTCGGCGTCGTCATCACCGTCCTGGCCTGTGCCGCCGCCGGGCTCATCGCCAACCTGTTGTAGTAACGAGCGTGTCGATTCCGGACGACCGCGAGTCGCTGGCTGAGCTGCTCTCCCGCGCAGGCTTTGTGGCCGCGCGTGAGGAGGCCTCCGAGTTGCTCGCCCGCGCGGGCGATGACCGGCAGCTGCTCGACTCGCTCGTGCGGCGCCGTCTGACGGGCGAACCTCTGGCCTGGATCGTCGGCAGCACATCGTTCTGCGGAACTCAGATCCGCGTCGATACCGGCGTCTACGTCCCCCGCTGGCAGAGTGAGCCGCTCGCCCGCCGAGCCGTCGACCGGCTGCCCGACGGCGGCACCGCGATCGACCTCTGCACCGGGACCGGCGCGATCGCGAAGGTGCTGATGCTCGGCCGACCCGATGCCGCGGTGGTGGCGTCCGACCTCGACCAGCGGTCAGTTGACTGCGCGAAGGCAAACGGCGTCGACGTCTACCTCGGCGATCTGTTCGCACCGCTGCCGCAGTCGCTCGAGGGATGCGTCGACGTGATCGTCGGCGCCGTGCCCTACGTGCCGACCGGCGAGCTGCCGCTGCTCCAGCGCGACACGTTCACGTTCGAGTCGCGTCGGTCATATCACGGGGGGCGGGACGGGACGGACATCCTGCGGCGGATCCTGCGGGAAGCACCGCGCTACCTGCGGGACGGCGGCGCGATCCTGCTGGAGCTGGGCGGTGGTCAGGCGGAGGCGCTGCGCGGAGATCTCGCCCGGCTCGGATACCTCGAGGTTGGTGTGCTCTCCGACGAGGCCGGAGACGTTCGTGGAATCGAGGCGACGTTGGGTCGGACGGCGGCGCCCAGCCCGGCGATGGGCTGAAGGCGCGACCGGGAGTCGTCCGGCTCTGCGGCCGGCGGCGCGGATTGCCTGCGCCGCCGGCCGAGGCTCAGTCCCGACTCAGCCGCCGCTCGGCATCTCGGCGGACGGGTCGGTCTGCCACAGGCCGAACTCGTTGCCGTGGGGATCGGTGCAGGTCGCGAACCATCCCATGCTGGGGACGGGCATCGGATCGTCGGCCTTGCCGCCCAACTCGCGCACCTTCGCCGCGCCGGCGTTGATGTCGTCGACGTCGAAGTAGGAGCGTGTGCCGCGCTTGGCCGGCTCCATGTTGGTGATCGCTGCGCCGCTGTCCTCGCTGATGCGTGTCATGTGATACTCGGATGGGCCGGGAAAGGCCTGAAACTCCCAGCCGAACAGCGATCCCCAGAACTCACGGCTCTTGGCGGTGTCGTCCGCCGGGATCTCGATGTGCACGAACTTACCGGGCATCTGCCCCTCCTCGTTGGCTTGTGTCCGGCCGGGGGCCACCGCCCCGGCCGCTGTGGTTATCTGTGAGACTTGGCCGCCTGCGCAATTTCATCGCCGCACTCTCAAGGAACTTCCTGGTAGGCCGCCGAGAGGTGCTTCGGCACGACCATGCTCCAGGCGTCGATCACCAGCTCGCGCATCTCGACCTCGTCGATCGCCGCCAGCCGCACCACCACCCAGTGGTAGCGCAGGTCGAACTCGCGCGGCATCATGAACTTCTCCGGCTCGGTACCGACCAGCCATTCACGCTCCTCCTTGGGAAATGCGAACCCCATCAGCGTCTCGTCGCGCGAGAAGGCCAGGTAGACGATCCGCCCGACCCGGAACTTGACGCGGCCGCGGACGAACGCCTCGTATGACCGTGGCAGTGCCAGCGCGACCTCGCGAACGTCCTCGATCGTGACCACGGCTCGACCCCCTCACGCGATGCTCCGGGTACCGTACCCGCCCGCGTCGCGAAAGTCGCGATGTCGTGGTAACGATGGACACACCGAAGGCGTTAAGCGAAATACTGGTCCCCCACCACGCTGCAAGGAGGCCCGCATGAGCCCGGTGATCCAGCTCGACGACCTGTCCCACAGCGAGACGTCGCACGTCTTCATCGGGGCTGACCACGACGTCCCGGTCTCGATGTTCCTCGTTCACACCCCACCCGGCCGAGGGCCGTCCCTGCACCGCCATCCCTACCCGGAGCTGTTCATCGTCGAGAGCGGACGCGCCACGTTCAGGGTGGGAGACGGCGAGATCGTCGCCGAACACGGCCAGATCGTGATCGCTCCCGCCAACACGCCGCACGGCTTCACGAATACCGGCAGCGGCGAGCTCCGGATGGTGACGATTCACACCGCCGCTGAGATGCAGACCGAGTGGCTGGAGGGCGAGCAGGCGGGCGCCGTGCCCGCCGCGACGGCGGACACCGGCTGACCACCTAACGGTGGTGGTGGCGGCCCTGGTGATGGCGGCCGTGGCCAGCCGGCCGGAACTCGAACGTCAGCCGGTGCACCGAGCCGTCCGTCAGCTCCAGCAGCAGCTGGCGGCAGCTCCCCGCGTAGCCGCGGCTCGTTCGCCACAGCACCATCTCGTGGCCGTCTTGGCCGGTGTAGTTGGTCGTCGCATCGGCGGGCTCGAGCCTGGAGTCGCCGGTCGCGACCAGGGCGCCGCCTGAGCAGGGAACCGTCGCCACCTCGACGCCGGCCACCAGATCGGCACCGGACGCACCCTCGACCGCGAACTTGAGCGGGATCGTGCGGCCGGCCTCATCGGTCCCGTGACTGCGCCCGGCGACCGGCGGCTCCCAGCCCAACCATCGATACCGCACCCAGTAGGTGACGGTTCGCGAGGCCTGGTTGCCGACCACATCCGCGGCGGTCACCGTGAAGCTGTGCGGGCCGGGGCTGGACGTGTCGAGTGGCGATCCATCGGCCACCGATCCGATGCAGGAGGCGATGCCGGAGCCGCCGTCGGCGCAGCCGAAACTCGCGGACAGCTGACTTCCGATCTCGACCTCGGCTCCGTCCAACGGCGTCGCGATCGTCACCCGCGGTGCCAGCCGGTCGACTCGCAGCCCGCTCACCGGCCCGGCGGTGACGCAGTTGCCGGCCCGATCGCAGACCTGAACGGCCTGGGTGCTGGCGTCGGCGGTCTCGCTGCCGTCGGCCACCTGAGTCGAGAGCGGGAACGCCGCCTGGGCAGCATCCGCCAGGCCGCTGCCGGCGTCGCTCGCCGTGCACCACACGGTCACGTTGTCCGCGTGCCAGCTGCCGTCGTCGCCTGAGCAGGCGACGGTCGGAGCCGCGCGGTCGGCAGGCGGGTCGAACGCCGAGCTCGATCGGAACACGTCCCAGCCGGTGCCGAAGCCTTGGGCGCTGTCACCCGCCGCCAGGTCGGGAGCCGTGGAGGCGAAGCCGAGAAACCGGGCGTCGGCCGAGATGGCGACGGTCTGGCTGATCTGGATCGCCGACCCCGACGTTGAGATGAGGCGGGTGAAACCGGCCACCCGGTCGCGCACGAAGATGTCCTCGTCGAAGCCGGTGTCGGCCGGGTCGAGATTGGTGGCCGACGATTCGAACGCCACGTACCGGCCGTCGGCCGAGATCGCGGGCGCCCCGGCGCTGGCGTTCGCGCCCACACCGGCGCTGTTCACGCTGATCCGCTCGGTGGTCGCGGACGAGACGTCGCGAAGGTAGGCGTCACTGCCGCCGGTGTCGCCCGCGGCCAGCGGCGCGGCCGTCTCGAAGGCGACCAGGTTCCCGTTGGCCGACAGTCCGCCCGGCCGCAGCGACGACGAGCTGGCGGCCTGCCCACCGGATGCCGAGACACTTGCCCGCACCGTGGAGCCGGTCTGGCGATCGTGCACGAACACGTCCGCCGCCAGGTTGGTGTCCCCGTTGACCAGGTTCGGCGCGGTGCTCGCAAAGGCCACGAAGCGTCCGTCGGCCGAGATCGCCGAGGCGTCGCTGGCGCCGGCCGCCGCCTGGCTGCCGTCGCCGGCCACGCTGATCCGCTCGATGGCGCCGGTCGCGCGCACGGCCGCGAACACGTCGCGGATGCGGTTGGTGTCTCCCACGACCAGGTTGGACGCGGCAGACGAGAAGCTCACAACCCCGCCGTCGGCGCTGATGTCGGATGGCGCCTCGCCGCTGGGCCCGTTGCCCTGCTCGCCCGAGGCGGAGACGCTGACGCGGACGGTTTGGTCGGCAGCGAGATCGCGTACGAACACGTCCGCCGCTCCGTTGGTGTCGCCGGCCACCAGGTTCGTGGCCTGGGATGTGAAGACGACGTACTGCCCATCGGCGCTGATGCGGGCGTTCGAGGACGGCCCATCGGCCTGCCCGCCGGCGCCCACCGAGACGCGGGTCGTCCGGCCGGTCGCGGTGTCGCGGACGAACACGTCGCGGGCGCCGTTGGTGTCGTCCGGGACGAGCGCGGGCGACGACGAGACGAAAGCCACCAGCCGGCCGTCTGCCGAGAGCGAGATCGAGTCCTGTGCGGAGCTCTCGTTTGCCGCCACGCCGCTCCCGGTGACCGTCACCAACTGGTGCTGGACCGCGGCCGCCCGCGCGCTTCCTGCCGTCATTGCCATCACCGCGACTGCCAAACAGCCTACGGCGAGCCGACTCGACGAGTTGCGCACAGACAACCTCCTGAAGCCAATGTGTGGTATGGCCGGTGGTGACCCCATCCGGCGTAGGCACCACGCGGAAGCCAAGTGCCCACCCTCACAGGATGAAAGCGGACGGCGGGTTCGGGTACTCCCCGCTCGGGGGTACCGCTATCACCCTCCCGGAGGCGGCAGCTAGCGCCGCCGGCGGGCGGCGACCACCGGCGCCAGCGAGAGCGCAAGCGGCGGGAGTGCCGCGGCCACCGGCGGCGCTCCCGCAAATCCCGCCGAGGCCAGGCCGATAGCCGCCAGCGGCGTCAGAGCCGAGCAGACCAGGGCGAGACGGTCGTGCAGCGGGAAGCTGTCGGCGGCGATCGACCCGGCGCCTGCGACGAACAGCACCAACCCGCAGACGCCGAGCGGAGCGAACACCTCCGGCCGGCCGATCGTCAGCGCCGCAGCGAGTGCGACCCCAGAGATGACCAAGTTGACGGCGCGAAGGGCGGTCATGGCCCGGTCAGCCGCCCGGACGTCTGGTCGAGCACGCGGCCACGCTCATCGATGAACCTGTACTCGACCCCGGTCGCGGTGGCCGTCACCTGCAGGAGGCCGTAATTCAGCAATGACACCGCGGCGTCGGGGGAGGCTCGTGTGAACTCGGAGGCTCCCGGGCCCTCGCCGCTGGTGCCGACGGTGAACTCGAGCACGCCGTCCACCATGCGACGCTCATAGCGGTGCAGGTGCCCGGCGAACACCGCCGCCACGCCGCGCTCGCGCAACAGCGGCAGGATCGCGTCGCCCGGCTGCAGCGGCCGGTGCACGACCACGAACCGGACCGAGGGACCGGGCGGGCCAGCTCCCGGCGAGCGAACGACGATTGCGCCGGCATCCGCCTTCAGCCCCAGCAGCACCACCTGCACCGGGCCGTAGCGGATCGCATACCGGCCGACCCGGGGAGCCGCAGCGCCGACGTGACCGCCTCACCGCCGCGCCACGCCAGATCGTGCTCGCCCATGGTTGCCCACAGCGGCGCGCCCTTCATCGCCTCGGCCAGTGGCTTGAAGATGTTGCGGTCGAGCAGCGGCGGCAACGCTGCCAGGTAGCTGTTGTCGCCGGCGGTGAGGATGAAGTCGGGACGCCGGCCGCGAGCACCCGTGCCACGGCCCACTCGTGGTCGTTGCCAGATCCGTAATCTCCTATCACCGCGAACGTGACGGGATCGGCGATGGTTTGCGGGGCGGTGGTGAAGCTGCCAGATGCCTGAGCCCTCCCGTCCACCGCCGCCGTCCACGCATAGACCGTGCCAGGCTCGAGTCCGGTGAACGATCCGTTGCGCGCCTCGGCCTGCGAACCGTCTGCGGCGATGGCCCGCAGCTCGACGCCTTCGCCGCTGCGAACGCTCCACGCCAGCGACGCCGAATCCTCGCTCAGCGAGACGAGGTACGGGCCGCGGGCGAACGCGCCGGAGCTCGGCCCGAGCAGGTAGAGGCGCCAGTAGATCAACACCCCGACGATCACCAGCACCAGCACGGCGCACAGCATGCTGACGGCGATCAGCGCCCTCCGAAGTCGGCGTACCGAGAGGGGCAGGTCGTTCATGCCGGAGTCTACGATCGCCGCGTCCGCGGTCGGCCGTGAGCCCCTCTGGCTGACTCGCCGCAAAACAGCCCTGTGATACCGTCCTTTGGCTCAGCCGACGAGAGGGTTTTCCGTGGCCACAGGTGTTCGAGTGCTCGTGACGCTTGCTTGCCAGGAGTGCAAGCGCCGCAACTATCAGACGAATAAATCGAAGCGCAACTCGCCTGACAGGATCGAGTTCTCGAAGTATTGCCGGTGGTGCGGGAAGCACACTCCGCATCAGGAGACGCGCTAGACCGATGGCCCGCAGGAGCCGTCAGCCGCAGCAGACGGGTCGGCGCAGCGTCACCGCCCCACTGGCCGGCAAGCCCAAGAGCCAGTCCGGCGGGGAGCCGTCGCAGCGCAAGGGCGGGCTGACGAGGCGTTCGCACGTTTGCCGGCGAGGTTCGCGGCGAGCTGGCCAAGGTCGACTTCCCAAATCGCCAGCAGACCTGCAGTCGACCTCGGTCGTGATCGCCGCCTGTGTCATCGTCGGCGTGTATCTCTACGGCCTCGACCAGATCTTCACGCGTCTGGTCGCCGACTTGATCGACCTCCAGAAAACTGACGGGAAAACGATGTTTCGCTGGTATGTGATCAACACCTACTCCGGCCACGAGAACAAGGTCAAGGCCAATCTCGAGCACCGGGTCAAGTCGATGAACCAGGAGCTGCCGTGCGTCGCGTGGTCGTGCCGACCGAGTCCGTGGTCGAGACCAAGGACGGACAGAAGGTGCAGACCGAGCGGCGGCTGTGGCCCGGCTACGTGCTGGTGAACATGGACCTCACGCGACGAGGCCTGGACCCTGGTCAAGAACACCCCCGGCGTGACCGGCTTCGTGGGCGCGCAGAACAAGCCCGTGCCGCTCAGCCAGCCCGAGGTCGACCGCATGCTGCACACCGCAGCCGCGGCGCCGGCGCCCAAGCAGAAGGCCGAGTTCTCGCTGGGCGAGAGCGTCAAGGTCATCTCGGGGCCACTGTCCGACTTCGACGGCGAGATCGCCGAAATCAACGAGGATCAGGGCAAGCTCAAGGTGCTGGTGTCGATCTTCGAGCGCCAGGTGCCGGTTGAGCTGGAGTTCGACAAGGTCAAGAAGATCTAAACCACTCACGACCGTGGGAGCCGGTTGATCCGGCGCATGCACCACTAAGGAGGAAGCCGGTGGCCAAGAAGGTCATCAAGATCATCAAGCTCCAGATTCCGGCCGGGCAGGCTAACCCGGCCCCGCCGGTCGGCCCCGCGCTGGGCCAGCATGGCGTCAACATCATGGACTTCTGCAAGGCGTTCAACGCCCAGACGCAAGGGCCAAACGCGGGCCAGGTGACGCCGGTCGAGATCAGCGTCTACGAGGACCGGTCGTTCACATTCATCACCAAGACGCCCCCGGCCGCGGTGCTGATCAAGGAGGCGATCAACCTGACCTCGGGCTCCGGTGAGCCCAATCGGGTCAAGGTGGGAAGCATCTCCCGTGATCAGCTGCGCACGATCGCCGAGCGCAAGATGCCCGACCTGAACGCGAACGACGTCGATGCGGCGATCAACATCATCGCCGGCACCGCCCGTTCGATGGGCGTGGAGGTGGTGGGCTGATGGCCGGAAAGAAGTACACCGCCGCCCGCGCTCAGGTCGACCGCGAGCGCGTGTATGCACCGCTCGAGGCGGTGCGCACGATGAAGCAGCTCGAGACCGCGAAGTTTGACGAGACGGTCGAGGTCCACATGCGGCTGGGCGTCAACGTGCGCCACGCCGACCAGCAGTTGCGCGGCACGCTGTTCCTGCCCCACGGATTGGGCAAGTCGGTGACCGTGGCTGTGTTCGCCCAGGGCGAGAAGGCCAAGGAGGCCGAGGAGGCCGGCGCCGACTTCGTCGGCGGAGACGACCTGGCCGCGCGCATCACTGAGGGGTGGAGCGAGTTCGACGTCGCCATCGCCACCCCCGACATGATGGGCACCGTCGGCAAGCTGGGCCGTATCCTCGGCCCGCAGGGAAAGATGCCCAGTCCCAAGGCGGGGACGATCACGTTCGACATCGGCAAGGCGGTCGGCGATGTCAAGTCAGGCAAGATCGAGTACCGCACCGACCGCACGGGGATCGTGCACGTCGCGCTGGGCAAGAAGTCATTCGACGAGCGCTCGCTGGTCGAGAACTACCAGGCGGTGCTGGAGGAGATCCTTCGCGCCAAGCCGGCCTCCGCCAAGGGCCGCTACCTGCGCTCAATCACGCTCGCCTCGACGATGGGGCCGGGTCTGAAGGTGGACACGTCCAAGGTCCGCGACCTGCTGGAGGAGTCAGCCGCGACCGCGGCTGTGTAGACGCACTAAGCTGTACCGACATCAACCGCGTGCACCGCGCCAGAGACAGTCGGGGCCGAGAGGCTCAAACCACCACCCGACCGAGGCCGGATCCAGATTCGAAGCTCACCGCTTCGCCTGCGTCCGCCTCATAAGACGGACGCACACGGCAGAGAAGGAGGTGAGTGAATGAACCGAGATGACAAGGCAGCGGTGGTCGAGCGCCTGGTGACTCAGATCAAGGAGGCCAAGGCGCTGATCGTCACCGACTACCGTGGCCTCACCGTCAGCCAGACGGCCGAGATCCGCGACGCTCTGCGCCCGTCCGGCGCCACGTTCCACGTCGCCAAGAACACGCTGACGCGGAAGGCTGCCGAGCAGGCAGAGCGCCCGCACCTGGTGGAGTTCCTGCAGGGTCCGACCGCCATCGCGTTCATCTCCGACGATCCCGCGGCCGCCGCGAAGAAGCTGTCGGAGGTCGCCCGCCAGACCAAGATTCTGGCCGTCAAGGGCGGCGTGCTCGACGGTCATACGCTGACCGCAGCCCAGATCAAGGACCTCGGCGACCTGCCTCCCCGAGAGGTGCTGCTGTCGCAGGTCGTGGGCACCGTCGCCGGCCCGTTGCAGGGCACGGTTGGTGTGCTCTCAGCACCGCTGCGCGACATCGTCGCGCTGCTCGATTCGTACATCGCAAAACGCCAAGCGGCAGAAGCTGCCTGAGAAAGAGGAGTACCTGACAGATGCCTGTCACGAAGATCGTTGAATCCCTGAACAAGCTGTCCGTGCTCGAGCTGGTCGAGCTGAAGAAAGCTCTCGAAAGCGAATGGGACGTCACCGCCGCGGTCGCCGCTCCGGTGGCTGTCGCTGCGCCGGCGGGTGGCGGAGGCGGCGGCGAAGCCGAGGAGGAGAAGTCCTCCTTCGACGTCGTGCTTGCTGGAGCCGGCGACAAGAAGATCCAGGTCATCAAGGTGATCCGCGAGCTGACCGGACTCGGCCTCAAGGAGGCCAAGGCGGTCGCCGACGAGGCGCCCGCCCCCGTCAAGGAGGGTGTCGCCAAGGACGAGGCCGAGCAGATGAAGGCCAAGCTCGAGGAGGCTGGAGCCACTGTCGAGCTCAAGTAACACTCTCGTCTCGGGGCGGGTGCCGGCGGGTGCGAAAACCCCCGCTGGGCGCTCGTCCGCGCCTTCTCCCGACGTGGATCGTCCGGACATCGGTAAAATCCCCGTTGTGGAGAAGGCATCCTGCATCCGCCCATACGCATCGCTGCGCAGCAAGCCGAAGGCGACCGCCGAGCAGCAGACTCAGGCGCTGTTCGCCGACCCGATCGATGTCGTCGAGCGTGGCAACGGGTGGGCGAAGGTCGTGCTGGCGGACGGCTACCAGGGATACCTGGAGGTCGAGTCGCTGGGCGAGCCGCTGCCCAAAGACCGTGCCCATGTCGTCGTGGTGCCGCAGGCGGCCGACCGCTACATGGGAACATGGCTGCCCGCACCAGGGCTTCGCACGGAGCCGCTGGCCGCCGCCCGTCGCAAGGCGACCGGTGAGGCCATCGCCGAAGCTGCGCTGATGTTCCTCGGCGCTCCCTACGAGTGGGGCGGCGTGACCGTCGAGGGGCTCGACTGCTCGGGACTCGTGCAGGCTGTGCATCGACGGTTCGGACTGCTGCTGCCGCGAAACGCCGACCAGCAGGAGGAGGCGGGCCGCGAAGTCTCGTTGCGCTCGGTCCGGCCAGGTGATCTGCTCTGCTACGGCGATCACATCGCGGTCGCGCTCGAAGGCGGCGAGATCGTGCATTCCGCCAGGGAGCAGGCCAGCGTGGTGCGCGAGAAGCATCCGTCTGAGCTGAAGAAGCGGATCCGCACCGTTCGCAGAGTCTTCGACGGCGACGACTGACGGCAGTAGCGCGCCGCCGTCCGCATGTCCGGCACGGCGGCCCGTCCGACCGTTGCGCTGACAGGGCTTGCCACCCTGACCTCCAGGCCTCATGCTTGTGCCGACACCAACTTGGGAGCAGGCATGAGGCATGTGCATCGAGTCACGGCGGCGCTGGTCGCGCTTGCCTCTGATGACGGGACGCTCCACTGAGCAGACGTCTCGCGATGGCCGCGTTGGCAGTGCTGGCGACGTCGGCGGTGGGTTGCACCGGTGAGGCCACGCGCGCCGTGGAGCTCACGCAGCTCGGCCCTGAACAGCGCTACCAGCACGCACTGCCAGTCGTTTCCGCCTACCTGCGGGCGATCACCGATCACCGCCCGCTGGACCGGTTCACCGCGTCCGAGACCGCCTCGCAGCGAGCGTCGCTCCGCCGGCTGGAGCACTGGCTGGGCGGCATCCCCGCACACGACCTGCGGATCGACGCCACCAGCCTCGGTCGCGACGACCCTCGCACGACCGGCGTGATCGTGAGCCTGGCGGCGCCGCTGGCCCTCTACCCGCCGAGCACCGAGGTCAACCTCGGGCAGCTGGCGCTGCTGGCGCGGCAGGACGATGACGGGCACTGGCGGGTGGCGGCCGACATCACCGGGAGCGAGTCGCGGCTACTGCGCGGCGACGGCCTGGAGGCCGTGCGCGACGCCTCGATCCTGGTCGGTAGCAGCAGCGTCGTGATCGATGCCACCGGCCCGTCGCCCGATTCGTTCTCGGCCGGATTGGCGATGCGGGTGGCCGACGAGCTGCTGCCGCGGCTCCATCGCCGCTACGGCGGGCCGCAGCGGGCCGTGATCTACCTGACCAGCGACTGGAAGCAGGCAGCTCGCATCGTGCCGGGCGACTATCCCAACGAGCCGACCGGCATCACCTACCAGGGCCGGGTGATCCTGAATGACGCCGAGTGGCGCTACTGGGGGGATCCGGGCGCCCAGGGGGTGATAGTGCACGAGTTGACGCACCTCGTGACGGAGCATTCGCTGGCTGCAGCTCCCACCAGCCTGGCTGAGGGGCTGGCCCAGTATGAACAGGACCGATACCTGCACCTTCACCACAGCCGGATCCCGCTGACGGCGATCGGCCGCGCCTACCGGCACGGGTTCCCGACCGCGGAACGGTGGCGCTCGGCCGTGGTGGAGTGGGGGCTGCACTCGCCGGTGGCGATCGAGCTCTCCTACGACGACGCCGAGGCGATCGTGCGCACAGTGCTCGTCCGCCACGGCGGCATGACCGCGCTACGGCGACTTGCGAAGGGGTTCGCCGGCCGGCAGTGGTTCACCGGCTACTCGCTGGACACCGTCCGCTCAGTGTTCCGGACGGCGCTCGGCGTCCCGCTGCGCCAGGTCGAGCGCGAGGCGCATGCCTGGGTGTGGTCTGGAGGCTGACGCCGCCGCCGGGCTCGCGCCCTTGACCAAACACCCTGCTCGGGTATAGTGATCTCAGGTACCCCGCTGCGGAAGCCCATCCCGCGGGCGGGGCGGACCGACCCTGTTTGCGTGGAATAGGGCGCCCTGATAGGGTTCTCGGTTGCGCCCTTGGTCCGGATCCGACCTTCTGATTTCCCTTCTTAGCCCCGCGGGAGGCTTTGCGTTGCCTGAATCCACCTCGCCACGAGTCCGCAAGACGTTCTCCAAGTTGGAGAAGGTCCTCGACGTCCCCAACCTGATCGACATCCAAAAGGCGTCGTTCAGATGGTTCATGGGAGACCCGAGCGATCCGGCGTCGCTGAAGACGTCCGGCCTGCGGGAGACGATCGATGACATCTCGCCATCCGCGACTACTCGGAGCGGCTCGAGGTCGCGCTCGGCGAGTACACGATCGGCGATCCGGTCGTGCCCGAGCGGGAGTGCCGCGAGAAGGACCTCTCCTATGAGGTGCCGGTCAACGTCAAGGTGGCGTTCACCAACTGGACACCGGCGAGATCCGCGAGCAGACCGTGTTCCTGGGCAACTTCCCGTGGATGACGCAGCAGGGCACGTTCATCATCAACGGCACCGAGCGCGTCGTCGTGACGCAGCTGGTGCGCTCGCCCGGCGCCTACGTCATGGAGCCCAAGGATCGCGACAAGCAGGTGTTCACCGCCAACCTGATGCCGTCGCGCGGATCGTGGCTCGAGCTCGAGATCGACAAGAAGGGCCTGGTCAACGTCCGCATCGACCGCAAGCGCAAGCTGCCGATCACCACGCTGCTGCGCGCGCTGCCGGCCGAGGACGAGAACACCGGCTTCGTGATCGACAAGACGGACGAGGGCATGCTCGCGCTGTTCGACAACAACCCCTTCATCCGCATGACGCTTGAGAAGGATCCCTCGCAGTCCGAGGAGGCGGCCCTGATCGAGGTGTTCAAGAAGCAGCGCCCCGGCGAGCCGCCCACGGTGGACAACTCGCGCAACCTCGTGCGGGCGCTGTTCTTCGATCCCAAGCGCTACGACCTCACCCGGGTCGGCCGCTACAAGCTGAACATGCGGCTGGGCGTCGACGTCTCCCCCGAGTGCCGCGTTCTCACGACTGGCGACATCGTCGAGCTGGTGAGGAGGCTGGTCGAGCTGCCCGTCAAGCTGGGCGTTCCCGAAGAGAGCAAGGACTTCGCCGCCGACGCGTCGCCGATCCCGCGCGATCCGATCGAGCACGACCTGGACGAGTACGAGCACTTCGGCAACCGCCGCCTGCGCACGGTCGGCGAGCTGATCCAGGAGGCGTTCCGGATCGGCCTCTACCGCATGGAGCGGGTCGTCCGCGAGCGGCTCACGACTGAGGACGAGGACGCGATCACGCCGCAGACGATCGTCAACATCCGACCGGTGGCCGCGGCGCTGAAGGAGTTCTTCGGCTCGTCGCAGCTGTCGCAGTTCATGGATCAGACCAACTCGTCTGGCGGGGCTCACGCACCGGCGGCGGCTGTCGGCGCTCGGCGCCGGCGGTCTCACCCGCGAGCGCGCGCCGATCGAGGTGCGCGACGTGCACGTCGACCCATTACGGCCGCATGTGCCCGATCGAGACGCCGGAGGGCCCAACATCGGACTGATCGGCTCGCTGGGCTGCTACGCCAAGGTCTCGGAGCACGGCTTCGTGCAGACGCCGTACCGCAAGATCGTCAAGGGCAAGGTGACGGACGACATCGAGTACCTGGATGCAATCCAGGAGGAGAAGTACACGATCGCGCAGGCCAACGCCGAGATCGACAAGAACGGCAAGCTCGTCTCGCCGGTGCTGTGCCGTACCCGTGACGGCGTGCCCGTGCAGGTGGACGCTACGCGGGTCGACTACATGGACGTCGACCCGGCGCAGATCGTGTCGGTGGCGACGGCGCTGATCCCGTTCCTCGAGCACAACGACGCCAACCGCGCGCTGATGGGTTCGAACATGCAGCGACAGGCTGTGCCGCTGATGGTGACCGAGGCGCCGCTGGTGGGAACCGGTCTCGAGTACCGCGCCGCGGTCGATACCGGCGACGTGGTACTGGCCACGCGGCCCGGCAAGGTCGAGTACGTCGACGCCGAGAAGATCATCGTCGCGGCCAAGGACGGTCACGACACCTACGACATGGTCAAGTACCGCCGCTCCAACCAGGGCACCCTGATCCACCAGAAGCCGACTGTGCGTGCCGGCGACCGCGTGACCCGCGATCAGGTGCTGGCCGACGGGTCGTCGACCGACCAGGGCGAGCTGGCGCTGGGCAAGAACCTGCTGGTCGCGTTCATGTCCTGGGAGGGCTACAACTTCGAGGACGCGATCATCCTCTCCGAGCGGCTGGTCAAGGACGACGTGCTGTCCTCGATCCACATCCACGAGTACGAGGTGGACGCGCGCTCGACCAAGCTGGGCGACGAGGAGATCACGCGCGACATCCCCAACCGCTCCGAGGAGTCGCTGCGCAACCTGGACGAGAACGGCATTGTTCGGATCGGGGCCGAGGTCGGCTCCGGCGACCTGCTGGTTGGCAAGGTCACGCCCAAGGGCGAGACTGAGCTGACGGCCGAGGAGAAGCTGATCCGCGCCATCTTCAAGGAGAAGGCGCGCGAGGTGCGCGACACGTCGCTGAAGGTGCCCCACGGTGAGGGCGGCAAGGTGATCGACGTGAAGACCTTCTCGCGCGGCGACGGCGACGACCTTCCCCGGGGTCAACGAGCTGGTGCGCGTCTACGTCGCCACCAAGCGCAAGATCGCCGAGGGCGACAAGCTGGCCGGACGTCACGGCAACAAGGGCGTGATCTCGAAGATCGTGCCCGAGGAGGACATGCCGTTCCTGGAGGACGGCCGGCCCGTGGACATCATCCTCAACCCGCTCGGCGTCCCGTCGCGAATGAACATCGGCCAGATCCTGGAGACGCACCTGGGCTGGGCGGCGGCACACGGCGGAGAGAACGGCGAGCGCCAGTTCGTGGCCACGCCGGTGTTCGACGGCGCCACGCCGGAGGATGTCGACCTTGCGC
>CAVWLK010000017.1:0-34490 GCA_963755675.1 uncultured Actinomycetes bacterium
GCATCGCTGCGTTGGCAGCCCCTAGGGATTGCGGTAACGACGGTGCCCGCCAGCGAGTCGGGCACCCTTGGATCGGCGTTCGGCGCGCGCAGCAGCCGGCCGTCGACGCTGTAGATGCTTTCGTCGACCGAGAAGGCCTGCTCGACCTGCGCGACGGAGCCTTCGGCGGTGACGAAGAGGTGGTTCTGGGGCACGGTCACGAGGTCGAATCCGTCACCCCGCAGCCAATCCGAGACCTGCTTCACCTGGCTTTGGCTGGGCGCAAACTGCGATCGGAACTGGGCGGGTGACAGCCAGCGCTGGTAGCTGGGGCTGGCCGGGTTCTGCTGGTCGGCGAGCAGCTGATCGAGCTGGGCCTGGTCGCGCCATCCAATCCAGACCGAGAACACCACCTTCGCGCCGGACTTGGCGTCCGAATGACGGTTGGCGGGCGTCGCCCAGGCCGGCCGCGAACCCTCGATGCTGCTGGTGTGACGGGCCTCGGCCGCCGGCGATGCGGCGAGCACCGCGACCATGACCAGCGCGGGGATTGACAATCGGCGGAGCGGGCCGGGAGAAGCCATCAGATGTTGATCGGCATTCCCGCTCTTGGCGCCTACTCCCTATCGGGTGAACCGCTCCTCCCCCTCACGGCCGGCCGTCTCGACCGGCTTTGATGCGTGCGCGGAGCGCCTCCTGGTTGACTGCCAGAAACGAGAGCGACAGCAGCGGCAGCGCAGGCAGCGCGCGGTCGAGCAGATACGAGAGTGTCAGCGTTGCCCCGAACGAGGCCGTCATCGCCAGCCAACTCGCATCGCGGCGAAGGCCGAGCCGCGTCGCGGCGGCCAGGAAGACCGCGAAGAAGACGAAATCGCTTGCTCCGATCTGGGCGACTTCCTGGCTGCCGAGCGGATGGAACGCGAGCGTGAACGCGTTCAGCACCTCGACGTGATGCTCGACGATCACCTTCGTCGGGCCGGCCGCGACGCTGTAGATGTCGACCGACGCGATCAGCACCGCGATGGCGATGATCTCGGCCGTGGTCTGCAGCAGCGACCCGAGCGCGAGGCCGAGCACGCTGGCGGCGCAGAGCTTGGTCAAGGTCGCGGGCGTGCCCGGGTAGCCCGCCCAGATCAGCAGGGCGGTGGCTGCGACGGCGCCGCCGAAGGCGGCCAGCAGCTGCACACCGACCTCGGTTGGCGGCTTCATCGCGCGTGGCACCCGCGTGGCGAGGGGGATCGAGATCAGGCTCAGCCCCGCCACCTGGAGTGCCGGTCCGGCCGACTCGGCGATGTGCGGCGCTGCCAGATCGAAAGCGGCCAGCGCGGCCAGCGCGCCCGCCACGTGTCTTAGATGATTGATTCCGTATTCCACGCGGCGCAGGATCGGGCCCAGGACACGCTGGGCGTCACGATCACGCTTGCCCAGGGCTTCTCCAGCCTGCGCTTCGAGTGCTCCCGCCGCCCAGCGCGCCCGCCATCCACGATCTGCGTAATCGCAGATCGCTCCTGACCGGTGCAAGCCGCAAGGGCTTGCACCTGACGCCCTGCATCCACGGTGAATACGGAGTCAACCATCAGTACGGGGGCAGGTTCTCGTACCACTCGCCAAGGGCCTTGAACGCGGCCCAGAACTCCCGCTTGGCGGCCGACTCGTTGAGCGACTCGTCGATGTCGGGCACGGCGAGCAGTTCGATCGTCGGCGTGAAGCGCTGCACGCTTCCGACCGAGTTCGCCACCGGTCCCGACAGCGGGAACTCGAGCGAGTTGATGAAGTCGAGCGCGGGCTCGCCCATCACGACGACGATCCCCGGCTGCGTGATGTGGAGCTCGCGAGTGAGCCACGCGCGTGACTGCTCGAGGTCGTCATCAGACGGCTCGACGTCCACCTTCAGGCAGAGGCTGCCGTAGAGCTTCAGCGGATCGATGCGAAGCCGCTCGATGCTCTTCAGCACCGCCTGCCCTGCGCGGCCGAAGAACGCCACGCCCTCCTGGATCTCCGCCGCGGTCGGGCGGTACTTGAGCAGGAAGATGTCCGCCAGTGGGTGTCCGGTGCCGATCACCGGGGTCAGCGACGGATGCCTCTCGCCGACCCACGTCGCGATCTCGTGTCCGAGCTGGTTCGTCTCGGCGATCGCGCGAGCCTGATACTTCTCGTAGATCTGATCGTCCGGCGCGCTCACCCCGTCATATTGGCGCATCGGCGATGGATACCTCCACTCGTCGCTGGAAGGATGGCGGAAAAGGGAACGGCTCGCGGTCAGGCTTGTTGTAACGAGTTTGCAAAGTCTTAGTTTTGCGGGCAAATTTCCTCCGACGCATCGACGATAACGGGTGTGAGGTCGCCGGGCACGGGCGGCCGAGAAACAGACTGGGGGGTCTGATCATGGCAACGGCAGTTGCACTCGATCCGGTTACGGAGCTCGAGCAGAAGGTGGAGACCGTGAGCGGCGTTCGGCCGATCATCACGATCGCCGACAACGTGGCGCTGGTCTCATACCAGCTGCCGGGCGAGGTTCTCACGCAGGTGTGGCTGCACGGCGACCGCGGCTGGAGCATGCGCGGCACGGACAGCGTCAGCGGGTAAGGCGGTTGGTGGGGACGCTGCGGGGGCGGTCGCAGGACGCCACCCCAGCGACCCGCGCCCGGCGCATCAAGGTCCACTGACCGGCGGTCGATTAGACGGGGAGATGAGGCGTCGCCTGACACCCTCCCGCGTGATCCTCGCGGTTGCATCAATCGCCCCGGCCCTGTTGTACCTCGTGGCGCGGTGGCGGCTGGTCGGGGAGTTCGAGCTGCCCACGCTGCACCTCGTCGCGGTTACGGGGGCAGCCGCCTTTGCGGCGGTCATCTCACTGATGATGACGCGGGTCGCCTTGCGCCGAAACGACCTCCGCGCCGGGCTGGTCGGTGTGGCGTTCACCGCCACCGGCGGTCTGCTCGTGATCCACGGGCTGGCCACGCCGGGCATCGTGCTCGAGGAGTACGGCCGCAACGCGACCGTCGGTCTGGCCGGTGCGCTTGCCGTGCCTGCGGGCGGCGTCCTGCTCGCGCTGGCCGTGATCGTACCTCCTGCCAACCGGATCGCGGCAGGGCTGATCTGGCGCGGACAGGTGGTCTGCCTGGTGGCGCTGACGCTGTTTGGCGCGATCGGCCTGCTTCACCCGTCGCTGGTACCGCTGGTGCCGCTGACGGTGCACCCGTGGGTCTACTTCGTGCTCCTGCCGGTGGCAGCTGCGTACGCCTGGATCGCTCGTCGGGCGCACCACACCCACCAGCTGACGGGGCGCCGGGCCGATCTGTTCGTCGCCGTCGGCCTGGTCTGGCTTGGCAGCTCGGTACCGCTGTACCTGCTTTCGCCGGCGTGGACGATCGGCTTCTGGTTCGCGCATCTACTGGAGGCGATTGGCTTCGTATCGGTGGCGGGCGCGGTGGCCGTCGACCTGGCAAGCCAAGTGCCCTCGCATCACCTGTTTCACCGCATGACCGGGGGCGACCTGGTCGAGAGCGAGGAGAGTCTCCTCGGTGGCTACGTGCGGGCGCTGACCGCGACCATGGAGCTGCGCGATCCGTCCACCCGCGAGCACTCGCGTCGCGTTGCCCGGTTGGCGGTCGCGGTCGGAGCGAAGATGGGGCTCGACGCGGCCGCGACGCGCAGGCTGGCGATCGCTGGCCTTCTGCACGACATCGGCAAGCTCCAGGTTCCGGAAGCGATCCTGAACAAGCCCGGTCAGCTGACGGACGAGGAGTTCGCGGTCATCCGCACGCACCCTGGCCGCGGCGCCGAGCTGCTGCTGCACCTGGGCGGCTTTGACGAGGAGGTGCCGATCGTGTTGTCGCACCACGAGCGGTTCGCCGGCGGCGGCTACCCGGAGGGCAGGGTGGGGCAGGACATCCCGCTGGGAGCGCGCATCCTCACGGCGTGTGATGTGTTCGACGCTCTCACCAGCCGGCGGGCGTACCGCGAGCCGTGGCCCGAGCAGCGGGCGCTGGAACTGCTGCGCGATGAGGCGGGGACGACGTTCGATCCCGCTTGCGTGGAGGCGCTGCTCGAGGTGCTGAGCGCGGGAGAGGGCCAGGAGCGGGTGACCGTGCTGCGCCACACGCTGGCCGACCGTACGGCTACGAGCCCGTCTTTCCCATCTGCTGCGTCCACTTGAGCCCCTGCAGGTACAGCAGGCTCTTGGGGCGGCGCAGGATCTGGTTGTGGCGCATCGCCATCAGGAACTCCTCCGGCCCGTCGAAGCCGGGGATGCGGTTGATCGCCGTCCCAATCCCCTGCAGCACGTGCGCGTCCGATCCGGCCGACTCCACCAGGTTGTACTTGGTGGCGAACCGCAGCGCGTCGTCGTTGAACGACATCGAACAGCAGCCGCGAGTTGTAGACCTCGAAGATGTCGATCTCGTCGAGATGCCGAGCAGCGTGGCGGCGTCGGGGATGGTGTGCATCCGATCGAACGGGATGGGGCATTAGCACCAGCCCGTTCTGGTCCTGGATCGGCGCGATCGTGTCGGCCATGCGTCATCCCGCGCTCGATCCTCTCGGTCAGGAACATGCCCGATCACCTCGCCCTGCGAGGTCTTGACCTCCTCGCCCACGATCACGGTGATCGGCTTGTCTCGACTGCCAGCTCGACCGCCTCCAGGGCGCCGGAGATCTCGTTGTGATCGGTGATCGCGATCGCGCCCAGGCCCTGGGCGATGCAGTGGTCGATCAGCGCCGCGGGATCGGTGGCGCAGTCGTGCGAGTGGTTGGTGTGCATGTGCAGGTCGCGCCAGATGATGCTCGGCCGCGGGGCCGGCACCTGGGCGCGACGCGCGCGGCGACGCAGCAGGCCGCGGTAGATCTGCTCCAGTCGTTCGGCCAGCGACCTCGCTCGAATCGTTGGCCGGCCGCCGCTGACCGTCTCGGCCGCCAGCCGGCCACGCAGCTTGTCGTCCTCCAGCAGCCGGCCGACCGCCGCGGCGGCCAGCGGCGGCTGGTCGGGTGCGTATCCGCAGCACCAGGTCGTCGATCCCGCGGCGCCGCGACGACCACGCAGCCGCTGGCCCGCGCCTCCCAGGTGAGCGGCGGATCGCCGTCGGGAGCGGCCACGAACACGTCGGCCGCCGGCGAGCACCGCGCGCCCGGTCGTCGGCGCCCTCGGGGCCGACGCGTGTGCACGCGGCCCCGCGCGCGCGGGCGGGACGTACGGGCGGATCGGCCGCCGGCCGCGCCGCACCCACAGCGAGCGTCAGCGTCGACTCCGGGTGGTCGGCGACCATCCGCACCAGCGCCTTCACCACCGGCCGGCTCTCGGGCGTCCACTCGGCGACCACGTGGGTGCCGCGCTTCGCGGCCGGGGCGGAACCGCTCGAAGACACCGGGTCGGGGATCGGCTCGTAATCGCCCGGGTAGAACTCGGCGCCAGCTCGGCGGCCGCGCGGGCTGGTCGCCAGCAGCGCGTCGATGCGGGCCAGGTAGCGCTCGCGGCGCCGCCGTCGCACCGGGTAGGTGAGTGGCGGCTCGACGGTCGGCGTGGAAGGTGGCGGCGGTCAGGCCCTGGGAGTGCTTAGCGCGGCCGTTGCCACGCCCGGGCACGAGCGGCTCGTGGGCGTGGACGATGTCGAACTCGCCCTCACCGACCGCCAGCGCGACGTTGGCGAGGCAGCCACCGGCAGTCCGGCGCCCGCGCCGGCGGCCGCGCTGCCGCAGCGGCACCGCCGGCGCCACGGCGACCACCAGCGGCTCCCCGTCGAGCGCCTGGACCGCGTCGGTGTCACCGCCGGCCAGTGCCCGCAGCCGTGCGCCGGCCGCTGCGCAGCGCCCGCGATAGAGGAGCTGGGCGCGAGCACCGTCACCAGGTGCCCGCGGCCGGCCAGGCCGGTGGCCACGCCGCGCACGTGCTCGGCCACCGGGTGGGCGCCGGTCAGCGTATACGGGCAGACCAGGCAGAGTTTCAGAGCTCGTGCTCAGCGGCCATCAGGCTTCGGCGGCACTCCTTCGCGGCCTTCTCTTCTTGCGGCGTGTAGGTGCGGATGAACGCGCTCCACCTCCGTCGCGGCACTGGTCGTCGGGATGCTGCACCGGCGGTGACTTCATGAAGTACGCCGACGGCCATTCGAGCGCGCCGGAGAGGCCGTTGTCGAGACCGAGCTTGGCGCAGCGCACCGCGTCGATCACGATGCCGGCGGAGTTGGGCGAGTCGACCACCTCGAGCTTCAGCTCGATGTTCAGGGGCACATCGCCGAACGAGCGGCCCTCCAGCCGGATGTAGGCCCACTTGCGATCGTGCAGCCAGGCGACGTGGTCGGACGGGCCGATGTGGACGTTGTCGGCGCCGATGTCGTAGTCGAGCTGGGAGGTGACGGCGTTGGTCTTGGAGATCTTCTTGGACTCCAGCCGCTCCCGCTCGAGCATGTTCAGGAAGTCGGTGTTGCCGCCCACGTTCAGCTGGTGGGTGCGCTCGAGCAGCACGCCGCGATCCTGGAACAGCCGGGCGAGCTTGCGGTGGACGATGGTGGCGCCGACCTGCGACTTGATGTCGTCGCCGACGATCGGCAGCCCCGGCCTCCTCGAAGCGGCGCCGCCAGTAGGGCTCGCGGGCGATGAACACCGGGACGCAGTTGACGAAGGCGCAGCCGGCTGCCAGCACCTGCTCGACGTACCACTTGGTGGCCTCCTCGGAGCCCACCGGCAGGTAGCAGACGACCACGTCGGTCTTGGTGTCGCGCAGTATCTCGACCACGTCGGCGGTCTCACCGGGCGCCTTGGTGATGACCTGCGCAGGTACTTGCCGATGCCGTCGTGGGTCATGCCACGATGGACCTCAACGCCCAGCTCGGGCACGTCGGAGAACTTGACGGTGTTGTTCTGGCCGCGCGAAGATGGCCTCGGACAGGTCGTGGCCGACCTTGTCGGCATCGATGTCGAAGGCCGCGCGTGAACTCGATGTCGCGAGACGTGGTACCCGCCCAGATCGACGTGCATCAGACCGGGAACGGTGTCGTCCGGGCTTGGCGTCGTTGTAGTACTCGATGCCCTGCACGAATGACGATGCGCAGTTGCCGACGCCGACGATCGGCGACGCGCACCTTGCCGGTGGACGCCCTGTGTCCGTTTTGCGAGGCCTGATCGGCCATGACCTATCCCTCCACTTTCGAGTTGAGCTGCGTATATACGAAGACAATCCGCTGTATGACGGTGATCGTCGTCAGCGCGGCCAACAGGTAGATCGCGTAGGGAAGAACGCCGAGGCCGGCGAATGGCAGCGCCACCGCGAGCAGCACGATCCGCTCCGTCCGCGACATCAATCCGACGTCGCCCTTCAGGCCGATGGCCTCGGCCTTGGCGCGGGTGTAGCTGACCAGGAACGAGCCCACCAGCGCGACGAACACGCAGGCCAGGGCCACCGTCTCGCCCTGGTCGGCGAGCACCAGGGCGATCGCGCCCAGGATCACGCCCTCGCTGACGCGGTCGAGCGTCGAGTCGAGGAACGCACCGAACTGGGTCATCTTGCCGTGAGCCCGGGCCAGTGCGCCGTCCAGCGCGTCCACCACGCTTCCGATCACGAACACCACCGTCGCCAGCACCCAATAGCGCTCGAAGATCAGGACGGCGGCGCAGGTGTTCAGCACGAAGCCGGTCACCGTGAGCTGATTGGGGGTGAGGGGGACGCTGCGGAAGCTCTGCATGAAGCGCAAAGCGACCCGCGGCCGCCGTTGATATATCCGTCCTTGAACCGCGCGAGCGAGGTGGTCATCGCGCGTACTATACCACGCGCGCTATCACGTGTGCGGACTGCCTACACAACCGGCTCGGGGCGGCGTTCCAGGTGCAGCCGGCGGCGCGCGGACGGGGGCAGTGTCGGCCGGCGGCGCTCGATCAGCCATGCGATCCCAAGCGCGGCTGCCGCCAGCAGAGCGCCCAGGATCGCGTCCAGCCAGAAGTGGTTGGCGGTGGCGACGATCGAGAACACGATCAGGCAGGGGTAGAACAGCCACGTGATGCGCAGAGCCCGGCGCCGCACGAGGAAGAAACACGTGACGCCGATGATCAGCGAGAAGCAGGTATGCACGCTGGGCACGGCCGCGAACGGATTGGAGAGGGCGGCAACCAGGCCGGAGTCGTGGTTGACGCTGGCGAACTTCTCCAGCGTGTCGGTGAAACCCAGATCGGTCAGCATCCGCGGTGGGGCGGTGGGATACAGGAAGTAGCCGATCAGCGCGATAGCCATCGCCGAGAAGACGATGTTGCGGACGAAGTAGTAGTGGTCGTTCCGTCGCAGGTAGAGCCAGAACATGAACAGCGTGGTGACCGCGAAGTGGGCATGGAAGTAGGTCAGGTTGGCGATGTCCAGCACCCACGGCTTCGAGATCGCCCAGTGCTGAACGTCCATCTCGTTGAAGATGCCGAGCGTCTTTTCGACCGACACCACATCGCGGGCGTGGACGAACGCCTCCGCCAGATCGCCCCTGGCGAAGGTGCGCGAGATCTCGTACACAATGTCTACCAGCGCGAACAATCCCAGCTGCAGGAGGAAGTCAGGCCACCCCTTGGGAAGCAGCCGCCCGCTCGCACGGGACCGCGCAACGGCCAACGCACTCATCACCCCATGGTAGCCGATTGTTCGGCCGGTTCGTTGCCCGGCGGGTGGTTCGTCAGCCGCCGATGTGCGACATCTCGACCCGTTCTACGCGCTGCGTCGCCTCGCCGCGCAGCTCGGAGTAGCGGTCGGCGCGGGCGCGCCAGGTCGCGCCCAGCAGATCGAGGATCTGCTCGTCGGTCGCACCGGTGCGGAGCGGCTCCCGCAGATCGGTGCCGTGGGCTGCGAACAGGCAGGTGTACAGCTCGCCCTCGGCCGAGATGCGGGCGCGCGTGCAGGCGCCGCAGAACGGCCGCGTGACCGATGCGATCACGCCCACCTCGCCTCCGCCGTCGTCATAGCGGTAGCGGGACGCGACCTCACCCGGGTAGTTCGGCGGAGCCGGTGTGAGCGGCCATAGGGCGGCCAACCGCTGCACAATCTCGTCGGCCGGCACGACGTCGTCGAGCCGCCAGCCGTTGGTGGTGCCGACGTCCATGTACTCGATGAAGCGCAGGATGATGCCGCTGCCGCGGAACCGCTCCGCCATCTCGACGATCGAGTCCTCGTTGGCGCCCCGCTTGACGACCATGTTCACCTTCACCGAGAGCCCCGCGGCGACCGCGTGGTCGATCCCGTCCAGCACCCGGGCGACGGGGAAGCGGACGTCGTTCATGGCCTGGAAGACCTCGTCGTGGAGTGAGTCGAGGCTGACGGTGATGCGGTCGAGCCCGGCCTCGCGCAGAGATTGCGCCTTCTGCGGCAACAGTGAGCCGTTTGTCGTCAGGGTGAGGTCGTCGAGTCCGTCGCCCCGCAGTGTCGCCAGCATTTCCACCAGCCGCTCGACGTCGCGGCGGATCAGCGGCTCGCCGCCGGTGATCCGGATCTTGGTCACGCCTGCCCGCACGAACAGCCCTGCCAGCCGCTGGATCTCTTCGAACGTCAGCAGCTGGTCGCGGGCGAGGAACTGGAAGTCGTGGCCGAACACCTCCTTCGGCATGCAGTAGGTGCAGCGGAAGTTGCAGCGGTCGGTGACCGAGATGCGCAGGTCGTGGATCGGCCGTGCGAGAGTGTCGGTGAGTGGCGACATCTCCTGACAGAGTACCTGTGAGCCGGTTCGGCACCATCCTCGATCGGCTGCTGGCCGCATACGGCCCGCGGGCGCACCGCTCGCTGCCCGCGCTCGACGAGCTGATCCTGACGGTGCTCTCGCAGAACACCAGCGACCTCAACTGCGGCCGCGCGTACCGCGCGATGCGTGCGCGTTATCCGCGTTGGGAGGACGTGCTGAGTGCCGACCTCCCGGAGCTTGTGGAGGTGCTGCGGCCCGGTGGGCTGGCGAACCAGAAGGCGCCCCGAATCCAGGCGATCCTGGCGCGGCTGGTAGGCTCGGAGCATGGGCTCGACCTGGAATGGCTATCGCAGCTCGAGCCAGCCCAGGCGATGTCGTTCCTGACGACGCTACCGGGCGTTGGGGCGAAGACCGCCAGCTGCGTCTTGCTGTTCTCGCTGAGGATGCCGGTGATGCCGGTGGACACGCACGTGCACCGGATCGCGATTCGGCTGGGCCTGATTCCGCCGCGGACAACGGCCGACGCCGCGCATCCGCTGCTGACCGCCCTCACCCCGCCCGGCCGGATGCTCGAAGCCCACCTGCTGCTGATCGAGCACGGGCGGCGCACCTGCAAGGCGCGGCGGCCGCTGTGCGAGCAGTGCGTGCTGCTCGACCTCTGCCCGTTCGGCAGGGGTCAGACCCCTCAGACCGCCGCCGCGACGAATTCGTGACGCGAAATGGGACAACCAAGCCGTTCCGGACGTGTCGCGCGTTCACGCGGGAGGACAGGGGTCAGACCCCCGACGGTCGTTGCGAGATCGTGACGTGGACGGGATCAGGCGACGGCGTTCCGTAACCGTCGCCGGCGGGGCGTCCCGCTGGTGAGGGTCAGACCCTCCCACCGCCGCCGCGACGAGCTCGTGACGCGAAATCGCACAACCAAGCCGTTCCGGACGTGTCGCGCGTTCACGCGCGAGGACAGGGGTCAGACCCCCGGCGGTCGTTGCGAGATCGTGACGTGGACGGGATCAGGCGAGGGCGTTCTGTGACCGGCGGCGACGGGGCGTCCAGCCGGTTACGGCCCACAGGTAGACCAGGCTCAAAGTCATGGCACCGAGCGAGTAGTTGATCCTGATCTCGGACGCGTGGTCGTTTGCCACACAGTTCGGATCTCGGTCGCATCCAGCTAACGATTCGCTCGGTGTCACGGTGGGACAGCCGAGGAAGCACGGCCCCCTGGCTTGCCCGATCTCGGCCAGGCGGTACTCGCGGAACTCCGCCTGCGCGGGTGGCAGGTCGAGGAGCACGACGAGCGCGGTCGCGGCCACCATCGCAGCCAGCGGCGGGGCCAGCTTCGCGCCCAGTCGTCGCCGCCGAAGCACGGCGACGCACGACACCGCTGCCATCGCCGCCGTCGGCGCAAGGAAGGCAAGGAACCACACCCACGCCCACGAATGCCCCGCGCGTCCCAGGCGCTCAAACGTCCACGCCAGCGGCAGGCTTGCGACCATCGCCGCCAGCATCGTCAGCGCCGCCAGGCGGTCACGCTGCTCAAAGGCGCGGTCGATCAGCCGTGGCGTGAAGGAGTGGGCCACCTCGGGGGGATCGCCGATGCGGGCAACTGCACCTTCCTCGCCGTGCGATGCTGCGCTCTCGCGCAGGTGGTCCGCCAACTCCTCGACGATCCGCCGCCGGCGGCGGCCGTGCACGCGAAGCTCACGCTCGAGCTCGGCCAGCCAGCGCTCGATCACCCGATTACCGCCCGGACAGCGCCCGCGAACGCGGACCATTCGCGACGCTTCAGCTCCAGCGCGCCGCTACCGCGCGCCGTCAGCGTGTAGACCCGCCGGCGGCGCGGGCCGTCGTCCGCCCAGCGGCTCTCGAGCAGACCCTCGCGCTCCAACCGGTGCAGCGCGGGGTACACCGTGCCCTCGCGCAGATCGAAGGCACCACCGCTCTGCTCGCGCAGGCGCTCGATCACGCGGTAGCCGTGCGCGGGGCCTGAGGAAACGGCGCTGAGCAGCAGCAGATCGAGCTGGCCGCGGGGATCGGATCGCCCACCCATACCTCGATAGTCTAGGTATTCCACAGGCGGTCGTCAACTCGCCTGGAACGGCGGCTAGGAATCTGCTATAAACCGACTGAGATTTTCTTATTCCGAAACCAGCAACACAGAAGGAGTTCCACCAGATGGGCAAAGTGATCGGCATCGATCTCGGTACCACCAACTCATGCATGGCGGTGATGGAGGGCGGCGAGCCGACCGTCATCCCCAACGCCGAGGGCGGCCGCACCACGCCGAGCGTGGTCGCGTTCACCAAGGACGGTCAGCGGCTGGTCGGCACGCCCGCCAAGCGCCAGGCCGTCACCAACCCGCAGAACACTGTCTTCTCGATCAAGCGCTTCATGGGCCGCAAGGCCTCCGAGGTGACCGAGGAGCAGACGATGGTGCCCTACGAGGTCGTCGCCGGACCGAACGGCGACGCCCGCGTCAAGGCGGGCGACAAGGTCTTCCCGCCCCAGGAGATCTCGGCCATGATCCTGCAGAAGCTGAAGGCGGACGCCGAGGCCTACCTCGGTGAGCCGGTGGCCGAGGCCGTCATCACGGTCCCCGCGTACTTCAACGACGCGCAGCGCAATGCCACCAAGGACGCCGGCAAGATCGCCGGCCTCGAGGTGCTGCGCATCATCAACGAGCCGACCGCCGCCTCGCTGGCCTACGGGCTGGACAAGGAGCATGACCAGACGATCCTGGTGTTCGACCTGGGCGGCGGCACGTTCGACGTCTCGGTGCTCGAGCTGGGCGACGGCGTGTTCGAGGTCAAGGCCACGTCAGGTGACAACCACCTCGGCGGCGACAACTTCGACAAGGCCGTCGTCGACTGGTTGGCGGCAGAGTTCAAGCGCGAGCAGGGCATCGACCTGTCGAAGGATCCGATGGCGCTGCAGCGGCTGTACGAGGCCGCCGAGAAGGCCAAGATCGAGCTCTCGACGACGCAGTCGACCAACATCAACCTGCCGTTCATCACGGCGGATGCGGATGGTCCCAAGCACCTCGACACGACGCTCACCCGAGCCAAGCTGGGCGAGCTCACGCACGACCTGATCGAGCGCACCGTCAGCCCCACCAAGCAGGCGCTGTCGGATGCAGGGCTGTCCGCCTCGCAAATCGACCAGGTGATCCTGGTCGGCGGCATGACTCGTATGCCGGCGGTGCAGGACAAGGTCAAGGAGCTGATCGGCAAGGATCCCCACCGCGGTGTCAATCCCGACGAGGTTGTGGCGATCGGCGCCGCCATCCAGGCCGGTGTCCTGAAGGGCGAGGTCAAGGACGTGCTGCTGCTGGACGTCACCCCGCTCTCGCTCGGCATCGAGACCAAGGGCGGCGTGATGACCAAGCTGATCGAGCGCAACACCACCATCCCCACGCGCAAGGCCGAGATCTTCTCGACCGCCGAGGATGGGCAGCCGTCGGTCGAAATCCACGTGCTCCAGGGTGAGCGCGAGATGGCCGTCGGCAACAAGACGCTGGGCAAGTTCCAGCTGGTCGGCATCCCGCCGGCGCCGCGCGGGGTGCCACAGATCGAGGTCGCCTTCGACATCGATGCCAACGGCATCATGCACGTCTCGGCCAAGGACATGGGCACCGGCAACGAGCAGAAGATCCAGATCCAGGGCGGCTCCGGCCTGTCCGACGACGAGGTGCAGGGGATGGTCAAGGACGCCGAGGCGCATGCCGACGAGGACCGGCGCCTGCGAGACCTGGCCGAGGCCCGAAACGAGGCCGAGGGCTACGCCTTCTCGGTCGAGAAGTCGCTGAAGGAGAACGAGGAGCGGCTGGACGAGGCCACCCGCAGCGACATCCGGTCGAAGATCGACGCCGTCACGCAGTCGCTCGAATCGGATGACGCGACCGAGATCCGGGCCAAGCTGGAGGCGCTCCAGGAGGCCAGCTACGAACTCGGCAAGCTGGTCTACGAGCAGGCCCGCACCCAGCCCGGTGCCGCCGCCACGGGCGACGAGGCCGAGGGCGAAGACGAGGAGATCGTCGACGCCGAGGTCGTCGATGAGGCGGGCGATCGGGCGTGAGTGACGAGCGGCCCTTTCCGGCGTCCGGCCCCGCCTCGGCGGGGCCGGACGCCAGTCCGGAGGACGGCGATCAGATCGAGGTCGAGCTCGAGGCGGCGCGCACCAGGGCGGAGGAGTACCTGGCGGACCTGCGTCGCGTCGCGGCCGACTTCGACAACTACCGAAAGCGGATGACCCGCGACGCGCAGGCCCAGGCCACGCGTGCCGCGGAGTCGCTGGTGCACGAGCTGCTGCCCGTGCTCGACAACCTCGAGCGGGCGCTCGACGCGTCAGAGCACCACGAGCCGGCGAAGGTAGCCGAGGGCGTTCAGCTGGTCCGCCAGCAGCTGATCGACCTGCTCGAGCGGCGCGGTCTGGAGGAGATCTCGGCGGAGCCAGGCAGCGCCTTCGACCCGCACGTGCACGAGGCGCTCTCACAGCAGCCCTCGGAGCATCCCGAGGGAGCGATCGTCGAGGTGTGGCAGCGCGGCTACCTGCTTGGCGACCGTGTTGCCCGTCCTGCAAGAGTCGTCGTCTCGAGCGGCAACGAGGGTGAGGCGAAGCAGTAGGTGGCGTCGCACTACGAGACGCTCGGTGTGCCCAAGGGCGCATCGGCGGACGAGATCAAGAAGGCCTACCGCAAGCTGGCCCGCAAGTACCACCCCGATGCCAATCCTGGCGACACGGCGGCGGAGGAGCGCTTCAAACAGATCAACGAGGCGAACGACGTGCTGTCCGATCCCGAGAAGCGCAAGCAGTACGACACGTTCGGGCAGAGCTTCCGGCCTGGCCAGGGGCCGGGCGGCTTCTCGGCGCAGGACTTCTCGGGCGTCGAGGGGTTCGATCTGGGCGACCTGTTCGGCGGCCTGTTCGCCCGCGGCGGGCGCGGTCCCGAGCAGCGCCCGCTGCGCGGCGCGGACGTCGAGGTGGCGGTGCGGATCTCGTTTGACGACGCCCTGCGCGGTGCAACGGTCAAGGTGCCGGTGGCAAAGGCCAACAGCTGCTCGAACTGTCACGGCTCCGGTGCGGCGCCCGGCACCTCGCCAACCATCTGCCCGACCTGCAAGGGCCGCGGGGTGACGTCGGAGAGCCAGGGATTCTTCTCGCTCAGCCACCCGTGCCGCACCTGCGGCGGGGCCGGCACGGTGATCGAGACGCCGTGTGGGGTCTGCGGGGGAACCGGCCGCGTGCGTTCGACCAAGACGTACCAGGTGAGGATTCCGGCCGGCGTCAAGGATGGCACCCGTATCAAGGTCAAGGGCAAGGGCGAGGCCGCGCCGCGCGGTGGCGAGCCGGGCGACCTGTACGTCGTCACGCAGGTGGACGAGAGCACGCTGTTCACGCGGCGGGGCGACGATCTGATCGTGGATGTGCCGGTGACATTTGCCGAGGCGTCGATGGGCGCCGAGGTGGAGCTGCCCACGCCCGACGGCACCAGGGTGAAGGTGAAGGTACCGGCCGGGTCGACGGACGGGAAGACGCTGCGCGTCAAGGGCCGTGGTTCTCCCCGCCTGAACGGCGGCGGCAGCGGGGACATGCTGGTGCGGATCCGGATCGCCGTGCCGTCCAAGCTTTCCAAGCAGGAGAAGGAAGCGCTCGAGAAGCTGGACGAGCTGCAGCGCTCGAGCCACGGCAACCCGCGTGACAGGCTGTTCGCATGAACCAGCCCGAGGACCATCCCCGCTACTCGATCTCGGTCGCCGCCGAGCTTGTCGGCATGCATCCGCAGACGCTGCGGATGTACGAAGCCAGGGCCTGGTGGCGCCGCGAAGGACACCCGGCGGGACGCGCCGCTACTCGGATTCCGACCTGCAGCGACTGCGCGGATCGGTCAGCTGACGTCCGAGCTCGGGCTCAACCTGATCGGCGCGTCGCGCGTGCTCGCCTTGGAGGAGACCGTCGAGCAGCTGCACCGGCGGCTGCGCGCGCTGCAGGCCCAGCTCGACCGCGAGGCGCGCCGCGCGTTCGACGAGGTGGCGGCCGTGCACCGCAGCTACCGCCGCGACCTCGTGCCGTACAACCCCCCCAAACACCCATCACGATGGATCTCACGAAGCTGAGAGTCAAGACGAAGGAGGCAGCCCTTGGACTTCCAGAAGCTGACTGTCAAGGCGCAGGAGGCATTCGCCTCCGCACAGGGCGACGCCATTGCCCGCGGAAATCCCGAGCTGACGCCGGCACACCTGCTGGCGGCGCTGATCGACCAGGAGGGCGGCGTAGCGCCGCGCATGCTCGAGAAGGCGGGCGAGAGCCCGGCCGCCGTGCGCGCGCGGCTCGAGGAGCAGCTGGCCGGTCTGCCCCGCATTCAGGGGGCGAGCGCGCAGCCAGCAGGCCAGCCGCGCGCTGCGATCGGCGCTCGAGAGCGCCTTCGCCGAGGCCGAGGGCCTGAAGGACGAGTACGTGGCCGTCGAGCACCTGCTGCTGGCGCTGGCCGAGAGCGGCGGGCTCGACCGCCAGGCGATCCTGAAGGCGCTGGTCGACGTGCGCGGCGGACAGCGCGCCAACTCGCCGGACGCGGAGGGCAACTACGCCGCGCTCGAGAAGTTCGGCCGCGACCTCACCGAGCTGGCCGAGCGGGGCAAGCTCGACCCCGTGATCGGCCGCGACGAGGAGGTGCGCCGGGTTATCCAGGTGCTCTCTCGCCGCACCAAGAACAACCCGGTGCTGATCGGTGAGCCGGGTGTCGGCAAGACCGCGATCGTCGAGGGCCTCGCCCAGCGGATCACCTCCGGCGACGTGCCGGAAGGGCTGAAGGACCGCCGCGTGTGGTCGCTGGACGTGGGCTCGCTGCTGGCCGGCTCGAAGTACCGAGGCGAGTTCGAGGAGCGCCTGAAGGCCGTGCTGGCCGAGATCCGCCAGGCCGACGGGCGCGTGATCCTGTTCATCGACGAGCTGCACACGATCGTGGGTGCCGGTGCCGCCGAGGGCGCGGTGGACGCCGCCAACCTGCTCAAGCCGATGCTCGCCCGCGGCGAGCTGCGCGCCGTCGGCGCGACCACGCTGGACGAGTACCGCAAGCACATCGAGAAGGACGCGGCGCTGGAGCGTCGCTTCCAGCCGGTGCTGGTGGGAGAGCCCAGCGTGACGGACACGATCGCGATCCTGCGCGGGCTGAAGGAGCGCTACGAGGTGCACCACGGCGTGCGGGTTGCCGACGACGCGATCGTGGCCGCGGCGATGCTGTCCGACCGCTACATCGCCGACCGGTTCCTGCCCGACAAGGCGATCGACCTGATCGACGAGGCCGCGTCCCGGCTCAAGATCGAGATCGACTCCGTGCCGGTGGAGATCGACGCGGTGGAGCGGCGCATCATCCAGCTCGAGATCGAGCAGGCGGCGCTCCAGAAGGAGACGGCCGGATCGGCGGTCGAGCGGCGCGACGCGATTGGGCGGGAGCTGGCTGACCTGCGCGAGCGGGCGGACGGCCTGCGCGCCGAGTGGCAGTCCGAGAAGGAGGCGATCGAGCGCGTCCGCAACCTCAAGGCGCTGATCGAGGAGACGCGGGCCGCGGCCGAGCGAGCGCAGCGCGACCAGGACCTGCAGCGCGCCGCCGAGCTCACCTATGGCGACCTGCCGCGGCTCGAGAAGGAGCTGTCGGATGCGATGGACCGTCTGCAGGAGGTTCAGTCGACGTCGCCGCTGCTGAAGGAGGAGGTCGGCGCCTCCGACGTGGCCGAGGTGGTCGCGAGCTGGACGGGGATCCCGGTCAGCCGGCTGCTCGAGGGCGAGATGGAGAAACTGGTGCAGATGGAGGCGCGGCTGCACGACCGGGTGGTCGGCCAGGACGAGGCGGTGACCGCCGTCTCGAACGCGATCCGCCGGTCGCGGGCCGGGCTGGGCGACCCCGATCGACCGATCGGCTCGTTCATCTTTCTCGGCCCGACCGGCGTCGGCAAGACCGAGCTGGCGAAGGCGCTGGCCGAGTTCCTGTTCGACACGGAGAAGGCGATGGTGCGGATCGACATGTCGGAGTACATGGAGAAGCACTCCGTCTCGCGGCTGGTCGGCGCGCCTCCCGGCTATGTCGGCTACGACGAGGGCGGTCAGCTGACTGAAGCGGTTCGCCGCAGGCCGTACTCGGTACTGCTGCTGGACGAGATCGAGAAGGCCCACCACGACGTCTTCAACATCCTGCTGCAGCTGCTCGACGACGGCCGCCTGACCGACGGCCAGGGGCGCACCGTCGACTTCAAGAACGCGATCATCATCATGACGTCCAACGCGTCCGACCTGGAGGCGACCTTCCGGCCCGAGTTCCTGAACCGGATCGACGAGATCGTGACGTTCCGCCAGCTGACCCAGGAGGAGCTGACCGAGATCGTCGATCTGCAGGTCGCAGGCCTGCGGGCGCGGCTGGCAGAGCGCGGTATCGAGCTGGAGCTGACCGATGCCGCCCGGGCACTGCTCGTCGAGCACGGCTATGACCCGGCCTACGGCGCCCGGCCACTGCGGCGCACGATCCAGCGCGAGGTGGAGAACCCGCTGGCGCTGAAGGTGCTGTCGGCCGAGATCGGCCAGGGCGACACCGTCGTGGTCGGTGCGGAGGGCGGCGAGGTGACGCTCGAGACGCGATCGCCGGTGGCGGCAGAGGCCGGCGTGTGAGCGGCGCGCAGCCGCTCGGCGAGCGCCCTCCGGCGCCGATCTCGGACCTGTTTGCGACCGCCGTCCACAGATTCGGCAAGGCGTGGGCAGACCTGGTCGCGGCGGCCGTGGCTGCGCTGGCGTTGGGGTCGGTGCCGGTGCTGATCGTGTCCTCGCAATCGGACAAGCACGGCGTCTACGTGGCCTCGATGCTCTGCTACGGCGTCGCCTACTTCGCGCTGCTGGGCCAGGTGATGCTGCGCGGCCTGCCCGAGCGGGTCGCCGTCACGCGGGTCGCCGCGACCTACGCCTGCGCGCTTATGGTGGGGCTGCTTGCGGGGCTGCTGGTGCTGGTGTTGCTGTGGCTCGCGCTGCCGCTGCTGCCGCTGCTGATGTTCGCGGTGCCGGCGGTCGCGGCGGGAGACCGCTCGCTGTCTGCCGCGCTGTGGCAGAGCGGCCGGCTTGCGCTCGCGAACGCGCGCCGGGTGTGGGCGGTGTGGCTGATCATCATCGCGTTCTCGGGACCGGTCGTGATCGCATGGTTTCTGTTCGCGCAGTCGTTCAGCGGATCGGTGACCGGCGTGCTGCTAGCACTGGCGCTGGCGGCACCGATCGCATGGCCGTTCTCGGCCCTGTTCGTGCGCGCGCTCTACGGTGACCTGACGGGCCGTCTGGTGGTGGCACCGCAGGACCGCACGACCTAGCCGCCGGCGCCTGCAAACCGTCGCCTGGCTTTGTCGCTGCGGTCGGGCCGTGCGAAGCACTGTCCCTCCCTTGCTTCTCGCCATGCTTGGTTTTCGCCGCCGGAACGCTGGTGTGCTCGGTTCCAATGCCCCGCCGCTACCCTCACCCGGTGCGTCGTCGCCGAACATGGATCATCGCCGGTGTGCTGCTCGTCTGTCTGCTGGCGGGCGGCGCCGGGCTTGCCTACTGGATCGTTCACAAGCCTGTGGCCGACGTCCACGACGCCAGCGCGCCGTTCACGCTCACCAGCGATCCGACCACGACCGAGCCGGCCACCACGAACGGCAAGCCGGACCTGGCCGCCAAGTACGGCCCGCCCTGGCCGATGTACGGGCTGACACCGGCCCGCACGCGCAACGCCTCCGACTTGACCGATGTCGCGCCGCCCTTCAAGGTGATCTGGAAGAGCACGCCGCTGGGAGTGCTCGAGTATCCGCCCTCGTATGAACGCGGCGTCCTCTACCTGACGACCGATGCCGGCTGGGCGTCGGCCCGCAACGTGTTCACGGGCAAGGTGCTGTGGTCACGTCGCTTCAAGCCGCTGGTTGGTGAGCCCGCGCTCTACCATCATCGCGTCTACTTCGGCTCCTACGACAAGCGCATCTACGCACTGAACGAGAAGAACGGACACACCGTCTGGAGCACGTCGGTGGGAGCCCTGATCGAGTCGCCGCCGGCGGTGGAGGACGGACGCGTGTACATGAGCGACCTCTCCGGCGCCGTGCGCGCGCTTGACGCCGACTCGGGCAAGGTGCTGTGGACGTTCCACGCCTCAGGCGCGGTCAAGCACGGCCCGGCGCTGGCAGACGGCAATGTCTTCTTCGGCGACTACGCGGGGGTGATGTACAGCCTGCGCGCGTCTGACGGTCACCTCAACTGGCGCACCCAGACGAACGGCCTCTCGGGGGGATACCGGCACGGCAACTTCTACTCCACACCGGCGGTCGCCTACGGACGCGTCTACATAGGCAACACTGACGGCAAGCTCTACTCGTTCGTCGAGGGCACCGGACAGGTGGCATGGACGGCGACCTTCCCGGACTGGGTGTACGGCTCGCCCGCCGTCTCCAACGGCCTGGTGTTCGCGGCCTCCTACGACGGCACGGTGGCAGCGCTGGTTGCCAAGAGCGGTACGCAGCTCTGGAGCCGCCGGCTGCAGGACCGCTCGCTCAGCTCCGCCACCATCATCGGGCACTTCCTCTACGTCTCCGATCTCGGTAACAATCGCGGCGCCGCGCCCGGCCACGTCTACGCGATCAATCCCGGGACGGGCAAGGTCGTATGGACGTTCAACGACGGCAAGTACCACTCCGTGATCGCCGCCGCCGGCCGCCTGATCCTGGCCGGCGCCATCCACCTGTACGCCCTGAAGCCGCACTCCTAGAGCCCATCGAGATACGCTTAGTCGGCGTAGTAGCAGGCGGCGATCTCGGCCGCCAGGGCCGCGTTGTCCTCGACCAGCCGGCGGTTTGCGTCCAGGGTGCGGCCGTCGCTCAACTCGTGCAGCCGCGCCAGCACGAACGGGGTGACGTCGCCACCACGAGTGCCGGCCGCCTCCGCCTCGGACAGGGCCTGCTCGATCATGGGCTCGATCAGGCTCGCCGGCAGTTCCGCCTCCTCGGCCACCGGGTTGGCCACGATCACACCGGTGTCCCGGGCAAACCCCCAGTGGGTCGCCGCCAGAGCGGCAACCGTCGCGGGGTCGTCGGCGCGGTCGCCGATCGGGTGCTCGCTGGTTCGCTGGTAGAAGAGCGGGAAGCTGTCTGTGCCGTAGCCGATCAGCGGGATCGCGTTCGTCTCGATCTCCTCGAGCGTTGCCCTCACGTCCAGCAGCGACTTGGCGCCCGAGCAGACGACGCAGACCGGGGCGATCGCGATCTCGTACATGTCGGCCGAGACGTCCCGGCTCTGCGACCAGCCGCGGTGCACGCCGCCGATGCCTCCGGTGGCCAAGAAGTGGATGCCGGCGATCCGGCAGACGGCCAGCGATCCCCCCACGGTGCAGGCTCCGAGCTCGCCCGAGATAACGCAGGCGGCGAGGTCGCGCGGCCCAACCTTGCGCACGCGGCCGGCGGTCGCCAGCCGCTCCAGCTCGTGATCAGCGAGGCCGACCCGGACGGTGCCGTCGATCACCGCCAGCGTGGCGGGGACGGCGCCCGCGTCGCGTACCCGCTGCTCGCACCGCCTGGCGGTCTCGAGCCCATGCGGGTGGGGCAGGCCGTGCGCCACCAGCGATGTCTCGAGCGCGACGACCGGTTGCGATCGGATCAGCGCTCGCTCGATCTCGGGCGCCAGCCGCAGCAGGCCGGTGAAGCCGCGGGTCACGGCAGCGGGCCCGGAAGCGCTCCGCAGCGCGCGGCCATCTCGCGCCCCAATGAGATCGCGTCATCGGCGTCTGCGCCGGCTGCGACGGCCGACAGGAATCCGGCCGCAAACGCGTCCGCGACGCCCATCGGGTCGACGTGGCGCGGATCGTCGCGATCGCTGATCACGGGCAGCTCGGCGAGGTCATCGATGCCGCCGATGGCGCTGGCCTGGGCGCCGGTCGCCAGCGCGACGTCGGGCTTGAGACGCGCGATCCGCTCGCGCACCAGCGGTGTCACGATGTCGGCGCAGGCGAGGTCGACGGACAGCGTCGCCCCCGCTTCGCGAGCCAGCTGGAACGCGTGCTCGGCGGCGCCGGCGGACGGCTCCTCGAGCAGGGCGTACCCGCTGACGTGCAGCACGTCGGCGTCAACCAGCCACTCGGGGCGCAGCGACTCAGCCGACAGCAGCGGGCAGACGCCGCGGTCGGTGAAGGCCGTCCGCCGCGCGCCTGGCGGCCGTACCACCGCCGCCAGGCCGGTCGATCCGGCAACCGCCGGGCCGTCCATGTCGACTCCCCGCTCCGCAAGCTCGGCCTCGACAAAGTCGCCCAGCCGGTCGTAGGAGCGAGCACTGACGGCGCGCGCGCGGGCACCGGTCTCGACCGCCCAGCAGGCGCACACGGCGGCCTGTCCGCCGACGGTCAGCTGTGTCTGCACCGGGCTCGAGGACTCGGGCAGCAGGCCGTCCGCCGGCGTGATCAGCGCCAGCGCCAGCACGTCGCCGAGGGTCACGATCAAGGGCTCGAGCACGGCGCGATGCTACACTCGCCCGCGTGCCAGCCGCCGCAGGGACCGATGCAGTCGAACAACCGCGGCACTGCGCGAATCATCCCAAGGTGGAGACCTTCGTCTCCTGCTCGAACTGCGGCAAACCGATCTGCCCGGACTGCATGGTGCAGGCCGCGGTCGGCATCAAGTGCCGCGACTGCGCGAAGCTGCCACGCTCTGCGCGGGTGACGCTGAAGCCTGATGTTGCCGCCAAGGCAGTGGCCGCGGCGTTTGCCGTCGGATCGGGTTTCGGTGTCGTGCTGGCGTTTGCCGGCGGCTACGGACTGGGCTTCTTCACGTTCGTGATCGCCTACTTCGTGGGTCTGTTGACCGGCCGCGCGGTGCTGTCGGCAGCCGGCCGCTACCGGGCGCCGGCAACAGCCTGGATCGCCTCTGCGGGAGCGGCCTGGGCCTACGTCGTTCCGGCGATCGTGATTGCCATCGCGACCGGCGGCGCGGTGCGCATCGGAGTGCAGGCGATCGGGATTCTGATCGCCGGCTACGTCGCCCATCGCGAGGTGTTGGGATGAGCGACCAGCCGCGCCGGCGTCGCGGAGCGGTGCGCTCGTTTCTGTTCGGCGGCGTGGTGGGAGGGCTTGTGGCCGTGGCCGCGCCGCGGGTGCGTCGCGGCCTCGAGCCTCGAGATCGGCGGGCGTCGGTGGATGGGCTGGAGGCGTTCGAGGGAGCGCCGTGCTGGGAGTACGACCGCGGCCCTGTGTTCGACGGCGCTGAGGTGACCGACGGCGAGTGATCATCTAGGCTTCGCCGCCATGCCCGCTCCCACAGCACTCGTCACCGGAGGAGCCGGCTTCATCGGCTCGACGCTGGTACGTCTCCTGATCGACCGCGGCTACCGGGTACGGATCTATGACGACCTCTCGTCGGGGACGCGCGAGCATCTGGACGGCCTCGACGTGGACCTGGTGCTGGGCGATGTTCGCGAGCTGGAACCGCTGACGCGCGCCTGCGAAGGGTGCCAGACGATGTTCCACCTGGCGGCCGGTGCGGGGGTGGTCGACTCGATCGAGGATCCGATCGGCAACTTCGATCTCAACGCCCGCGGCACGCTGGTCGCGCTGTGGGCGGCGAAGCAGGCCGGTGTTGAGCGGTTCGTGTTCTCGTCGTCGAACGCGCCGCTGGGCGACAACGCCTATCCCGCCCGCGAGGACAAGCCGGTGGCGCCGCTCTCGCCCTACGGCGCCGGCAAGGCTACCGGCGAGGCGTACTGCTCGGCCTTTCACGGCGCGTACGGCTTCGACGCCGTCGCGGTGCGGTTCTCGAATGCGTACGGGCCCCGGTCGGCGCGCAAGTCCAACGTGATCCCGCTGTTCATCCGCCGAATCCTGGCGGGGGAGCCGCTCACGATCTACGGCGACGGCAGCCAGACGCGCGACTTCGTGTTCGTCAGCGATCTCGCCAACGGGCTGATTCGGGCGGCCGAGACGCCGGGGGCCGGTGGCGAGATCTTTCAGCTTGCGAGCGGCGTCGAGACGAGCCTGAACGACCTGGTCGCGCTGCTGGCCGAGGTCTCGGGGCGCGCGCCCGAGGTTCGCCATGAGCCGTCCCGAGCGGGCGAGATCCAGCGCAACTACTCGCTGATCGACAAGGCGCGTGAGCGCCTCGGGCATGCCCCGGAGGTGCCGCTGGCCGAGGGCCTGGAGCGGACGTGGCGCTGGTTTGCCGACGCCGGTTAGCGCGGCGCGGCGGCGACGACCGCTGCGCCTGACATCTGCTCGACCTTGCGCACCAGGTTCTCTGCCATCTTGATCGAGGCAGCGTCGATCAGCTTGCCGTCCAGCGAGACCGCGCCCTTGCCCTCGGAGGCCGCCTGCTCCATCGCCTCGAGGATCCGCCGCGCGCGTGAGACCTCCTCGTCGCCGGGAGTGAACACCTGGTTGGCGAGCGCGATCTGGGAGGGGTGGATCGCCCACTTGCCCTCGCAGCCGAGCTGCGCCGCGCGGCGGGCGGCGGCCGTGTAGCCCTCGCCGTCCTGGTAGTCGCCGAACGGGCCATCGATCGGCCGCAGACCGTAGGCGCGGCAGGCAACGACCATCCGTGACAGCGCATAGTGCCACTGGTCGCCCCAGTGGCGCTCGCGGGCGCCCGACCCTCCGGGGTCGGTGAGCACGGCGTAGTCTGGATTGGCACCACCGATGTTGGTGGTTCGAGCCTGGGTCGAAGCCGCGTAATCCGCCACGCCGAACACCATCGCCTCCAGGCGCTGCGGACAGGTCTGCGCGATCGCCTCGACGTTCGCCATGCCGAGCGCAGTCTCGATCAGGATGTGCAGGTTGATCGGCGCCAAGCCCTTGGCGGCCTCGATCTGGTCGAGCAGCGTGGCAACGAATAGCACGTCCGCGGGGGTGCCCACCTTGGGGATCAGGATCGTGTCCAGCTTTGCGCCGGCCCGTTCGACCACCTCGACGATGTCGCGATAGCACCAGTGCGTATCGAGGCCGTTGATGCGGACGGAGACTGCGCAGGCCGACCAGTCCTGATCGTTCAGTGCGGCTATCACGTTTTCTCGTGCCTGTTCCTTGTCGTCCGGTGCGACCGCGTCCTCGAGGTCGAGGAAGACGACGTCGGCACCCAGCGTCGGCGCCTTCTCCAGCGCACGGGTGTTGCTGCCGGGCACCGCCAACTCGCTGCGGTGCAGGCGATCGCGGACCGCCATCAGCCGTTGCCTGCTGTGACAGCGGACCGGGGCGGAGTCAGCACCGAGTCGAACGCCTGCAGCAGCCGGTCGGCCGTCTCGCGATGAGCGTTGGTGCCCATCATGCCGATCCGCCAGATGTCGGGCGCATCCGGTCCCAGCCCTCCGCCGACCTCGATGTTGTGCTCGCGCAGCAGCCGGCTTTGGATCTCCTTGCCGTCGACTCCCTCGGGTACGCACACCGCGGACAGCTGGGGGAGCTGCAGCTCCGGGTCGGCCAGCAGCTCGTAGCCGCGCTCGCGCAGACCGGCCTGAAGGTGCGAACCGGCGTCCAGGTGGCGTTGCCAGCGGGCCTCGAGGCCCTCCTCGAGCGCGAGTCGAAGCCCTTCGTAGAGGGCGTAGTACTGGACGTTGGGGGTGGTGTGGTGATACTTGGCGGGCCGATCGATCCAGTAGCGGGCGAGCTCCTGGAAGTCGAAGCTGAATGGGACAGGAGTGGTTCGCGAGGCGATTCGCTCCATCGCGCGAGGCGAGAGCGAGACCGGCGAGATGCCGGGCGGTGCGCCCAGGCACTTCTGGCTGCACGAGTAGCAGTAGTCGATGCCCCAGCGCTCCGCCTCGAGCTCGATGCCACCGAGCGAAGTGACGCAATCGGCCATCAGCAGCGCGTCCCCGTCGCGCAGCTCAGCGGCCAGCTCCGCCACGGGGTGCCTGACGCCCGTCGAGGTCTCGGCATGCACCACGGCGACCAGCCGCGTCTCGGGATGGCGCTCCAGCTCCTCGAGGATGCGATCGTTCGGCGCCGCCTGCCCGAACGGCGCGCGCACCTCGATCACGTTCACGCCCTGGCGGCGGGCGATCTCGATCATGCGGTTGCCGAAGAAGCCGCAGCTTCCGATGATGGCGGTGTCGCCGGGCTCGACCAGTGAGGCGAGGCCGGCCTCCATGCCGGACGTGCCGCTGGCGGAGAGGGCGATCGTGAGGCCGTCGCTGCGGCGGTAGGCCGCCTTCAGCAGTTCGACGAGGTTCTCGAGGATGCGGTGGAATTCGGGATCGAGATGCCCGAGCATCGGCAGTTGCATGGCCTCGCGCACGCGCGGGTCGACGTTTGACGGGCCGGGGCCACAGAGCAGCCGCTCCGGCGGATTCAATGGTGCGAGCAGGTCAGTCATCAAGGGATTGTCCACCACTCAGGTATCGAACGCTAGTTAAGACCCAGCAGTGAGTCTGAACCGTTCACTTCAGCGTCGCATGATCACGTCACAATTCAGCCATACCCGAACGCGCATTATTGGAGTCAAACACTCCCCGGTCCGGCGTTACGTGGTCGGCACGGAATTGTGACAGTTCGCCTTGATGGTTGAGCCGATCCGATCTCAGACCGAATTATTGGAGTCAAACACTCATGAGGCGGGCGTGCGCCTTCTGTTTCGCGTTTGTTGCAGGTCGCGGGGCCGGATGCGACACACAATCCTTGGCCCTCCCTGATCTCTCAGTGGCCGGCGCGGTGTTCTGAGGCGGCCGCGACCAGGTCGCGAAACGGCCGCAGAAAGCGCTCGTCGTGGCGCCACTGCATCTCGTCGTGCCATTGCATGCCGGCCGCGAAGCCCTCGCCGTCCACCCGCTCGATCGCCTCGATCACGCCGTCGCGCGCGCGGGCCGTGGCCGCCAGCCGCCGTCCGGTCTCGGCCACCGACTGGTGGTGGAACGAGTTCACCCGCGATGGGCCGCCGGCGAGCCAGCGTTCGGCCCCCGAGCCCGGCACGCACTCCACCTCGTGCCAGTGCTCACCGGGCGGATCGAGGGCCGCGTCCACCCACCTGAAGCGGTGGCGGTGCGCGCCATCGTGCAGCGTCTCCACGTCCTGCGTCAGCCGGCCGCCGTCGGCCACCGCCATCACCTGGATGCCGCGACAGATTCCCAGCACCGGCGTGCCGCGATCGAGCGCCGCGCGGGCGAGGGCGATCTCGAACTCGTCGTGAGGCTCCGCGATCGGACGTGTCAGCTCGTGTACGTCCTCGTCGTAGTGGCGGGGGTGCACGTCGGCGCCTCCCGAGAGCAGCACACCGTCCACGAGATCGAGCAGCGCGTCGACGCGGTCGGCCGGGGTCGATCGCGGCAGCACCACCGCCAGTGCTCCGAATCGCTCCAGCGGCTCGCGCAGCGCCGGCTCCACGTGGGGCAGCATGGGATCTTCCAGCTCGAGTGTGAAGCCGATGACGGGCGCGCTGCTCAGCGCAGCCACGCCCGCACCAGAGCATTGGCGAAGCCGAGGCCGTAGCGGAAGTGCGCCGGCTTCTTGCTCGTCCCGGAGATGCGTGAGGTGATCGTTACCGGCACCTCCAGCGAGGTCAGGCCCTTCTTGGAGGCCTCGACGATGAACTCGGAGTTGTGGAACTGATCCTGGCGGAACTCGAGCCCTCTCAGCGCCTGCGTTCGCACCGCCCGGTAGCCGCAGGCCGGGTCGGTCACCTTGCTCCACGTCAGCAGTGAGAGCAGCTGTGCGAACAGCTTGATACCGAGCTCGCGGGCGGCGTGGTTGGGGTCGGCCTCGCCGAGCACGCGCGAGCCGCCGACCACGTCCGCCTCGCCGGCCACGATCGGACCCACCAGCCGCGATAGCTCGGATGGCTGATGCTGGCCGTCTGCGTCCATCGTGGCGACGATCTCGGCGCCGGTGATCAGCGCCAGCCGGTAGCCGGTGCGAAGCGCCGCTCCCTGCCCCCGGTTCATCGGCAGCCGGATCGCGGCCGCCCCCGCGTTGCGGGCGGCCTCGGTGGTGCGGTCGCTCGAGCCATCGTCGATCACGATCGCGTGCAGCGGCAGCTCGCATACCGTCTTCGGCAGCGCACCCAGCACGTGGTGGATGTTGTCGGCCTCGTTGTAGGCCGGGATCACGACCGCGATGCCGCCCGCGAACACCTCCGGGTGTCCGAACTGCTCGAACTGGTCGAGCGCAAGGTTCTCGATCAGCCGCGTCAGGTCGCGCCGGGCTCGCTCCTGCCGGCCCGACAGGGTGAACGTGAACAGGTACAGGATGCCGACCGCCAGCACGGTGGCGCCCAGCACCTGGCGGCCGCCGCCGCGCTTGAACGAGAACTCGTCGAAGCCCCAGCCGATCACGCTCGGTGTGACCGACAGCACCAGCAGCGGCAGCACGAACACGACGATGCGCAGCATCAGGTCGCCGTTTCCGATCCGGCCGTTGCGGTAGCTGCGGATCGTCAGCACTGCGAACACCAGCGCGACCAGCAGGCCGGCGGTACGAAGCGGTGTCAGCGGCATCGGGCGGGCTCCGGTTGGGGGTCGGGAGGGCGCTCACGCAGCGCGCCGAGCGCAACTGTAGCGCCCATCACCGCCATCACGGCGAGGCTTGGGGCGATGTGCATGTACAGCCGGTGGGCGGTCGCCTCCACGCTGTCCGCCTGACCCGCTCGGTAATGCGTGACGTACGCGCCCAGCGTCAACACCAGGTTCGGCAGCGTCACCGCCGCCAGCAGTCGTGCGTCGGTGTTCCACCACAGCGGCGCGGTGAGGGCGATCAGGCCCAGCACGAGCGGCCAGAACAGGCCCCAGTGCGCCGTCTCCGCCAGCGTGTGCGCGACGTGATCGACGATCCACAGCGGGTGCAGGTAGAGCGTCTTGAAGTGGGAGCGGTTGGCGGGGATGTCATGCACGCGCTGAAACACCTGCCAAGGCACGATGAACACCGCGAACCATGCCAGCCAGATACCCGACCCCGGCGTGCGCCACGCTCGCCGCACCAGCAGCACGGCGACCAGCACGGCGGCGCAGGCCACCGTTCCCTCCAGCTTCGTCCAGGCGGCCGCTCCAGCGGCGAAGCCCGAGAGCGCCGCGTAACGCGATCCGCCGTCGAGCAGCCACAGGTAGGCGCCCAGCACGCACACGGTGACGTAGCTGGCCAGCGCCAGGTCCGCCAGGCCGTTGGTCATCAGCGTCGTGAACTCCGGCGTCATCACCGCCAGGGCAATCGCCGCGGCGGCCGCCGCGGGCGGCATGACGAGACGAAGCAGCCACCACATCACCGCCGCCAACGACACGGCGAACAGCGCCGCCGGCAGCCTCAGCACCGAGTCATTGACGTGGCCCAGCACCAGCAGCACCGCGCCGTTGACGTTCGAAATCTCGAGCGGATAGAAGAGGTGCGGGCCCGACAGCCGCGAGAAATCGAGGCTGTGGTCGTCCAGCACCGCCACGCCCTTGAGACCCCACGCCTTGAGGAAGTCGATCGAGTCGATACCGCCCAGCCGGAAGGCCTGCAGCATGCCGAAGCCGAGCGTCATCACCACCGCGGCCATCGGCAGCGCCACCGCCAACCCGCCTCGCCCGGGCAGCGGCCGTCGCGCCGGTGGTGCCGTGCCGCCCCGGCCGCTGACCCACACCGCCAGGAACGCCACCGCCAGCGTCCAGCGGTTGACCGGCAGGCCGACGAACGCCACGCCCAGCATCGCCAGCGAGACCAGCGCCGTGCCACACAGGTACGAGAGGCCGTGCAGACCCCAGCGCCCCGACGCGCTGCCCGCCACGCGCCGCGCCCACGGCCGCCCCGCCCACACCAGCAGCAGGCAGGTCGCGATCGCGAGCAGCCAGTCGCTCACCCGGTCAGCTCCAGCAGCCGCCCACTCGGTGTGCTCAGCCGCACCCGATACCACGGCTGCAGGCCACGCAGCGCGGCCGGCCGGGCGTCGGCGGTGATGATCACCCAGCGCGCTCCCGATGCCTCGAGCGACGCCTGGTCGAAACCGGCCGGCGTCACTTGACGGCGGGGGTAGAGGAAGTAGCGGGCGTCGTCCGACCGCACCGGACTGGTCACCACGTATCCGGCTCCCGCCGGCACGATCGCGTCGGCCTGCTCGAGGAAGTCGCGCAGCGGGTGCGTGACCGGCGTCGACAGCTGGTCGTGCGCCCTCGCGCACCATGAAACCGGCCTGCACCACCAGGCCGGCGATCAGCAGCGCGATCGCCAGCCTGGCCAGGACGGTTACTTTGCGGGCTGGGCTACCGGCGCCTGGCGCCACTGCGTGCTCGGGTCGATGCCCTCGGCGATGATGCGATGCTTGTACCGCTCGATGCCGTGCAGCACCGACTCGATCAGCGTCTCCGAGAGCAGCGTCGGGTCGAGCCCCAGCGACGGCAGCTTGGTGTGCACGGGGTTGTAGTAGTGCTCCTCGAGCTCGACGCGTGGGTTGGCCACGTGCTCGACGGTCACCTCGACGCCCAACTCGCCGCCTGCATGCCGCACCTTCTCGGCCAGCTCGCCGACCGTGAACGACTCGGTGAATTGGTTGAACACCCGGAACTCGCCCGACTCGGCCGGGTTCTCGGCCGTCAGCTCGACGCAGCGCAGGGTGTCGACGATGTTCAGGAAGCCGCGCGTCTGACCGCCCCGGCCGTAGACCGTCAGCGGATGCCCGATCATGGCCTGCACGCAGAAGCGGTTGAGCGCAGTGCCGAACGTCTGGTCGTAGTCGAACCGGGTCATCAGCCGCTCGTCCAGCTTCGTCTCGTCCGTCTCGATGCCGTACACGACGCCCTGGTTGAGGTCGGTCGCGCGCAGGCCCCAGACGCGGCAGGCGAAGTGGAGATTGGTCGAGTCATGCACCTTCGAGCAGTGGTACAGCGAGCCGGGCAGCTTCGGGAACGGCAGCCGGTCGCGACGGCCCTTGTGCTCGATATCGATGAAGCCCTCCTCGATATCGATGTTGGGCGTGCCGTACTCGCCCATCGTGCCGAGCTTGACCAGATGCGCGTCGGGGGTGTGCTCGCGCATCGCCCACAGCAGCTTGAGCGTGCCGATCACGTTCGACTGCTGGGTCAGCACGGCGTGGTCGACGCTCTGCATCGAGAACGGCGCGCTGGGGCTGCTCGCCGTAATGGATGATGGTGTCGGGCTGGACGTCGCGCACCACGTCGGCGATGAACGTCCCTTCCGAGAGGTCGCCGACCTGTGCCTCGATCGTCTTGCCCGAGACCTCTCGCCAGGCGGCAATGCGGTCGTCCAGCGACGCGATCGGCGTCAGCGAGTCGGTTCCGGCGTCCAAGTGCCAGCGGCGGCGGGCGAAGTTGTCCACCACCGTCACCTCGTGCCCCTTGCCGGAAAAGCGCAAGGCCGTGGGCCATCCCAGATAGCCGTCCCCGCCCAGAATCAGTACTCGCATCCGTGTGCTCCCAGTGGTCGTTTGAGCATGGCGATCCGCCGACCGGACGCCGGTGGCGGATTCTCCCACATGCTCCGGGCGGGCAGCGTCGATAGACTCCGGCGCCGATGACCACCCGAACCGAGCCGGCGGTGCTGCTGGCCGCGCCCGCCGGCCTGATCGCGGCCCGCCTGCTGGGTGTGGACGTGATCGCCGTCTGGTGCGCGTTCGCCGTCTGCGTGCTCGTGCCTGGATGGGGCGCGCTGCGGCTGCTGCGGGTCGAGCGGGAGCTGGGGCTTGCCGGCTCCGGCCCGGCCGCCGCCGCTCTCGGGCTGGCGGTGTGGACGCCGCCGCTGGCGGCGACGTTCATCGCGCACCTCTCGTTGGGCGTGCCGCTGGCGGTTGTGGTCGGCGCGGGCGTGGTGCTGTGCGGGCTGGCGCTGGTGCGGCCGCCGCTGCTCGAGAAGGCGCCGTGGTGGGAGATTGCGGCCGGAGCGCTCGCGGCCGGGTTGTTCGCCTTCCTGGCCTGGCGGATGTCGACCGGGGTGATCTCGGACGCGCTGTTTCACGTCGGACGGATGCGAAAGATCGAGGACATCGGGTCGCTCTCGATCACCTCGATTTCGTCCTACCAGAACGGGCCGCCGCACGCCGGGTACGCATTCCCGCTGCTGCACGCGGCGTTCGCCGGGGTGGCGCGGCTGGCGGGCGTGGACGTCGCCACCGCCTTCATCTACCTGCAGCCGCTGTGCGCATTCCTCGCCATGCTCGGCGCCTACGCCTTCGCCCGGTCGCTGACGGGCTGGCGCACGGCCGGCTACCTGGCCGCCGCGCTGCTGGCCTGGGATCTCTGCACGCTGATCAACGGGCTGGTGATGCAGATCAACCAGCCGCCGGTGTTCGCCTTCTTCGTGCTCACGCCGGGCGCGCTGATGCTGTTCATCGCAGCGCTGCGCGGCAGCCGCTCAGCCGCCTGGGGCTCGATGGCGGCGGTGGGGGTGATCGCGCTGGTGCATCCCACCTACGCCGTCCCCTGCCTCGCAATCGCCGCCGGCATGGCGCTCGGCTTCTGGCGGGCCCACCTGCGGCTGCCGCCGATCGCGCTCGAGGCGCTGGCCGCCTCGGCGGTGGTCAGCGGTCTGGTGGCGGGCTGGATCTGGTGGGTCGCGATCGACGGCGGCCACCGCCGTGCGGTGATCACGCACTCGGACGAGTTCGTCCATCGCGGTGCGCACGCCTACCTGATGTATCCCTGGGCTCCCGTGTTCGGCCGCGACTACGTGCTGGTGGCGGTGCTCTCGCTGGTGCTGCTGGTGCGCTACCGCGACCTGCTGCCGACCGCCGGCGCGCTGCTCGGTCCGCTGGTGATGCTGTTGCTCCCTGGCGTGAACACGATCGTGATCGCGGCCGTCGGCATGGGGCAGTTCCACCGCTTCTGGCAGGTGCTGCCGTGGCCGGCGGTGCTGGCGGCGGCCGCGTGTGTCGCCGCCAGCTGGCTGGGCGCGCGCCGCGGCGTGGCCGCCGCGCTGCTGCTAGGGCTGGTGCTGTACCGGCTGCGGGGTATGCACTCGTTCTGGCGCGAGCCGACCAGCGTGGTCGTGGTTCTCGGCCTGCTGGCGGTCGCCGTGGCACTGGTGCCTCGGCCGCGGCGCATGGTCGACCGCGGCCCGTGGTGGATCGCGGCGATCCTGGTCGCTGGCGTGCTGTTCGCACCGATCCACCACGGCGGGTCGCGCGTGCTCGACAGCGCGCGCGCAGGCCCTCACCGCACCCCCCGCGCAGACCTGGTGACCCAGCTCACGCCCGACGTGCCCCGCTACTTCCGGCGTCTCTCCGGACCGGCGCCGGTGGTGCTGGGCGAGGAGCACCGCGTGTTCGAGCTGCTCGCCTACGCCAACGTCTACGCGGCGGCGCTGCCCGAGGCCCGCTCGCGCGCCGAGCCGAAGGTGGACACGACCGATCGGCTGGCCGACGAGCAGGCGTTCTTCAACGCGGCCACGACCATCGCCGAGCGGTCGGACATCCTCAAGCGCTGGAACGTCGACTACGTGCTGGTTGACCTGCGTGACCAGGCCGCGATCGCGCCGGCGATCATCGGCCAGCCCGGGCTGCGCGTCGTCTACCGAGGGCCGCGGTTCGTGATCCTGCGCGTCACGCGGTAGATTGCCTCTCGCTCGCCGGCCGGCAGGGCTCTCGGGATCAGCGCCAGGTAGGCGGCGGTCGCGGCGATGCCCGTCGCGGCCAGGGCCGTGTACCAGGCCGCCGAGCCGAGCACCGCGTGCACGGCCACGGCCGCCACCGCGCACGCGCCGGCCGGCACCGCCAGCCGCAGGTAGTCGGTGGTGTAGGGCTGGATGCCGACCAGTCGCGACACCTGCACCAGTCGCAAAAGGTTGACGGCCGAGAGCGCAATCGCCGAAGCGATCGCGGCGCCCTCGATGCCGTGGGCCGACGAGAGCGGGGCGGCCAGCGCCACCAGCAGTGCCACCGCGATCAGGTTGTCGACCAGGTCGAGGCCGGTGCGGCCGACCATGATCAGCACGAACGCCACGCTGCCGGTGGCGACGTTCACCAGCTGGCCGGCGAGCAGGATGCGAAGCGCGTTCTGTCCGTCCGCGTAGCGAGGGCCGAAGGCGGCGAGCACGTCTGCCGATGCCACGAACAGCACGATCACGACCGGCAGCGTCGCAGCCAGCGCCCAGCGGGTGGCGCTCTTGAACAGGGCGTCCAGCCGCGCCCGCTCGCCGCGGTGGTGCAGGTCGGCGGCGAAGGGCGAGAACAGCAGGTTGACCGAGGTCAGGAACAGCAGTAGCACTTGCGACACGCGGCCGACGGCGGCGTACGTGCCGACCTGGGCGTCGTCGACGTAGGCGGTGAGCACCCACAGATCGGCCCAGAACAGCGCCTGCGCGAGCAGGGCGGAGGGCGCGCGCGGGAGCCCGAAGCGAAGCGCCGCACGCACCTGCGCCCGGGAGGCTTTCTCGTCCCCGAAGCCGGCGCTGGCCGAGCGCCACAGCCGGCGTGCGGCGATCAGCGCAAACACCCACGACGCGTCGTAGCACCACACCGCCGCGTCGACGCCGCCTCCCGCGGCGAACGCGATCACCGCCAGCGTGATCCAGGCAAGCGGCTGGCCGATCCAGAACACCCACAGCGTCGGGGCCATCGCCTTCAGCCCCCGGGTGGCACCGAGGTAGACATTGGTGGCCGCGGCGTAGGGAATCGAGAGGGCGGCGATGGCGATCTCGCGCTCGCCGGCCACTGCGGCAACCAGAGCGATCGCGATCGCCGCCAGCAGGCTGACGACGGAGGCGATGGCCGTGCAGCGGCCGACCAGGCTTCGCAGCGTGGTCGGCGAGGCGGAGCCGCGCAGGATCGCCACATCGCGCACGGCCGAGAGATCCATGCCGAACCGGCTGCCGGCGGCAGCCACGAACGCCACCTGCACCGCCACGGTCACCAGGCCCAGGCCGTCGCGGCCGAGGTGGCGGCCGATCAGGACCTGCACGCCAAACGCTGCCAGCACGCCCGCGCCCAGCCCGACCACGTTCAGCGC
>CAVWLK010000018.1:0-23113 GCA_963755675.1 uncultured Actinomycetes bacterium
CGTCGGCGGCAACCTGGGCGAATACCCGTGGGCGGGCGCGCCCCCTGGCGTCGACCAGGGTGCTCGATCCGATCTTGACGACGACGGTGCCGCGGCTCATCGCAGGGCAGGATCGGCCGATGCCGCCCGATCAGGAACCGACTCTGGCGCGATAGCGCACGTGCGATAGACTAAGAGGCATGTCGAGCCAGCCCCACGTCCAGCGGCAGCGACTCACCGCCCAGACGCTCGAGCGGATGCGCGACGGCATCCGCAAGCGATCGGAGGCGATCGGCCGCGATCACGAGCGCCGCTTCGCCGATGTGGGGCGCATGGTTGCCCGCAACCGGCAGGAGCGGGGGATGAGCCAGCAGGAGCTCGCGATCCTGTGCGGCACCACGCAGTCGGCGATCGCCCGCCTCGAGCGTGGTGGCCGGCCGCCCAAGCTTGACACGTTGATGCGGATCGCGGATGCCCTCGACGCCGAGCTGCTGCTCGAGATGCGCCTGCGCGACGCGACCACCGAGTAGGGAGGACGGCTCCATGGGAGTGACGTTGCGCGACTTCATGACCAGCGACGACGTGCTGACGGTCCCGGCCGAAATATCGCTCCGGGAGGCGGCGCGGGTCATGCGCGACCGCAACGTGGGCGCCGCCGTGGTGGTGGACGGTGGCCGGATCGCGGGCATCTTCACCGAGCGCGACCTGCTGCGCGCGGTCGCCGACGGCGAGCAGCCCGACGAGGGCCGGGTGCAGACCTACATGACACCCGACCCGATGACGCTGCCGTCCGACCACGCCCCCAGCGAGGCCGCGCAGATCATGAGCGAGCGCCGGTTCCGCCACATCCCGGTGGTCGACGACGGCCGGCTGGTGGGCATCGTCAGCATCCGCGACCTCGTCGGAGCCGGGCTGCAGCTGCTGCCCGCAGATGCGCACGTGGGCAGCGACTTTCCCTGAGCGATACCGGCTTCGGCCCACGCTTTCGGGGGATCGCACGGCCGCCCCGGCGCCGCATGCTGTGAACACGTGCTTCCCTGCCCGGCTCCTCGGATCGCAGCGACGCACCGGCCTTGCCGGTTCGTCCGGGCCCGTGGTCCGGCCGGGAAGCATCTCGCGGCTCAGGGCGGCGTCGCCCACCTGCCATGCTCCGCGGCGTTTTGGGACGACGCCGTGGAGCGTTTGAATCTGTGAGCGGTTTTGCGGCCCCGGCGAACGCCGCGTAGCGTCAGGTTAACTCTTCGCCGTCCGGACGCAAGGGGCGACTTCCGCGATTGGTTCGATCGACTACCGGGGCGGATGCGCAGTGGACACGGGGACACCGTCCATGGCTGGAAAGTCTGTCGCGGGGCGGAGTTGATAACCGTTCGCACCATCGATTTCCCTGCACAAGCGAGGGTGCGCGCCAGTCGCGCGCCAGACGGGACGCGTCGAGTTCGAGTCGACGGCCAAACGAGAGAGGAGCCGCAATGCGCGAGAAGGTTGTTCCGGACGAACAGATCAACGCGTGGCGGACCGCCAAGCGGTTGCTTTGCGTACGGATCCTGATGCGGAGCGATGGGGGAACCGGTACAGGTTTCACCCGTTGCAGCGCCTCACCAACCACGATTTGCGTGGCTGGCTCAATCGCGGCGGACAAATCATCTCCTCGGAAGGAGTCATAGAACTCCTCGCAACTCACGGCACCGGTGCGATCGAACCTCCGATGTTTGAGGGCTGGGGACGCGACGGACTCGTTGTAATGCTCGGTGACGGGGACGGCAACCTGTTCGTCGCGGTGGCCGACTTGGATGACACCGACGTTGAAGCCGAGTTGGCACAAGGCGGCACGCTCGTTACCTGCGACGAGTTTGTCGCTCGCTTCGAGGAACACATAGCCTTCGTCGCCCCGCCGTACCCGTCGGTGCTGACCAAGAGTTGGCACGACGCGAGATCGCGACATGCTTGATCGAGATGGTAGCGACTGAACCAACGAGTAGTCGCTCGATGGGCGCCAAGCCCCGGCTAAAACGTCGCGCGATAACGCCGGTTGCGACACGCACATGAGAGCTCCGCGCGCCTGATCGGTATAATCTGGACGAACGCGCTTACGGGCGCGCAGGCATACAGGAGCAGAGGCCGCATGTTCGACCGTGATCCGACCGGGATGCTCAGACGCCGGCAGATCGTCCAGCTTACGGCTCGTGGCCAAGTTGCCGCCCACGTACAATTCCTCGCCCACCCACGTACCGCCTGCGTTCTCGATGTCGTGCGCAGGCTCGGCTACCAGCGACGTCCTCGTGCGCCCCGCCAGCGGCGCCAGCTTCGACAACCGTCCACGTCGCCACCGGCTTGCCCTTCTCGAAGAAGCCGCGAACGAACGCCACGGCGTCCTTGTCCGTACGCAGACGATCCGGGTTCGCCAACGCCGCCGGCAGCACGAGACCGTCGAACTCAGACCATCAGCATCGGCAACCCCACCGTCGATCGGAAACGTGTCCGCCTTATCCGGGTGGTTGAAGATATCGGGCACTAGTACGGCAAATGAGCCGTCGTAAGGGCGTGAAGGAGATACTTTTTCTTGCGCGAGGCTCCGGCCTCGACGGCGATGGGTCGTCCGTCTAAGTGCGCTGAGCCGCCTCCACGGCTGCGAGCCAGGTTTCCGTGAAGTTCTGTCCGTCGAGATCGACGACTACTCGGACGGGCTGCCCGTTTGGGTCGTGGTACCAGCGAAACACCTCGCCATCCAGCGTTGATGCGAGCGGCATCTCGTCGATGACCGCACCCGGCCATCCGAGCGCAACGGCGCAGGTGACTGGGTCGTAGTGGAAGTTCAGAAAGTCGCTCGGCAGGGCGCTGTTGCTGGCGGGCAGCGTTGCCTTGCTGCTGTCTCGTGCATGGGCCTCGCTTTGACGCGCTAGCAGTGCGCCGAGGTCGCCCGGACTCGCGTAGGCGTGGCAGGTCGGCGGCGCGCAGGTGGGACTTGAGCGTCACTGGGAGCGTGACCAGCGTGAGGTTCGTGGCGGCGTTGGCGACTCGTGCGGCGGCCCGTGTGTCCCACTGCACGTTCCAGTCGCGCTCCGGCCCCCACCCAGGAAGGCCCGTCGCGGGTGGCTGAATCCATCCACCCATCACAACGACCGAAGTGCCGCTGAGGCTACCCGGCCGGGCGTCTTCGAGAAGAGCCAGATTCGTGTAGGGGCCAATCGCAACGACCGTCACGCCTTTCTCGATGTTGCATGCAGCAGGTCAAGCGCAGCACCTGGTGGCGACGGACGGGGATCAATCGTGCTGGGCCAGTACGGTTCACCGGCGTAGGGCTCGGCCACCCGAGCCGTCGTCATCGACACCTCAGCGCCAGCCACCACCGGAATGTCATCCCGACCGGCCAGCCTCAAGCAGTGGCAGACGCGAGCCGCTCGACTACCCCCAGGGTCAATGGTCGTAGTGATTCCTGCGATCTCGACGCCCGGCCATCCCAGCAGCATCGCCAAAGCACACGCATCGTCCGGGTCACCTCCCAGATCGGTGTCGAGATGAATCCGCACCGGCACATCGTATGGAACAGCGCGACTATCTCCCAGGCGAGTCGTCAAGCGGGCCTGAGACGGTGTAACCTCAGCACTACGAGGTGCGCGAGGTCATCGCGAACACCTAACCAGCCCGACCACGGCCGCTGATCACCTGGCGCGAACGACGGCACTAGCGCCTCCGGTCGCCCACTGGGTAGGCTCTAAGTGCTGGTGGAGTTTGAGGCCGATGCTGTGGTTTCGGACGAGCGGTAGGTTTGCGGAACGTAGACCGCGGATTCCGCCGGCTCCAATCGACTATTCTGCGGTGAGTGGCTCGGCGACGTCTTCGAGTGATCGTTGTTCCGCGTTGACTCCGAGGATGATCTCGGTGAGTCCGCCTAGGATCATGAGGCCCGCTCCAAGCAGGTAGCCGTAAAAGACGGTGGTGCGGTTTCCGGTGGCGATGTTGTGGCCGTAGAGCGCGGGCCCGATGATGCCGCCGATACCGGTCGCGGTCGCGTAGAAGAACGCGATCGCCATTGCGCGCGTCTCCATCGGGAATACCTCGCTGACGGTGAGGTAGGCGGCGCTGGCTCCGGCCGAGGCGAAGAAAAAGATGACTGTCCATCCGACCGTTAGCTGGGTCGCGGAGATCGAGTTCTGCTGGAACAGATAGCCGACGATGATGAGGCCGGTGCCGGCGATGATGTACGTGGACGTGATCATGATCTTGCGCCCGACCACGTCGAATAGCCTGCCCAGCAACAGCGGGCCGAGGAAGTTTCCGGCCGCGAACGGCAGGATGTAGTAGCCGATCGAGGACGGGCTCACCCCGTAGAAGTTCGCGAGCACGAGCGCGTAGGTGAAAAAGATCGCGTTGTAGAAGAACGCCTGGGACACCATCAACATGAAACCCAGAAACGAGCGCCGCTTGTACTCTCCGAACACTGCCTTGATGACGGGTCCGAAGCCGATGCTGTCGCGCTGGCGGACCTCGATGGTTCCTTCCGGTTCGGGCAGTGGTTCGTCTGTGCTGTCGTCGACCTTCTGCTCGATGTCGGACACGATCTGATCGGCTTCGTCGGCCTGCCCGTGCGTCATCAGCCAGCGCGGGCTCTCGGGAACGAACTGCCGAACCAGGAGGATGCCGATCGACAGGACGGCGCCGATGCCAAAGCCGACGCGCCAACCGACGTCGATTGAGAAGTACTTCGGGTTGAGCAGTACCAGCGAGGCGGCCGCGCCGATCGCCGTGCCGATCCAGAATGAACCGTTGATGGCGAGATCCACCCAGCCGCGGACACGCGCCGGAATCAGCTCGTCGATCGCCGAGTTGATCGCCGAATACTCGCCACCGATACCAGCCCCGGTGAAGAACCGGGCGATCGCGAACTCGGCGAAGCTCTGCGAAAACGCGGTGCTGATCGTCGCGACCAGGTACAAGCCAAGCGTAATCAGAAACAGCTTCTTGCGCCCGAACCGGTCAGTCAAATAGCCGAAGAAGAGCGCGCCGCAAACCGCGCCCGCAACGTAGATCGACCCCGCCAACCCCAACTGTGACGGCGACAAGCCCAGCGTCTGCGAACTTTGCAGCTGCGCAGCGATGCTGCCGACAATGGTGACCTCCAACCCATCCAAGATCCACACCGCGCCCAACGCAACGACCACCAACCAGTGCCAACTCGCCCACGGCAACCGATCAAGCCGAGCCGGGACATCCGTTTCGACGACATCATCGTCTTCACGACGCTCGCCGCGGCCCCGAGGACCCCACGCTGCATACGTGCTCATCCCGATCCCTCCAGCAGTAGACGCACGTTGAAACCTCGTATTCCCCGCTTGCCACACACGAAAACCACCGTCCCAACAGCTCGCGCCAAAAGCTTTCAGCAGCGTCTTACGGCCGGCGAGTCGTCCCGTAGAAACACCGAACGCCACCGCAACGCCTGTTCTCGCCTCGCGGCCGCGGCCGGAGACGCATCAACCTTTGTCACCATTCCCGAACCTGCTTTCTGATCGGCCTGTCGATCGCGGCCGGGTGTCGGCTTGACGCCCCGCCGCTACTGGCAATCCGAGTCGGCGGCCTCGCGCGGCGATCGAAGCGGGTGGTCGTTAGTCCGTTGCAGTTGGGCGGGGGGTCATCACCCGGGATCATCGCGGTGCTGCTGGTCTTGGCCCACCCCCGGGACCGCGCGGATCACCGACCGGGCCGGTCACCGAACGGCTGTCCGGCTGTGGCGAGCTCCTCGGGTTCCTAGCTCGCCGTGGGGCGCTGCTGCCAGTCGACGCGGCCGTGGAGGAGGTCTCGTAGACCGGTTGCGTTGATGAGGGGCACACGGCAGTCTTGATAGCTGCTTCTGGCCGCTCACCGAGATGGGCTGTTGAAGCGAACCAGGCGGACAGGGCGCGATGACCTGGTCTTCCATAGGTGGAACTCGCTCGAGGACACCGGCGCGAAGCGTCCGCCGACAGCACGCGGACCAGCTTCGCGAGTCGACGAAGGACACAATGCGAAGCGACAGCTGCTAATGATCTCCGAGAGGCGCTCGCGCGGGCGACCGTCCGCGTCGTTACACGGCGGACCGGCCGGGGTACGTACACGGTGATGGCCTCCCCTACTCAACCGGCGCCCCCACTTCCGGAAGCCCGAGGTCCGATTTCCAACGCCGTGCTGATGGCGCTGACACGGGCACCGGGACCGATCGAACAGCCGAACGTCTCGGTGGACGACGTTTTGGCCGACGACGACCTTCAGCTGGCCCTTTACTGCTGTTACGAGCTGCATTACCGGTCGTTCCGCGGCGTCGATCCATACTGGGAGTGGAGCCCCGACCTGCTCGCGGCACGAGAGCGGCTCGAGTACCTGTTCGAAGACAGCCTTCGCGAGGCGTTGCCTGCGGAGACGGTGGCGCCCCCAGAGGTCGAGGCGACGCTGCGCGAACTGGTCGCCGAGGACGACGGCCCGCCGCTTGCCCGTACGCTGGAACGGCGGGCCGGCATCGAGCAATTCCGCGAGTTCGTCGTCCACCGGTCTGCCTACCAGCTGAAGGAGGCCGATCCGCACTCCTGGGCAGTTCCCCGGCTGTCCGGCCGACCCAAGGAGGCGCTCGTGGAGGTCCAGTCGGACGAGTATGGAGGAGGACGTCCCGGTCGTATGCATGCCACGCTGTTCGCCGATGCGATGCGCGCGCTCGGGCTCGATTACTCCTACGGCGCCCACCTGGATCGCATACCCGGCACGACCCTGGCGACGGTCAATCTGATGTCCCTTTTCGGCCTGCATCGCCGGCTGAGGGGTGCCATCGTCGGTCACCTCGCCGCCTTCGAGATGACCTCGCCGGGTCCCAACGGCCGCTATGCACGTGGCCTGCGCAGGCTCGGCCTTGGTGAGACCGCAACGGAGTTCTTCGACGAACACGTGGAGGCCGACGCGGTGCACGAGGCGATCGCAGCTCACGACCTCGCCGGCGGGCTCGCCCACATGGAGCCAGAGCTGGCCGGCGACATCGTCTTCGGCGCCCGGTCGTTGCTGATGCTCGAGGCGCGGTTTGCCGGCGCCATCCTGCAGGCGTGGGACGCCGGGCGCTCCTCGTTACTGGTCCCGCTCGGCATCGACGCTGGCCATGAGCTCGTGGCGGCGGGCGGCAGCGGCGCTTAGGCCGCCCTCGGCGCGAAATCCGGCCAGCCGATGGGAACCGTCGCAGAACGGGCGAAGCTGCGAGCGTCCGCAGCGACAGAGCGCAACCGTGCGGCGTCCCGCGTCGATCTCGCGGCCCTGCTCGTCGCGGAGCGCGAAGTCGCCTCTGATCACCAGTGGGCCGTCCTTGTAGGGGACGATCTCGGCCGGCTGCTCACTCATGGCGACCTCCTACCCGCTGCGGGCCGGTCGTATGCTCGCCGTTCTCGGTCAGGTCGGCGGACTCCGCGATCAGCGCCTCCAGGCCGCCGCGCATCACCGTCGCCCGTTGTCTGCGGGGGTGCGGGGAATCCAGCCGACGACGGGCCCGGTCTAGTGCGCGAGTCTCGGCCGCAGGTAGGGCGTGCTCGCCGATCTGGTCGAGCAGCCGGTCGATCAGGTCCCGGGTGCGGGCCATCCGCATCCGTTCGAGATCGATCAGCTCGCCCTCGACTCCGTCGGTGGCCGCGCGCCACCGGTTCTCCGATATGCCAAGCGACGTATGGGCGGGCAGCGGCTGCCCGTCATCATGGCGGGCGGCCAGCCATCGCACCATGCAGTGCACCACCGTGGCCAGCGCCTCGACCTCGCCGGTCGACGATTGCGCGTCTGGGACGCGAACCTCGATGGTGCCGAACCGGGGATGCAGACGGCACTCCCACCAGAGCTCGGTGTGGTCGAGGAAGGCCCCCGACCGAGCGCCCCATGCCAGCAGTTCGGCAAGGTCGTTCCAGCCGGCGAACGCGGGCCCCACGCCCTGGCGTGGCAGCGCATCCGAGAGCGTGGGCCGGACGCTGGCAAGACCGCTGTCGCGTCCGGCGAAAAACGGCGCCGACGCCGCCAGGGCGGCTATCTGCGGCATCAGCCCGCGCAGCGCGTTGTAGACGGCCAGCAGCCGGTCAGCGCCGGGAACCCCAAGATGGACATGGACGCCGGCGGCCAACCCCGCGCGGCGTGCCGCCCACCGGTACCGCTGCTCGATGGCGACGTACCGGGATCCGGGTGACACCGCGGCAGCAGGTCGCAGACCGGGTGTGCCGCGAGGCCCACCAGTCGTGCCTCTCCGTTCAGCGCGTCGACCACGCGGCGGCGACCCTCAACCAGATCCGCCACCGCCCCGGCGGCATCAGGATGGATGCCCGATACGATCTCGATCTGCGAGGGCGAAAGCTCCGGATGGAACCGGCCATCGTCTGCCAGGGAGGCCAGAAGCTGATCGGCGACCGGGCTCAGCGAATCGGAGCGGTCGACCAGCAGCAGCTCCTCCTCGACTCCAATGGTGAATGTCTCAGCTCGATCGAATGCGGCGCGGAGGGGGTCCCCGTGGCTTGGGTTGGAGGAACCAGTGATCTCGGGCGACTACCCGGAACCGGCCGCTCCGACACGGACCCGGCAGACGTGCCCGGCGATCAAGCCGGTCGCCCGGGGCTGATCGTCAGCCCGGATTCCAAGGCGAGCGCGTGCACGAAGGCCTGCGGAAGATTTCCCCGCAGCTGCCGCTGGCCGGCGTCGTACTCCTCGGCGTAGAGCCCAGGGGCGCCGTAGGCAGCGCGAGTTCGCTCAAACCAGGCGCGGGCACGCTCTCGCTCGCCCTGTTGGTGCCACGCCAGCGCCATCCAGTACCCGCACAGGAGAAACGCTCCCTCCGCCTCACCCAAAGGCCGCGCGTCGTGCCGAAACCGGTAGACGAACCCATCGTTGGTGAGCTCACGCTCGACCGCGTCCAGCGTGGCCACGCTGCGCTCATCGCAGGAGGGAAGCGCCCCGCGTATTGCCGGACTGAGCAACGCAGCGTCGACGCGGTCGTCGTCGGGCGCCCGCTGCCATCGACCGCTGGGATGGATCGACGGTCGCGCGCTTTCCACGAGCCTGCCGGCGAGCGTCTCCCACTCGGCGGCCCGGCGCTCTGCGGGAGCCGCGGCCGCCATGGCGCGGAGACCGGCGGCGCAGGTCAGCCGGCTGTGGGCCCACATGCGTGGTTCAAGCTCCCACACGCCGCCATCAGGCTCAGCAGCTCGTCGCCTGATCGCGTTCACGGCCACCTCGATCGCGCTGCGCGCCTCGCCGTCGAGTCTGCCCAGGTCGGCCGCCCTGGCGAATAGCAGCAGCGCCTCACCAAAGATGTCGAGCTGGAACTGCTCCCCCGCGCGATTACCGACGACGTCGCATCCTCCGGGTAGCCGGGTAAGCCGATCCGGCGCTCGGGCGGGACGCCGTTCCGTCAACGCTGTAGGCCGGCCGCAGGTGCTCACCGTCGGCGCGCATGTCCGCCGACCACGAGACGCCCGGTCGAGGAGCGGTTCGCCACCGGGCACGATCGCAGCGCTGGCGGCGTAGCACTGATCCGCACACCGTATCGGTAGTCGTAGTTACGTCCCGCAGGCGCTCGCTCTGGCAAGGACGTCGTCGCCGCGGCCACCATCGCCTGACGCGCTGGTGAGACGACGGAGCACCGCATACGATTGCCGGGCGTCGCGCGGCGCCAGCGAAGCCGAGAGGTCGGGCGCGCCGTCGCTCCACTCAGCGAGCGTCTCGCTCCACGCCACGGCGGCGTCGGGCGGGGCCCGCTCGACAGGCTGTCGGCGAGCACGAGCACGAGATCGTGACGTTCTCCCTGTTCGAGCACGACTGCATCGCGACTCTGCCGCGCTCGTCGGCATTCGCGTCGGCGGCCCCACTGACCGCGCAGTGCACAGCTCCGTCCGCCAGCGCCAGACGCCGCCGCTGAGGTTCAGGTCCCGCGCACGCTCCCTCCCGAACCGAGCCCGTGGATCGAGCTCCACCTCGACCTGAAGCGGTGCCGGAGACGGCGATCAGATGGCGCAGGAGCACCGCCCTTCCCGGGCTGCCTGGAGCGCAAGCGCTTCGCGGCACTCGATCACGGCGCGGGATGTGACCCACCGGCTGCGCCAGATCAGCGTGCCGTCCTCGTAGTGGCCGCCCCAGACAAAGGTATCGGCGGGCGTGATCGAGAGCGGCCGTCGCCGCCGATGAAGCTGGAGAAGACCGCGTCGGAGTGCCATCTGGGAAAGCACATCCACGAGATCTCTCCGTGGGATTGATGAGGGCGCCGCGTTCACCGTCGGCGAGCAGAGCGAGCGCAGACGCCCGCGCCGGTCATCGACGAATCGCGCCCAGCACCGCGGCGGCGCTGATACCGATTCCCGCCGTCAGGAGCCGGCGGTGGGTGGTGATCCACAGCTGGACGCTGGTGGCATGCGCTTCGGAGTCGAAACGGCCGTGCGTCGCCGCGACCTCCGGTACCGGCTCGAACAGGTTGTCTGGCCGATCAGGCGAGACCGGCACGCCCTTGATCTGCTGTGCGCGGTACCCGTCGCGTGCGAGATACCGGTCGGCCAGGGCGGGGGCGATCTGGGTACCGCGGATCGCCTTCAGCGAAGGAGCACCCACGATCAGCTCGCGTCGTCGATGCGTGGCGGACCAGTAGACCGCTCGGGCCGCCACTTCGGGTTGGAAGATCGGTGGTACGGGCATCGGGTGCTCGGGAAGCCGAGTCCGGCCCCAGGAGAACTGAGGCGTGTTGATCGCGGGCAGCTGCACCATCGTGATCCACACCCGGCTGCGTTCGTGCAGGAGTTCCGTGCGCACCGAGTCCGTGAATCCGCGCACCGCGAACTTCGCGCCGCAGTACGCCGACTGCAGCGGGATCGCCCGGTACGCGAGGGCCGATCCGATCTGCACGATCGTGCCGCGATCCCGTGAGCGCATGCGACGAAGCGCCGCCATCGTGCCGTGCACCGTCCCCAGGTACGTCACCTCAGTCGCACGCCGGAACTCATCGGCCCGGATCTCGGACACAGGCGCGAAGATGGTTGCCATCGCGTCGTTGACCCACGCGTCGATCGGCCCGAGCGCCGCCTCCGCCTGGTCGGCCGCCGCGTCCACCTGGCCGGCGTCAGCCACGTCGGTCGGAATCACGAGCGCACGTCCCCCAAGGGCACGCACCTCCTTCGCCGCCTCCTCGAGACCGGCCTCATCTCGGGCGAGGAGTGCAACCGCGGATCGGCGGCGGCCGAACTCGTGCGCCACTGCGCGACCGACCCCGGCGGACGCCCCGGTCACGACGACGACCTCGGGCGCCCGCGAACCACGCAACGTCACGACCGTTCCTCCGCCGCCTTCAACCCGTGATGGAGGAAGTCCGAGATCGTGAGCGCGGTGCCCACGTTCAGCACGAACCGGGTGCGACGAGGCTGCCACAGCAGTCCGAAGCCAAGCGCCGTGGCGATCCATACGCCCACGCAGTAGGGACAGACCACCAGTTCCCCGATCGCGCGCCGAGCGCCTTCGCCGCGCGCTTCCTCTTCGACCTCGCCGGGGCCGGCGTCGCGCTGGTATCTCACGAACGGCGCGCGAAGCACGCTCGTAACACGGTCCTTGGTCACCAGACGGCTGTACTTGTGCGTGGCCACGCCCAGCAGCACCACGTCGGTGATCGAGGAATGCTCCGGTAGGTCGTGGCTCACCAGCAGGCCGGCTCCCAGCGCCAGGTTGAACGTGCCAACCAATGCCGCATAAGCCTTGAGTGGTTTCGGTTCCGCGGAGTAGCCTTGCATGACGTCCTCTCAGTGCCCGATGCCGCTGCGGGCCAAACTCCGCAGCGGCTTCACGACCGCTGCAATGCCGCCCACAATCAGTGTCGAGGAGCGTTTTGGGGGCGCCCTTCGTGGGCATAGAGTCGCTGCCGACTGCTTGCCGGCCGGCTTCACCGGAATCGCGAAGGAGCAGCCCGATGCCGAACGTCTCGGATTTCTTGATTCACCGTCTGACCGAGTGGGGCGTCGATCGGATCTACGGCTACCCCGGTGACGGCATCAACGGCATCATGGGGGCCCTCGGCCGCGCAGGTGACGACGGACCGCAGTTCGTGCAGGTGCGGCACGAGGAGATGGCGGCGTTCATGGCGTGCGGGCACGCCAAGTTCACGGGGCGTCCGGGCGTATGTCTGGCAACGTCCGGGCCGGGCGCGATCCATCTCTTGAACGGCCTGTATGACGCACGCATGGATCATCAACCGGTCGTCGCGATCGTCGGGCAGCAGGCGCTCTCGGCCCTGGGCGGCGACTACCAGCAGGAGGTCGACCTGCAGACGCTGTTCAAGGATGTCGCGCGCGAATACCTGCAGATGGCATCCAGTCCCGACCAGATGCGCCACCTGGTCGATCGGGCGATGCGGATCGCCATCGCCCAGCGCACGGTCACGTGCCTGATCGTGCCCAACGACGTGCAGGAGTTGGACGCAGTCGAGGTACCGCCCCGCGCGCACGGCACGGTGCATTCGGGCCTCGGATACACGACCCCGACGATCGTTCCGCAGGACGACGACCTGCGGCGAGCGGCAGAGATCCTGAACAGCGGCGAGCGCGTGGCGATGCTTGTGGGCGCCGGCGCTCTGCACGCAACGGACGAGGTCGTGCAGACCGCCGAACGGCTGCGCGCCGGGGTGGCCAAGGCACTCCTGGGCAAGGCGGCGGTTCCGGACGACCTACCCTTCGTAACCGGGTCGATCGGCTTGCTCGGAACCAAGCCGAGCTGGGACATGATGCAGAGCTGCGACACCCTGCTGATGGTCGGCTCGAGCTTCCCCTACAGCGAGTTCCTGCCCAAGGAGGGACAGGCTCGAGGCGTCCAGATCGACATCGACGGGGGCATGCTGGGGATGCGCTACCCGATGGAGCTGAACCTCGTGGGCGATTCACAGGCCACCCTGCGTGCGCTGCTGCCGCTGCTCGCCCAGAAGCCCGATCGAGGGTGGCGGGACACTATCGAGGCCAACGTCTCCGACTGGTGGCAGCTGCTGGAGGAACGCGCGATGCAGGGCGCCGATCCGATCAACCCACAACGCGTGTTCTGGGAGCTCTCCCGGCAGCTCCCCGATGACGCGATCCTAACGAGCGATTCCGGTTCAGCCGCCAACTGGTTCGCCAGGGATCTGAAGCTGCGGCGGGGCATGACGGCCACGCTCTCAGGCAACCTGGCCACGATGGGGCCGGGGGTGCCCTACGCGATCGCGGCCAAGTTCGCACACCCGGACCGGCCCGTGTTCGCGCTGGTGGGCGACGGCGCCATGCAGATGAACGGCATCAACGAGCTGATCACGATCGCCAAGTACTGGCGCGAGTGGAGCGACCCGCGGCTGGTGGTGCTGGTGCTGAACAACCGTGACCTCAACCAGGTGACCTGGGAACAGCGGGCCATGGAGGGCGACCCGAAGTTCGAGGCATCGCAGGACCTGCCCGACTTCCCCTACGCCGAGTTCGCGCGCATGGCCGGGCTGAAGGGCGTCCGCGTCGTCCGCCCCGACCAGATCGCTGACGCCTGGCGGCAGGCGCTCTCGTCTGACCGGCCGTTCCTGCTGGAGGCCGTGACCGATCCGAACGTGCCGCCGCTGCCGCCTCACATCACTCTCAAGCAGGCCAAGGCGATGATGTTCGCTCTCGGCAAGGGCGACCCCGACTTCGCATCGGTGGTACAGCAGACGTTGAAGGACAAGCTCGCCGACTTCGTTCCGTCGCGGTGACCGGGGCGCGCTCCCACTCGTCGCCGGTCGTGATCGAGAGGCTGAGCGCATCCGCGCTCACGTTCCCCACGGACGCGCCTGAGCAGGACGGCACCATCAGCTGGGACTCGACCACGATCGTCCTGGTGGAAGTACAGGCCGACGGCATCGTCGGCGTCGGCTACACGTACGGCGACCCGGCGGTGGCTGAGGTGATTCGATCGAAACTGGGCGGGCTGGTCTGCGGATCCGACGCGATGGCGGTGGCCGGCATCTGGCGGTCGCTCCAGCACGCCGTGCGGAACATCGGGCGGCCGGGCATCTGCGCGCACGCGATCTCGGCGGTCGACATCGCCCTCTGGGATCTCAAGGCGCGACTGCTGGAGACGCCGCTGGCCTCGCTGCTCGGCCTGTCGAGGAAGCGCGTGCCGGTCTACGGAAGCGGCGGGTTCACCTCGTACTCGAACGACCGCCTGGCAGACCAGCTGCGGATCCTGGTCTGCCTCAGGCTTCGGCGCCGTCAAGATGAAGATCGGCGCAGACGCTGCGGTTGACCACGACCGCGTCCGGATCGCGCGCGACGCGATCGGCCCGGCGTGTGACCTGTTCGTCGACGCGAACGGTGCCTACGAACGCAAGCAGGCGCTGGCGCTCGCCATGCAGTTCGCCGAGCTCGGCGTCAGCTGGTTCGAAGAGCCGGTTTCGTCGGACGACCTGGAAGGGCTGCGACTCCTGCGCGATCGTGCACCCAACGGCATGCGGATCGCCGCGGGCGAATACGGATACGACGGCGGATACTTCCGGCGCATGTTGGAGGGCGGCGCGGTGGACGTGCTCCAGGCCGACGCGACCCGCTGTCTCGGGATATCCGGATTCCTGCAGGCGGCCGGTCTGGCAGACGCGTTCCAGCTTCCCATCTCCGCGCACACCGCGCCGTCGGTGCACCTGCACGCCTGCTGCGCGGTCGGGAAGATCGCCCCGCTCGAGTGGTTCCACGATCACGCCCGTATCGAGGCCGCCCTGTTCGACGGCGCGCCCCGGGTGATCGCCGGCGCGATCGCTCCCGATCCGCAACGCCCGGCCTGGGCCTGGAGTTGAACCGTGAGCAGCTGGAACGGCATGCCGCGTAGAAGCCCGGAAAGCGAGCTCGCAGGAGGGTGCTGTCGAACATCCGAGAGGGCCGGTTGCAGCGGTCGCTGGCCCTGGTCACGGCCGCCAGCGCCCTGCCGCTGGGCGTCGAGATCTGGTTCGAGCACTACCGTGGATCGTTCGGCGACAAATGGATGTGGACGCCGATCGTGCTGACGCCGCCGCTGGTCGCGGCCGGTGTCGGCGGCGCCGTCTCGCCTCGCATCGCGCGGACGGCGCTGCCCGCGGTGTCGCTGCTGTATGCCGCCGACGGGGTGGTCGGCGTGGTCACTCACATCCGTGGTGTGATGCGCAAGCCGGGCGGGTTCCGCGAGCCGATCTACAACATCGTCATGGGGCCGCCGCTGCTCGCGCCGGGATCGCTGGTGCTGGTGGGAGCGGCGGGCCTGCTCGCCGCATCATCGCGCCGGGAGCACTGAGGCGATGGCGTTCGAGGGCGCCGGACACCTGCCGAACAACCGGGAAGGCGAAACCCGCCGAACCTCGTCGCCTGCCCCGTCAACGGCGCGGAGTGACGCCGCAGATGCACGGCCGCTATCCCGACCACGATGTGCTTGCCCAATCGCGATCGCTGGGATGAACCGACCCGCCGCCGTGGTGGTCGACCGGCTGCACCCGCCCGCCTACCGGTACTTCCAGCCGGAGCGAGATCGAAACGTTGGAGGCGTTCTGCGACGCGATCATGGCCCAGGACGAGGACCCTCGAATCGAGGTGCTGCGCTACGTCGACCACAACCTCTCCGAGGCACGTGGTCCCGGACATCGCTACGCGGACATGCCCGAGGACGGCGAGACGTGGCGCATCGTCGCGCGCGGCCTGGACGAGACGGCGGCGGACATGGCGGGCTGCGGCTTTTCCGGCCTCGACGCCAGGGTCGCGACGCGGTGATCGGGCGTTTCGCGGACGGGAGCCTCCGCGAAGGTGCCTGGGACGAGCTGTCACGCGGCACATGCATGGTCGGTGGTCACCGGCGCCATCGTCACCGCCTTCTACGCCCACCCGTGGGCGTGGAACGAGATCGGGTTCGGCGGCCCCGGGTATCCGCGCGGGTACATGCGGCTGGGCCGAACCAGCGAGAGCCGTGGGAGGGAGCGGAAGCACGAGAGCTCGTCGGCGACTTCCAGGACGACGTCGAGAGCGATCCTGGCATGGCTCCATGAGCGGCCGCAGAGCGCTGAAGGGAAGCCTGCGCCCGCCCGGCAACGACTCGGCGTTCCTTCTGCACCCCCATCGGCGGGCGCTCCCCGGCCGCGATCGCATGCGCCGGTTCCGCGTCTCCGAACCGGTCGACCTCGTCATCGTCGGCGCCGGCGCCGGTGGCACCGTGCTGGCCCAGCGCTTGGCGCGTGCCGGTTGGCGCATCGTGATGTTGGAGGCGGGCCCGTTCTGGGATCCCGACCAGGACTGGGTCAGCGACGAGGCCGGGTCGTGGCACCTCTACTGGACCCAGACCCGGATCATCGGAGGTGAGGATCCCGTGGTGATGGGAGCAAACAACAGCGGCCGCGGCGTCGGCGGTTCCATGGTGCACTACGCGGGCTACGCGCCGCGCTTCCACCCATCTGATTTCCGTATCCACAGTGAAGATGGCGTCGGCGTCGACTGGCCGATCGCGTACGACGAGCTGCGGCCTCACTACCAGCGACTGGAGAACGAGCTCCCGGTCGCGGGCGAGCACTGGCCATGGGGGGACCCGCACGGCTACCCACACGCTCCACATCCAATTTCGGGCGCCGCCGCGCACGGCTGGCGCGGCGCGATGGCACGTGGGATCGACATGCGGGTAGGGCCGGTCGCGATCGCGAACGGGCAGTTCGGAAACCGCCCGCACTGCATCTACCGCGGCTTCTGCCTACAAGGATGCAAGGTGAACGCAAAGGCCAGCCCCTACGTGACGCACCTGCCCGACGCGACTGGAGCACGGCGTCGAGGTGCGCGCCGACAGCATGGCGGTGCGAGTCGAGATCGGCGAGACAGGTAAGGCGATCGGCGTGACATACGCGCACGATGGAGCGCTAGTACATGCAGCGGGCGGCCGCGGTCGCCGTCGCCGGCTACTCGATCGAGACACCACGGCTGTTGCTGAACTCGACAACAGGACGGCACCCACATGGTCTTGGCAACAACCGGGATCAGGTTGGCCGCTACGTGATGGTGCAGGGAGCGCCGCAGGTGGCGGGCCGGTTCCCCGACACGCTGCGGATGTACAAGGCACCCCCGCCCGAGGTATCGAGCGAAGCGTTCTACGAGACCGACCACGCCCGCGGCTTCGCACGCGGTTTCAGCATCCAGACCGTCAGCCCGCTACCGATCGGGTGGGCCGAACACGTTCTGGCCGACGGCCACTGGGGTCAGGCGCTGCGCGAGTACATGCGCGACTACAACCACTGGTCGGTGCTGGGCGCTCTCTGTGAGCTCCTGCCCTGCCCGGAGAACCGCGTGACGCTCGCCGACGAACGCGACGAGAACGGTACTCCGCTGGCACGGTTCGACTACACGCAATGCGACAACGACCGCGCCAGCATCGCCTACGCGAAAGGCGTCCTGAACGAGATCTGGGATGCGGCAGGGGCACAGGACGTGCTCACCATCGACCGGTACGCCCATCTGATCGGCGGCTGCCGGATGGGGACATCCCCTGAAGACAGCGTTGTGGACAGCGACCATCGCTGCTGGGACGTACCGAATCTGTTCGTCACCGACGGCAGCGCACTGCCGACCCAGGGCAGCGCCAACCCGGCGCTTACGATCATGGCGCTCAGCTCCCGGCTTGCCGAACGGCTGGCCGCAAGACGGATATCGCCCGAGAGATCGTCGACGCCGGTTGGCTGAGGCTCGCGGGGTTTGCACCAGGGCAGGTACGGGTATCGCAGTCGAATCGCGTGCCTCTTCCTTGCGGGGCCGCCGTGTCGCACTCTTCGGTTCGCAAGCCATGGAGGTCGCAGGCACTGCACAGGCCTGAAGGACGATGAACACACAGGAACAGCGCGAGCCTCTGACGGAACTCTCCCTGGCGCGACATCGAGACCTGGAGGGCCGCCACTGGGTATGGGCGCCACGCGTGCGGCAGGTGATCACGGGGCTGCTGGTGCTGTTCGTCGTGCTGGCCGCGGGCAATGCATTCGGTCAGCGTCCCTCATCGCACACGTCCGTCTCGCCGGCGGCCACGCTCACCGTTAGCACCCCCGCCCATCTGCGGGGCGGGCTGATCTTTCAGACCCGAGTCGACATCACCGCACACCGCGACATCGCCGCCCCAACGGTGACGCTGAGCGGCGGATGGTTCGACGGCATGACGCTGAACTCCGTGCAGCCGGGCCCGGCCAAGCAAGCCAGTGCCGGCCAGGGAGCGACATTCACCTATCCGCCGCTGGCGGCGGGGCGGACGATGACCGTCTGGTTCGAATGGTCGGTCAATCCCACCAACCTGGCCTGGCGGCGGCCGATAGTGACCGAGATAACAGACGGCGGTAGGACGCTGGTCGCTCAGCATTCGACGGTGACGGTGTTTCCCTGATGGATCTCGTGCTGCGATGTCTCCTGCTGTTTCCGCTGGTGGTCGTGCTGGTACGGATCGTCAACCGTCGGCAGCTGTCGTCGCTGGAGCCGTTCGATCTGGTGCTGCTCGTGGTCATCGGCGACCTGCTGCAGCAGGGGATCACCCAGAGCGACTATTCGGTGACCGGCGCAGCGATCGTGATCACCACGATCTCGCTGCTGTCGCTGGGCACCGCCTACCTCAACTGGCGGCTCCCCATCCTGCGGTTGACGCTGGAAGGGGAGCCGATCATCCTGCTCGAGGACGGGCGGCCGATCGAGCGGAATCTGAGGCGACAGCGGATCACGCTCGCGGAGCTGGCGGCTCAGGCCCGCCAGAACAACATCGCCACCCTGGACGTGGTTCGCTACGCGGTGCTGGAGACGTCAGGTCAGATCAGTTTCATCACGAAGACGTGACACAGCGCGGGTCCTCCAGTTAGTTGTTGGTCAGCTCTCTCCAGCTGCGCGCCTCGACCTCGACATCGAAGCGGTCCGCCGCCCGCAGGATCCGCTTCCACGCCTCGTCGCGCTCTGCGTCCGACACGCCCTCGACCTGATCGAACCGGGCGATCGCGTTTCGCACGTGCGCGGCGTCGTTCAGCGGTTCCTTCCGCTTGTCCGGAAACGCGAACTGCGTGTCCTTGAGCCGATCCTTTTCGGCGGTCGACATCCCGGAGCCGCGCTTTCCACCCTCGTCATGTCGAGCGGCCTGCGCCTTCTTGATGTTCTTCCGGGCGGCCTGCTTCTGCTTCTGCGACGACATCGAACGACCTCCTGGTTCACCGGCCGGCCAAGGCGGCCGGCCGGGCGGTGTCGGAGGATGCGGAGCTGTCGTCCCCGCATCCTCCAAGGTGTCCGCGCGCCGAGCGAGGATTGGGAAGGCCGGCCGGCGCGCACGTACCGAACCTTCCCCCTGACCGCCTCGCCCTAACCGACGTGCTGCTTCTGGAGCGCGAGCGTGTAGCGCGGATCACGGGCGGAGGCTTTGCCCGCCTCGAAGACCGCAAAGCGCTGCAGCACGGCCCCGCCCAGGATCAGTGCGGCACCCGCTCGCCCGAGACGGCCGCGCCCGATCGCCGTGACCGCCAGGCCCACGGCCGTTGCCGGCTTGGCAGCCCTGGCATAGCGGCCAGCCCGATCCTGTCGGTAAGGCTCACCCAGCATCCCCAGTCGGCGCTCCATGATGCTCGTCGCGACCAGCTCGGCTGCCGCGCCGAGCACGGCCAGCCGCCGCGCCGGGCCGGTCGCGCGCACGTCCCCGACAAGCGTCGCGGCGGCGCCCGCGCTGGCACAGGACGATGCGGCGAACACCGCCGGCAGCTCACGACGAGCCTCGTGCCAGACCGGCACGGCGGTGTCTGAGAGGAGCGCCCCCGTGTAGGTCGCAAGCGCGGGCCCGAGCATCCCCGAGCAGGCCTGCGCACCACCCCTCACCCGCGGCAGAACATCCAGCAGCTCACAGGTTGTGGCTGCACTCTGGGCGGTGCCGGTGGCGGCCAGCAGCCACGAGCCGACGCTCATCGGGGAGGTCGGCTTGAACACGCGCAGCATGTTCAGGAACCGCTCCGGCCGGCCCAGGTCCTTGACCAGCAGCAGCGGGCTGACGTTCACGGCCGCGGCGGCCACCAGCGATGAGGTGCGTGCCAGCGAGCGGTTGCCGGTCAGCCGCGCGGCCAGCGAGAGGCTGGCCGACGCGCCGGCCAGGCCGCCGGTGAACAGGTACCAGCCCACCTCGGGCTTCCAGACCGGCTCCTTCAGGATCGGACGGCCGTAGTAGGAGTCGTGGCTGCGGTCAGTGGCCGTCATCGCCGCCTCCCCAGCATCGAGAGCGCCACCGCTCCGGCCAGTCCCAGCGCCGCCGCACCGACCGCCCGCCACATCTCGGGGAGGTCGCGGGTGGTGACCACCGGATCGGGAGGCAGGCCGTACACCTCGGGCTCGTCCAGCAGCAGGAAGAAGGCACCGAAGCCGCCGACACCGTCGGAGGGATCGGCGCCGTAGAGGCGGGCGTCCTGCTCGCCCGCGTCCCTGACTTCCGCGAGCCGGGCGTCTGCGCGCTCGTGCAGCTCGTCCAGCGGGCCGAACTGGATCGACTCCGTCGGGCAGGCCTTGGCACACGCGGGCGTCATGCCGTCTCCGATCCGGTCGTAGCAGAGCGTGCACTTCCAGACGCGGCCGTCGTCCTCGATCTCGCGGCGGTCGAGCACGCCGAACGGGCAGGCCGGGATGCAGTATCCGCAGCCGTTGCACACGTCCTCCTGCACCACCACCGTTCCGAACTCGGTGCGAAACAGCGCGCCGGTCGGGCACACGTCCAGGCAGGCGGCGTGCGTGCAGTGCTTGCACACGTCCGAGCTCATCAGCCAGCGCATGGCGTCGGTGGTGCCGTCATTGGCCTCGACCTGCTGCTCGACGAAGGCGACGTGGCGCCAGGTGTTCGCACCCAGCTCGCCCGTGTTGTCATACGACTGGGCGGTGAACACCAAGCCCGTCCTCGGGCACGGCGTTCCACTCCTTGCAGGCCACCTCGCAGGCCTTGCAGCCGATGCAGACGCTGGTATCGGTGAAGAACCCCATGCGCTGCTGCTCGCCCTCGTAGGTCTCGATGCCGTCGGCGCGTGGATTGCTCATGGCCGCTCACCCCTCCCGTGCCCGGCTCCAGCCGGCCCGGGCGGACGTCGCAGGTGGCCGCCTTCACCTCCTGGATGTGCACGTTCGGGTCGAGCGTGATCGCGACCAGATCGTTGGCGGCGCCGCCGGTGCTGAGCCCGCGCCAGCCCCAGTGGTAGGGCAGCCCCACCTGGTGGACGATCCGGTCCTGCACCCGCAGCGGCCGCAGCCGATCTGTCACGAGCACCCGCGCCTCGATCGCGGAGCGGCGGGTGTGCACGGTCGCCCAGCCGCCCTGCTCCAGGCCGCGTTCGGCCGCCAGCTGCGGGCTGACCTCGCAGAACATGGCCGGCTGGAGCTCGGACAGGTACTCGAGCGTGCGGCTCATGCCGCCGGCGGTGTGGTGCTCGGTGAGGCGGTACGTGGTGAAAACGAACGGGAATGCCATCGGCGTCGTCGTTGTACTCGTTACCCGGGCGCGGGAACCGCTGGCGGGCCGGATTCGATCGCTGGCCGTAGAGCCCGTTCGGAAACGGCGACTCCTCCGGTTCGAAGTGGGTCGGGAAGGGGGCCGTCGACCAGACCGGCCGGGGCGTACAGCCAGGCGCGACCGTCGGCCTGCATGATGAACGGGTGGTTGCCCGCGATCACGTCCTGGGCCTTGGCGCCATCCGGCGGCACGTAGTCGGGGCGCTTGGCCGGCTCGAAGTCGGGCACGTCGTCGCCCGTCCACTTCCCCTCGCGCTCGTCCCACCACACGTAGCGCTTGCGCTGCGACCAGGGCCTGCCCTCGGGGTCGGCGGAGGCGCGGTTGTAAAGGATGCGCCGGTTCGCCGGCCACGCCCATCCCCACTCCGGTGCCACCCACGTCTGCTCGGATCCGGGCACCCGACGTGCCGCCTGGTTGGTCGCGTCTGCGAACACGCCGCAGTAGATCCAGCAGCCGCACGAGGTGGAGCCGTCCGCCTTGAGGTCGGTGTAGGCGGAGAGCTCGCCGTCGGGGCCGGTGCCGTTGATCTCGCGGAGCACCGCCTCGGCGCTCGGCTCGGCGATCTCGCCCGCAGTCGGGTAGTCCCACTGCAGGTCGAGCACGGGGCGGTCGATGGCGTCGGCCGATCCGGCCAGCTTCTCGCGGATGATGCGGCCCAGGTGGTAGTAGAACCACAGTTCCGAGCGGCAGTCCCCGGGCGGCTCGACCGCCTTGTGGTGCCACTGCAGCAGCCGCTGGGTGTTCGTGAAGCTGCCGTCCTTCTCGGTGTGGGCGGCCGCCGGCATGAAGAACACCTCGGTGCCGATGTCCTCGGTGCGGAGCTCGCCGCGCTCGATCTCGGGCCCGTCCTTCCAGAAGCTGGCGGTCTCGACCTCGAACAGGTCACGCACGACGAGCCAGTCCAGCTCGGCCATCGCGAAGCGGTGCAGGCGAGAGTTGGCGGAGCCGACGGCCGGGTTCTGGCCGGCCACGATCATGCCGTCGACCGTGCCGTCGAGCATGCCCAGCACGGATGCGTAGATGGAGTGGTCGCCGCTGATGCGCGGCAGGTAGTCGAAGCAGTAGTCGTTCTCATCCGTAGCGTTGTCGCCCCAGTAGGCCTTCAGCAGGCTGACCGTGTAGGCCTCCATGTTGCCCCAGAATCCCCCCGGCGCCGCGTTCGACTCGACGAACGCGCGCAGGTCCTGGTGGGCGTGCACGTGCGGCATCGGGATGTAGCCGGGCAGGATGTTGTAGAGCGTGGGGATGTCGGTCGACCCCTGGATAGAGGCATGCCCGCGCAGGGCCAGGATGCCGCCGCCCGGACGTCCGATGTTTCCCAGCAGCAGCTGCACGATCGAGGCCGCCCTGATGTACTGCACGCCGACGGTGTGCTGCGTCCAGCCCACCGAGTACACGATCGCAGACGTGCGCTCCCGGCCGGAGTTGTCGCACAGCGCGTTGGCCACGCGCAGGAACTGGTCGCGCGGCACACCGCAGGTCCGCTCGACGAACTCGGGGGTGTAGCGGCGAAAGTGCTTGCGCAGCAGCTGATACACGCAGCGCGGATGCTCGAGCGTGGGATCTTCGCTGGGCGGCTCGCCGTGGTGCAGCGTCGACCCGTGCCCGCCGTGGCCGGCCTGCTCGCCGGCGGCTGCGCCCAGCTCGCGCTGCCCCG
>CAVWLK010000019.1:0-12835 GCA_963755675.1 uncultured Actinomycetes bacterium
ATACGCCACCCCAGCCCGACGCCAGAATCGCGAACTTGCGACGCGCCCGCCGCGTGGGCAGCAGACTGCCGAACAGCACAGCGTCACCGGCATCGAACGTGACTCGCGCCGCCAGTGCGGCCAGCAGGATGCCGCCGTACGGAGCGACCACGATCGCCACGCCGGACACCAAGTCGCGTACTCCAACGATCGCCGAGAGCAACGCGACGCCCGAGCGGCGTATGGCCGGGTCGTCCAACTCGCCATGCCGCGCGATCACCTCCGGCCTGACGATCGCAGACAGACCGTAAACGGCGGTCAGGATACCCACGATGCGGGGAAACCAGATCACAACTCCACCCGGCACGCCTGCTCACCCGGCAACGCCGATGTGCGATGCAAACGCGCGCTCCACGGCCACGCGCCCAGCGAGGCCAAGACGACCTCGCGCGCAAGCCGCTGCCAAACCAAGAAGCGCTCCAGCGAGCCGTGGCCGGAGCCCCCGATCTCGAACCGGCACAAGCGCTCCACCAGCGGTCGCGCCCGCAGCGCGTACTCCAAAGAGCAGGCCAAGTCCGTGACCCGGTCGCGGCGACCGCGTGTGACCACGATGCCGCTATCAGCCAGCTGGACGACGGGCTTCCCCGTGGGCAGCCATTGGCCGGGCGCGATGCCATTGCTACGGCCGCCGTGCATGAACAGCGTGAAGTCCCGCACCGCGCCGCGCGGCGCGAGCGTCACCAGCGGCGGGGTGGCACTGAAATCCCTCACGGCGTCGAAGTCCTGCAGGTGTGATTGGAAGCGTTGATGCTCGTGAATCTTCGTAGCAGCGCCAGTATCGGATCGATCAGTACACCATCAGAACAGGGGGTCAACGTCGAAGTGAGGATCATCGCCCGGCTCGTGCGAGGGCGAGGAACTCGTCTCGTGTGCGCGGGTCGGTGCGAATCATGCCGTGCAGGGCGGAGGTGACGGTGGTCACGCCCGGCTTGGAGACGCCGCGCAGGCTCATGCACAGATGCTCGGCCTCGAGCACAACCCCCGACACCGCGCGGCTCCAGGTGCTCTTGCAGCCAGCTCGACACCTGCCGGGTTAGTCGTTCCTGAACCTGCAGCCCGGCCGCGAACAGGTCAACGACGCGGGCCAGCTTGGAGAGTCCGAGGATCCGCTCGCCGGGGAGGTAGGCGACGTGCGCGACGCCGTGAAATGGCAGCAGGTGGTGTTCGCAGAGGGAGTGGAACGGGATGTTGCGCGCGATCACGAGCTCGTCGTAGCCTTCGTCGTTTGGGAAGGTGGTGAGGTCGAACGGCTCGGGGGTGAGCATCTCGGCGTACATGCGCGCCACTCGCCCGGGGGTGTCTGCGAGCGACTCGCTGGTGATGTCCGCGCCCAGAGCATCGAGGAGGTCTCGGGTCGCGCGCTCTGCCGCGGCGATGTCCACGGCCGGTCGCAGCCAAGTGACGGGGCTGATGCCCATCGGTGTAGGACTTGTGGCGTTCACGTCGTTTCCTCTTGGTCGGGCGGGGTGTCTGGGGACGGTCACGTCCGCAGACACCCGCCGTGGATTGGTTAGTCGGCGACGTGCGCGTTGACGTACGCCGTGCCTAGCTTGATGCCGGGGGCGAAGAACGAGACGCCCAGGGCATTGTTGAGTGCGCCGGCGGCGGTTGAGTTGAGGTAGGCGCCGACGTTTCCGGCCCGGACGTAGGGCAGCGGCTTTGCGACCGTGGCCTGGGACAGGTCGAGGCGCAGGATCGATACTCGCACCTTCGGGTCGCCGTTGACGATCGCGGTCAGATGCGGATGCGCGTCGATCACGATCCGGAACCTGGTCAGCGACAGCCTCTTGCCGTTGGCGAGGTTGACGAACCTGAGGCCGCCGGTGTGGTTGATCCGGCCTGCGAGCGTGGCGGCATCGACGTGCCCGCCGGAGATCGGGAACCGGTAGCCGATGGATGGTCCGGACGACGTCCACTTCACGTCGACGCCGGTGCCGCGTGTTGGCAGCGGAACGATCTTGTTGGACAGCAGCACCTTGGTCGTGGCCGGATCGGTCCACAGCGTGGTGCGAACACCATCCAGCTGCACCGTTGGCGCGGCAGCGGCACTGGCCGTGCCTGCCACCATGGTCGCGGCCAGTGCCAGGAACGGCACCAGCCAGCGGAGCTTGCGAATCATAGAGAAACCCCCTTAGACGTACGTTGGACAAACACTTGACTTGAGCGAGGCGGACTGTACAGGGTTATCCCCATTTTGTCAAGTGTCTGTAGAATATGTGTATAATCTGGGATTGATGGCAACGCCCATTCCTGAGCCGGCTCCTCGTGTTCGCATCGGCGAGCTCGGCGACCGTGTCGGAGAGTCGCCCACTCTGCTGCGAGCATGGGAACGCCGCTACGGGCTGCTCCAACCGCAGCGCAGCGCCGGCGGCTTTCGCCTGTACGGGGCGGAGGACGAGCGCCGGGTGCGAGCGATGCAGGAACTGCTGGCGGCCGGTGTGGCAGCGCGGCAGGCGGCCGAAGCGGTGCTCTCCACACCGGCCGGAGAGGTGCCTGCGGCTCCGGACGCCGATCCCGGGCCCGCAGGGGACGGGATCGAGGACAAGCGCTCGCGTCTAACCGAGACGCTGGCGCGGTTCGATGACGTCGGCGCGAACGCCGTGCTCGATCGCCTGCTCGCCGACCTGGGCACCACAACCGTGATCTCCGAGGTGATCGTCCCCTACCTCGTCGACCTCGGCGAACGATGGGCGGACGGCAGCGCGACCATAGCCGAGGAGCATTTCGCGACCAGCCTGATCCGCGGCCGCCTCTTGGGACTGGCCCGCGGCTGGGACGGCGGCAACGGCCCACGCGCCCTCCTGGCATGCCCAAGCGGCGAACATCACGACCTCGGCCTGATCTGCTTTGGGATCGCCCTGCGCGGCCACGGCTGGCGCATCACCTACCTGGGCGCCGACACCCCACAATCGACCCTGATCGAAGCCACAGCCCAACTCACACCGAACCTCATCGTGCTGGCAGCGACCAAGTCGTCGCATCTACGAGCGCTCGCCCGCGAGGCTCGAGCTGCAACGGGGCCGATCGCCATCGCAGGCAGAGGCGCAACGCGACGGCTCGCCGACGAACTCGGCGCCACACTCCTCGACGACGATCCCGTCACCGCCGCCACCCGGGTCGCGGCGGACTTCCGATGAGCCTCGCGCGTCAGACCACCCGCTGGCATGTAGCCCGGTGGGGCGTGCTGGGCTGGATCGAGACCGGCGTCAAGTCCTTCGCTTTCCTCTGCGCGTACACCGCTTTGGCATCGTCGATTTCGACCGGCTGGTCGACCCCCGGCAGGGTCAGAGTTGCCGAGCTGGTGCTGATCGGCATCGCCACCATCGGGCTCTTGGCGGCAATCGGAGACCGCCTGCTGGAACGCGACGTCGTCGCGATGGTGTTCGTCTGTTTCAACAACCTCGCCCACCTGGCGCTGCTTGCAAGCCTGCTCACGACGGCCGGCCCTGGCCGCCTCCTGACCGCGTTTGCGGTGCTCATGACATGCGGCGAGCTGGTCAAGATCCGGTTCTTGCGCTCCACCGGCTTCACGGTTCGAAACACGCCGGCTTCGATCGTGATCGGACTCACCGCCGCGTATGGCCTGGTGTACGCACTCGCCGCGCTGGTGTGGGTGTGGCGATGATCCGACCGTGCCGGCACGAGACGGGCGGGTGGTCATCGTCGCACCGACGGCGAAGCGACGGCGCGATCGAATCGACACAACGGATGGTCGCCCCGCGGCCAGTCGTCGAGCGCACCGTTGAAGGCGCGATGATGCTCGGAGCAGCGTACTGGCGCGAGGTGGAACGCCTGACCCGCGGGCTGGTGCGAACGCGCCGCCGCACCGGCGGTATGGAGCTTCGCATCGCACGCCGCGGACCCGCGCTCCTGCGCTTCGGAAACCCGCAGCTCTCCGTGACCGCGGACGCTGTGTCGACGACCTACCCGATCACCGGAGGCATGCTCGCACGCCGCCCGGCCGGATCGATCACGCTCTCGATGCGCGGTGGCGCCGGCCGCGTCGAGCTGCGCTCGGCCATCGTCGGCTACCACCCCACCCTCGCGGCGCGGCCCGGGGCGCCGGCGTGGACAGGCGAGCTCTACGACCAGGTCCAGGCACGCGTCCACGCACGGGTCAGCCGACGCTACTTTCACCGCCTGATCGATCGGGTGGCTCCATGAGGATCGCCGTCTTCGGCGCGTCGGGCACGGTCGGATCGGCGCTGCTCCCCCTCCTCGCCCGCGAACACGAGGTGATCGCGGTCTCCCGCCGGGCGCACACCGAGGGTGACACCAACGTCCGCTGGGTGACCGCCGACGTGACCAACCCCACCAGCGTCCATCGAGCCCTCGAGGGCGTCGACGTCGTCGTCTATCTCGTCCACTCGCTCGGCCATGCCGACTTCGCCGCCCGCGACCGCCGCGCGGCCACGATCGTCGCACGAGCAGCAGCGGCTCAGGGCGTCCAACAGATCGTGTACCTCGGTGGCCTGGGAGACGAATCCGGCGACCTCTCCGAACACCTCCAGAGCCGCCGCGACACCGAGCGCCATCTCGCCTCAGGCAGCGTCCCGGTGACCACGATCCGCGCCGGCATGGTGGTCGGGCCGGGAAGCGCCGCGTTCGACACCATCCTCGCCCTGGTCGACCGGCTGCCAGGGATGGTCTGCCCGCGCTGGGTGTCAACCCCCACCCAACCGATCGCCATCACCGACATCGCCCGCTACATCGCCGGCGTCTGCGGCAACCCCGAAGCGATCGGCCAAACCTACGACGCCGGCGGCCCCGAAGTCATGACCTACCGCCAGATGATCGAACGCATCGCCCGCATACGCCACCGCCACCCAATCATCATCGAGGTGCCCTTCCTCACCCCCAGACTCTCATCGCTCTGGCTGCGACTCGTCACCCCAGTCCAGGCCAGCGTCGCCCGACCACTGATCGACGGACTCCGCAACCCAACAATCGCCCACGACAACCGCCTGCAAACCTCTGATGCCGTTTGAGCTCACGAGTTTCGACACCGCCGCCCAGGCCGCCATCACCGCCGCACACCCCAGGATCGCAGCGAACGGCTGACGTGACCTCGTTTCTGTGTGCGGTCTCGTCGGCCAGCGTCGCAGCACGGCACCGAGGATGGCGGCGACTCCGATGATTCCGCCGGTGGCGATGATGCGTACAAGGCCGCGCTCGATGACGCTGCGGCGTCGCTCACGGCCCGGGCACCATGCCTTGTGGTCGCTCGTGCCCTTCCCGCTCCTGCGAGGCCGGTTCGGCTGCATCATCGACCTCGGAGGGTGGAGACGTCTCGTCCGGCGCGGATCGCTCATTCGGCTTCGAGGGCTCAGACATATCGGAGAGGTGCCTCAGCGATGCGCTATTGCGAACCGACGTTCTGGCCGTCGACTGGCTGACGCGGGGTGCGATTCTCCCCCGGCGAATCGAGCATGGAACCTCCACACTCACACCCGCCGAGGTCGCGATCGACGCACTCGACACCGGTGCGCGCGGTGGCCCCGACCTCGAGCTCATTGATCGAAACTACCCCGTCGAAGTGGAGAACTGAAGCGACCCGCGTGCCCGAGACGCGCCATGTCCCAAGCACTCATGCGAGCGCGGTTAGAACTCCGGGACCCAGGCCAGGGGCTCTTGGGATGATCCCAAGGCACCACCATGACGCGTGGAGCCGATCAGCCACTCACCTTGACCGCGCCGCGTCCAAACGATTGGACGCGGCCCTCTCACTCGCGTTCACCCACCACCAGCCACGGCGCCCCGTTTTCCCCCGCATAACCAAGCGCTTTTCCGGAGCGTGGGCTGCACCGGATTCGAACCGCTGACCTCCTGGGTGCGATCCAGGCGCTCTCCCAACTGAGCTATAGCCCCGCGAACCCTCAGTATATCGGGCGTCAGGCCGGTCTGAGCCGGGTCGGACGGCGCTCCGCCGCGCCCAGCTGCGTCCGCAGCAACCGAAGCTCGGGCTCAGCCAGCGCCAGCCGGCGCACCCGCGACAGCACGAATGCAGCCGGATCCGCTCCTCCGTGCTGCTCGTGCGGTACGCCAGCCGCAGCACGCCTTCCCGGTCGATCACGAACACGCCGGCGTCCGCGTCCCGGCGCCCGCAGGGCACGCCCAGCGCCGCGAAGCACCCGCCGCCCGGGTCGCGCAGCCAGTCGGCGACGCGCATGGCCTCGGCCTGCTCGCCCAGCCGCGACCGTCGCCTCGACACCACCGCCAGACGCACGCCCGCCGGCAGCTCCTCGGCCAGTTCGCGCAGCACCACGGTCCGCGCCTCGTCCGCGCCTCGCAGCCCGGCCAGCACCAGCACGGCTGGCCCGTCCGCGGTCAGCTCACCGAGCGCCACCTTCGCGCCGTCCCTTTCACGCAGCACGAACCCGGCCACAGCCGCGCCCAGCTGGCCGCCGGCGGGCACCCCGGCCGCCGCGACCTGCAACGTCTCGCCGGCGTCGCCGCCACGCCCGACCGGCAGATCCCAGCCACCAGCCCACTGACCACGCAGCCCAGCGCCACGATCCGCAGGCTGGTGCCGCTCGTGAACCGGTCCGCCACCAGTGGCGCCAACGCGAGGCCGATGATCATGCCTCCGGTCTGCACCGAGTTGACCACGGCGAACACGCCACTTCGCACGCTGCGCTGCGTGTTCAGCTGGATCAGGCTGTCTCGCACCACCTCCGTGACGCCGTCCGCCGCGCCGAACAGGAACAGCGCCAGGTAGGCGATCGGCAGCGTCGTCGCGTGGGACAGGACGAACGCCGCGGCGCCTGACGCCATGAACGCCAGACCGACCGACCGCCGCGCCACGCTCTGGCTTCGCATGTAGCCGGTCAGGATCTCGCTGCAGACGTAGCCTGCGCTGATAACGGCCAGGATGTAGCCATACGCATGGCGGTTGCCCAGTTGCTGGTCGAAGGCCCGTGACACGTCGGAGTTCATGATCCCGATCGCGAGCGTCACCAGCGTGAACGACGCGGTCAGCCCGAACACCACCCGGTTCAGCAGGATCGCGCGCGCAGGTCGCGGCGGGACACCCGCGAGCCGGGCTCGCCCGCGGCTGCGACTCCGGCCCTGCCGCTTGGCGAATCGCCGGTACAGGACCGCGGCCAGGCAGAACGTGGCCAGGTCGATCACCAGCGCCGCCTGGATGCTGAACTCGGCCACGGCGACCCCGCCCACCAGCGCGCCCACCACCGACGTCAGGCTGCGCGCCATCTGGTGGATCGCGTTGCCGGCCTGCAGCTGCTCGGGGGGCAGCACGTCCGGGATCAGCCCCTGCGCGGTGGGGCTGGTGGCGGACGACATCATCGCCGATACAGCGCCCAGCGCCACCACCGGCCAGATCTGCCCGCCGCGGCGAACGGGATCATCGCCAGCGCACAGCCGCCCCGCATCGTCTCCACCACCGACAACGCCTTGAAGCCGGGGATGCGGTCGAGCATCGGCGCCGAGATGAAGCCGCCCAGCGCGTAGCCGACCATCCGCGTCACCAGGAATGCGCTGACGAGGCCAACCGAGCGAGTGCTCTCGTAGATCCAGGTCACGCATGCTGCCTGCGTCAGCCAGTCGCCCACGCTCGACACCAGCCGGCCGGAGATCACTCGCCGGAACGCCGCCGAGCGCAGCGGCTCCAGCACCTGCATCGTGCTGCGCCGGTGGCAGGCGTGCACGACCGGTACACGAACGCGACCATGCCGATCACCATCATCACGTCGCCGACCGAGAGCACGCTCGCCAGCGGCACCTGGGCCGGCACGGCGAACATGTCGCTCAGCCATCGCAGGTGCGTGTCCGCGGTGGCGAGCACGTTGTTGTCGGAGATGCCGTCGCTGTTGAACGCCGACAGCGAGTTCCCGGCCGCCTGCCAGGCCTCGCCCGAGACCGGCATGCGCCCGCCGTTGGTGAAGATCACGGCCACGTTGGAGAGCAGCCCGAAGCCGACCAGCCAGAACGCCGGGACGCGCACGTTCAGCAGCAGGAAGCCGATCAGGAGCAGGTAGCTGAGCACGTGCAGCGGCGCGTCCCATGCCGCCGGCACGCGCGCGCTGAGCGAGGTGTAGATCCCGACCTGGATCGCCAGCGCGGCGAACACCAGCGCCGACCCGCGGAATCGCACGTCGGCGAGGCGGGCGGGGTTCGCGCCCAGCGCCCACGCCACCACCAGGCCCAGCACGAAGGCGAGGCCGACGACCACGTCAGCCGGCCTTGCGCGAGCCGTAGGTGTAGCTCGCGACGAGCTGCGACAGCTGCCGGTCGGAGGCCGTCTCGCCCTGCGAGGGCGTGCGGATCACCGCCTCCACCCGGTCCGCGCGGCGCGGCACCGGCAGATCCGCGAGCGCATCCTGGATGCGGCGGCAGACGGCTTCCACCTGCGAGCGATCGGTGACACCGACCACGATGCCGAAGCGATCCTCCGACAGCAGCGCCAGCAGATCGCCGTCGCGCAGCAGCGCATCCAGGCGCACCCGTGCCTCTGCCACCACGCGCTCGGCCGAGAGCTGGCCGGACACCACACGGACGTTTTCGAACGCTTCAGCTCGACCACGATCACCGCCGGCTGCCCCTGCCCGCTGCTGCGACGCTGGTCGCCCGTGATCCGCAGCAAGTCCGGCGGCGGCTGCTCCGCGACCGAAGCCCGCACCCGATCGGCGACCATCCGCACCAGCCGCGACTCGAGCCGCGACAGCGGGCGCTCGCTGCCGACGGCCAGCCGCAGCGGATCATCGCCGTCGGTGATCTCGATCCAGGTACCGGACGCCAGCCGGCCGCTGCACCCACGGACGCCCGGTCGCAGCGCCCGCGTGCACAGCTCGCGCAGCTCCTCGCCGCCGATTGCGGCGCCGGGCAGCGCCTGGTACTCGAACAGCTGCGGCTGGAACCGCAGCCACACGGCCCAGCAGGGCAGGCCGGCCGCCGCCAGCGCCGCCGCCGGCGAGCCCCCATCGGCGATCACGGTAAGCGCGGCGGCGGTCCGGCGCCGCTCCGAGACGCCGGCGATCAACGCCCAGGCCGATGCCAGCACCGCCGCCGATGCAAGTATCAGTACCGGCCACGACGGCAGCCCCGGCACGCCGAACGCCACCAGCGTCAGCGCCGCCAGCGTGACCGTGACGGCACCGGGGCTGGCCAGACCCGACAGGTCCGGCCAGGGCACCGTCGTCATCCTCGAGAACTCCGTCGCGCAGCGCAGTCACCTGCGAGCGGCCCATCACCTCATTCGGGTCGCGACCCTCGATCATGGCTGCGAACGCCCTCGCCACCAGTGGGTGGAACTGGCTGCCGGCCTTGTCACGAAGCTCGGCAACCGCCTCCTGCGGCGTCAGCGCCGCACGGTACGCCCGCTTGGAGGTCATCGCGTCGTAGCTGTCGGCCGCGATCAGCACGTGCGCCTCGACCGGGATCTCGCTTTGCGACACGGCGTAATAGCCGCGACCGTCGTAGCGTTCGTGGTGCAGCTCGGCGTAGAGCGAGATCTGCTCGGCGAAACCGAACGGCGATAGCAGCCGCGCGGACAACCGCGGGTGGCTGCGGATCGCGCGCATCTCCTGGTCGGTCAGGCGGCCCTCCTTGGACAGCGTGGCGACATCGATCGCGATCTTGCCGAGGTCGTGGAAACGGGCGGCATCGACCAGGCGGCGGGACTCGCGGTCGGGCAGCCCGATCGCGCCGGTGAAGCGGTCCACCAGCGCGGCCACACGCTCGGAGTGCTGGGTGGTGAGCGGGTCGCGCTCGTCGACCACAGCGGCAAGCGCGTCCAGCGCGTCCTTGGTCTCGCTCTTCAGGCGCTCGTAGCTGGCCTGTGCCTGGTAGAGCGCGGCCAGCAGCGGCACCAGGAACGGCAGCATCGCCCAGCGCTCGCGGTTATAGCCGTAGGCCAGCAGCACGCCCAGGCAGCCCTCGCCGATGCTCTGGCCGAACGAGTCGCGCAGGTTGTCGCGAAGCGCTCGCCGGAACGAGGCGTGCATCATCGAGACCGCACCCGAGAAGATCGCCTCGTTCACGAGCAGGCGCGTGGCCACCAGCGCCACCAGCGGCAGCACCTTGGAGGGCACGACCGTGCCGACCGTGCCGCCCGTGGCCTCGTAGGCAAGGCCGGCCGTCCAGGCGGCCGTGCCGAACATGGCCGAGTTGAGCAGGATGAAGTGGGTGCGGCGGGAGCGGCTCCCGTCCACCAGCACCACCGCAACGGCCGCGATCGATGCCGCGGCCACCGGGCCGAACAGGACGGCGGCGGCCAGGTGCGCGACCGCCGAAAAGCCGATCGTGTTGTCCTGCTTGCGGACGCCGATCGCCTCCACGGCGATCGCCAGCCCGAACAGCGGCGCCAGCTGCTGGAGATGCACGTTGCCAAGCGCACCGGTCATCAGCGCGGCGAACAGGCCCAGCCAGAACAGGGACGAGATCGCGTAGATGTAGATGCGGAGCGAGCGGTTCACGGGACGATTCCAGGGGTACGTGGCGCCTACGGCGCGTGCATGGACATATCGGCAGCAGGAAGCCGCTACCAAAGCCGCGAGAGGGGCCGAAACGGCCGACGAGGCCCATCCGTGTTCAGGATGAGCCTCGTCGGTTTTCCGAGCTGATTACGAGCCGAACTTGTGACCTGCCCCCGATGCCACCACGAAGGCGGCGAGCAGAGCCAGCAAGTACGCCGACCTTGTCAGTCGGTTTTTCATGTACATCTCCTTGGGGGAGGGGTACACCGCACCTCTCATAGGGGGTACGGATGCCTCCCGGGGCAACACCCTTTCGGGTATGGAGATGCCCAGACTGACGTAACCGGTTTAGGCCAACGTGAGCACGGTCGTGCGGCTGCCGTCAGCACGCTCGAGCGTGACCCAGCACTTCGTCCACGGCATGTCCTTGGGGATGGTCGTATCCGCCACCACGCCGCCGGTGTCCGAGGTGTCGAAGGCGACCAGCCCGGTCGGGTCGCTCGACCCGTCCTGCATCCACAGCTCGTAGTAGCCGCCCTTGGGTGCAGGCGGCAAGCCGTGCACGTGCATCTGCACGTCGCGCACCGGGCCGCTGGACGCGCCGATGTCGACGACGGCGCTGGCCGATGCGACGCCGGCCGCCCTGCAGGTTGATGGAGCGGTCGGCGTGGAAACCGCTGCCGCCCACGCCGATCACCAGCGCGGCTGCGGCCGAGGCGGTGAGCACGGCGGCGGCCAGCACCAGCCGGCCAACCCGGCTGCTGGGCCGCACGGCCGACCGGATGTCGACCACGTCGGCCTGGCCGAGCGCCTCGGCGCGAGCGATCCCGTGCAGGTGGTCGGGCGGCGTCGGAGGCGCACCCGCATCGCGCAGCCGGTCCTCGATCTCGCTGATGTAGCGCTCGTCGCTCATGACACCACCCGTTCATCGGCAAGCCGCTCGGCCAGTCGCGCGAGGCCGCTGCGGGTGCGCGTCTTGACGGTGCCCAGCGGCAGCGACAGGCGCTCGGCCACCTCGCTCTGGGACAGGCCGCTGAAGTACGCAAGCTCGATCACCTCGCGCTCGCGCTCCGGCAGCGAATCGACGGCGGCGTGCACCTTGAACGCCTCCAGGCCGGCGGCCGTCCGCTCGTCGGGTCCGAGGCCGGGATCGGCCTGGTCGGGGAGGTCACCGACGGCCACGGGCGTGCGTGCGCGCAGGGCGTCAGCGGCCGCGTTGCGGGAGATGGCGAACATCCAGCCGGCGCCCGAGCCGCGCTCGCGGCGGTAGCCGCGGGCGGCCCGCCAGACCGAGGCAAACGCCTCCTGCACGACGTCCTCGCTGCGGCCGGGGTCGCCGACCATGCGACGCACGACGGCGTACACGGCACGCGAATAGCGGCGGTAGAGCACCTCGAAAGCCTCGCCGTCACGTCGTTCCGCAACCAGTTCCAGCAGATCCTCGTCGCTCAGAGCGGACAGGTCCACGGCAACCAGCCTACCCGTAACGGAACGCCGGCGCTCAGCGGAAGTCCTCTGGTGGCAACATAGGTCACACCGAGAGTACGCACGATCCGCGCGCTCGGTTTGGTGTACGTGATGCGCGGACCCGGGCGGCGCCGCCAGACGGCGGGGCCTACGCCCTCACCTGAGTCGCAGCGCGGCGTCGTCCCAGAACACCGCGGAGCATGGCAGGCGGCGACGCCGCCCTGAGCCGCGAGATGCTTCCCGGCCGGACCACGGGCCCGGACGAACCGGCAAGGCCGGTGCGTCGCTGCGATCCGAGGAGCCGGGCAGGGAAGCACGTGTTCACCGCATGCGGCGCAGGGGCGCGCCGTGCGATCCCCCGAAAGCGTGGGCCGAGCCGAATCGCTCAGGGAAAGTCGCTGCCCACGTGCGCGTCTTGCCGGCGGCATTTCCAGCCCCGCTCCGACCAGGTCGCGGATGTTGACGATTGCCCACCAGCCGGCCATGGTCGACCACGGGGATGTCGCGGAACCGGCGCTCGCTCATGATCTGCGCGGCCTCGCTGGGCGTCGTCGGACGGCAGCGTCATCGGGTCGGGGGTCATGTAGGACTCCACCCGGCCCTCGTCGGGCTGCTCGCCGTCGGCGACCGCGCGCAGAGGTCGCGCGCGGTGAAGATGCCCGCGATGCAGCCATCGTCCACCACCACGGCCGCGCCAACGTTGCAGTCACACGTCACCCGCGCCGCCTCCCGGAGCGATGTGTCCGCCGGGGACCATGAGCACATCGCCGCTGGTCATAAAGTCCCGCAACGTCATCCCATGGAGCCGTCGTCCCTACTCGGTGGTCTCGTCGCGCAGGCGCGTCTCGAGCAGCAGCTCGGCGTCGAGGGCATCCGCGATCCGCATCAAGGTGTCA
>CAVWLK010000020.1:0-5934 GCA_963755675.1 uncultured Actinomycetes bacterium
ACAGCCGTGGGGGTCGCAAGGCTCAGACGGTCCGCGCCCCCACCCGAAACGTCGGCGAACTGGCTCAGAGACGCAACAGCGGACGACCCAGGCCGCGATTGGATGAGCCGGTAGCGCCCGGCGAGCTGGTACACGGCGCCGCAGCAAGGTAGTTCAATCACGGGACTCCGTCACGCCCTCGATCGCGGCGACGGGTGGAGGGGGAGCCAGCGGCGTAGGGCGGGACCACACCGGGACCACACCAGCACGCGATCCAGCGGCAGCAACAGCAGCAACAACCGCTTGTCTATGCGGAATCGTCTTGTCTGCGCGGCCCTGCCCTTCCCGGGCCGGGACAGCCCACCGAGTTCCCGACCGCCGACGGGTACGCCGAGGCGATCGCCGGGTGCGCGCGCGACCCGAGCCGAACACCGCGGTGCGGCCGCCGTATGAGGCGAGCACCCAGACCCGCATGCCGGGGCTTGTTTGTGCCGCCCAGTCGGCGAAGCTACGCTCTCGAACGTGGCCGAGTCGGCGCCCTCGCAGCACAGTGACTATCGCCTCGCCGCCGCAGGCAGGGAGTCCGCAGAGGATCAGCGGCTCGACCTTCTCGAGCAGATCTACGATCCGTTGTCGCGCCGGCGGCGCTCAGTGGTTCAGCCGGGGTGGCGGTGTCTGGAGGTCGGAGCGGGGCGCGGCTCGATGGCGGTGTGGCTGGCCAAGCAGGTGGGTCCCACAGGCCACGTCGTCGCAACCGATATCGACACCCGTTACCTGGCGAAACTCGACGTCCCGAATCTCGAGGTAATCCGCCACAGCATCCTCGAAGACCCGCTCGATCTGCTGGGGCCGGAGCCGTTCGATCTCGTCTGTTCGCGATTGATGCTATTTCATCTCAAAGGAGTCCAGGAGCAGGCGATCAGGCAAATGGCGGCGTGCCTGCGCCCCGGTGGCTGGCTGTTCGACGAGGACGCCGCTTGGGGGACGGCCGCTCCCGTTGATCCTGCGCACCCGCGCTACGACGGCTACCAGCAGATCTGGCGAGATGGCGACTGGTGGACTGTTCGCGGCTACGACAAGGCGTTTGGCCAGAAGCTGCCGGCCATATTCGAGCGCTGTGGGCTCGAGGACATCCGCACTGAGGCCTCCACCGAGGTGGTGCGCGGAGGATCGCCCTGGGCGAGGTGGTGGATCCCGACCCTGGAAGTCATCAACGAGCTCGGCGGTGCCGACGAGGCGTCTCGGCGTGAGGTCGAGGTGATGACCACGGCGCTTGCCGATCCAACCGTCTGGCTCCAGAGAGAGGTGCTGCACGCCTGCTGGGGCAGGCGTGCTCCGTAGGTTCTGCTTCGAACCCGCTTACGTCGAGCGGGCGGCAGACCTACGCGCGCCCGCGGGGTGCTAGCACGTGTTGACCGGTATCGCCCCAAAGCCGTTCTGGTTGAACCACTTCACGAAGAGCACGGGTCCGGTTAGCGTGTTCGGGTCACAGACCAGCTGCTCGAACCGCTGCGTGCCGGTCTCGATCGGCGACGTCGCCCCCGCCTCCCAGATCGACTTCGTGGTCGGCGTCCAGTTATCGGCCTCCCACAGCGGCAGGCCGTCCGCGCCGGGGATCGCCCCGCTGACGTGGCCATCCGGGGTGAAGGGATGATATGTGGGCGTCATCTTCAATGTCGGTGTCAGCACCGCCGTGCCCACGTCGATCCACTGGCTCGACCCGTGGGACTGGTAGTAGGCGCCGTCTGCCCACAGCAGCCCGTTCGCATAGTTGAGGTTGTTGGTGCAGCCGTGCGGCGTAGTCCCCACGCGATGCCAGGCTCCGGACTGGGTCAACGGATCGAACTCGACCCAGCCGATCTGATTGCTGAGCGACGTGTTCGTCCCGGTGATCGCGCATGCCCAAAGCACCTGATGATCCGCGTCCCAGCTGATGCCGCCAAGCCCGGCCACGCCGGTCACCTGGAGCTGGCCGACCACAGTACCGGCCTCGGTGACCTTGAGGATCGACCCGTCGCCCCAGCAGCTGACCAGCAGCTCTGAGCCGTCAAAGGCGAGGCCGGTCTGGCTGACCGCACTGGTGTACTTCTTGACACCGGCCGCGGCCGGGTTCGTGCTCGCACAGGCTGAGCCCGGCCGCTGGTAGAAGTGGATCTTCATCGGTCCGGTCGCCGCGCCAGCCGATGCCGGCACCGCCAGCACGACCACGAGCGCGACCACGAACCACCTGATTTGGAGCCTCCCCAGCATGACCACGACCGACCATACACGTCAACGCAGCCCACGTCGAGTGCTGCGCCAAGCGTCGGTGCACACCGGGACCGTCAGAATTGTCGCTCAACCATGCCAGATTCGGGTCTACAAGAGCTTCGATGCACCGCACCCACCTCAAGGTCAATCATGCCGGCCTGCCACTAGGATCAGCGGTGTGGATGATCTAGCGCCGCTCGCTGGGGATTGGAAGCTGTGGCGCGACTTTGCCGTCCGCAGAGCCGGCTTTCCCGTCGCGGGGCTCGACGTCTTCGGGCCGGGCGACGAGTCGCAGCGGCTGAGCCGGGTTGCGGCCGACGCTCGCTTCCAGGAGGCAGTCACCTGGCAGAATCCGGCCGCGCTCGCGAACGCAGTCCTCAAGGTGGCCGAGCGGTCGCCGACCAAGCCGAGCCGGGCCCGCGGGCGCGAGGAGATCGTCGCCAGCTACTGGCAGCGCTACTGCGGCAAGAACGACACGATCGGCTTCTTCGGCCCGCTCGCCTGGGGCCGAATCGAGGACGATGCGCCGCCGCTGTACTCCCGCTCAGGCGGACTCGTTCGCAGCCGCCACGTCCACTTCGAGGCGTGGGCGGTGCAGGCGCTGGCGCAGGCGCTCGACCCCGAGCTTCGGATCGCCACCGGGCCGCACTCCGAGCGCGATCTGCGCGCCGCTCTTGAGGCGCACCCCGACCCGGCGGTGCGGTCGCGGGGCGTCGACCAGCTGAGGCGGCTTGAGGCGGCCCTCGCCGCGGTCGCCGCCGCTGATCCGGCGACGCTCCGGGATGACCTCGCCGCACTCGACGCCGTCTTCGTGGAACTGACCGGACGCGACGCGACCCGAAACCCGGGCGTGGCCTACGGCGCCCGCACGCTCTGCTATCTGGACTGCATGCGCGACCTCGAGGTGACGATGGGGCCGGGGCTCGTGGCCGGCATGGCACCGGCGCTTGAGACGCTGTTTGCGGCAGGGCGCTGGTGGAGCGGCCGGGTGAACGCGATCGGGCGGCGGGTGGTCGAGCAGGCGCTCCCGGACGGCGGCCGGGGGCCCTTCATACCCGTGCTCATGCAGGCTATGAAGACGCTCATGCAACTCCCGCCCGAGCTCGGCGACCTGGTGGAGGAGTTTCACCGGCGGTTCGGCCGTGCCCTAGCCGACCCGGACCCGGCCACCGTTGGCGCCCGCGCCGAGGCGGCGTTTGACGATATGAGCCGGCCTGGCCGCTCTCCCGTTCCAGTCCGTGGACGTGCAGGTCGCATCCCGCGGGGAGGCGGCGCTCGCCGCCGGCGACTATCGCGCCGTGGTCGGAGACGTGCACCTCGGCAACAACCCGCTGATCCAGGGCGTCTTCGCCCACCGCCACGCCGACCCCGCCGCGCTCCTTTCCCGAGTCACCGCCACGACCGGGCCGGGAATGCCGGTCATGTTGCCGCCGTGGAGCCCGACCATGGGCTTCGACGCGCGCACCTCCGACGACATGGTGCACTTGGCGGTCATGCCCGAGACCCGCGCGCAGGGCGGGCGACGCACGTGGCAACCAACCGAGCTCCGGGTAGACGGCGCTGATCTCGTCGATCGTACGGGCGAGCTCCGTGTCCCACTCATCGATGCGTTCTGGCTACCGATCTTCGTCTCCGGCATGCGCGCCTTCTCGCTCCTTCCGGAGGAGCACCACTCGCCGCGAGTGACGGTAGGCGGTACGGTGCTTCGCCGCGAGGGCTGGAGCATCCTCGCCGGCGAGATCCCTGACCGCGCCGAAGATGTGGCGGCATTTGCCCGCGACCGCGGCATGCCCCGGCGGCTCTTCACCAAGTCGCCGCTCGAGCGAAAGCCGATGTACCTCGATACCGACAAGCGCCGTGCTCTCGCGGATCCTCTGTCGCCAGGCCCGCCACGCCCACACTGACTCGCCGGCCCGACGCATGGAGTTCACCGAGATGCTGCCCACGCCCGACCAGTGCTGGCTCGCCGATGCGGACGGCAACCACTATGTATCAGAGCTACGCATGGTTGCAGTCGACACGGGCGCTAAGCCGCGTCGATCTCCGTAGCATCGACCGCCTCGCGCTCCTAGTTGCTCCGCGGACGCGAACCCATACCCCCGGGTCTCCGTGCGGGGGTTGACGGTTTCACTAACCGTCGGCTGTCTGGTCTACCAACCGGAATACGGGCTCGACCTCGGACGCCTCTGCCTGGCGAAGATCGGCACGGGGTAGGTATGACGATGCCTGCGACCGACCCAACCATCCGTGTTCTCTTTCGCAACTCGGGTGCGGCGAACTTGACGGGTTCAGGGCCTCGGCGTACTGTGCCGCGACGCCCCCGTTTTGGGGCGGTTGCGTCCCATGTGACCACCCGAGCGCGCAGCGGGTGAAAGGGGGAGGGATGCGAAATCTGATGGCGGCCGTGCTGGCGGCGACGCTGCTGGCGTTGGCCGGGGGGTCGGCTGCGGCGGAACAGGAGGTTCTGCGACCGTGCCCCACGTGTACCTGATCATCGGTGAGAACACCGAGCTCACGCAGATGAACAAGAACAACGCGCCGTACCTGCTGGGCACGTTGAAGCCGCAGGGCGCGTGGCTGACAAACTACTTCGCGCTGACCCATTTCTCCGAGGCGAACTATGTCGGCATGATGGCCGGCCAGTTCAACCGCTGCCAGCAGTTCGACGGCTCGGCCGCTTCGTGTCACGAGGCCTGGGACAACCTGTTCCACCAGCTCAACGGCGCCGGCGTGACGTGGCAGAGCTGGATGGAGTCGATGCCGTCGCCGTGCGCGCTCACCAGCTCGGGCGCCGCGAAGACGCAAGACCACTATGGCGCCAAGCACAACCCGGCGATCTTCTTCGACAACATCGAAGGGAGTCACGGCGCAGGCGTCTGGTCGGCGACGCCGGGCCCGGAGTGCAGTCGCACGATCTCCAGCGGGCCAGACGAACCCGGTGCTCCCCAACGACATGAGCGTGTTCAACCGCGCGGGCTGGCCACGACGGCCCAGTTCAACCTCGTGGTGCCGAACGAGTGCGAGGACGCCCACGACAACTGCCCGCCGCAGCGAAGACCGCGATCGCGCAGTTCGATGCGTTCCTCCAACAACGAGGTGCCGGTGATCCAGAACGGCGATCCCGGCGCCCTGATCATCATCACCTTCGACGAGGGCACCTCGAACAAGGGCCCGGCCAACTCGAAGCAGTTCGCAGGCGGCGGCAACATCGTCTTCCTGGCGCTCGGCCCGGGCGTTGACGCGAACGACACTGACTCCGCCCGCTCCAACCACTACGGGCTTCTGAAAACGCTGGAAACAGGCTACGGACTGGGGCCGCGCGGAGCGTCAACTGGATACGACGCGGCGACCCCAATCAGCGGGATCTGCCCGTAAGGGCGAATCGGGATGTTCCCCGGGGCTGGACTCCCCCGGGGAACACCTTGCCGATGGGAGAACGACTCCGTCGGCCCGTGGCCATACGGCGGGCCCGTTTCCGGGCCCGTGGGGCGGCAAAGCCGCGCCCCCCGGTGTGCGAATCACGCGAAGGGGATGAGGGCTCCGGGATCGTCGGCGCCCCGGCGCCCGCGGCGCGGGCGAATCTGGAGGAAGGGCGAAACCGGCACGGGAATCGCGCCGTGCCTGCCGCGGGTTCTGGTGAAGCCCTTGGGAATCACGGGCAATCCCCTGTTCGCGCAGGAGGACGCCCGCATGCTCATGGAGAGC
>CAVWLK010000021.1:0-5380 GCA_963755675.1 uncultured Actinomycetes bacterium
CGCAGACGATTGTCGACGCCGTCAAGGCCCTGGGAATCACAGTGCGAGTTGGTGTCCACACCGGCGAAGTCGAGCTCATCGACGCGAAGGTCGGCGGCATCGCCGTCGCGATCGGCGCACGTGTGGCGGCGCGTGCGGCGCCGGGCGAGGTGCTCGTGTCTCAGACAGTCAAGGATCTCACGGTCGGCTCCGGCCTCGGGTTCACGGACGCCGGCGAGCACGAGCTGAAAGGCGTCCCGGGCGAGTGGCGGCTCTATCGGCTGCTGGCAGACGGCTGAACGGCTGTCGACGAGCACATTCGGCTGCGCCAGTGTCCGCAATGGCGCCAGAGAGCGAGCGGCCGTCGTGGTCTGGGCGGAGAGAGCGGCCGCGTCGTCGCGCGTTCCAATGAGAACAAGGAACTCCTGCGGGTGCGAACTCGCTCCGGAGATCCGTCAAGGCGAGCACCGGCGGCGCCGGCGGCTGGGCCAGCATGCGGGAAGGTTCGGCTACTTCAGCGTCTTCAGGTAGGCGGCGAGCGCGTGCAGACGATCCTGCGGGATGATGCCGCCCCAGTGGGGCATGCTCACGATCGGCGCCTTCCGATGACGCTGCCGCTACGGATGACGGCCTCGATCTTTGCGTCTGTATTGAATTCCTGGCGGAAGGCGACGCCGGAGAGGGAAGGGATCGTCTTGTCTTCCGAGAGCGGGTTGGGGACGCCGCCAAGGCCGTTTGGCCCATGGCAGTTGATGCACCCATAGGTGACGTAAAGCGTGGCGCCCTCCACCGCAGCCCCCTGCCCCTGCGGCACCTGCGGCGGTGTCGCGGTTGGCACCGAGGGCAGCCCGCCGCGAATGTAGGCCACGAGATCGTTGACCTGTTATTGGAAATGACCGCACCCCAGACGGGCATGTAGGGCTGTTTCGGATTGGCTGATTCGCCGAGACCGTGATTGATGATGTGGCGAAGTTGCGCCGGCCGTGAGCTGTTGACCGGCCTGGCTCAGCGCGGGGACGGCAGGCGACACGCCGCCTTGCCCTTGAGGGCCATGGCATTGGGCGCAGGCGAATTGCACGAAGAGGTGTGCGCCGCCGGCCACGTGCGGGTCGACGGCCGACGGGGCCACCTGCGTTGAGGCGGCAGTCGGCGTGGTCTTGGGCTTGGTGTCCCGGCCCAGGAAGAAGCCGAGGATCGCGGCGCCTACAGCCAGGAGGACGCTGATCAGCACGATCGACGACATCGCCGCACCGAACAGCCAGTCGCGCTCCACTTCCGGCCCTCGGCTCATCCTGACGCGAGCCTACGCCGCTGCATCGCTGTAAGTCCACCATCGCGGTGCACGCATTCAAGTGGTGAAAGGTCGAGAGGAGGGCGAGTCGTGCTGTGCGCGAGTGTTCCGGAATACCGCACCCTGAGCGCGGACGGTCTTCGTCGCGCGTCTAGAGATCGTCGTTGAGCATTTCGCGGGCGATGCGCCAAGCTCCGTCTAGATCCGTCGCCAAACCATGAGGAAGCGCCTCCGCACCGTCGGGGCATCGGATCCCTTCAGTCCCCCGCTCACCTGGCGGCAGGTAGACGAAGAGATCTCGCTCGGCTCGGATCCCCCAACAAGTTGCCGGCGAGATGCGAGCTGTCGACACGCGTGTGTACGATCATCGTCCGGCTCCTTCGGTGGCTAACGATCGACCCTACGCTTCGCCGGGGCGGCATGGGCTGCCGTCAACGACGCACGCCACGAAGCAGACGGACAAACGTCGCCTGCGCCAGTGTTCCGGAATGACGCCTGAGCGCGTCCGCCTTGATCGACCGGATGGGCACCATCATCGTGAGCGCAGGGCGGATTACTAGCGGCGACACCTCCCCTGAACTGGTCGTGCCAGGGCGTTGCGCGTGACGACCGCGACCACGGTTTCGGACGCCGTGGTTCTCGGACGAGAGAACCGGGGGTGGGCCGAACCAGAAATCGCCGCAGCGTTTCGCCTCGCATTCAAGGCCGAACAAAGCGAAGGAAACGGCGGACCAGTGATCGCGGCGCCGGAGGCATTAGTCAGGCAAGAGCGTAGTCGGCAAATCGTGAGCTGGGCCAGTGATGCTTCTATGAAAGTCAAGTCGTCATCGGCGGGGGTGTTCAAGGAGCCGGTAGAGGCTGCGGGCGAGGTAGCGCTTGAGGCAGTGGTTTGTTTCGCGTCGTGTCTTGCCTTCGTCGACGCGTCGCGCGATGTAGGCGATCGTGGCCGGGTGCGAGGCGTCTTGCGGGTGACGAGGATCATGTGCAGAGCGAGCGGTTGGGTTTGCGGTCGCCGCTGCGGTCGAGGCGGTAGCGGATTGTTTGGCCGGAGGACGCAGGTATTGGTGCCGTTCCGGCGGAACTCTGGCGAAGATCCGGGACCGGCGAAGTTACTAGCCGCCGCCGCCTCTAGGCGGTGAGGCGGCGAGCGTCGCTGCGAGACCGCGCATCAGGGTGAGTTTCTCCGCTGCGTTCAGCTTCGCGTTGGGATGCGGGATGACGTAGAACCAGGGCGGCATCGAGCCGCTGCGGATCGAATCGGCCAGGTCGCCTGCGCTGATGTCTTGCGGCTTGTTCCATTCGGAGAAGTTGAACTGGGAGCGGCCGCCGTCGACGTCACGTTGGATCAGCCACGACACGGGAGCGACGTTTGAGTACCAGCGCCATTTGGTGAGGTTGCTGTGACAGTCGAAGCATGCTCGGGCCGCGAGTGCACGGGTTTGCGGAGAGTTCCACGCGGGTTCCTGCGTGACTGGCGGGTTGGTGTGGTTGCGTCCATAGGGAACGAGCTGGATGAGCAGAAAGAGTCCGAGCGCCGCGAGGGCACCGTAGGCGAGTCGGCGCTGCCAGCGTGGGCGGTTGGTGAGGGGCGCCACTTGGGTCAGCCTGACGCCGTTGCGGGGCTCGCGCATCGGTGTTTCCCTGATCGGGCGCGCCCGTAGTTTCCACCGATGCACGAGCGGTCGGGTCTCGCTCAATTCAAGAGCGCAGCCATGTCGGAAGCGCCCCTGTGAATCAGACGCTGCTCGTCTTCCTCGCGGCCACCGCGACGGCTCTTGCGACCGGGCTCGGGGCGCTGCCGTTTGCCTTTCGGCGGTTTCGCGGAGACAGTCTGCTTGGAACCTCGAACGCCCTCGCTGCCGGGGTGATGCTCGGGGCGAGCGCGAGCTTGATCATCGAGGGTGCCGACCGAAGCGTCCCGCGTGTCATCGTGGGTCTTGCCGCCGGTGCCGCCTTCGTCCTCGCCATGCAGCAACTGTTCAGCCGCATCGGCACTCCGGAGGTCGGCCAACTCGTCGGCGGAGATGCCCGCAAGGCTGTGTTGATCATCGCCATCATGACCGCCCACTCAGCGGCCGAAGGCGTCGGAGTAGGTGCCTCGTTCGGAGGAGGCGACGCTCTCGGCCTGGCGATCACCATCGCGATTGCCCTCCACAACATCCCGGAGGGCGTCACGATCAGCCTCGTCATGGTGCCCCGAGGAGCAACCGTCCGCAGTGCGGCGCTTTGGAGCATCTTCACAAGCATCCCCCAACCGCTCCTGGCGGTTCCGGCTTTCCTCTTCGTGGAGCAGTTCACCGCGATCCTCCCGGTCGGACTCGGATTCGCCGCCGGTGCGATGGTCTGGATGGTCTGGCGGGAACTCCTCCCCGAGGCGATCCGGCAAAACCCAAGCCGCCGATCAGCGATCAGCCGGGCCGGCCTGGCGTTCGCCGCAATGCTCGCCTTCCAAACCTGGCTCCTCGCCTAGTCCAAACGGCTGCGATGGGTCGACCTCGCCAAGTAATACACGGCAAGCGTCGCGTGCACCTGGGCTTTGACATGGGACGACAGAAGCTTGCGTTGCAGCAGCCGCTCAGCCTCCATTGCGTGCTGTTCGGCGCGATCGACATGCGGACGCACTTGTGTAGCCGACAATGAGTCACCTCCTCCGGTGTCAGCACGCTAAGACAACGGAGTCGCGAACGCATCAGGGACGTCGCGGATCAGGGCGAGGCGAGTCCGCGAGTTCGACTGCGTCTGGCTTCGGAACCCTGGCCATACGACGCCGGACCGTCTGCCTCTGCAAGCGATTTGCGAGGCAGCCGCTCTGACCTGCGCCAGTGTTCCGGAATGACGCCTGAGCCCGCGGGTGGTTGCGCGGCCTGGTGGCTAGCGTGGCGGTGACGCTCAGGTCGAGTTCAGTGCCGAGGACTGCGGCTAGGCGCGAGGCCTCCTCGACGAGCAGGTCGTGTTCGGGTGGGTTGGCCTCGCCGAACCAGGCGACGGTGAGGGTGGCCGCCTTGCGTGTCCAGGTGCCTGCCACGACGCCGCTGGCGACGACGAGGTTGGCGCCGCGTGTGACTGGCTGGCGATTGGCGGGAGGCACCACGTGGGGGTTGGCGGTGCCCGGTCCCATCACCCATGGGTCGGCGGCCGGCAGCAGGCGAACGGTGGGGGAGACTTCGGTCGAAACCAGGTCGTCGGCGTCGTCGGCGAACAGGAGCATGTCCTCGCCGTCGATGTCGACGGTGACCAGGCGGTCGGAGAGATCGTCGAGCCAGCCGCGGAGCGCTTTGCGACCGGCGCTCAATCCTGCACCCAGGTAGTACTGCACCGAGTCGGCGCTCGTTGGGCCGTAGGTGCGGACGTACGCCTCGACGGCCCAACGGCCCGCGTCGTCAATGTCTGGCAGCCCGGCCCAACGCGCAACCCGGCGCGGGTCCTGGACAGTTGCTTCACCGTCGCGGGCCGGCCCGAAGCACAGGTCGCCCTGCCACATCAGCGACTTCAGCAGGGTGTCGGAGTTGCTGTTCAGCCCCGCTGCGGCCTCCCGAAATCGGCGCCGGCGCCCGCACCTCGACACTCAGCTCGTGGCGCGTCAACGGCTGCGCGGCCACGGCTTCCCGGACGGTCTCACGGAACGCTGGCCAGTCACCCGGCGCCAGCCCATAGGCCTCCTGCCAGCTGCGCAGCTCCCATTGGCGACCCGACGCGCGGAGTGCCAGGTAGGCGCCGCCTTCCTCCGGCGTGAGTAGGTGGGTCGCGCCGCGGAACGCGTAGGTCTTGAAGACCTCGCCGGCGTCGAGCGCACGGGCGACATCACCGACGCGGGCGCCTGTGCGACGGAGACCTACCGCGAGCTCGGGCGTGGTCTCAGGATAGGCGGGGACAGCGCCGAGCCGGCCGACCACGTCCCCGACCGAGCAGGTGCCGACAGGATCCAGCAGGTGCCGGCGCAGCCTCCACGCCAGAGCCTGATCCCAATTCAACGCCACCACCGCAGGCTAAACGCTCGCCGAGCTACGCCCAGAGACACGGCGCCGTAGGTGAACCTGGGAAGTCAACCGCGGCAGAAGACTCCCCACGATCAAGCCGCTCACCCTCCGTTGCGACGAACGTCTCTCGCAT
>CAVWLK010000022.1:0-23556 GCA_963755675.1 uncultured Actinomycetes bacterium
TCGCCAACGCGCGCGCCCACGCGGACGCGGCAGCGGCTCTGATCGGCGCGCACGTCACCGGCGTGATCTCGGTCGACGATACGACCGGGCAGTCGCAGCCCTACCCCTACTACGGCATGGGTTTGTACTCCGCAGCCGATGGCGCCGTGGCACCGATCCCGGTCAAGCACGGCACGCAGCAAGTCGCGGCGACCGTCGTCGTGGTGTTCTCGTATGCGGCCGACTGACCCGCTCGGCGCACAGCACCCGCTAGGCGCCCACCCCCGACGTGCTGCGCAGGCGGTTGTGCACCGTCATCGTCTTCAGTCGCATCGGGCCCATGCCGTGCTTCTGCCCGAGCGGCCCAACACGCTGCTCGGCGAACTCGCCGAACGCCTCTTCGGATGACCACAGGTCGGCAACAACGATGCTGTCGCCATCTGAGGCAACCGAGTGCATCGCCCATGGGTAGTTGGCCGGGTCTCCGGTGTGCTCCGGCATGTCGGCAGCCATGCGGTCATAGACGTCGGTTCCCGTGTCATCCACCTCGATCAAGATCAGCACGTTGGGCTCGAGGGATGAGTGCATCTGGTTGTGCAGGGGGTGTATCCGGGGCTCCGCCTGCGGGATCCCCAACTCGGCCAAGGCCGGGCCGAGCCGCTTCTCGACGAAGCTGCCGAGCGCCTGCTCCGACTCCCACAGATCCACGATCACCATCTCGCCACGCTCGTCGATCGCAGCTACATGCTGATCAGCCCGTCCGGCATATCGGCCTCGGAGACGATCCCCATCGTCTCGTTGACCTGCTCGTACTGATCGGGCGAGACGCCCTCCCACTCCAGAATCATCATGATCGCCACGGTGGCTCCCTTCGATTGTGTGGACGGGGAGAACGTACCAACCGTCCGTAAGGAGGCGATTGGGATCTAGCCGGCGCCGGCGCCCTCTCGAGACTCGGTTGTGTGATGGAGCGATGAGAGACGATCGCGGACGCTGAGCAGGTACCCGGCCCGCGCGTCGTCGTCCACTGAGTCCGCGCCATAGGCGATGAACGGCTCGAGCACGGTCATCCCGGTGTAGGCCAGTGTCCCGTACAGGAGCGGGTGCAGGACGTGCTCGACCGTTCCCACCCCGTCCTCGCGAAACGAGCGCCGCTCATACGACGAGGTCATGACGAGCATCGCCCGCTTCGAGCCGAGGAAGCCCGACCACGCGGGCACGTCGGGATAGCTGTAGGCGACGCCGTTTGCGAACACCCGGTCGATCCAACCCTTCAGCATCGCCGGCACCGAGAACCACCACATCGGCGAGACGAGCAGCAGCAGGTCGGCCGACTCGAACAACTCGATGTGGCGGGCAAGATCGGGCGCAAACGTGCCGTGAGCCGCGGCATGTGCCTGTTCGTCCATCGGCTGCAGCCGCTCGGCGATCATCCGCTGGGTGAAATCGGCCTCCGACAGGACTGGATCGAAGCCCTCGCGATAGAGGTCGAGCAACGTGACCCGCCACCCCGCCGCCGCCAGGGCATCGACCGCGGTAGTCGCAAGGGCTGTCGCAAACGACGACGGCTCCGGTGACGCGAGTACGACGAGAGACCTGTCCGTCCTTGGGTGCGTCACGCGGAGGAGCCTAGGTGATGGGAGGTGGGCCGTGCAGGGGTCGAACCTGCGACCTTGGGATTAAAAGTCCCCTGCTCTACCAACTGAGCTAACGGCCCCGGGATTGCGATTGTAGGTAACCTGATCGCCCGCGCCGTGAAGACGGGCGCCGAACGAGCTTCCCGCCACCTCAGGAGCGAGCATGAGCATCCGCGTCAACCGCATCGACGAGCCCGGCTTTGCCGGCATCGCGACCTTCTCCAAGCTGCCGCTGGCGCTCGATCCGAGCGGGCTCGCCGGCGCCGATGCGGCCATCGTCGGCGCGCCGATGGACGAGACCGTCTCGAACCGCCCGGGCAGCCGCTTCGGGCCGCGCGCCGTTCGGATGGCGGATGACTCCGCAGGCGTCCCGCCGCAGCGTCCGCACATGCTGCTGGGCGTCGACCCCTACAGCGTACTGAACGTTGTCGACTATGGCGACGCCGAGGTGGTGCCCGGGGATACAGAGCGAAGCCACGCTGCGATCAAGAACATCATCGGCGAGGTATTGGCGGCGGGAGCGATTCCGTTCGTGCTCGGCGGCGATCACTCGATCGCCGATCCCCACTTCACCGCCGTCGCCGACCACCACGGTCACGGCACGGTGGGCGTGATCCACTTCGACGCGCACGCCGACACGGCCACCGAGCTGGCCGGCGTTACCCGCTCCCACGGAACGCCGATGCGGCTGGTGGTCGACTCCGGCGCGATCCCGGGCGACCGCTTCATGCAGGTCGGTCTGCGCGGCTGGTGGCCTGAGGAAGAGGAGTTCGCGTGGATGCGGTCGGTCGGCTTCCGCTGGTGGACGATCTACGAGCTGGACGAACGCGGCTTCGACCACTGCCTGGACGAGATCATCGCGGCGGCATCGGGCTGGGAGAAGGTGATCCTCTCGGTCGACGTGGATGCGCTCGACCCGGCCTACGCACCCGGTACCGGCACCCCCGAACCGGGCGGCCTGACCCCAAGGGAACTGTTCCGGGCCGTGCGGCGGATCGGCGCCGAGCTGAACGTCTGCTCGGTGGAGGTGGTCGAGGTGGCGCCCGCCTACGACCCCAGCGACGTGACGGCGATCAACGCCCACCGAGTGGTGCTGGAAACGCTCTCGGGCATCGCCCTTCGGCGCACCGGCCGGCCGGCCGCACCGGAAGCTGGATGGCAGAAAACGCTGACGATCGGGAACCAAACGGCGGTGATGGGCGTAGTATTTGGGGTATGGCACGTTCGATGAGCAACACATCCGACACGATCCGGTATCTCCCCACCGCCCGGGAAGCGGCCTGGCGCCGCTATCTGGAAACGGTGCGGAATGCACCGGACGACGAATACACCGAGACCGAGGCGTCCGCCTGGGACGAGCTGCAGGCGGCCCTGTCCGACCTGCCCCCCGTTCCCACCGGCGCCGCCTGACCGCCCGCCGATCGGGGTGCTCGCGTATTCTGCTGGCGCCTGCCCCCATCGGCTAGCGGCCTAGGCCTCCGCCCTTTCAAGGCGGCAACACGGGTTCGAATCCCGTTGGGGGTATCCCCGATCGTCTGCGTCTCACCGGCATCGCCCACCGCGCGGTAAACCTTCTTGGCGCGGCCGGGCTCTGTATGGGAGTGTCAAAGTCGTGACGATCGAATGAGCGGACCCGAGTCAGGGGCTGGAGGAACTGTTCAGGCGGGAGTCGCCACGGCTGTGGCGTGCCCTGATGGCGTTCACCGCGGGGCGAGCAGAGCTGGCCGACGAGGCCGTCTCGGAGGCGTTTGCGCGGGCGGTCGCCAACAGCGACAAGATCGAGCAACCGGTGGCCTGGCTGTATCGAGTCGCGTTTCGAATTGCGGCAGCGGAGCTCCGAGGCGAAAGCGATCGATCTGCACCTCAGCCACCTCCGACCACGGACGCCACCAGGGAACAGGACGAGTTCGCCGAACTGTTTTCGGCCCTGGCAGAGCTGCCAGCCAACCAGCGGGCAGCGGTGTTTCTCCACTACCGATGCGATCTGCCGGTGCGCGAGGTGGCGGACCGGCTTGGTGTCTCGACGGCGACCGCACGGGTGCATCTGTGGCGCGGCCGGCAACGGCTGAGGCGGTTGCTGGGAGGAGAGGGCGATGAGTGAGCGGTGGCTCAGAAAGCTCGCTTTGCTCGATCGGCTCGAGCCTCCTGCCGACCTCGAGCCGCGACCGGGCTCAGCCGAACGGGGGCCCGTCGCGACCCGAACACGGCGGCTCCGCCGGCTGCCGCTGGTCGCGGCCGCCTTGGCCGTGATAGCCGTTTCGGCAGCCGCGGTGATGCTCTCGCGGGACTCATCTCGCGGCGGATCCTCCGGAGCCGGAAACGCGCGATCGGGTATCCGGAGTTCGCTGCGACAATCTGCCCTACCAGCCGGGCAACGGCTTTCCGATCCCAATCGGACCGGTCGGCTTTGGACCGCCCAAGCCTTCACCGCCGCAAATTTGCGGAGCGTCGGCGTCCTCTGCGACCGACGCTTGGGCCGTCGGTGGATTCGACCGGGCGGTCGTCTGGCACTGGGACGGCAGCCAGTGGACGGCGGTGCACGTCGACGTCGGGCCAAGGGCTTATGAAGGACTTGGTGGCGTCGTAGCCGTGGACGAACACGACGCGTGGGCGGTTGGATCGACCAACAGCAGCGACTACACCAGGACAAGCGGACCGCTCGTCATGCACTGGGACGGCAGCGAGTGGCGCACAGTCGACCTACCTTTCACCCGTGTCCGGCTGATCTACTGGCGGTAACGGCCGCTCACGGCGAGGTGTGGGCCGCCGGTTCGCAGAAGTTCGGCCACCGAAGTCGACCGTTAATGCTCGACTTCGCCGGCGGTGCATGGGTACAGCAGACGATCCCATTCCTCTTCGCCTATGACGAGATCAGTCAGGTGTTCGCCGCTTCCGATCAGGACATTTGGGCCATCGCCGATCGCCAGCGGCACAACCACCTCCCTTACGGCTCGATCATCACTCATTGGGATGGGCACACTTGGCGGCGGATTCCCATGCCGTTTGGGCGCTTTGACCCGCCGTCCGGTTTCGCTGCCACATCCTTCACCGATGCATGGGCAGTCGGTTCCTACGCCGACCGCTACTGCACGCTGCGCGCGCACAGTCGCACGATCGCCGCGCACTGGGACGGCCATCGCTGGCGGGTCACCCCGACCCCGCTCATCGCACCAGACGCGCTCTTCAGCAACGTTCAGATTGAACCCGACGGCACCGCGGTGGCGCTGGGCGTAGCAGGCACCGTGACCCTCGGCTCGAACACCTGCCGCTGGACGCCGCACAGCGGCTTCAGGATTGGCGCCAAAGAACCAGACGTGATATTCGAGCACTGGGACGGCCATCGCTGGAGCTTGACAGGCAGGCAGCCCGGCAGCGGTTACACGGCCATGTTCAACGTCGCCGGCGCGGCCACCATCGGCGCGGACTGGTTCGTCAGCGGCTCGCTTATCAACCACTACGCAGGCGGGCGCTGGTTCCACGACCCTCCGCCGAATCCGGGGTAGGCCTCACCGGCTCGGAAGTACTACGCCGCGTCCGAGACGCGTCGCTTGCGCTCGTACATGCGCTCGTCCGCAACGCGGATCAGTGCGTCGGGCGTGGTGCCGTCGCCGGGATGCACGGCGACGCCGACGCTGGCGGCGACGGACACCCGCACCGCTCCGGTGTCGATCGGGCCGGCCACCGCCGAGGTGATCCGCTCGACCGTCTGCTCCGCCCGGCTCATCGCCTCATCGCTCTGCAGCCCGCGCAGCAACACGACGAACTCATCGCCGCCATGCCGTGCGACCAAGTCGGCCTCGCGCACGGCGCCGCTGAGCCGTTTCGCGACCTCCCTCAGCACTGCGTCGCCGACCAGGTGGCCGTGCACATCGTTGACCTGCTTGAACCCGTCGAGGTCGATGAACAGCAGCGCCGTTGCGCGATCGTCGTCGCCCAGCGAGGCGGCCAGGGAGTCGTAGAGCGCCGAGCGGTTGGCCAACTGGGTCAGGCCGTCGCGGTAGGCCATCACGGTCAGCGCCCGCTGGGCCGTTCGCCGCTCGCCGTCGATCTGGTCTCGCTCGACAAACAGGAGCGCCAGGCGGAGCAACACCAGCAGCGAGATGAGGGCGCCGATCATGGCCACGACGCGCACGTCGGCCGTGTTGGTGGCCGCGTCGAGGGCGATCGCGGCCGGGGCCGACAGGAGCGCGGCGGCGAGCAGGGCAAGGCGCGACAACGTCAGCCGGCCGGAGGGAGCGACGGGAATCGCGGACGCATCACGCGACGGCACAAGCGCCGCCACACCGAGCAGCACGTAGAACGCGAAGTAGCCGATGTTGATGTACGAACCGGCCGTGAAGCTGGCGTCCACGCGCATCCGTGCGTACAGCACATCGGTCACCAGCACCGTCGCGAACGCGGCGCTCACCCAGCGCAGCGAGAGGCTGCGCAGTCCGCCCGCGAACGAGAGCTGAACGACACCGACCAGCAGCAGGTAGTCCATCGCCGGGTAGACGACCACCAGCAGCGACGCCAACGTCGTGCCCTGGTGCGCCTGAGCAGCCGGCGCGATGGCCGCGAACCAGACCGTCAACCCCGCCGCCAGACCGATGATCGAGGCGTCGAGCATGTCGCCGGCGAGCGGCCGGCCGCCGCGTACCAACAGCCCGATACCGATCAGCAGCGGCACGTAGGCCAGGATGTACAGCGCATCGGCGGGTGAGGGGAAGGGCCCCTCCACCCCTTCGATCCAGCGGTAGGCGTTCCAATACCCGTCGCCGGCAACCCACAGCGTGAGGCCGAGCAGGATCATCCACCAGGCGGTGCCCGAGCAGCGGCGCGTGGCGATGCCGGACGCGATCGCGACGAGGCCGCTGATGCCGATCAACTGGTACAGCACGTGCTGGACATTCGCGCTCGCCGGCAGCACGAAATAGGCGGCACTCAGCGCCGAGCCGACGACGAGGTAGGCCGTCCATCCCAGGCGGGCGTGCAGGCTTCGGGCATCCATCGACTCGTATATCGCCCGATGTGATGACTGCTCCATCCCCCAACCAGGGGTACGGGCGGGACGGGGCCGAGCGTTCGGCCCCGTCCCGCCCAGGGATCAGTGGATAACGGTCGCGCAGTACAACGTGTCAGGCCCGAAGGGGCCGTCGCAGTGAGTCGCCTGCGCGAACTGGTTCGCCTTGCCGTAGTCCTTCACGGTGCTCGGGTAGTCGACCCCGTAGGAGAACGAGCCGTCGCTGTTCTTGGTGAACCAGGGATAGATGCAGAACGGCCCGCCGTAAGACCCGCAGGTCGAACCGGTCTCGGTGGGATCGGTCACCTCGGCCTTACCGCCGTAGTCGCTCACGACCGCCCAGCTGCTGGGATGAGAGCCATCCGCGAACGTCACGTTCAGGATCTTTGCCGGTGACTGGTCGGCCACGCCGGCGCGTCGTAGGAGTAGCAGCCGGCCTCACCGGGCCAGCAGAACGCGCTGCCCGGGCTGGTGAACGGCGACGTATGCCCGATCTCCCACACGAACGCGATCGGCGCGTCCGATACGGCGCCCCACCTGAGCGAGTTGCCGAGCTTGGAGACGGAGTACGAGGGCATCAGCGGGCCATCCGACTTGCTGTTCAGCACGATCGTGCCGGACTGCCCGGTTGTGCGGTCGGAGACTCGGATGTGCCAGCCGTCCTTGGCCGCGGTGACGAAGTAGTGCACGTCGACAGTGTCCCCGGCGTGCATGACCATCGCCTGCTTCGAGCCCGACCGAGTCAGCAGTGCGTTGAACGCCGCGGGCTCGTGGTAGTTGGGCTTCTGGCCGGTGGCGTGGACCGACCACACCGGCGAGCAAACCGTGTAGTCGCCCGGAGACTGGCTGAGCACGAAGCCGCCGTTGGGGTTGCAGTTGGAGGCAACGCCGTTGGGATAGAACTGCAGCTCCTGGAACGCCTGTCCGAACAGGCTGGAGGGATCGTCGACCGGCCCGCCAAACCAGAACGTGGGGCCGACCGCATCCACGCCGAAGTTCGAACCATTGCTCGGCAGCTTGATCGTCCAGGCGACGTTCCTGCCCGAGCCGGGCAGCGTCGAGAGCGGATTCAGCTCCGGCTCGTCGTGGCCCGAGCAACCGGCCAGGTAGCTCGGTTCGAACACGTCCTCGACGTAGGCCGGATGCCGGCCCACGCACGCCGCCGCCCTGCCCGCCGGAGGCGGATGCGGCCGGCGCCACGGAACCCGCGATGCCGACCACCGCAAATGCCAGCAGTACCAGCATTCGTACCGATTTCATGCTTCCCCATCCTCGAGATGACCCCTTGCGGGCACCAGTATCGAGGCAGTCGGGGGAGCCGCAAGTCCCGCTGTCATGATGCTCACGCGAGCAAGCGTGGAAACGCCGCCATCGGCCCACGGGAGCCGCGAGTTCGCGAGGGTCACCCAGAGAGAGGCGAACACATGGGCCGATGGCGGCACCGACAACAGGACGTCAACGGGGCCGGGAATCTTCCCCCGCGGTCAGGCGGTCGCGAGCGCCTCCACCGTGACCTCGACCCCGTGCACGGCGGTGCTCTCGCCGATGTCCGTCTTGCGGCCATCGTTCAGCACGTTGACGTTGAAGGCCTGCGGCTCGCGCTTGGGCCAGCGACCCTTGGGGTGAGTAGGCCACTCCCGCCGGAACGATGTCCCAGACGGAAACGGCGCGAGCTCGAGGCTGCCGGTCTCGTTCCACATCCGCACGGTATCCCCGTCAGCCAGTCCGCGCTCGGCGGCGTCGCACGGGTGAAGGGTGACGCCGGCGGCCCCGATCCGGCGCGAGATCTTGCCGTCGTTGGCAAAGCTGTCATTCATCAGCCAGGGGGACGCCGGCGTCAGCAGCCGCAGCCGGCCAGCGGCCGGACGCGGCGTCGGCCCGACGGCTGCGGCAGTCGCGGAAGTCCGTCCGCCTCGGCGGCGGCGGAGGCGATCTCGATCCTCCCGCTGGGCGTCTCGAACTCGAGCCCTCGAACTGGACGACCGGGTCGGCGGTGAGCGGGACGGTGCCGGTCCTCGCCAGCTCCGCAAAGCTCGAGATCACGCCCGACTGCTCGAGCACGGCCGGCGATCATCTGCCGTCGCTCTCGTGCAGCTCCGGCTCGTCGAATCCCATCGCCGCCGCCAGCCGCCGGAAGATCTCCTGGTTGGGCAGCGCCTGCCGGGCGGATCGGCGGCCTTCACCTGGGCCGACAGCGTAAGATCGAAGTACGACGCGACGAGGTCGTCGAACTCGAGGAAGCTGGCCGCCGGCAGCACGAGTCGGCCAGATCGGCGGTGTCGGTGGCAAACAGGTCGAGCACGACCGTGAACAGGTCGTCGCGCTCGAGCGCCCGCCGCAGGCGCGCCTGCTCGGGGTTGGAGGCGGCGATGTTGATGTTCCAGCAGATCAGCGCCTGCGAGCGGTCGGCATCCTCCAGCCGGCCGGCGAGGTCCATGTGACTGACCGGAGCCGGCGGGTCGCCCAAGTGCGGGGCATACAGCCACTCGTCGTCCAGCTCGAGCCGGTCGTTCAGGTAGAGAAAACCGGCGCCCGGCTTGGCAAGGTTGCCGGTGACGGCCGGACAGCAGCGCCACCGACCGCATCGACGTTGCCGCCGGTGGGCTGGCGCTGAAGACCCTGGCCGATCCACAGCAGCGACGGCCCCGCGCCGTAGCTCTCGAGCGGCATCCTCGATCCGCGCGGCCGGAACACCGGTGACCGCCTCGCCCCAGTCGGGCGTGCAGGCCGCCAGCATCGGCTCCAGCTCATCCCAGCCGGTGCGTGTGCAGCATGACAGTTCGCGGTCGGCCAGGCCCTCGCGCATGATCACGTGCATCAGGGCGAAGGCCAGAGCGGCGTCGCTGCCGGGGAAGGGCTGCAGGTGGAGGTCGGCGGCGGCGGCCGTGGGGGTGCGGATCGGGTCGACCACGATCACCCGGCCGGGCGACTCCGGCAGCCAGTGTTCATGCGCGTGCGGGGCCGACGCGGACGGGTTGGCGCCCCAGACCACGATGCAGGCCGAGTCGCGGGCGGTGCGCGGGTCGAAGCCGGTCGTCGAGGAGCCGTACACGTAGTCGAGCGCGACGTGACCGGCCTTGTTGCAGACCGTGTCGGGATCGACCTCGGTCGCGCCCAGCCGGCTGAAGAAGCGCAGCGGAAAGTTGTAGGCGATCAGCGAGCAGGTGCCGGTGTAGTGCGCGTTCAGGATCGTCTCCGCGCCCGGGCCTTCGGCGATCGCGCCCAGCCGTCGGCGATCTCGCCCAGCGCCTCCTCCCACGAGACCGGCTCGAACCGCCCCTCCCTTTCGCCCGACCCGCCGCAGCGGTTGCGTCAGCCGCTGCGCGGGATCGAGGAACGCGCCGTTGTAGCCGATCGAGCACTTGCGGCACAGCTTGCCGCGGCTGACCGGGTGGGCTGGGTCGCCGCGACGTTGCGACGCGCCGTCGCGCACTGTGACCAGAACGCCGCAGGCGTCGTAGCAGTCGCGCGGCAGGTCGTGAGGACGGTCAGGTCGGTCATGGCCCGAGATGGTTGATTCCATATCCAGCGTGGATGCAGGGCGGAGAAATAGGGCGCGTTGGGCGGCGGGAGCGCTCGCAGCGCAGGCCTGGAGGAGCCCTGGGCAACAGCCATCGTGATGCCCAGCGTGTCCTGGGCCCGATCCGGCGCCGCGTTGAATACGGAATTAATCATCTGCACTGTACAGCAGGTTCGAGCGATGGCATCCCGGCCCGGCCGTCAATGCACTGCCGGAGGTAGAGCGCCACACCGATGTCGCCGGTCCACAGCGAGTACCGGCCAAAGCCGTGGCCCGCCGCGTCTCGACCTGAGCCAGCGCGTGCATGCCAAACCGCCGTGCGCGGTCGAGCCAGAACTCGTCGCCGAGCCGTTCGATGACAGCGCCAGGAATGCGCAGCCGTTGCCGGCCGTGCCGTGGCACAGGCCCGCGCCCTTGGTCAGCGGCCCCGCCCGCCACACCAGCTCGCCTCCGGCCGAGAGCAGCTGCGAGAACTCGGGGTCACGGCGGGCGACGGCGGCCAGCGAGGTGACCATGCCCGGCGCACCGTGGCACCACTGGACGCGGATCCCTCCGCTGCTCTGCTCCAGGGGGTGCGACGTCAGCGCCAGCCAGTTCGCCAAGTCGCCGTCGCGAACGGCGAGCGTCGTCGCCGTCTGGACGGCCCGCCGTTCCAGCTCCGCCCGCCGCTCCGACGGCAGCAGCCCGCAGTCCAGCGAGAGCGCCAGAACGTTGCCCGCGAAGCCGTGTCCCGGGCCCACGTACTGGCACACCTGGCCGTACAGCAGCTGTGTCCAGAGGTGGCAGCCGGCTCGTCGGACGGCAGCCAGCGCGACCACAGGACATCTGCGCTGCGGCTCCACGCCGCCGCCCAGCGAACGTCCCCGGTCGACTCGTACAGCGAGCGGGCGACCAGCATAGTGCCGGGCGATCCCCACATCAGCTCGTTCGATTCGTTCTCCGCATTGGCATCGATGGCCTGTAACAGCAGGTCGGCCCGTGGCACGCTGGCGGCCAGCTGCTGCGCGACCAACAGGATGCCGGCCTCCCCGGGCCAGTAGCCGGGCACGACGCCAGGCCAGTCCGGATCGCGAAGGTACGAACCGTGGAGGCGGTCGGCCGCCTCTGCGTGATCGCGCCCGAAGCGGTGCAGCCCCCACAGGATCCCTGCCGCGCCCATGTAGACGCCGGTGCGCAGGCTGGTGCCGTCCTTGTCCCGATCGTCGGGGTGCTCGGGCCAGAAGCCGTCCGCCCCGCGAGCCGCCTCGGCGTCAGCCACGATCGCCTCGATTGCCTGACGGGCACGGGCCTCGTCCCAGGGGGCGTCGGTCAGCGGCTCGTGGTTCTCTGGGGTGTACAGCGCGGTCATGCGTGGTCGTGATCGTGGTCGTGATCGGCGCCGCCACGCACGGTACGCCACGAGCTGATCGTGATGCGCAGGATCACAAACGTGATGCCGAGCCCGATCAGCGGGTCGCCGAGGTCGAAGCCGAGTGCCACCACGGCTGCGCTGGCGACAACAGCAAGACTGACGTAGGCGTCGGCGCGGGCGTGGTCGCCGTCTGCGATCAGAGCTGGGCTGTCCAGCCGCCGACCCGCTCGTGACCGCACGACCGCAGCGACGCGGTTTCCCGCAAAGCCGATCACACCGGCCAGCGCGAGCGCCCACAGATGGTCCGGCGGCGAAGGATCGAACAGCCGCCGCACCGATTCCACCGCGGCAACGCACGCCGAGATGAAGATCGCCAACACGACGGCCAGCCCGGCACGCCGCTCGGCGACGGGCGAGCGCATGACGAACGCCACCGCCAGCGGAAGGGCGGTCATCGCGTCGCCCGCGTTGTGGATCAGGTCGGCCAGCAGCGCCACCGAGCCCGCGGCAACGAACACCACGGCCTGCGCCAACGCCGTCAGGCCGAGCACCGCCAGCGAGATGCCGACGGCGCGCACGCCTTCGCGCGAGCGTCTGATCGAGTGGTGCACGAGGCCGTGGGAGTGGCCATGGCCGTGCGGGTGGTGGTGACTGTGGTCGCTCATCGGAAGCGTTCCAATCTTTCCCCAAACCTGCCTTGCGATAGTGCCAGCCATCGAGTGGAGTGATCCCCTCGAGAGCCACGAAGCAGACAGCGTGGCTGCCTGTCGCAGCGCCGGACCCTGACCGACCGGCGCCACCCTCCCCGGCCGCCCGGTGGTTTTCCCCAATCTACCGGGCGGCCGCGACGGGCACCCCTGCGTCCTTGAGCAGATCGAGCATCTCGAGCGCGTTCACCGGCGCCTGCGCGATATCGCGGCCGCTGCTGACGTCTGTCGAGCGGCCGTTGTTGTTGAACATCACCCAGACGTCTGCCGCGGATCCCGCCAGCTCGCGCAACGGCGCCACCCACTCGGCCAGCTCGTCGCGCTCGTAGAGGTAGTCGAACCGTTCGCTGGCGCTGCCCCCGCGCACGTTCCAGGTGGCCTTGTTGCGCCCGTGCAGCCGCAGGTAGGCCGTGTCGGAGGTGCGCGCGACGACGGTCGGGGCAACGTTGTTCGCCGCCATCCTCGGTGCGTCCACGATCACGTAGGTGGCCGGAAGTTCCTCCAGGAAGGAGAGCACCGGCTGCAGCGCGTCCTCCGACAGCCAGCTTCGATGGCGGAACTCGACCAGCATGTGGAGCCCCTCCAGCTGGCCGCGCGCCCACTCCAGGTAGGCGAGCGACTCAGGCTTGTAGACCACGTAGGGCGGTAGCTGCATCAGCACTCCGCCCAGCTTGCCGGCCTGGTGCAGCGGTTCGATCGCGCGCCGGAACCGGCGGAACACCTCCTCACGCAGCTCGTGGGAGGGGTACTGCACGCGGCCGCGATGGTCGAACTCGGCCTGCGAACGCAGGTCCGGCGGTAGCTGCTCGACCCGCACCGGATGGCGGGTCATCATGCCGAACGCCTTGACGTGGAAGACAAAGCCCGGAGGCGTCCGCTCGGCCCACGCCGCCGCCATCGCCTCGGTCGGCAACGCGTAGTAGCTCGAGTTGACCTCGACCGTGTCGAAGTGGTCGGCGTAGAAGCGCAGCCGGGCCTCCGCCGAGCTGACGCCGGGCGGATACCACAGCTTGCTGAGCGAGTCGTCAGCCCACGAGCAGGTGCCGACGCGGACGCTCACGCCACGCGGCCGTCCGCGGGGTCGAGCGGCAGCCCGGCCGCGGCCCAGGCTTTCAAACCCCCGGTCATGTTGGACGCGGACACGCCGGAGCGGTGCAGCCAGTCGGCCGCCATCGAGCTGCGCGACCCTGTGCGACACACGATCGCCAGCGCACCTTCCGGCAGCTCAGCGACACGATCGGCGAACTCGCCCAGCGGGATCAGGACTGAGCCGGCGATGTGGCCGGCGTCCCACTCGACCGGCTCACGCACGTCCACAACCGACAGCTCGCCGGCGGCCATCGCCGCTGCCACCACAGCCGGATCGAGCTCGGGCGCGGTCACGCTGTCACTGCGGGAATCAAGTGCTCGACGGGGTGGCCCAGTGCGGCCCAATCAGCCACCCCGCCCGGGGTGACGTGGATCACCTCACCGAATCCCGCGCGGCGCACGAGGCCCACAGCCATCGCGCTGCGACGGCCGGTTGAACAGATCACCGCCACCGGCCGGGCCGGATCGAGCGGCGGGATCACCCGCGCGAGGTCGTGGTAGGCAACGTGCACCGACTCGGCGATACGCAGCTCGGCCCACTCATGGTCGTCGCGCACGTCGAGGATCTGGAGGTCGCTCCGCTGCTTTCGGAGCCGCGCCAGACCGGACACGTCGACGACCGCAAACGCGTCCAGCGGCAAACCTGCCGCGCGCCACGCGTCGAAGCCGCCGGCCAGCATGCCGTGGCCGCCGTGCAACCCGACCGAGCCGAGCAGGGCGGACATCCGCAGCGCGTCGTGCTCGTCGGCGGCCACCAGCAGCAGCTCCTGCTCGCGATCGGCCACCCAGGCAACCTTGGTGCCGAAGCCGTTCGCAGACAGCGTGATGCCGACCGAGCCGGGGATGTGCCCGGCGTCGTAGTCCTCGGAGGGACGGCCGTCCACCACCAGCGCGCCGGCCTCGAGCCGCTCGCGGAAGCGGTCGGCGGCGAGCGCGACCGGATGCCCGACCTCGGTCTCCCCGCCTCGCCGGTTGGTCTCGGCGATCAGCTTGAAGTTGGGCGGCTGCGGCGCCAGGCCATCGATCAGCAGCTCGACGAACCGCTCCTCGGCGCCGAGCTGGAGCAGCTCGTTGTGGCGGCGCTCGAATCCGATCGTGGACGACGTCTTCTCGCTCATGCGCGCGCTGCCGCACAGCGACCCGCCCGTGTGCCCCGGGTAGACCTCGACGCCGTCGTCCAGCTCGGCCAGCCGCCGCACGCTGGCGTACAGCCCTCGCGCGCCTTCACGGCGCTCGACGGCGAGGTCCGGCCTGGCCACATCGTTCACAAACAGGCTGTCGCCGGTCAGCACCGCGCACGGGTCGGTCGACCGGCTGCCATCGACGACCAGGATCGCCGTGTGCTCGGGCCGGTGACCAGGGGTGTGCAGCGCCCTCAGAAGCACCTCGCCCAGCGCGATCTCGTAGCCGTCGTCGAGCGGGGTGTGTGCATACTCGGCCTCGGCCAGGCGGTGCACCCAGCACTGCGCGCCGGTCGCCTCGACCAGCCGCGCTCGGCCGGAGAGGTGATCGGCGTGGTTGTGGGTCTCGACCACGTGTCCGATCCGGAAGCCGCGCTCGCGGGCCAGTTCCAGGTACTCCTCGATCTCCCACTTAGGATCGACGACCGCTCCCACCCCGGCCGTGGTGTCGGCGATCACATACGACGCGCAGCCGAGGTCGGGGTGCAGCACCTGTCTGAACAGCATGCCCGCAATCTAGATCATCAGGGAGGTCCGGGCCGCGTGGCGCCGACATACGTAGCGGTGAACCACGGGTTCGAGAATTCCTCGATCTGGACTGTGACGCCGGTGTGCGGGGCATGCAGAACGTAGCCGTTGCCGATGTAGATGCCGACGTGGCCGAGATGGTGGAAGAAGACGAGGTCGCCGATGCGAAGGTCGTCTGTCGCGACCAGCGGCCCCATCCGATACTGGCTGGCGGCGAAGTGGGGCAGCTGATAGCCATGCTGCGCCCACAGCCACATGACCAGGCCGGAACAGTCGAAGCCGGTCTCGGGCGACGCCCCGCCCCACTTGTACGGCACGCCGATCTGGGCGAGCCCGTCCAGCACGATCTGATCGCGGAGCACGGCGCCGGGGTCGTTTCGCACCCGCTTCTGGTCGGCCAGTACCCACGCCTGAGCCTCGAGGGCAAGCTTGGTCTGGCCGATCGAGGCGGCGGCTGCGGCCACCTGCACCTGGTCTCCCAGCAGCCTCATCAGGCGCCGCCGCTTGGCCAGCATCTTTGAGATCTCGTGGCGCCGTCGCTCGAGCTGGCGCTTCTGGTCGGCGCACCTGCGCTCTCGCCAGGATCAGCGCCGCGCGCTCGCGAGCGATCTCGTCGCGTGTGCCCCGGATCTCTTCGACGGCAGACGTAACGGCGGCGTCGAAGCGCTGCTTGATGTCGAGAGACCCGGTGACCTCGTCCAGCGACGAGGCGCCCAGCACGATGTCCAGCGTGTTCGCGTCGAGGCCCTTGTAGCGGGCGACCATCAGCTCGGCGAGCACGCCCTCCTCGAACTCGAGGTGCGCCTCGGCGGCGGCCAGCCTGCGGTTGGCATCCTTGATCTGGCCGCGAAGCTGGTGCAGCCGCAATCACCGTCGCGTTGTAACGCTCGGTGATCAGCTCGACGCGGTTGTCGAGCCGGCGAACCTCACGGCGGGCCTTCTCGTACTGGGCTTGCTTCTGATCGAGCAGCGGGTCAGCAGCCGCCGGCCCAGCCAAGGCAGAGGCAGCGAGAACCGCGAGCAACAGAGTGACCCCAAACGCGCGCGGCAGCCGGCGGGAAACGGTCCGGTGCATATGATGTGAAGTCGGCCGCTGCCCGGTGTAAACCTTGAGCGAGCGGGCTCAAGGAGTGGCGCGCCGGTGCCGAAAGGACACCTCATGCAGGTCACCGTCGCGTGCCATCAGTGCGATCAGCCCAAGCGGCCGCTCAGTCCCTGCCCGGACTGCGGGGCCGCGCCGCTGGCGGAGCCCGAGCTGCAGGCCTGGCGGCTGACGCTGCACGCCCGGCGCCTGGCGCGCATCAAGGCCACTCCCCTCGCCGCGCTGCCTCCGGCCCGGCGACCCGCGGGACGCCGCATCCCGCGCTGACGTGACGGTGACTCTCGACTTCGAGCTCGAAGATCCCCTGAGGTCGGCCAGCGGTGCTCGCCGATCATCCCGCTCGAGCGCCGGCCTCTCGATCCGAGCGCTCGAGTCGTTCGACTGGGATGACGAGCCGCGCCGGCGAAGCTGCGTAACGCCGCCTCAGCGTAGGTCGAGCAGCCCTCCGGCAGCTCCAGCGGGCGACCACCACTCCGCGTCCGGCCAGCTCGTCCAGCATCGCGTCGTAGGCTCGCGCCTCGACCGGGTCCGAGGGCGTCCACTCGTTGAGGTAGCGGATCGCGGTCGACGCCGGCCTGGTAGAGCTCCTTGAGGCAGCCGAAGCAGGGGCGAAGCGTCGAGTAGCAGTGCGAGCCCTGCACGGAGTAGCCGATCTTGGCCGCCTGCAGCAGGGCGTTCTGCTCGGCATGGACGCAGATGCAGACGTCGTAGCCGTGGCCCTCGGCGTAATCCTCGGGGTGGGCGCAGCGGTGGCAGCCGCCCTCGTCGCAGTTCGGGAAGCCGGTCGGTGTGCCGTTGTAGCCGGTGGCGATGATCCGCTGGTCGGCGACCAGGATCGCGCCCACGTGGCGGCGCAGGCAGGCCGCCCGCTCGCGGGTCGCCACCGCGAGCAGCATGAAGTACTGCTCACGCGTGGGGCGGGTCTGCGAACGTCTGCGATCGGGGGACGACATATCGGCGGTGGCGGGATCGAACCGCCGGGCCCCGTGCGTTGAAAAGCCGCATGGTTCCGCCGATTCCGATACTAGCCTTTCGAGCCCCCGCGCCCGCCTGCTGCCGCTCGGCGGGATGCGGTTTGCCTTCGGTCGCAAGCCGGTAAAGTCGTCGCATGGGTAGATCGATCACCGTCGAGCACGATTCCCGAGGTGCCGAGATCGTCGTCTTGGTCGGTGAGATCGATCTGGGCGACCAAGAAGCGCTTCAAGAGGCGGTCGATCGAGCCTGGACGCTCGAACCGGCGATCATCATCGATCTGTCCCAGGCGACCTTCTTCGACAGCACCATCCTGATGGTCATCATGCAGGCGCTGCGTCGCGCCGAGGAGTCCGAGCGGGAAACCCTGACGTTGGTCGTTCCGCTGCGATCACACGCCAATCGCCTGTTGGTTCTTTCCGGCTTCACGCAGCTCCTGATGCCCATCGCCGAAACACGCGACGAGATATTTCGAGCCTGGGAGCAAGAGGCGGGCCAGTAGGCGCTGCGGCCCTGACAGGATGGGCGGGAGCAGAACAAGACATGGCGCGCCGCAGATGGGCTATGACGGTTACTGGCCGAGAGAGGTTCTGACGTCCGGGTCGGAGCCGGAGCCGGATTCACCTGCAGTCGCATCGCGGGCCGACCTGGCAGGTGGATCGACGACGACATCGATCAACCAGATTACGCCAGCCACGAGAACCACCCCGGCGCCTATGTCCCGAACCGCTTCCTGAACCCACAAGTACCAGCCGAAGTGACTGAAGCTCCGATGATCGACGTACCAGTAGACCACCCATACTGACCACAGCACCGCGATCCCGATCCCGACCGTGGCCACCGGAACTCGGCGGTAGCGGTCACGGATGAACGCCACCATTCGGTCGTAGGGCGAAGGGTTCATATGCGCCGAGCCATCCTGCTGCGGCCGAGGAGCCACAGGAATCCCACCACCGCAAAGACGGCGGGCAACGTCAGGTTGACGATCTGGGACGCGCGGACGTAGTAATCGCCCTGGTTCCAGGGGAACGTCGTGATTTGCTCGAAGGCGACGATCATGGCCCAAATAGCCACCACGGCGAGTCCGACGGCCGCCTCCATTCGGGTCAGCTTCGAGTGCAACATCTGAGGCGCCCATCGTACGGCCGGTGGCGGACGCTTCATCGATTGCGCTACGGAAGCTGAGACGGATATCTGTCAGGTGACCACCGCGGTCACCGTTTCATCCTCTGTCCGCCCGCGAATCGCGGGGTCACCAAGTTCCCGGTGACGCCACCAGTGGGCGGTGACGGGATCGAACCGCCGACCCCCTGCGTGTAAAGCAGGTGCTCTCCCAGCTGAGCTAACCGCCCTATCCGCATAACCTAGCGGTTCTGGTCGCCACGGAGGGGTGCCGTGGAGGGGTGCGGGTAGGCAGCGGGTAAGCGGCCGCCGGTGGGGTCGCTGAGAGGCGGCAGTGGCCGGGCCTGGTGGAGGCTGGTCGAGCCTGGGCCGGTGGCCGGGCCCGGCCCGCTACGGCCCTGGCCTGGACGCTTCCTAGTTGAAGTCGGCGATGATCGCTGACGGCTACCGCGACCGGCTCGCCGAACTCGGAATCGAGGGGCGGTGCGGCCGACCGCGCCGTCATCAAGCAACTCGCTGAGGCGCGTTAGACAATGCCCCAGGCTGGGTAACGGGTCGGCATGGATACGCCCGAGAAGCGCGTGGAGCCGTCGCAGGTGCGGCGTCTGCCGTTCGACCCGTACACGGGGAAGCCGTACCCGCCGCTGGACAAGGATCAGCCCGAGCGGTAGTAGCTCCGGTGGCGGCTGGCCGATGGGTGGTGGCTGCTGTCTCGTTCGTCGCGTTCGTGGCGAGCGTTCTAAAGGCTGGTGATGGGCTCGGGACCCTCAGGTCAGGCCTCGGACGGCGGCGCGACGGCCGGATGGACGATCACGACGGGGCAGCGGGCGTGAGCCGCACACTGCTGCCCAACGGAGCCAAGCAGAAGGCCGGCGAAGCCTCCATGCCCGCGTGATCCGACGACGAGTAGCTCGGCATTCTCCGACTCTCGAATGAGCACCCCTGCGGCGCTGCCCTCCTCGACGAGCAGCTCGACGGGAACGCCGGGATCACCTCCGAGCGCTTCGTCGAGCTCCCTGCGCGCAAGCTGTTCGGCCGCACCGTCGTCTAACACTGGCATCGAGCCGCCTGTCGCGTAGATGTTGATCGGCAGTTGCCACGTGAAGATGACACGAAGCTGGTCGCCGCGTAGCCGAGCCTCTTGCACCGCGAATCGGAGTGCGTCACGTGAGCCGGCCGATCCGTCGATTCCCACCACGATTGTCTTCTGTGCATCCATGCCCGAAGCATCTCAGGAGACGCGCACTTGTGCACCAGTCTAGCAGTTGGTGGCTCGTGGTCTCGCTGGTCGCGTTCCGGTGGACGGCGGTGACGGCGCTGCGACTGATCTTCTTGCCACGGCGCTGACGGCGGCGGTGCGTAGCCCTCGCCGATCTGCGGGTTCCCATCGCCACCGATCCGCGCAGCCCCCGATGCGCCGCAACATCGCTGCCGCGAGCATGGAGGGCGAATAGGAGGTGTGACGATGGCGACTATCTCGCAGGAACCTGCTCGGCTATCCGATCCGGGACGGGCAACTCCGGCACCTCTAATGGGGAGCGGGATGAGTTCCGACAGGAAGTCCGCGATCTGGGTCGGCGTGCTGTGGATCATGGCGACCGTGTTCCCGGCATTGAGCATATTGCCCTGGAGTGCCTTGGACGACGGTGAGGGGATCCTCACCAACGCCGCGACGCACAAGAGCCAGCTGATCACGTGGGCACTGTTGAACCTGGTGGGAGCAGTCGCCGCCGCCGGTGTGGCGTTCATGCTCTACCCGATCTTGAATCGGGTAGCCGATACCAGCGTCAAGAAAGGGCTGGCTCTGTGGTACGTGGGCACCAGAATCACCGAGAGCGGGCTCTACATCCTGGCCGTACTCGCCTCGTGGGCGTTCCTCCCGCTGAGCCGAGGGTTCGCGGCAGCCGGAGCGCCCGACGCTTCGCACTTCCAGACCAGTGGCATCATGCTGCAGACGACGCAAGATCTCGCCTTGGCGCTGGCACAGTCCGTCTTCGCGATTGGTGCCGTGATGCTGTACTACCTGCTGTTCCAGGCAAGGCTCGTCCCTCGTTGGCTGTCGCTGTGGGGCCTCGTCGCATCGCCGCTATTCCTCATCGCGAGCCTGTCACTCTTATGGACGGGGGATCCCAACTCCACCCTGGCCAGTACCCTCTTCGCCCCGATGGCACTGCAGGAGATGGTTCTGGCGGTATGGCTGATCGTCAGGGGCTTCGACGTGGCTGCCCGCGCCTCCGGGCCGGCGACGGCCGAGGTGGCCTGAAAAGGCGAATAGGAGGTGTGACGATGGCGACTATCTCGCAGGAACCTTCGGGGACTTCGATGCACGTCACGAAGCGGTTCGAGTACAAGGTGATCGATACCGGCAGTCGCATCGAGGAGCAACTCAACAAGCTTGGTGCGGAAGGCTGGCAGGTCGTCGGCGTGACGACGAAGAAGCAGCTCTTGATCGCGCCGCCCCAGGCGATCATCCTGATGCGTGAGGTGCAGCCGACCGGCTGAGGAGGTCACGATGAGTACCCATGTTGAACATCGAGCGGCAGGCAAGCATCGGCAGGCGCGGCCGGGAGCGTGGATCGCGTTCGCGTTAATGGTGGGTGGATTCGCCGCCTTCTGGGTGCTTGCGGCAAGTTCCCAAGGGACGATCGACAGCTTATGGAGCAGCCTCCGTGACCTGCCGTTCACTAGTTGAGGCCGTGTTGGCTAGCCGCCTTCCCGCTGACGCTTTCGATGGCAGTCTGGGAGAGCAGCTGGGCGGAGTGGACCCGCGTGCTGCTGGTCATCGTCTTCACGATCACCTGGTGGTATCCTTCTACCAAAGCAGCAATGAAGCAGCTCGAGCGACAGGGTTAGTCGTGAGGGACTGCTCGTCCGCGACGCCCGAGGGCTTAGCGCCGCATGCGTAGTCCGCGGCAGCGGATCAGGGGCTTCGCCGATGCTGACAGGGCGAAGTGGTGCGAGGCTACAGGGGGCACACAAAGGAGGTGAGACTGTGTCCGCAGATGCTCCCCATACCCGGTGCGCGTTGAGGGGCACATGGATTCGTCCCTTTCACGATGGCTGTGGCTCGTTAAGTGGCTGCTGGTCGTGCCGCACCTGATCGTCCTGGCGTTCCTGTGGGTGGGCTTCCTGCTCGTGAGCGTGATCGCGTTCTTTGCGATCCTCTTCACGGGTCGGTATCCACGCGGGCTCTTCGACTACAACGTCGGCGTCCTTCGATGGATTGGCGGGTCGGGTTCTATGCGTTCGACGCGAACGGGACCGACCGCTATCCGCCGTTCACGCTACGCGAGTGGACTATCCGGCGACGCTCAAGGTGGCGTATCCGGCGCGGCTGTCCCGCGGGCTCGTGCTGGTGAAATGGTGGCTGCTCGCGATCCCGCAGTATCTGGTCGTGGGCATCATCGGCGGCCTGTTCTTTGCGTCGAACTGGTGGCCTGGTCGGGCTGTCGTGCTGATCGCGGTGGTCACGCTGCTCGTCCGGGGCACGTACCCGACCAGCATCTTCGACCTCGTGCTCGGCCTGAACAGGTGGGCGCTCCGCGTCGCGGCGTATGCCGCGCTGATGACGGACGCCTACCCGCCGTTCCGGCTCAACATGGGGCCGGACGAGCCCGACGTGGCGATCCCGCCTCCGGCGGACGCCTAACGCGCACCGCATCCGGGCCCGCTGCCTTCCGACAGCGGGCCCGCGATGAGCCGCCAGCCACCTCATCGAGGACGCTCGCCTGGTTGGTCGAAACGTCGAGGTCGGCGGGGACGCGGGAAGCGGCTCCGCCCACCTCGGCGGGGACTACGCGATCGTCTTGAACCGTGCGACGAGCGTCTCGAGCGTGGTCGCGGTTGCCGCCAGCTCCTGCGCTGACGCTGCGAGCTCCTCAGCGCTCGCCGAGGTCTCCTGGGTTGAGGCGGAGACCTGACGGGTCGAGGCGCTCGTCTGCTGGGCGACAGAGGCGACTTCACCGGTGGCCATGGCGATCTCGTTCACCTTGCCGGTGACCTCCTGAACCGCCCGGTCGATGGCCGCGAACGCCTCCCGGGCCTCGTCAACGATCGATGTTCCCTGCTGTGTGCGGCCCGAGGCTTCCTCCACGACGGAAACAACGCGACCCGTCTCAGCCTGGATCTCACCGATCAGACCAGCGATCTTGCCGGCAGGGCCCTGGGACTGCTCGGCGAGCTTTCGCACCTCCTCGGCAACGACTGCGAAACCGCGACCCTGATCGCCGGCGCGCGCCGCTTCGATCGCCGCATTCAGTGCCAGGAGGTTCGTCTGGTCGGCCAAGCCGGTGATCGTCTCGACGATACCGCCGATCAGCTCCGACTTCGCCGCCAGCGCCTGAATCGCCTCGGTCACCTGAGTCGTCGATTCGTTCACTGCACTCATCGCCTCGGACGCCTGTGCCGCGGACGCGGCGCCCTGCGTCGCGACCTCGCGTGCCTGTTCAGCTGCATTCGATGTCTCGGCGGAGGTCGTGTTTGCCTGCTCGACCATCCGCGCCTGCCGCTCGGCGCCTTCTGCGACCTCACCGATCGCCGAGGCGATCTCTCCCACGGCGCGGCCCGCTTCCTCTGACGTGGACGCCATCTGCTGCGACGACGCGCTGATCGTCCCAGCTGCACCCGTGACATCACCGATCAGCCGCGAAAGCTCGTTGCGCATCTCGTTGTACGCCTCAACCGAGGCCACGGTCGCGTTTCGGATCTCGTTCACCGCCGAAGCGGCCTGACCGATCTCATCCCGACTGGGACCTCTCAATCAGCGGCGTCACCGGCGTCACCGTGATGGTCAGATCGCCGCCTGCCATCGCTTCCATCCCAACCTTCCAGATCTTCGCGCACCGATCACGAAGCATCCCCAACCGATCCAACACCGGTGCCAGGCCACGAGTGATCGTCCGACCAATCAACAAGGCGATCACGCCAGCCAGTACAAGTGCAACCAGCGACAAGGCTCCCATAGACCATCACCAGGTCGAACTCGGTCGAGGAGAACGAGTTCGAGGCCGAAACCTGTTCCTGATTGGCCTGTGCCACGAAGCTCCCGGCTGCCGCCGCCAGGTGGTTGTAGGCCGTGGTGTTCCGGCCCGAGCGTGAGGCGCTCAGCCCGGGCGTAATCGTGCGCCTGCACAGCCGCCCAGGTAGTCGCGTCCAGCTTCATGAATGCGTTGTATCCCGACTCGATCTTTGCAACGGCCGCCAGATCCGCGGGATCGGTTGAGTCTGCCTTAGCCCTCGCGAGAGCTAACCAGGTAGGCGTTGGCCTTCTCGAACGTGACGCGACTCGCACCATGACCAAGGACGTACCCGGTTTGCCATCCGTTCAGATCGGCAGCGGCGTACTTGATGTCGTTTCCTGCTGCGAC
>CAVWLK010000023.1:0-12773 GCA_963755675.1 uncultured Actinomycetes bacterium
GAGGATCTGTAACGCCGTGGCACGGTCGCGCTCTAGAAGTGGGCGTTGGCCTGTCCACGCCCAGCAAGAGCTGGTCTCCTTGATCATGGCGAACTGGGTCGCGCAAGTTCATCTCGCAGCCCACGAAGGGTGGCTGCCTCGTAGCGAAACGCGCGGCCGGTGTCCAACTCGGCCGGCGCGCCGAGATCCCCGCAGCGACCGCTCGCCGCATCCAAGGCATGCGGAAGCGCGGGGATGACGCTGCAGGCGATCGTCGACCGATTGAACGCGACGGTGTCCCTACCGCTCGTGGCGGCCAGTGGCACCCGTCGACCCTGACCCGCGTCGTCGCCCGCGCGTAGGCTTCGTAGCTGCGTCCAGGCCGTCCGCGTAGCCGCGCAAGTACGCCGCCATCCGCTTCGGCTCAGGCAGCGCATCGGCAATCCGACGCAGCAACTCGGCAGCCTCCCGGCGCGTCGATGGGTCCACTCAGACAGCCTAGAGCAGCAGATGACCTGGGGGCTGGGCTTCGCTTACGTGCGGGCGCACGAGGCCCGGCAGACAGTCGATGCTGACGGTCGTGCCCGAGTGACGACACCGACCCGGTAATGATCGGGTTCAGCGTGGGGCTCGTCGATAAAGCAGGCTGCCGCGGTCGTTGACGACGATGGTATCTGCCATCTTGTCCCAGACCTCCTGGGTGTTCTTGTACCAGCAGAGCCAGAAGTAGAGGATGTAGCCGATGAGAGTGATGCCGGCGGCAAAGGCAACGACCATTTCGCGAAGCCCCGGCCGAGCATTCCCCATCGGTCGTTGGCTTCGAGGTGTTCGGTGCGAAGCACGCGCATTCCGAGGATCTGCTTACCAGGGGATTGGCCCCGACCCCAAACAACGATGCTCCAGATCAACCAGCCGACCCCGAGCGTGACGATGAGCAGTAGCGTGTCGAGAGATATCCGCCGAGCCGGCGTCCTGGCGACGACATGGTGATCGCGACTGGGAGCGGCGCAGGATCGCGGGTCTACTGCGACCGCGATGCGACTGCTCGAGCGGTTGCGCGAACGGGTCCTGCGGGGTGGCAACAATGGTCGCAACCGGAGCGGCGTCTGGCGGGGCGGCGACAGCAGTTCCACAGTTCTTGCAGTAGCTCCGATGCTGGTTCGACTTGGGTCCCGCGGTTGGAGCAGAACACTTCGCCTCGCCTCCATGTCAGATCTCACGGTCATTACGCCGGGACGTCGGGGCCATCTTCGGCGTCGTGACGAAGGATCTTGACCATCTCGCGCACACAGCGATCGCAGATGTTGGCATCTGCGCCTGCGATTAGGCGAATTCCGGACCGCGGGGTTGCTCCGCAGAATCCGCAGTGTGGAGGGTCAACAGGAGACTCGGTTTCACTCACCCCGATCCCGATTCTAGGCTGGACACAACCCGAACGGGATGGCCGCGACAAAGGGCATCGGTGGAGCGCGAGTCGCAGGCGCGTTCCCGGTGGGAGTTGGCGACGCTGCGCCCCACTGGGATCCGTCGTCACGTTGACGGCTTCTTCCTCGAGGCGACGCGTCCGCTGCCGTCGAAAAGCGGCGCCGGCAGTTGGAGAACCTGCAGGGCGGCGGCCGGTCGGGCACGACCCGAAAGCCGGGATAGATCCCCACCTCGCGCGCGCAGGCGCCCGCGTTTCGGCGGCGTATCCCTGACAGTCAAACTGTCATCTCTCGCGACTATCCGATCAGCGGCTACCGCGTTGCGCCGATCCCGTCCGGCGGGAGCGTAGAGCCCCTCGTACGGTCGAGCACCATCATTCTCTGGCGGCCGGCTGAGTCCAGGCGGTAGGAGGTTCCTCCGACCGGCGCTAGGTGGTCGCCGAGCCAGACGTTTTGATGCCGATGCCCTCGAGCTTCGCGGCGAACTCGGCGCGTCTGGCGTCCATACCAGCCTCGGGGTCGTACCCACTGAGGCTTCGCTCGATCGCTTCGGCGCGGTCGATGAGCGGCGCTTCGAGGATCGCTTGAGTTGGATGCCGGCCTTGTCTGCCATCCAGAGGTGGTCGCGGCCGTCCCTGGCCCTGGTCGGCCCAGCGGCGTAGCTGCCGTTCGGCGTGATGGCTACGGCGTGGCCGTGCTTTCGCAGCTCGTTAGCCGACGCGGTCGTCCCGCGTCGTCGTCGTTCGCGTCGCGGGCGGCGATCACTTCCGCCGCCTCGCGTTCACGGAGAGCTTGGCGCAGGTCGGCGAGTGTCGACCCGACGACGCCGGCCCTCTCCGCCTCGGGGATGATCTGACGCAGCTGATCGACCGTGAAGACATCAACCCACTCCTCTTGCTCGGCGAGGGTGGCGCCCTCGAGGAACCATTCGACGGCGAGCCGGACGATCGTGTCGTCGAGCGATTCGTCGCTCGGCGCGTCGTGCTGGGTTGCCGTCGGCGCGTCGGTGGCCGAACGTGCGAGCGTCTTCGTGACGAACTGGCGGGCGACGCCGGCAGCCTCGGCGATGTCGCGGTGGGAGCGCCACGGTTCGGAGCATGCGAGTTCCTGGATCAGGTCGATCCGCTCCAGCCGAGCCCGGTTTCCGGCGTCGATGATCGGGCCGAGTTCGGCGAGCCGTGCCTGAGTCGGGTTGGTCGTGTCCAGCAGTGTGGCGATCCCTCCTTCTCTTCGTGCCGGTATGTGCTGCTCGGGCGTTATTCGGGTCGCACCGAACGCACGTTCGATCGACAGTGTGGCAGATCCGAGCCCGTAGCGTCAAACGTTCCGGGGGTTATAGGGGGTGCAGGAACGCGGACGCGCCTGGCGTGGAAGCCGGCGGTCTGGGCGGCGGAGGGCGTGGTGAGCTGGGGTGGGTGGTTAGGGGCTGGCCGTACTGTGCCCCGACGCCCGCTCGGGCTACATCAATCCAGGAGGCTGACCCACAGGCGGCCGCCGCCGGCGACGAGCTGTTCGGGAACGGCTCCTGCCGGGATGACAATCCGCTTTCCGGTAGTGGGGTCAATTCGAATGATGTGGTCGAGGGTCGAGACCCAGAGCGAGCCGAACGCGGCCGCGATCGCTTCTCCGCCGGGCACTGAGAAATGGCGCACGGCGCGGTTGGTCGCAGGGTCGATCTCGATGACACTTCCTCCGGTGAGTACCCAGATCGCCCCCATGCCTGCGCAGATGCGGGACGGTGCGAACGGGGGGATCGTCTGCTCGATCCGTCCTGATGCCGGATCGATCCGTTCGACGCCCGGCAAGGACAGCACCCATAGCGCGCCGTAGGCGGCGACCAACGAGTCAGTCCCATCGACTCCGTTGACACAGTGCACCGGATAGTGGCCGGCGGTTTGGCCGTGCGGTGAGACGACCGTGAGTATCCCGTTCGCGCAGAACCACACGCCGCGCGCATCGCTCGTCAGCCATCCGCTCGCGTCCGAGACCACTACCCGCTGCTGGATCTGGAGGCTCGAGGGGTCGATGCGATAGAGCAGGTTTTGCGGGATGTCCTGGTTTTCGTTCACCCACAGCCCGCCGGCTCCCTCGACGAGCCAGTCGGCCCCGGCAAAGGGAATCCGGCCCACCGTGCGGCCGCTGGCCAGCGACACCTGACGCACGACGTTATCCGTCAGCACCCAGGCATGTCGTGCCCCCACGGCGATGATGGGATATCCCGTGAGCGGGATGTCGCGATGGAAGTCGTCCACCCGGTTCGTCCTCGGGTCAATCGTCGCGAAACCGCTCCGGACTTCGAGTGGTGGAACGGCGGGTGCCCCATGGGATCCGGCACGCGAGAGGGTAACCCCGCCGACCACCGCGACCACCAGCGCGGCGAGCACCGACGCGGCCACGATCCACCGCGCCCGCAGGCGCCCCTTGGCGACCACCGGCCGGTAGGGCACCTCCGGCGCCATGGCCACGATCTGGAGCGGTTCGCGAATGCCCTTCACCCGGACGACTCGACGACCAGCCGATCGCACGCCGTCGACCCGTCCGGCGACGGCCGTGACCGTGTCGCTTGCTAGCACTTCCCCACCGCGGGCGATGCTGCACAGGCGGGCGGCGACGTTGAGCGCCTCGCCGCGGTAGCCGCCCTCGGTCGGGACAGCCTCACCCAGGGCGATCCCTATACCGACACCCAGTGGGAACGCGGTCCCGTCATCACCAGGCTCGTGGAAGCGTCGCTGCAGCGCCACGGCGGCGCGAATCGCCTGACGCGGAGATCGAAACACACAGAGCGCCTCGTCCCCCCGCAACTCCAGCAGCTCCCCGTCAAACATAGAGACGGTCACCCGGACGATGCCGGCAAACGCGCTGGCAAGCGTCGAGGCAGCCTCATCGCCATGCTGGTGGGTATACCGTGTGTAGCCGCGAACGTCCGCGATCAGGAACGTCCGAATGTCAGCCCCAGAGACCGAGGGCTCGACCTTGCCCGATCTCGCGTCTTCGGCCACGATTCGCAGAGTCTACGACTCGGCCAACACCATTGCCCACGCGGGTGGCGACCGTTGCCTGGATCCGGTTCAGCGAACGGCTCGCTGCCTCCTCGCCAACGGTGGTTGCAAATGTTACGGACGCGGTGTAGCGTCGGCGGCTGTTGCCAGTATCACAACACCGCTCGATGAGAGGAGAGGGAGAATGCTCCGTGGACGGACAGTCATCGTGGCGCTTGTCAGCGCGACGGCGGTCGTCCTCACCCAGGCTGGGCAGAGCCTGGCGGCGACCGTCGACGTGACGCGTCACGACCTCACGTTCAACGCGTCGGGATCCGCGGTGAACGATCTGATCGTCGGACGGCATCCAGGGTTCATCGAAGTACGAGACATCGCGTCGACACTGACGGTCGGCGCGGGCTGCAAGACGATCAGCACGCATGAGGCCACATGCGCGACTCGCGGGCTCGTCGCCCTAACGGCCAGACTGGGACCGGGCGACGATCGGGCCGTGATCCGTAATCCTCTGCGGCTGGCGAGCATCGTCGTCCACGGCGGGCAGGGCGCGGACACGCTGGTGTCGGTCGCCGCCGCGGTGCAGCTCTTCGGCGGCCCGGGGAACGACCACCTGAACGGTGGCCCGCTTGGCGACGTTCTGCGCGGCAATTCGGGCAACGACCTGATCCACGGCGGCGCCGGTGCGGATCTCCTCCGCGGTGGCCGGGATGACGACCAGCTCCGCGGGGGACCGGGCTGGGACCGCGAGTATGGCGGGCCCGGCGACGACCTGGTCTATGGCGAGCGCGGGAATGACCTGCTCTACGGTGGCCCGGGCGAGGACCGGCTCGCCGACTTCTTCGGACTCGACCGGCTCTACGGCGGGCCAAACGCCGACTACCTGAACACCTACGAGCTGGACAATCCACTCGGCGAGCCCGGCGACTACGAAAACGCCGGCGTCGGTCCGGATTACGGCTGTCGCGCATCACCAGGGGACATCCTGGTCGGATGCGACGAGAACGCAAAGAAGGGCCACGGCTCGGCGCAGCCGTCGTGAGACGCGGCTCGTGAAGGACGAAGTCTCACCGGCGTGATCCGATCTGGTGCTCGTGGTTCTCGATCGCCCGGGTAGCGGCGATCTGTACGGCTGTCTCTTAGGGTCGTGCCGTCCCCCACGAGTAGAAGAACGCGCCACCTTGGACAAACACAAACGCGGGCAGAACGGTCACGCGATCCAAGTCACGGCCATTCCGGGCAACCGTATAGAGCGCCCCGCCTGTGGGCGTGGACCCGTGGAAGAACTCGCGCTGGAGGAGGATCTCTTGCCCATTCGGCGACCACACTGGCGTGAGCGATTGCGAGCCGTTCGCTGCGTAGGTCAACTGACGGAGATACGGCCGCTTGCCTGTACGAGGAACACCTGAATCCGCTTGCAGCAGCTTGTAAAGGTGATGAAGTTGCGCCTGGGCGACCACTGCGCCGAGATCGCCCCTACGGCCAGTGGCGCGATCCGGTGCAGGCCGGTGCCGTTTGCGTTCACAACGAAAAGTCCTGTCTTGCCGACCGATGGAATGAACGCCGCGAATACCACCCGCGACCCGTCGGGTGACCAGTCCGCGCCGATCCGGTCGAAGAACCCGAGGTCGATCACGGACCACGGCCGCGGACTCAACCGGGTCTTGCCCGTCCCGTCGCTGCGGACTGAATAAAGCACGCCGTGCCCATGGCTGTCGAAGCTGGCGTACAGGACATGTGTGCCGTTGGGCGAGAACCCATACCCAATGTCAAAGCCACCGCTCGGGGTGGCACTGATTCGCACTAGGCCGCGCCCGTCCGACGGCCTGATGGAGTAAAGCCCGGCCTGCGCGTGGTTCTGCATGCCCTCGCTGTGGCAAAGCAGTCGTCGACCTGTCGGCGACCAAGACAGGCAGAAGAGATCCAACTTGCGGCTCGGGTTCAGCAGTCGGAAGTCAGACCCGTCGGGGTTCGCGGTGGCCGGCTGAACGTGGTTCGTTCCCCACAGGTTGCACAGCACCTTGTCGCCGTTAGGCGACCAGCCGACGCATGTCGTACTTCCGGGCGGGCCGACGGTGTGCAGATCGGAGCCGTTCGGGTTGATCGTGAACCCGAAGTTCGGAAATACCTGCCCCACAACGATCCTTCCATTCGCGCCAGGAACGACGCTCGCGCCCGCCGATGCGAGCCCGCCGATCGCGAGAGTCATCCCCCCAAGCGCTACAAGTGCGAGCAGTCGCCTTACGCCGAGCCGCCACATCTCGCCTCCCTAGTTGACGAGTTACAGGTGCGGCGATTCTATGCCGCCCGCCGAGACCAATGCAACAAACTTGGCTCCCACTAGCGCCGCACCCAACGAGCTGGAACCGACCCGAGCTCCTGGCCCGGATCGGCGTGCTTCTCAGGCGCGTGTCAGGGGTGCGGGAGTCGCATCTGCTGCGCTGTGGGGCGTTGACGTGAACACGTCTCGCGCGACGTACGCCTGAATGTGGCTCGCGGGTGCGAAACAGCTTGGTCAGGCGGCGGTCGGGAGTTGCCGGACGGCAAGCGCGGCGAGCTGCTTGTCGGAGACCAGGAAGAGATCCATGTCCGGCGTCGCGATCTCGATCCGGCGCTCGCCCGGGAACCATTTGGCGACATCGCCGCATCCAGCTAGCTGCTGGAGGTAGTCACCAGCCGGCCGATCACGCCGCGTGTCCCAGATGATGCGGTGAAGCCGCGCGGGGACTTGGACATCAGTCTGGCGAAGGTCGTCAACGGTCGAAGCCACGTCTCCGCATCCTCGCCGACCCAACTGTGGGTTTCCTTAGACAAAGCTGGGGATCCGCTCATGGTCAAGAGCCTTCTGCGTGGTTGGGCTGCGACGACTGCGATTCCCCGCCAGCGGCTAGCCGCCTCGCAGCGTTGGTACATCGGGGTGCGGGAGCGTTGCGACTCAAGCGGTCGGCAGGCTGCGTGGCCTATTCATGGAGGTCGTTTCCAGGCAACACAGGAAGCAGACTGTAACCTGATGACTGGCTGGCACAATCGCATCGTCCACGGGGGATGGCGCAACATTCCCCCGGAGGCGGAACACCCCCCATTAACCCTAAAGCCGACCGGGTGGCCACGCCCCCTGCGCAGGCTCTGGTCTAGACCCCGGCTGCGGCACGCCGGTCGGCAACGGGCAACAACCTGGTTGAGGCCCATTCGCTGCGAGTCGTAGAGCCAGTCGCTCATGGCTGGCGATCCTGTCGTCACGGTCCGTTGCCGCGCTAGAGGATCACCCGGCCGACCAGCCTGGCAGGGCGGCCGGCCGGGGTGACCAAGCGGCCCCGGCGGCTCTCCCCAGACCGGTGAGTTGATTAGGAGCCGCCGGGGGCTGCTCCCCACGAGTTGCTCGTTCTCGTGGGAATCCTTCGCTCGGACTGCTGACAATACCTGGTAGATACCGGGCGTGCAGAGCGGCACCGATGCCGGGCGCGCGCGGTCCTGGTCTGACCTACGTTCCGGGCGCGATGGGCGAGACATTTAAGACCCACGCCCCCTCTCGGGTTGGGTAGCCTGGCCGTAGCCGTTTCGACGCGGAGGTGAAGTTGTGATCAGGGTGAGTGTGTTTTGGCCGAATGCTGAGGGCGGGACGTTCGACGTCGACTACTACGCTAAGAAGCACGTTCCGATGGTGCTCGGGCTACTCGGCGATGCGGTGCAGCAAGGAGCGGTCGATTCTGGTGTTGGTGGGTACGAGCCGGGCTCGTCTGCACCGTTCGCGGCGGCTGGCCACTTGGTGTTCGAGTCGGTCGACGCCTTCCGTACCGCGTGGGAGCCGAACGCGCAAGCGATCCTCGGCGACGTGCCAACCCACGAATCTCTCGCCGTCTGTCCAGGTCAGCGAGATCGTCCTCTAGCCTCGCCGCTGACCGCGGTTGTGGTGGATGGCAGGCTCCGTTTTGCCTGACTGACCGTCTAGTGACATTGGTGGACACTCGGCCACCGCGCGGCTGCCTCACCCGACAGCCTCGAACCCGTCCCCACCCACCGCCCGAGCGGGGCCTGGCCTTGGGCGAAGGACAATCCTGACCTTTACTCGCCGCGCTTGAGCTGGGGAGCAGCTTGGCCGATGCTGTGCGGGTGAAGCCACGCTCGGTTGTCCCATGCCTCGCTGCTGTGATCTCCGCGATCCCTGGCCCAGAGCGCGAAACTTTATGCGACGAGTCCCTTTTTCACACACGAACCCACGGCTGGGGTCGGGCGAGCCCTACGCGGCCACGCCAGCCCTAGTCGGTGACGTCCTCGACACCTGCGGCGCGCTCGTGACGCGCACGCCCGAGCACCTCGTCGACGCGCTGACGCGAGACTCCGAGCGTACGGGCAAGCTCGGTCTTGCTGGCGCCCGCCTCGTGCGCGGTAAGCAGGGCGCTGCGAAAGGTGCGCCGGGCCCGGTCAAGGCGCTGAAGCGCGTCGAGTGCTTTCTGGTACGCCCGCAGCACAGCCTTCACTTCGGTGTCGTGCGCCATGCTCGTACGATACTGCATGCAAGGGGGCCTTGCACTTGCTACGCAAGAGCCACTTGCACTTGCGCATGGTGGCAGCTATCTTGTCGGTGCCGGCGGGACCGCGCCGGCCGAACCCACACACCACATCAAGGGAGCGTCGCTTGAAGAGGCTCATATTGCTTTCCGCTCTAGCTAGCGTCGTTCTGGCCGGCCAGAACGCCTTCGCCGACGAGACCGCAGTGGCGATCACACCCGACCCGATTTCCCTCGGTAGCGGCCCTCCCAGCAAGCTGACGCAGACTGTCCAGGTCACCAACAACACCGGAGACACGATCGACATCACGAACGTGACCGTCGGGGGCCCGTTCGAGGTGACCGGGGCGACGCCTCCGACGCTTGCCCCTGGCGCATCTGCATCGTTCACCGCGAACGTGCCTGGGGGCACTTCGCCGGGCTCTTACGCCGATACGCTGAGCGTCGACTACACCGACGAGGCCACAACAGACCAACTGAGCGTCTCCGATCCGATCAGCGCCACGGTCACGGCGCCCGTGCGGTTCACAACCCCAGCCACCGTCAGCTTGACCAAGTTCTACCCGCTGGTCGTGGACGGCTACCGGGACTCGGTCACTTACACGGCGCACCTGAGCGAGCGCGCGAACGTGGTCGTTCGAGTGGTCAATGCGAAAGGCGTCGTCCGGAAGAGTTGGACGCTGAGCAACGTCCTGAATCCATCGGTGCTTTGGCGTGGCCTCAACCTCCACCATAAGAAGGTCGATCCCGGCAGCTACCGCTTCCAGGCCTTCGCCAAGGTTCCAGGGTTCCCGCTAGTCAAGGGCGGCGTGTTGACGGTCAAGGTCGTCACGGGGTTCCGATTCGTTCTGCACAGCGATATCGAGAATGCACGCGGCGCTGCTTACTCTGCGTCAGGCTGCATCCATCACGTATACGGAACTGGCTATCTGGTTGACTGTCGCGCCTCTTCCATCGGCGGAAGCGTGGTGTTCCGGCGGAGGTTCCCAAGGAGGGCCGTGGCTGGCACGCGCGGCATGGCTGAGATCTGGGCTTACAACGTCCACGCGGCAAAGTTCGGCCGATCGTGGATCGTGGGTCGAACCGTGTATCAGACTTTGAAGGTACGAAGCGACAACGCTGTCCTCTTCACCAAGATGAAATGGGTGTGGAAGACGAAGATTCGGATTTGAATACCTGGCCCAGTCGGAGTCCCGGACGGGGAGTCGGGGTCGCGGAATCACTCGGAACCACTAGGAATCGGCGACTCGAGCGGGTCACACCAACCCACACCCAAACGGCGACTGTGACGAGCCGATCTCCGCGATCCCTGGCCCAGAGCGCGAAACTTTATGCGACGAGTCCCTTTTTTCACACACGAACCCACGGCTGGGGTCTGAGACCGCACGCGGGCGCCCTTCTTGGCGACGAGAACCAACGGGCCGGCGCCGAAGCGGGACAAGGCGTATCGTGAGCCCGGCAGGCAACGAGGAGGTGGGACTGATGAAGCGAGTGGTGTCTCGGCGAGGATGGGCAATCGCCGGCGCGGCCGCGGTGCTCGCCGTGAGCGCGCAGCCTGCCTCGGCGCACATCCCGCAGATTCCGGTGAAGGCGCAGCCGAACCCGATCCGCGAGTACGGACCCGCGGTGTCCGCGGACTACTTCGCTTGGACGCAGAACAGCCGGTTGAAGCGGGGGCATGTCAACCTGTTCGCCCAGGCGATGGTCTCTGGGTCGCCGACGGGGCCGGTGGTGCGAGTGAACGTCTCAAACTCGCAGGGCTACACCGGCGGGATCTCGGGCACGCGGCTGGCCTACCAGCAGATTACGAACGGCGGCCGGCAGTCCGACATCCGCTACTTCAACCTGGCCTCACACCGCCGGTCCAACCCACCCGTCGGAGTGAACACCACGCGTTGGGAGTACGAGCCGCGGATCACCCCCGGGTACCTGCTGTTCGCGCGAGACGCGCACCGAGCGTCGCACATCATCCTCTGGAACCTGACGAACAACAGCCATACGACGCTGCTGACGATTCCGTTGAACCGCCACGGCACGGGATTCGTCGAGACGGGCCAGATAAACGGCGACTACGCGACCTTCTACGCGTGCAGGAACCGGACGCATTGCAGCGTCTATCGGTACACCATCTCCACTGCCACCTTGACTCACATCCCGCACCCAGCGGGACTCCTCGACTACTACCCGGCGGTCTCCAGCACCGGAACGCTGTACTTCGCGCGAAGTGGCAGTTACAGCTGTGGAAAGATGGTGCAGCTCATGCAGCTCCCGCTTGGATTGACTGCGACGAGCCTAAACGCGTTCCACCCAGGAACCGACCTGGGGCCGATGCAGACCTTCAACGACGGGACGAACGACCAGGTCATCTACACCCGCATCGCCTGTGCGTCGAACGGATGGGACATCTACAGGGTGACCGTGCCCTGACGCATATTCCGGGACTCGTGTGAAGTTGTGATGTGCCGCTAGATTAGGACGGTGGCCGCCCGGCGGGTGTGATGATCGAGCACCCGCCGAGTAGTCACCTAAGCCGCGGCGACCCGAGATGCCACCTACCGAGGATGGATGCCGCGACCTCCCTCTACGACTTCAGGGTGGGGCACATCGGAGTCCCGAACCGGGAGTCAAGACGCGGAATCACTCCGAATCGCACCGATCGACCGGCTGAGTAGGTCACACCGACCCACACTCTTGAACCGCAAACCCCGAGGCTGGTGCAACGAGCAGTCGACGTCGCGGAATCACTCCAACCGCGCCGAATTTCACCGGCTGAGTGGGTCACACCCGACCCACACCCTTGAACTGCGAACCCCCCGCGGAGTGGCTCAAGGCAATCCCTGTCCAGAGGCGGAACGAGGCTCGGCGGCCACCCTTTTGGCCACCCACACCCACGCCCGTGGGCTTCCTCACCATCTGACCTGTCGGAGTCCCGAAAGGGGACTCGAGGTCGCCGAATCACTCGGAAACGCTCGGAATCGGCGACTCGAGCGGGTCACACCCACCCACACTCAAGAGGCCGACCGTGACCGGCATATCTACGCGGATCCTCGGCCCAGAGCGGGAGTCTTTATGCGGGGGCTCGTTTTTTAGCCACACCAACCCACGGGCTGGGCTGGTCGAGGTCGGCACACGGGTGATCGGTGCAGGAGGCGCGAAAGCGCTCAATCGCGGCGGTAGACTGCTCGCGGCTCACCGGCCGATGGTAGAGCGTGCACGCGCCAGTGTCCGTTGACGGTCACGCGGGTCGTGCGGTGGACGGGGCGTCGGTTAGACGGGACGTCGGTTAGGATCGGCCGATGGAACCTTCTGAGAAACCCGATGTGAATGAATTCAATCCGGCCGGTCGCGGTCGGACAGTGGATTCCGTGGCAGACGGTCGCGAACGAGATCGAGGCAGTCCGAGCTAAGGGCTTCGAGCCGTACGAGGTCTGCGTGCATGACGGGGGCGGCGACACTGTTCAACTCTGGCATCGTGGTGATTTGGGTCCAGGGCCGCCCCCTAGACTGCACGCGCTCGCGTCCCCTGACGGTGGACAGTGGCGACCGGACTAGCTGACGGCAAGGACAGAGAGGTGCGCTGTAGCGCCCGTGTCTAACGAGAGCCGCCAGCATCCGCCACTAGGTACCGAGATGATCGACGGGAACTGCGTGCCGCCGGGAAACCTCTCTGCGAATGATCCGGAGCCGTCAGCTCTCTCGCCGCGTACGGTCAGACGATGCGTCGTCTGCGAGCCGCTCAACGTCCAAAGAATCTTCATCTGGATCGCTACCGGAACATGGCCGTGGCTGTAGATCCGGAAGTCACGCGGGTGGTCGTGCTTCCATCTCGGCACTAAGCCATAGTAGAAAAGGTGACCCGCAAGCGTTGA
>CAVWLK010000024.1:0-40410 GCA_963755675.1 uncultured Actinomycetes bacterium
ACACCGCGTCTCGATGGTTGGCCAGGGGCAGTCATCGACGATACCGTCCCCGATACCGTGGATGACCAGCCGAACACAGACGCCACGCCAGATGCCAACGATGCCGCGCGCAGGGCCGCTCTTGAACGGCTGGCGGCTCTCGATAATTTGAGCCGAACGACTTGTTCGACAGAGACCTGCTCGAGCGCGTGAATGAGGACGGCTGGGGCCTCGATCCCGAAGCATCGGCGCAGAGCCAGCCGGATATAGACGCGGCACCAGCAGCCGACGAGGATGAGCGAGCACGCGCGCTACAGCTGGAGGCGCAAGACCTCGCCGCCGATCCCTCTGATCGAGCCGAGATAGCCGAGCTTCGGGCGGATCTCGACGACCCGCTGGGGTGACGCCACGGAGTATGGTGGCGACCACGATGATCGTCTGTCTGCGCACGGTGGATGTTCCCGCGGACGAGCGCGCCGGGTTCCTGGCCTGGATCGAGGAGAACCGCGGCGTGCGCGAGGCGCATGGCATCCTGGCCGAGCTCGTGCTCGAGCCCTCCGACGGTGACGGGGAGACGGTGGTGATCACGTCCTGGCCGTCGCACGAGGTGTTTGACGCCTGGATCGCGACCCCAGATCGCGACCGGCTGACCGCCTCCGCCACCCACCAATCCGTCGACTACCGCCCGATCACGCGCTACGAGGTCGCCGGCGGCTATCTCAACCTCGACGCGCTCACAAAGGAGCAGCCATGAAGTGGGTCACCCGCGAGCATCCAAAGACCGACCGGATCGCCTGTCCTTGGTTGATCAAGAACTTCATCGACCCCGACGGCGAGTTCCTCTACGCCCCCGCCGACCAGGTGCTCGCCACCGCCGAGCGAGAGGGGGCGCACTCGTACGACGCCAAGGGCGCGCGCTACACCCACCGCGACGGCCTGTGCTCGTTCGAGGTACTGGTGGAGGAATACAAGATCGCCGACCCCGCGGTGCAGCTGCTGGCGCGAATCGTGCACGGCGCCGACGTCGCCGAAGACCGCGACGCGACGCCGCAGTCGCCGGGCTTGCAGGCGGTTGCCGAGGGGTTCCATTATCTCGTCCCGGATGATGACCATCGCCAACTCGAGCTGGAGTGGCCGGTGTACGACGCGCTGTATCAGTGGTGCAAGCGCCAGGTCGGGGCCGAGTCGGCCTGACCCGCGACGCCTGCCTTATCATCACCGTCCAGGCGCTGCGCGCCTTCGCCTATGGCGTTGGCAGCGTTCTGATCGGCGTCAGCCTCGCCCGATCGTCGCTGTCAGGGACACAGGTCGGCGTGCTGTTCGCGTGCATCCTGCTGGGCGCGGCGATCGTCTCCGTTTTCCTCGGCCGCTATGGCGACCAGATCGGACGCCGCACCTCCTACCGCGTCCTCTTAGTCGTGATGGGCCTCGCCGGCACCGCGTTCGCGCTCACACAGAGCCTGCCGCTGCTGCTCGTAGCGGCGCTGACGGGCACCATCTCAACCGACGTCGTCGAGTCCGGCCCATTCACCTCGCTGGAACAGGCGATGCTGCCCCAGACCACAGCGGCCGGCCAGACCTCACGACTGTTCGGAACGTACAACACCGTCGCCACACTGACCGGATCGTTAGGAGCCCTGGCCGCCGCCCTGCCATCGCTGCTCGGCGTCGCATCTCCGCAGCGCTGGCTGCTCGCCTACCCGGTTGCGGCGGCGCTGGCGTTTCCGTTTGCCGCGGGCCTGTCCCAGAGCATCGAGGCCCCGGTCGCACCGATCGGCGAGCGCCGCGCGCCTTTGGGCGAGTCCAAAGGCATCGTCCGGCGCATGTCGGCGCTGTTTGCGCTTGACAGCTTCGGCGGCGGCTTCGTGATCCAAAGCTTCATCGCCTACTGGTTCACCCGCAAGTTCCACGCCTCACCCGAGACACTCGCCGTCGTGTTCTTCGCCATCGGTCTGCTTCAGGCCGGCTCCTTCCAGGTCGCCGTGCGCATCGCCGAACGGATCGGGCTGCTGCGCACGATGGTGTTCACCCACCTGCCCTCCAACCTGCTGCTGATCGCGGTGCCGTTCGCACCCAACCTCGGAGACGGCTATCGCGCTCCTGCTGGGCCGGTTCCGCTCAGCCAGATGGATGTCCCCGCCCGCCAGGCCTACGTCGTCGCCGTCGTCCAACCGGACGAGCGCACCGCCGCAGCCGCCTACACCAACAGCGCCCGCTACGCCGCCCGACCGGTCGCGCCGATCATCGCCGGCGCTCTCGTCCAAGCCACCCACTCGCCGCACCGTTCGTCATCGCCGGCACGCTCAAGAGCGTCTATGACCTCGCCTTCTACCGCATGTTCCGACGCGTGCCCCTTACTGACGAGCCGACCGCAGCGAACGCATGAGCACCCGCCGCGCCGCCGGCCAACGGCGCCCGGGTTGGGAACCCAACCGGGGGCCACGGGATACTCTCAACGCATGACCGCTCTGCGACACACGCACGCCCATCGCCACGATGAGGTCGAACACGAACACACCCACGAGCACCCGCCCGGGCAGGCGCACGACGATCCCACCGCCCACAGACCACCATCACGACCACGACCATCACAACGATCACCACCATTACGGACGATGACCGCCATCATCACCACGGCCATCATGACTACGACGCAGGCGGACATGGTCACTCACATGGGCTGATCGACCGCTCGATCGTGCGTTCACGCGCTGGCATCAAGGCGGTCGCTATCAGTCTCGCCGTGCTCGGCGTGGCCGCGTTCGCGCAGCTACTCGTCTTCATCGCGTCCGGGTCAGTGGCGCTGCTTGCCGATCTGGTCCACAACTTCGGCGATGCCTTGACCGCGATCCCGCTGGGAATCGCGTTTCTGCTTCGCAGCTTCCGCGGCGAGAAGCTGGCGGGACTCGCGGTCGTGGCGGTGATCTTCTTCTCCGCCTGCGTCGCCTTCTACGAGTCGCTCCAACGCCTGCTCCACCCCCAAACGCTCACCCATCTATGGGTGCTGGCGGCTGCCGGCGTGATCGGCTTCATCGGCAACGAGATCGCGGCACAGGTCAGGCTACGCGCGGGCCGGCGCCTGCACAGCCCCGCGCTGATAGCCGATGGAAACCACGCCCGCGTGGACGGCTTCGTCTCCCTCGCCGTGGTCGCCAGCGCCGCCCTCGTCGCGATCGGCCTGCCTCGGGCGGATCCGGTGATCGGCCTTGCCATCACCGCCGTCATTCTCAAGATCACGTGGGACTCCTGGCGCGTCGTCTCCACCACCGAGCCAGGCGAGATCGACCTCCCACACGAGCACTAGCCCCGCCGGCCGTGCGGGAAACCCGTGCCGGGCTTCGGCCCTGGGTCTTCCTCCAACCCGGATCCTCACGATCGTGACCATCGAACTCTGGAGACTCCGCTGGCGCCTCGGCGTGCCCATGGGCGACCTCCCCGACCAGCTCGACCGGTCGCCATCCGAAGAGGATGTCAGCGGGTGGCTCAAGCGGGCACCGATCATGAACTCGCTGCATCGCCGGCGAGGATCGACTCGACTCGCGCTGGCCGACGGCTGTCAACCAGACGTAGCTGAGGACACCGAGACTGGGCCTTCCTCCCGCCGAGCGAGAACTGCCCGCCACCACGAATCCTGCCGTACGTTCGTCCTGCCCGCTGCATCCCAGCCGGAGCACCAAGCCTCCGGGATGGAAGCAGAGGTCGCACGTTCGAATCGTGCCGGGCGCATGGCTCAACCAAGCCGTTCTTGGAGACCCGTGCGACTGTGGCGATCATGGTCGGCGGGGCCTTGGACGCGACCGCTCTACGTCACCGTTGGTGGCTGTTCGTAGCCGACTGCTCGCGTTCGCCGCCGCGAACTTGCTGCTCGCCGCTGACTGGTGTCGCCGATGAGATAGACGAACATCAGGCGTCGCCCCGTCCGCTGCCGGGGCCGTCGCCGATGATCGAGCCGCCGGCCAGGAGCATCGCGGCGGCGAGAACGGTGCCGGCCGCGTCGCTGCCGGTGCCGATAGCGCCGACGATGCCGGCCGGGATCGCGCCGAGCAGAAGCAGCGTCGCCAGCCATAGACTCACCGCGTAACCTCCCGCGGCGGCAACGCGAGAACCAGGTCGGTTTTCGCAATGCCGGAAAGCGGTTGTACCTCCAACCGCACACCGCCGTCGTGGTATGGCGACGGGTAGGCCCGGAGCGTCGCGACGATCCGATCGCCGTCAACGACGCGCGCCATGCCAGGGAACTGCTCGTTGAGCTCGATACGAATCACCGGCCGTCCTCCCTCGGCGCGATGCGCGTGCGCCGCGTGTTCTCGTCCCAGTGGCGCTGCTCCCAGTTCTGCTCGTACCAATCGAGGCCGGGCTTCGCGGCGGGGTTCCGCCCCTCGTACAGGATTGCCAGCACGGCGCCGACCAGGACGAGTGCTGAGCCAACCATCGCGAGGCATGCCACGATCAGCGCGGCGACAAGCGCCGTATCGGCGATGCTAGCCAAGATGCCTCCTCGTTCTGGATGTCGCGCCAATCGAAGCGATCGGCCGAGGGCTCTCGATGATCGGGAGAAGCAGACGGAGGCGCCACCGGGTGTTCACGGCATCGCCGGCGCTGCTGGTTGCTATGTGCGCTGTCGGTCCTCCAACATGCTGGGCGGAGCAGCGCCGGCCCAGTTCACCTTCACCCCCCCAAATCGGCCACGATCGATCGCCAGACTCGACCCGCACCGGCCGCAGCGCCAGATCCCCGTCAGATTGACTTCTCCCTCGGGCTGGAAGTCGGAGTGCAGATGGCCACGAAACCCGCACATCGGACAGGCGATTCGAATGCGTGTCGCCTCCGACTTGGCGTCATGAAACTCCATGTTCGCTCCTTTCCAAACCGACCCAACTGCGGGTGTCCTCCAGCCGTCGGGTGCAGGGCCGTTGTATCGGGACACGACATATCTCGCTCAGTATACTAGGTCGTATCACGACGCACTACCCACGATGTGGTGATTTATACCGTATTACGGGATATTTAGCACGTGGAGCACGCACCGGCGATGCTGACGATTGAAGAGCTGCGTCGAGTGGCCGCTTCCGAGCCGCGCTTCGCAGTTCGAACGTCGCACCGAGCAGACCGTGAAGGAGCTCGGGTTGACCCCACAGCGGTACCAGCTCTTGCTGGCCGTCCGGGTTCCGTCCCATGGGTGGCGACTTCTCGACGGTCTCAGCCTTGAGCCGTGACCTCGAACTTCCCCAGACGACCGTAACGGATCTCGTGGCACGCGCGATCGATGCGGGCCTCGTCGAACGGGAGCAAGCCGGCGACGATGCTCGGGTTTGGAAGGTCACCCTGACGTCGGACGGCGAGAGACGACTCGTCGCCGCCGTCGATCGGCTCCAGGCACAGCGCGCACAGCTACACGCCGCCTTGACCGCGGCCGCTCGACTCATGGCACCATCTTCATCTCGACGAGTACGCATAGAGCGCCTTGACTCGTCAATTGGTTAGGAGGTGTGACACGCAATGATCGTGTCCATCGTTCGGTTCCGATCCGTGTGGGCGACGAGCAGGTACAAGACCTCTACGCGCGCCGGCCAGCTCGTTACGAGAAGGTGGCCGGCCTGATCGAGAAGCTGTACCTCCGGTTCCGCTCTGGGGAGTGTGGCGCCGTCTACGTCTGGCAGGACGAGGCGTTGGAAGCCTTCCGGACGAGTGATCTTGGTCCCAGCATCGGTTCGGTATGCGCCGCCGAGGCAGAGCCGAGCCTCGATGTAGCCGACGTGACGCTTCTCTGGACTGGCGAAGCCACTACTCAGACAGAGCGTTCCTGCGCGACCTCGGCTGCTGATGAGGCGCTACGTCGTGATGGCTGGCGTCTACACGATCAGGTCGTTTGCCAGCTACGGCGAGGCGCTGGCCTTCGCCCTGGTGCGGCCGGACGCCACGAGGAATCGTTGAGCGCGGGGCCGATGGCTCCCACCGGCACAAGTGGCCGGCGACTCGGCCCTTACATTCCCATCGGCTCAACGAGAGAGGGGGTCTGTGGTGGGCACCTTATGGCTTGTCGCGCCGGGCTAGGTCGAGAGCGCGAGTTGCGCCGCGAGCACGGCCAAATAGATCAGCGTCGAGGCGAACCCGCCGAGCGGCCACGCACCGGCGTTGTGGACTTGATGCGCGATCAGGGTGGCCGCGGCGATGGCGATCCCGATAGAGAGGACGTGCAGTCCACCCCACAGTGCCGGCGGATGGGGCTCGAGCTGCACCCGCGCGTGCACGTCGCCGAACGCCGCGAGGCCGAGCAGCGCAAACCCGCCGACGGCGCCGGACATGAACAGGAGCGCGTCGAGCGTGCTGGGCAGCCCCTGGGCGTGTGTGAGCACTCCACCTGTGGTCCAGATGGTCAGCGTGTAGCCGTACGGCGCGATGCTCATGCCCACCGCCTGGCGGGCCGCCCGTCGATAGGCCTTCCCCGACATACCGGCGGTTTTCTGGCTCGGGCGGCGCGCTCCTTCCGGACTACCCCGGGCGGTGGTCTTGTGTGCGGGGAAGCGGTCGAATCCGGAGGTGATCGGTCAATACACGTTGACGAGTCTTAGGGCAAGGATTAGCGTGTCCGACGAGGATCGCGGGTCACATCCCGATTGAAGCGCCCGGGGCGTCGGCCAACCGCTACTGGGCAAGTCTGGACGACTAGCCGCCCCGCGCGCGCTCGAACCTGACCGCTCTCGCGACTCCGCGTAGGTTCGCGCCCTGATCGAGCATCTGCTGACCGCTTTCGAGATGGCCCAGGTGCCGCAGCGCCAACCAGGTCAGCACGACGATAGTGACCATCGAGCCCTCGAGCATCATGATCGTGCCAGCCAGCTGCTGATCGGTTTGTGCGGACAGGCCCCAGGGTCTCGACGCATGCAGATACGCCGGATACAACGGGTCGCTAGCCCAGAAGAAGACGTTGCCGAGGCCCATGCCGACCAGCCGCACCGCTAGCACGTAGCCAGCCTTCCACTGGATCGAGAACCAGGACGGCGCCGGAAGGGTCTCGAACACGCACATCCACATCACCAGGCCGGCAGCGAAGAAGCAGGTGTGCTCGAGCGCGTGTACCGCCTCGGAGCGCAGCGCCGCGTCGTAGAGCGCCGGAAGGTGCCACGCCAGCAGGTCGGCAGTCCATAACGGTAAGGCCACGGCCGGGTGCAGCACCGGCGCGCCCGGCCCAGTCGCGGCCGTACCAACAGCGGCCGTAGGATGCGGCCGTTGAGCGCGAGCGCCGCGAACAGCGGCGCCAAGTCGCCCAGCAGCAGGTGCTGCGTCATGTGAGCCGAGAACAGCGAGTCTGCCGCCGGCTCGATCGGTGGCAGCACAGACAGCAGCAGTAAGGCGGCGCTGATGGCGAAGCACACGAGCCGTCTGCGGTCGATCAGGTGCCCCCGCCGCCGCTCAGCGACGACCCGAGATGCGTACGAGAGCACCAGCAGGGCGATCGCGGCAAGCTGAAGCACCTCAATCAAGCAACTCCCCCGGGTGCTTTAGGTAGCGGTCGCGGATTGCGTCCGCCGTCCGGTATGTGAGAGCCGCCACGGTACCGGTCGGATTCGCTCCCGGGTTCTGCGGGAACAACGCGGCGCCTGTGACGAACACGTTCGGCGTGTCCCACACCTGGCCGTAGCTGTTCGTGACAGACGTCGAGGGGTCGGTGCCCATGATGCATCCGCCGGTCGGGTGGGTGCTCTGATAGTCGTGGATGTTGTACTGCGGGATCTCAGGCAGGAAGCTGACGATCTTGCTCGGCTTCATCGCGACCATGATCTCCTTCGCACGCTGCGCGATGAAGCGCCACATCGCGCGCTGGTTGTCGTGCCAATCGAACGTGAGCCGCAGCAGCGGCCGCCCGAACTTGTCGCGGTAGTTCGGGTCGAGGTCGAGGAACTGATCCTCGTAGGGGATACTCTCGCCCTCCGTCACGATCGAGGCATACGAGTCCCAGTTCTTGCCGATCTCCTTCTTCCAGCTCGAGCCCCACGCCCTGCCGTTGGCGCCCGTCAGGCCGTTGACCGAGTTGACCGGCTCGCGCTCGCACGGCTCAGAGTAGAGCTGCGTGCCGCCGATGAAGTCGAGGTCCTTGTGGTCGAAGACGTCGCCGTTGTAGTCATAGATGATCTTGATCGTGCACGTGTTGCCCATGTACATGTTGAGCTTCTCGCCCTCCCAGACACCGGTGACCGGGGCGGGGTAGATCTGATAGGTGTAGTTCTTGCCCACCCGCCCGCGATCATTGCCGATGCCGTCGGGGTGGGCGTTGCTGCGAGAGAGCAGCAGGATCCGGTTGTTCTCCAGCGTGAACGCCGAGCAGACCACCAGGTCCGCCGGCTGGAAGTGCTCCCGGCCGTGCGAATCGAGGTACGTCACGCCGGTGGCCCGGCCGTCGCTGCCGACCTCGATCGAGAGCACCTTCGCGTGCGTGCGCACCTCGTAGTTGCCGCTCGCCAATGCCACCGGCAGATGCGTGGTGATCGGGCTCGACTTGGCATCCACCTCACAGCCGAACCGCGTGCAGAAGCCGCAGTACATGCAGCCGCCGCGCGTGTTGCCGAACCGGTCGACGAATGCCCGCGAGGTGATGCCGGATGGCTGTGTGAACGGATGCAGGCCCAGCTCCGTGCAGGACTCGGCGAACTTCGTCCCAAACGGAGTGACCTCCAGTGCCGGATGCGGATAGGGACGGCTGCGCGGCTCCTCGAACGGATTTCCGCCGGGCAGGATGCGGCCGCGCAGATTGCCAGTGTCGCCGGAGGCGCCGATGTCGTACTCGAACTCGTCATAGTACGGCTCCAGCGTGTCGTAGGTGATGCCCCAGTCCTGTGCGGTGCAGCCCTCCGGGATCTTGGCGGCGCCGTAGCGGTCGACAACGTGCGACCGATAGCGGAAGTCGCTGTCCAGAAACCGCCATAGCTGACCCGACCAGTGGATGGCCGCGCCGCCCAGCCCCTCACCGGGGTTGAACGATCCGTACTGGCGCATGGGCAGCGCCGGCGAACTGGGGTTTGGCCTCCACGTCCACGTCTCGCGGGCCAGATCGACCATCATCGCGTAGCGCACCGAATAGCGCAGACTGTCGTGATCGTGCGCGAACTCCGGGTACGTCCAGCGGGAGCTGCCCTGCTCGAGCGACACCATCTCGGTGCCGCCCGGGCAGAGCCGGGCGGCGAGCATGGCGGCCGTCCAGCCGGCGCCGATCGTGACGATGTCGCGTCTTCGCGTGCTGCACCGTCATCTCACTGATCTCCTTCCATCGGCATTCGGCTTCCGCGGAGCGGCATGATGGCGTCGCCGCCCGGCCGGCCCGGGTTCATCGCCGGCATCTCGCGAAGGCCTTGCACACGCTTGTGTTGCGGGCCGTTTTGCAGCTCGAAGGCCGTGTACGCGCGCTGCGCTCCTGGATAGCCGACCAGCTTCCAGCCGGCGAAGCCGCGATTGCCGCCGTACTGGGGGTCGGCGAACATGCCCTCGTAGGCGTCCTCGAGCATCATGGCAAAGAAGCCGTCCGACGTGGGCGATGTGAACGCGCTCACCTGGCCGTCCTCCATCCGAGCGAGCAGCGCATCCTGGTCGGAGGGACGGAGCTCGACGAACCTTCGGTGGTGGGTGTGCTTCGTGTAGCTATCGAGCACCGCTAGGCCGGTCCGGTAGGTCGCCTGCGGGTGTCAGGTTGGACTGGTAGCCGTAGCGGGGCAGCTGCGCAGTTTCGACCAGGATCTCGTCGGTGGCGTGCTCCTGCGGCCCGACTGCGTGATCTACCGGGGATGCGAACGGTGCCAGGAAGTACGTGGGCACCGAGAACGACTGGAACTGGGCCAGCTTGAGATCGATATAGGTGGTGACACCGGCCTGTCGGGCTCCCGGATCGTCGGCCGTGCCCGGGATCAGCCGATCCATGATCGCCTCGACGGTGACGGCCTCGCGGGGGGTGAAGAAGCTGAAGATCTTCGCGTTCAGAGGCCGCGACGGCGGTGGATAGCCTTCGACCAGATCGTTCGTGTCGCCGTCGAGAGCCTCGTGCGGATTCGACGAGCCCCCGCCGCAACTGGCCAGCGTGCTCGCCCCCAGCTCCGCGGTCGCGGCCAGCACGCCCGCCCGGGCGAGCAGGCTTCGCCTCGTCCATCCGTGTGCGGTCTCCTCGGGTGTGGTGTCTCGTTCGTCCGGCAAGGTGGCCTCCTCAGTGCTGATACAGGTAGGCGGCGATGTCACGCGCGTCGTTCTGCGACACGCCCAGGTCGGGCATCACGTTGCCCGGATAGACCGATTGCGGTGTGCGAATCCAGCGGATCAGGTTGGCCGGCGTGTTGGGCAGCTGTCCGGCCACGTACAGCCGGCGCGCGAACCCGCCCAGCGGCGGCCCAACCTCGCCGGTGGCGCCATCCACCCCGGGGATCGTGTGGCAGGCACCACAGCCGTAGTCTGAGATCAATTGGCTGCCGCGACCGGCGTCGCCGTTCGGCACGGACAGTCCCGCGCCGGACGAGCCTCCGCAGGCGCTTGCCAGCGAGGCAACGAGCGCGATTATGACCGACACCCGCCTCATCCTGTCCTGCAGCTCGAGAGGGGTACGAAGGCGGCCGCCGACAGCAGGATGGCAAGCGCGAACAGCAGGCTTCCGAGCAACCCGGCCGTGGCCATGAACCTCACCCGATCGCCGCGCCCATCCGCCTCGTCGGCGCCCCGCAAGGCGTACAGCGAGGCGCCGGCGCCGCCCATCGCAACGACCGCGCAGATCACGATCACTGCGACCGACGGCGGTGAGACGCCGACGCCCCACACGTGGCCGGCGGAGGCGGGCGTGCAGCCGGCGTCCTCGAGGAAGTACCCGATCGCGAGCTGCGCCGCCCAGGCCAGCGGCGCCGCGAGCACGCCGTACCAGAGGAGCGCCTGCCGGTGCGAGCGGTCGGGATGGCGGGACGAGCCGTTCATGCCCGGGGCGAGAGGTAGAGGGTTGCGAAGACGATCAGGGCGACCACGTTGACGAAGTGCCAGTAGAGCGCCGTAACCCGCAGCGGTAGCCGCGCCGCGCCGCTGGCCGCCAGCACGCACGCCCAGGCCGCGATCGCGATCCCGACGACGACGTGCGCAGCATGGAGGCCGACCAACGCATAGAAGATCGACGGGTAGGCGCCATCGTGAGGCCGGAAGCGATCGAGCGAGTCCGACACGAGCATCGCCTGCAGGACGATGAACACGATCGCGAGCGCGATCGCGGTCAGTACGGCGCCGATCCGCACGACGCCCCGGCCGGCGCGCGCCGCGAACTCGATCGGCACGCTGCTCAGCACCAGGATCGCTGTGGCGAGAAGCGGTCCGGGGATCGAGGGGTCGCCGATGCCGGATGGAGGCCAGCCGGAGTTCGAGCGGAACCGAAGGTAGAAGTAGGACGCTACCAGCAGCGCGAAGAGGGACGCCTCCGTGGCAATCAGCAGCCACATCCCCCACCAGCCCGTCGCTCGTTCGAGGGTGGTTTCCGAACCGACCGGGAGCGGCTCGGCCGGCGGCCGCCTGTGCCAGCCTGCCAGGGCGAGGGCGGCCAGGCCGACGCCCGCCCATGACACCGGCGTGGCGCCCGTGATAAGCCCCACGAAGATGACGGCGATCGACGCCGCCAGCGCGAGCGGCCAGATCGACTCGGCCGGCATTCGCAGGGCCGCTTCGAGGTCGGCGTCAAGCTCGGACGTCGCCACCGTCTGCCGCCCGTCTGCGAGCACCAGATCTCTGCCCTCGGCGTCGCGACCGTTCGCGTCCCAGTTGGGGTCGGCGCTGCGGACGACCGGCAGCGTCACGAAGTTGTACGGCGGCGGGGGTGAGCTGGTCGCCCATTCGAGGGTGTTCGCCCGCCACGGGTCGTCGCCCGCCTGCGGCCCTCGCACGAGGCTGAGCACGACGTTGGCGATCACGACCAGCAGGCCGACGGCGAGCACGAACGCGCCGATCGTCGAGAGCAGGTTGAGCGACGTCCCAGCCCATCCCGGAGGGGTAGGTATAGACGCGGCGCGGCATCCCGAGCAGACCGGCGATGTGCATCGGGAAGAACGTCAAGTTGAAACCCGACGAACACGAGCCAGAAGCTGATCATGCCGCGCCGCTCGTTCGAGCATGCGTCCGCTGATCTTCGGCAGCCAGTAGTGGACGCCGGCGAGGATCGGGAACACGGCCCCGCCGAACAGCACGTAATGGAAGTGCGCGACGACGAAGTACGAGTCGGTCAGCTGCTGGTCGAACGGGATGACCGCGAACATGACTCCGGTCAGCCCGCCGATCACGAACACGACATGAAGCCGAGCACGAACAGAAACGGCGTCTCGATCACGCGGGCGGCCGCTGATGATCGTGGCGAGCCACGCGAACGACCTGGATGCCGCTCGGGATAGCGATCACCATGCTCGCGGCCGAGAAGAAGGTCATCGTGACACTGCGGCAGCCCGACCGCGAACATGTGGTGCACCCAGACGCCGAAGCCGAGCGAACGCCGGTCGCCATCGTCGCCAGATGCAACCCACGTGGTGGGCGACCATCGGCCGGCGCGAGAAGACCGGCACGATCGACGAGACGATGCCGACCGCGGGCAGGAAGATGATGTAGACGTCGGGATGGCCGAAGATCCAGAACAGGTGCTGCCAGAGCAGCGGGTCGCCGCCGTGCGCGCTGTCGAAGAAGTGGTAGCCCCACGTTCCGCTACAGCTCGAGCAGCAGGCAGTCGCGCGGTCAGCGACGGGAACGCGAAGACGATCGAGAGCGACGTCGCCAGCATCGCCCAGCAGAAGAGCGGCATGCGGTTGATCGACATGCCCGGCGCGCGCAGGCTTGACGATCGTGACGATGAAGTTGATCGCGCCGGCGGTGGTCGAGATGCCGAGGAAGATCAGCCCGAGCGCGTAGAAGTCGATGTTCGAGCCGGGGCGACATCGCAGCGACAGCGGCGCGTAGTTGAACCAGCCGTCGTCGGGCGCGCTGCCGATCAGCAGGCTGGAGTACATGAACAGGCCCGGCGCCGAGGAAGATCCAGTAGCTGAGGGCGTTCAGGCGCGGGAACGCCATGTCGCGCGCGCCGATCATCAGCGGCACGAGGTAGTTGCCGAAGCCTGAGAGCATCGGCGTGACGAAGAGGAAGATCATCGTGACGCCGTGCATCGTGAACAGCTGGTTGTACGCCTCCGGCGTCACAGGTGCTCGTTCGGCCGTGCCAGCTGCATGCGCATCGTCAGCGCCTCCAGGCCGGCCAGCGACGAAGAAGACGCGACGCCGTGAACAGGTAGCGGATGCCGATCCGCTTGTGGTCGACCGTGGCGAACGCGATCACGAGCCGCGCCCGGCTCGGCCCATGCGCGCTCGAGCTGCTCGACGTTCGTCGCGTCGCCATCAGCGCAGGCTCTCCAGGTAGTCGAGAAGCGCCTGAAGGTCCGGCGCCGCTGAGGTCGTCGCCGGCATCTTGTTGCCCGGCTTGATGTGCTGCGGGTCGAGGATCCAGCCGGCGAGGTTGCCCGGCGTGTTCGGGACGCGTGCCGGCGCCGAGCGTCAGCCGGCTCGCGATGTGGGTCAGGTCGGGCCCGATCGTCCCGCTCGCGTTCGTGCCGGCGATCGGTGGCAGTACTCGCAGCACGAGCCCAGCAGGACCTGCTGGCCCGCGCTCCAGTCGGGCGGTCGGCAGGCGGCGGCGCCGGCGGATTCGCCGGCCAGCCAGCGCCTCGAACTCGGCCTGCGGCTGCGCGACGACGTAGAGCGCCATGTTGCGCGTGCTGCGAGCCGCAGAACTCGGCGCACTGCCCCCGGAACGGCCGGCCTGGTCGGCGTTGAAGTCGACGTCGTTCGTGCGGCCCGGGGATCACGTCGATCTTGCGGTTGAGCGCCGGCACCCAGAGGCTGTGGATGACGTCGGCGCTCGTGACGCGGATGTCGACGGTGCGCCCGACCGGGATGTGGATCTCGTTCGCGGTGCGGATGCCCTGGCCGCGGGTACGAGACGTCCCAGAACCACTGCTTCGCGACCACGTTCACCTTAGCGCGGCCGGCTTGTCGGTGGGCGACGTTGCGGGGATCGCATCAACCGACAGCCCGAACAGCGCAACCAGGATCACGGCCGGGATGATCAGGCCCGACACGGCCACGAAACGCTGGCCCGGCGAGCGCCGCTGCGGCTCGTCCAAACCACGGCGGCGCAGGACTCCGACCAGAAGCAAGGCCAGCACGACCGCGAAGATCAGGGCAGAGCCAACGAACATCACCCACCACAAGGTCGCGATCTTGTCCGATGCCTTCGAGTCGGGCGAGAGCGTCGACTGGCTCGATCCACACCCACCGGCGACCGCGGCGACGCCGAGGTAGATAGCGGCGGCGGCCGATCGCGTCGCCAACTTGGTCAAACAGCGGAGAAGGCTGAAAGATCGCATTCCGATGTAGTGTTCCGAACAGACGCTAGGTTCCCGCAGTGGGCCCGGGACCAAACACGTCCCGTCGAGTTGGATCCCGCCGCCAAGTCTGGGACAGGCTCGCCCTTGCTAGGAACGCGGAGCGTGCGAAGCACTTCAAATCCCCGGAAACGGATACGAGAGAGCGAGGCGGCTTGGGAACGCGAACGCCGCGATCATCCCCAGAGCCAGGGTCAGTTGCCTCCGCGTACGGGCTTGCTGAATGCGGGTCCCCAAGGTCGTGGCGAAGGACACGGCTCTTTCGGGGTGCTCTGTGGGTGCGATCACCTCGATTTCCCACCGCAGCTTCGACGCTTCCTGATGTGCATGCTGCCGCGCAGATAGCTGGTCTCAGGCCTCGGTGCTGGCGATGCCAACCACGATGAACTGGGCCATCCCTGAATCCTCCTTGGAGTCGATTCGATCGGATCTGAGATTTGTATCGTATCACGGTATACATTTCTGGTGAGTGCGCCGGCGGTGCTGACGACCGACGCGGCCGCCTTCCGCGCCGCACTTCGAAGGTTCGAACGCCGAACGGTGTGAGAAGCAGAGCGGCACGAAGCCGCGCGGTAGCTCGTACAACTACCTGTGCTTCTTGCTCGCGGACGGGTCGACGATGCTCGGTCTCGCCGTCGAAGTCGACGCAAATCCGACCACGCGCCTGCCGGGCGGCGGTTCCTTCGCCACGGGTCTACTGCCCTCGTCCGTCCGCGACGGCACGCCGTGAGCCACGAGGCCGTTCCAGACCAGAATCGACTCCGAGCTCTGCTTGGTCACGATGAAACCGGCTGGGTGGACTCTGTCGGCCAGCGCTTGCGCGACCGCACAGAAGCGGCCCGCACGGTCGCGATGTGCCGCGCGACGCGCTCGGCGTCCCTGCCCATGCCGCCGATCAACATCGACGCAAACGAGTGTTGGAACGGTAGTCCGACGACATACAGCCCTGGCGATCCGGCTATGACGCCGCGGTACTGCTCCGGATACCCGTCCTCGCCGATCTCGATCGGTAATCGGATCCAAGAGTAGTCCGGCCGGAAACCCGTGCACCAGATGACGTTGCGGACATCGAGCACCTGACCATCGTCCAGCAGCGGCCGCCCAGCCTCCGCGCCGCAGGTCCGGGCGAGTACACGTTCGACGCCGGCGGCGGCGAGCTCCTTGCGGCGGTACCGCAGGAGCGGCGCTCCGCCGTGGCGGATGTGAGGTCGCATGCGGCGGCCGAACGGGGTGTCCACGGTGAGCACGTGCGTGCCGACCAGGAACAGCATTCGGAAGAGCAACCGGCCTCGCCGGGTCTCCACCTGCGCCGGCAGCTGTCCTGTGTCCGGGCCGCAGAGAACGACATCGTGGCCGGCTGCCGCGGCCTCGTGGGCAATGTCTGAGCCGGAGTGGCTGGCTCCGACCACGAGCACGGGCCCGTCGTTGAGCTGAGACGGGTTCCGATAGTCGCTTGACTGGATCTGCGTGATGCCGGGGTCGAGTTCGCCGGCGCACTTCGGGACGCGTGGGCGCCGGAACACGCCAGTTGCGACTACGACGTTCTCGGCCGCAAAGCAGGCGTCCCCGGCCCGGACGACGTAATGGCCGTCCTCCCTGCTGAGGCTGGTGACGGTGACACCGTTGCGAACGGGCAGTTCGTGCCCTGCCGCATAGGCCTCGAGGTAGTCGGCCATTTCGCCCGCGGTTGGATACGACGCGCGCGGCCCCGGGAAGGCCATTCCCGGCAGGCCGTCGCGGCTCGCCGGTGAGTAGAGCCGCAGCGAGTCCCAGCGGCCCCGCCAGCTGTCACCGATGCGCTTGCCGCCGTCGAGGATGACGAACTGTCGACCGCGCCGCTTGAGGAAGTACCCGGCGGCGAGGCCGGCCTGGCCGCCACCGATGACAACGGTTTCGTGTTGCTCTGCGTCCTGCATCGCTCCTCCTCGTCGAGTTCAGGAGGCGACCGTAGGTCACGGGCGACGGAACCGCATCGCACCGATTCACCAACCTTCGGCGAAACTGAGTGGTCAATTCGAACCACTCCGGCTCGGTCAGACGAGATCGTGCTCGAACGCGAACGCGGTCGCTGCTGCGCGCGACGCAACGCGCAGCTTGGCGTAAATGTTCTGAACGTGGCGGGCGACGGTGTGCCTGCTGATGACGAGCACGGCTGCGATCTCGCGGTTGGTCTTGCCGCGCGCGAGGAGTCGCAACACCTCGAGCTCGCGCGCAGAGAGTCCGTATGCGGGCTTGGTCGGCACGGATTCGAGTCGTGCGAGATCCGGCGCCGCGTCCAGCTTGCGGAACGTCTCGCAGGCTGCCTCGCGCTCCAGTGCCGCGGCCTCGCCGTCCCCCAAGGCGGCGCATGCCTCCGAAAGGAGCGCGCGGGCGCGGGCGACCTCGTAGGGCGCGTCCAGCTCGATCCACAGTTGTTGGGCTGCGCGCAGGTGCGCGAGCGCGTTGCCGGCGTCGCCCTCTGCCAGCGCGGTGGCACCGTCGGCGTGGGCGACCATGGCGGTGAGCATCCGGCTCTCGTACCGTGCGGCGAGGGAGTGCAACTCCGCGCATGCCGCTCGGGCGTCGCTGAGTTCGCCGGTCGCGAGTGCGATCTCGACGTGCGCCGGGAGCAGCGCCGCCCGCTTGAGCGGCTCGGCGATTTCGGCGCTCGCCCTGCGGATGGCGACGAGGGCCACATCGACCCGTCCTTGGGCCAGCCGCAGTTGCGCCAGTCCCGGCTGCGGCTCCCACCCCATCCGGCTGGCGTCGCGGTAAGCCGTCTCGGCCGCGTCGAACCGACCCAGGAGGCGAAGCACCTCGCCCTGCCGGTAGTGGGCAAGACCGGCTGCTGGATTGCCGGTTTCGACAAACCGCTGGCTGGCCAGTCGAGCCTCGTTGAGAGCATCGGGCCACGCCCCGCCGAGCTGTAGGATCTCCGCCCGGTGCACAAGACACCGGCCAGTGAACGCGACAACATCACGTTGCCCCTCCACCCACAACGTCAACGCCTGCGTCCACTCCCGCGCCCGGCCCACCTCGAACACGGCCTGGCATGCCAGGATCACCCCGCAGTAGACGATGCCGACGACGAACGGCATCAGCTCGCCCGTCGTCACCGTCACCATCGCCTCGTCGAGCAGTGCCATCCCCGCGCGCACCTGCCCCGCCATAACGAGCATGTGCCCCTGCGTGTGCACCGCCAGCGCCAACAGATCGCGGTCGCCGAACCGTTGTCCCACCGCCGCCGCTTGGCCCGCTACGGCCGCCGCCTCCTCATACTCCCCAGCGGCCTCGTGCCGGAACACGAGCGGCAGCAGTAGGTAGCCCTGCTCGGCCGAGTCCCCGGGTTCTTGATCGAGCAGCCTCTGAGCCCGTCCCAGCCATCCGCTAGCGGGTCCGACAGCACCGCTATACGCCAGGTTCATCCCGATCCAGATCGCCGCCCGCACGGCCCGCAACGTTTCGCCGCGCTCGAGGTACCCGTTGTGGGCCCGCCCTAGTGTCGCCACCGCCGCGTCATCTTCAGCCAACATGAGCTGTGTGGTTGCCCACAGCTCGAGATCCTCGGCGTCAAGCGGGCCAGCGCGGTCGGCGCGAGCAAACGCATCGCGGGCCTCGAGCCAGGAGTGCTGCGAGGTAGCACGTCGGGCATGTGCGAGAAGGCCGGCCACAGCCATGTCGTCCATTGTCTCGCACTTCGGTCGATCGGTTGCTCGTCCCGCGTCAGATCGACAAGCGGCGCCTGCTCAGAGACTGGTCGACCCGGTCGGCACCATGGCTAACTCGGTCGCGGCTTAGCTCCACTCCGGAGTGCCGCTGGAAACGACCCAAAGGCTCGGACTGCGGTGGGCTGTTGATCCCGTGCTCAACCTCGAACGCGACAGGACGCCGACCGCGAGCGCCGAGCAGCCCCAAGGCAAGGCACGAGTTCGTCCAGCACTACCTCCCGCTCGCCCGCCTTCGCAGCGGCACCGTCGACGGCGGCCGCTCCCAACGCACGCCGGCAAACGACCGCCACGCCGAGCGCATCCTTATGGCTGCGTGACGGGAAGTATTTTCGCGCCAAGCGTTGCAGGGGCGAGAAGGCTGCGACTGATCACGCGCGCCGCGGTGGCCCGGTAAGGGATCGTCGGAGTGCCGCACGCTGGTCGGCGAGACCGTCGATCGCACAGCGCAGTCGCCGTTCGCCCTCGGCGGTCAGGGACAATTGCTGCGAGCGGCGATCGCTCCGTCCACGCCTGCGTTTCACCAGACCCACGTCGACTGCCCGCGCGATCAGGTCGGAAACGGTGTTGTGAGGCATCGCGAGCATTTCCGCCACGGTCGTGATCGTTGGGCCCGGCTGATCGGCGGTCGCGGCCGTCGCCTTGATCATCAACAACAACAGATAACGCTGCGGGGTCAGACGGCAGTGGCGCACCACAGCGGACGTATCCGCCTCGAAGCGGCGCACAGCTGCGCGGAGGCGAGCCGCGTCCTGCACTCGCTCGAGGTAGTCGTGTTCCGTGGGAGGGTTTCGCGTCCGTGTCAAGGGCGGAAAGTCACATCAGTGCCGGCAGCCTAGCGAGCGAGTCGGTCGACCCCGATCGAGCACGGCGAGCTTGGCCGCGAAGCTCGCGCCGGATCGGTCGTCGGCTGGTGCCGTGAATGCCCTCAGTGGATCGCGAAGTGGGAGCAGCCGGCCCACCGGAAACGTTCATCGATGCCACAGCGACGCCATCGCCGCGGCCGCCAGTAGTCATGTAGGCGTATTCGGCGCCAACGCCGACGCCCGGCCCTGGTATCGGCGCCGCCCCGGTCACTGCAGGGCGCCGCAACATGCTCGACGACGTGGTCAGGCTCGGTGGCTGCCGAATCCCGGCGGCTCCACCCTCGGGCTGGCGCGCCGTGGCCCTTCCACGTGTTCCAGCAATTCGCGTCCTCGGCCGAACCGAACGGCGCGAGCCGCACGCGCACGGGGAACGCCAGCGGCAATCAACCGGTCGGTCAACTCGCTCTCCTGCAGCCATTTGAGGAACAGCCATCCGAACAGCACGATGGTGAGGATGCTTCCCTCGATCAGCATCACGACTCCCGCAAGGTTCTGATCCTCGAGTGGACCCAGTCCCCAGAGCCGCGGCTTGATCTGTGCGTAGTAAGGAAAGAAGACCGTCTGCGACCACACGAACACAAAGGCGAGCGCCGTGTCCACAAGCCGGATCGCCAGGATATAGACGGCCTTCGCTCCGGATCCGAACCAGGCCGGCCCGGGTAACGGTTCCAGCACCGAGCTCCATAGCAGCACCCCGAACATGACGAAGCACCCGTGCTCGAATGCGTGGAGCGAGTCGTGGCGCAGCGCCGCTTGGTAGGGGCCGGGAAGATGCCAGATCCACAGGTCGGCGGCCCAGATCGCCAGCGCCAAGGGCGGGGTTGCGAGCAGCCGCAGTCGGCGCACCGCGGACAGCGCCAGTAACGGGCGTAGAAGCGCCCCGTTGAGGCCGACGACCAGCAGCAGCGGCGCGATGTCCCCCAACAGTACGTGCTGCACCATGTGGACGGCGAACAACCGTTCCTCGCCGATCCAGTCGATCGGGGACACGAGCGCGAGGGCAATCACCGCCAGGCCGGCCATGAAGCAGGCGATCCGCCAGGCCGCCACCGGCTGGCCGCGACCACGCAGCATCCATGCTCGCCGCAGGTACAGGCTCCCTACGGCTGCAAGTGGCATCAGCTGCGCCGGGCTGATGGACCAAATCCAGATCGAGCCGCCGACGGTCACGTGCCGCAACTGGCGTGCTGCCAGAACTCGCTGTCGCGCGCCGCGAGCGGCGGCCGCCACATCCATAGCCCTGTCTGGCCCAGCCGGAACAGAGGGTGGCGCGCGCGCAGAGCGGATGACACCTGCAGCTCCCACATTCCCTCGTCTGCCGGTCGGCAGTCGTCGAGTTGGACGATCGCGATCACAGCCGCCTGGGGGAGTGGAAAGCTGAGCGGACATTGGCCGAGCGACACGGCTGCCACGAGCTTGTTCCACCCGACGGTCGCGTCGACGTAGCTTTCGCGGCCATTGGCGTGGATCGCCAAGGGGCCGCGATGGTCGAGCTGCCAAGTGATCGAATAGTGATCGACCACCGTCATTGCGAGCAGGCTCGCCCACGGTTGCCGAATACTGATCGCCGGCAGTTCATCGAGGAGCAATTCCATGGACCGACGGTCAGCGAGCAGTCGAGGATTGCCAGAATGAACGCTCCTGTTGCACCAACCCGCGCTGCATGGTCATCAGCTCCTCCTCCGGCTTCGATTCCATCCGCCCGCGCGAACTGCTGTTGCCAGGGCGTTGCAACTCGTGCGGGAGAGATACACGATCCTCGTTACTTGTACCGGACCCCGATAGAATGTCCAAATCGATGAAGATGTCCGAATCGTCCGGCGGCGCCGCTGCTGCGTTCGAGGTGCTGTGACCATGAAGGTGCGGGTCGGTCTGTCGACGGTCTCGATTCATGAGCGCGGCCGCCTCGCTGTTTGCGGCCGTGAAGAGGGACCCCCGAGCGGTTGCTCGGCGGCTCGCTGTCCCTGGGTCCTCGTCTCCGGCCGCTTTCCAATCGACTCGTGAAGATGCTCAGCATCAGATGGTGGCTGCCACTGGCGTTCACGGTGATCGCGGCGGGCACCGCAGCCGGAGTCGGCGTGCTCCTGAACCAGAGGGCAGAGCAGGCGTTTCGCGCACGTACACACCAGATCGCTGTCGGCGACGCCGTCGCCGCTGCGACAAGAATCCAGCGGCCGGGTGTGACATACGCCGATGTCCCGTCCATCGCGAGGTCGTCGAACCTCGCGCTGTTCGTCCTGAGTTACCGGGGCGACGTACTCAGCGAGCCCGACTCCGACGGTGTCGCCCTCGCACAGGTGCCGCATCGTACCGATGCGGTCAACGCCGTCCGGCACTGGAGGCGGTACGTCGCGGGCACGCCCTCGGGGGTACCGTCGTCGGCTTGCGACTGCCGGCCGACGAGGCGATGCTGATCGCCTATCGGCCGCGCTCCTCCGCCGGCGCGGAGGCGGCCGTGGTCAGGCGCGAACTGTGGCCGTCAGCGTTGCTGGCAGCAGCCGGCGGGGCGATCGTGGGCGTGCTGCTGGCCACCTTGATCAGCCGGCGTATACGCCGGATCAGCCAGACGGCGGAAGCAATCGAGCACGGGGACTTCACCCGGCGGCTCGATGTGGCGGTCAACGACGAGATCGGAACGCTCGCGCGGGCGATCGACCAGATGCAGCTGCGGCTCAGCGACTCCTTCTCTACGCTTGAGTACGAGCGGGACCGGCTGCAGCGCATCCTCGAGCGTCTCCACGATGGGGTGATCGCGGTCGACGCGGAGGGCGTGGTCGAGTTCACGAACCCGACGGCGCAGGCGTACGCCGGCGGTGATCATCTGGCCCCGGGGGTCTCCTTGCCGGAGCCATGGCCGGATATCGAGCTCGGCATGGTCGTTGCAGAGGCGCAGCGAGGGTCGTCAGTGGTGGAGCGCAGGTTCGCGCACGGCGGTCGAACATTCGACCTGGTTGCGCTGGCGCCAGCCCTCGGCCAGGGCACCGTCATGCTCGTCTTGACGGATGTCTCGGAGCGTGAGCGACGGGAGCGCGCCGAGCGCGAGTTCGTTGCAAACGCGGCCCACGAACTGCGCACCCCGACCGCGGCGATCCTCATGTCGATCGAGGCGCTTCAGGACGGTGCGAAGACCGATCCGTCGCTGGAACAGCGATTTCTCGATCACATCGAACGGGAGGCACGGCGCCTCTCCCGGCTGTCCGCCGCGATGCTGACCCTGGCCCGAGCACAGACGGGAGCCGAGGCGGTGCAGCTCAGCCGAATCGAGCTTCGGCCTGTGCTCGACGATGCGGTCACCAGCGTCGACTTCGGGGATAAGCGTGTGCACGTTTCCTGTCCGGATGATGCGTTGGTGACCGCAAACGCCGACCTCGCCTATCACCTGTTCTCCAACCTGCTCGCAAACGCGGCCAAGTACGGAACCCATGCCGTTCGCGTGGACGTCACCCAGAACGGGCACGGAACGGTCATCAGCGTCCGCGACGACGGATCCGGGATTGGCTTGGAGGACCGTGATCGTGTCTTCGAGCGGTTCTTCCGCGCCGGCGGCAGGACCGCCGACGGATTTGGTCTCGGGCTGGCAATCGTTCGCGACGTGGCGGCTGCGCTCGGCGGTGAGGTCAGCGCGAACGGCGTTCGGTCCGGCACGACCGTCGAGGTGACGCTCCCGGCCTGGGAGGGGCCGTGACAGTTCACATCCTTGTAGTCGACGATGAACCGGCGCTGCGCGAAGGTGTCGCCTTTGCGTTGAGCCGGCCGGCTACAAGACCGACACGGTTTCGACCGGCGAGGACGCGCTTACCCGTGCCGACTCACACGACCTATGACATGGCGATCCTGGATGTCATGCTTCCCGGCATCTCGGGAATCGAGGTCTGTCGGCGATTGCGTGCGGCCAGCGACCTGCCGATCATCATGCTCACGGCTCGCGACGCTGAGTCTGATCTCGTCGACGGCCTCGAGTCTGGCGCCGACGACTACGTCGTCAAACCGTTCTCAACGCGCGAGCTGGTGAGCCGCAGTCGACTCCCTGCTGCGCCGCCGGAACATCGATGCGCAGGCGGCCGCACGAGCGCACGGGTACTCCGTCGACGAACTTCGGATCGACCTCTTGTCTCACAGGGCCGACTGGGCGAGGACACCGTTGCCATTGACCGAGTCGGAGTTCCGGATCCTCACATTTCTCGCCGCGGCGCGCGGCGCTCCGGTTTCACGAGAACAGATCATGCGGAAGCTCTGGAACAGCGACCACGTCGGTGACGAGCGCGTGTGCGACGTGCATGTGCACGCGATCCGCCGGAAGATCCGCGAGGCCGGCGGCAACCAGAACATCCTCCACACCGTCCGCGGAGAAGGGTACGCGCTGCGCCCGTAGCCGCCGCGCGGCGGCTGTGTGAAGGGATCTTCATGCGCCTGCGGGCGAACCGGAGGTACATTCGTGCGGTGGCATGTTCGGGAGGTGGTGGGTATCGCTCGACCGCCACGGGTTCACGCAGCACGCCGTCACGCAGGTGGGCTGCGTCGACGGCTCCGCGACCAAGGCGCGGCTTAGCGAGGTGATCGCGAGATGGCGAGGTTGGCATTGATATTGATCGGCTCGCTCGGCTTCATGGTCGGCGCGGCGTCGCCGGCAGTGGGGACCACCGTGAGCAGCACATTCGCCGGTTCGGTCAGTGCCAGCGGTCCCGTCTCCGAACGGTTTTCGATCAACGTGACCGACACGTCGGTGCCGATCCAGGCAACGCTTGACTGGACGACGACCAGCGCAAACCTGAATCTGTTCCTCTCCGCTCCCGGCTCGTCGACGCCTGTCGCCCAGTCGACGTCGAAGACGGCCCGGCCGGAGACGATCAGTTACCTGCCGCAGGTCGCCGGCACCTACAGGCTGCGCGTGAAGGCAGTCAGCGGCTCGTCTGCGTTCACGCTCTCGGCCAGCTTCGGTCAAACCGGCGGCGGAGGTGGCGGCGGCGCAATCGCCAGCTACTCCAAGACATACGGCTATCCCGGCCCGGCCGGCATCTATCCCTACGGGATGGACTGGGACCCCACCGATAACACTGTATTGGTCGGCGACTATTGGAACTACCGTGTGCAGCGCTTCTCGGCCACCGGCGGGCATCTGGCCACCTATCGCAACTCGGTGCAAGACGGCACCGGCGCGCCGTACGACATCGAGGTCGATCCCTGGGACGTGCCCACCTCGGGGCCGCTGGCCGGCAAGGCCGACTTCTGGGTGGCCGACCAGGAGCAGAGCGCGATCGTTGAGTTCGACCACAACGGCAACCGGTTACACACGCTGGGCGTCGGTGGCGACGGCGCCTACGCCCATCCCAAAGGGTGTGGCGGCGGTGCCATGACCTACCCAACGCACATCGCGATCGACCCGTCCAACGGCAACATCTACATCTCCGACGTCCGGTGCAAGAACGTCTGGGAGTTCTCGCACGCGGGCGCCTTTGTTCGCGGTTTCGACTGGAGCGGGTGGAAGACGGCCACGGGGTACAACGAGCCGACCCCACGTGGCATAGGCATAGACGAGAACGGCAACATCTACGTGCTCGAGTTGAACAGCCGCACAGTTGTCGTGTTCAACCGGCAGGGCCAGTTCCAGCGCGTTTTCCCACGCGTGCCCGACATGAACGACCCGCGCGGACTGGACATCGACACCGCGCACGACCGCATCTACGCCGTCGGATCGCTGCACGAACGGCTGTTCCAGTTCGATTACCAGGGACACGTGCTGCGCAAGTGGGACTCGACCGACGGCACCAACTCCCCGCACGGCGACTCCCGCTTCGGTTCGATCAAGTGGGCGGCGGTCGACCCGGTCACCGGGAACGTCTACACGGGCGACACGTGGATGTACCAGGTGTATCGGTTCGACCTGCAGGCCGATCCCCTGCCATGGTCGGCGGCGGCAGCGCCGCCGCCGGACGGCGGATACAACCAGCAGACCGGCGTCGCCATCAGCGCCACCGGCACGCTCTACGTGGCCGCCAGCTTCGACCAGCGAGTGCAGGCGTTCGACACCTCGCTTGACTGCCGCTCCGAGGCCAGCTGCTCGGCCTTCCTGTTCCAGTGGGGCACGCGAGTCAACCCGGCGCCGAACGCCACCGGCTTCGACTATCCGAAGGCGATGGTGTTCACTGACGGCAAACTCTGGATTGGCGAAAACGACGGCAACGACATCCAGGTCTACAGCCCGGACGGCACCTGGGTTCACCGGTTCGGCTCGCAGGGCACCGCGGTCGGTCAGTTCAAGCAGGGCGTGCAGGGCCTGTACGTCGCCGGCGGCGAGGTGTTCGCCACCGACGTGGGCAACTGCCGGCTGCAGGTCTTCGACGAGACGTTCGTCCTGAACAACACCTCCGGACAGCCGATCAAGGCGATGGGCGGCTGCGGCACAGGGAGCGGTCAAATGTCCGCCCCGCGCGGCGTGGTCGCCGATGCCAGCACCGCCTACGCGTCCAGACCGGTGGCGGCAAGATCACCGCATGGAACTGGCAGACGGGACACAGGCTCGCCGTCTACCACCCGACCTGCGGGGGAAGCGCCATGAGCGGGACCCTGGGATGCCGCCTGGGATCCCAGCCACACCTGGATCTACATCGGCGACAAGGGCCCCAGGCCCGCGTGGTCCGCTGGAACCCCGCCAGCTCAGGTCTGTCAAGGTTGTCACCACGGGGGCCGACACGCCGGAGGGCGCACTCAGCGGTCCGGACTTCCTCAACTTCGGGCCTGACGGAAGGCTCTACGTGAGTGACAACAACAAGCGCGTCTACTCCTTCAACATCACGGGCTGAGGTTCTTCGACATGGGCAACCGCATCATTCTGACTCTTCTGATGCTCGCGTTCGCCGGGACCGCGGTGGCCCCCGGCGCGGCCGCAACGATCACGCCACCCCAATATGTGAAGACGATCGGAGGGTCGGGACATGCTCAGATGTACGCCTCGGGAGGCGACGTTGATGCTGCCGGCAACCTCTACGTCGCAGACACCGGCAACGACCAGGTGAAGAAGTACGGGCCTGGCGGGAACCTGATCTGGAACGTTGGTGTGCGCGAATCCAATGCGCCGGGCAACTTCGACAACCCGCGCGATCTCGCCTACCTGAACGGCAAGCTGTACGTCGCCGACCTCGGCTATAAGCGGGTACAGGTACTGGACGCGAGCACCGGTGCTTCGCTGTCGGTGTGGGGCACGAGCTTCCCCTCCAGCATTGGCATCTCGGCTGGCGTTGACGGGAACGGCAACCCTGTCGTCCTGGTCACCGAGGACGTGCTCAACCAGACCCGCATCTATACACCCTCGGGCAGCTTCGTGCGCGCCATCGGCAGCGGCGTGAACGGCTCGGGTGCCGGCCAGCTGGCGGCGCCTCGCGACGCCGCCACCGACTCCACCGGCAACGTGTACGTCGCCGACTACGCCAACAACCGCATCGCCAAGTTCTCGCCCACCGGCGCCTGGATCACCAGCTGGGGCGTCAAGGGCGGGAAGCCCGGCCAGTTCCGCCGCCCGTACGGGATTGCCGTTGATGCGGCGAACCACGTCTGGGTGGCCGACAACACCAACCACCGTATCCAGGAGTTCGCGTCGAGCGGCGGCTTCATCCGTCAGCTCGGATCGGCCGGAACCGGCAGCGGCCAATTCTTCCAGCTGCGCCGAGTCGCCGTGTCGCCGGCCACCTCGACGCCCGACGTCTACGGGTTCGACCTGTGGGGCAACAAGGTCGAGCACTACGCCCCCGACGGCTCCGGTGGGTACACGCTGGCCTCCACCTTCGGCAACGTACACGCGCCCGACACGCTGTTCAACGAGGCGGCCGGCGTCGCCGTCGACGCCCAGAATATCTTCGTCGCCGACAGCGTCAATCAGCGCATGCAGCGATTTGCCACATCCACCGGCGCGTGGCAGATGCACTTCGGCCTGCGCGGCTGGGGCGCCGACCTCAGCGGACTCAACTGGCCGCGTGACATCGCCATCTCCAAGGTCGACCCGGGCAACGTGTGGGTGGCTGACACGAAGAACGGGCGGCTGCTCGAATTCACGCGCGACGGCGACCCGACGGGCCGGCAGATCGGCCACCAGGGTTCGGCGCTGGGCAGCTTCAGCCGACCCAGTGCGATCGCAGTCACCGCGACCGGCCTGGTCGTGGCGGACACGTTCAACAACCGGGTGCAGCTGTGGAACATCGCCTCCGCGACGCCCACCATGACGTGGAATGCAACCGGATTCAGCCGACCGTACGACGTGGCCGTCGCCAACTGGGTCGTCTACGTGGCCAATGCAAACCACCACCGCGTGGTCACGCTGTCCACGTCCGACGGCAGCACGCTGGGATCGTTCGGAACCGGCTCGCTCCACTCCGACCAGGGTGTCGCCATCGACCCAGCCAACGGCGACATCTGGGTGGCCGACTCCAGCGCCGACCGGCTGGTCGAGTTCTCCTCGAGTGGGACGGTTCTACAGACCATCGGCAAGGCCGGCACCGCATCGGGGCAGTTCGACAATCCGACCCATCTGGAGATCTTCGGAGGGCAGCTCTAGTGTGCGACACCTATAACGACCGCGTCCAGGTGTTCGACCTGGGTGGTGGTGGTGGTGGCGGATCCACCGGCACGACGCAGACGTTCGCCGGAGTGTCAACACCAACGGCCCGGTGGCCGAGCGGTTTCGCATCAACGTCACAGACACGTCCGTTCCGATTACCGCGTCTCTTGATTGGGCGACGACGTCGGCCAACCTCAACCTGTTTCTGAGCGGGCCGGACTCCACGACGATCCTCGCCAAAGGCGACCACCCAGAACCGCCCGGAGCAGCTGTCCTACACGCCGATCGCCCCCGGCACGTACACGCTTCGCGTGAAGGCGGCCAGCGGCGGGTCCGCGTTCATCCTCGACACGAGCTACGGCGGATGACGGGCGGTATGAGGATGTGGCTGCGATGGCCAACGCTCGTGCTGCTGGCTGGATTGGTGGCCGGCACGCTGGGCGGCGCCGCCAGCTCGCGCGCCGCCACCACCAGCGACACGTTCACGGGCACCGTGAGCGCCGGCGGCGCTGTCTCCAAGACGTTCACGATCGATGTCACCGATCTCACCGTGCCGATCCAGGCGTCGCTCGACTGGACGACCACCTCGGCCAACCTAAACCTGTTCCTGAGCGCGCCGGACTCGACGGCCCCGGTCGCTCAGTCGGTGTCAAAGACTGCCCGCCCAGAGTCGTTGACGTTGGCCCCGACCGTTCCCGGCACATACAAGCTTCGGGTCAAGGCGGTCTCGGGAAGCTCCGATTTCACGCTCAGCGCAAGTTGGGGCGGTGGCGGGGCTGGCACGATCAACAACCCGACGCAGGTGTTCACCGGCAGCGTGAGCACGAGCGGCACCGTTGCAGAGCGCCATCGCTTTCAGGTCGACGACATATCGCAACCAATCGAGGCTTCGCTCGACTGGACGACCACATCGGCCAACCTCAACCTCTACCTGACCGGTCCGGGATCGTCGACGATCCTGGCCAAGGCGGCCACCCAAATCGCCCTGAGTGGCTCTCCTACGTGCCGACTCAAACCGGCACGTACACGCTCCGGGTGAAGGCCGCCTCCGGCGGCTCTGCCTACACGCTTACCGCAAGCTGGGGCAGGGGGCGGCGGTGATGGTGGCGGCGGTGGCACCCCCGCCACCGAATGGCCGATGTTCGGCCACGACCCGGAGCATCACGCCGTCTCCGGCGACCCGACCATCACCGCTGCCAACGCCGGTTCACTGGGCCTGGACTGGGCCGCGAACACCGGCGCGCCGAGCTACACGTCTCCGATCATCGGGTATTCGAGCACGCTCGGAAAGGATCTTGTCTACGTCGCCAACCAGATGGGGTCGCTGTCTGCGTACGATGCCGTGACCGGTCACCGTCAATGGGTATTGCAGCTCGGAGCGTCGATCCAGTCCACACCGGCCCTCCACGAGGGCACGCTGTACTTCGGCGCGAATGACCACGAACTGCATGCCGTCGACGCCTCCACCGGCGAGCAACGCTGCTCGTATACCTCTCCTGGCAACATCTCGTCGTCACCGGTGGTGATCGGCAGCGGCTCATCGGCGGTCGTGTACTTCGGCGAGAACGGCGTCACCGGCGCAGACGACGGCGGCCACGAGTTCGCCATCGACGCATCCACCTGCGTCCGCAAGTGGGTCTTCTCAGGTTTCGGAAGCGACCTCGCCGGATCGTGGTCGCCGCCCGCCTACGCAACGGATGTGAACGGTCGGGATCTCATCGTGTTCGGAGGCTCCAGCCCGGACTGTGCGGTCTACGCGGTGGATGCTGCAACCGGCGCGCTGGTCTGGCGGTTCCAGACACAGATCTTCGCCCAGGACAACGACGTCGGCGCCGGCCCGACGATTAGCCAGCCGGGCGTCAACGGGTTCGCGGACGGCGTCGTCTACGTCGCCGGCAAAGACCGCATCGTGTACGCACTCAACCTGCGCACGGGGGCGAAGATGTGGGAGTTCTCGATTCGGGACGACTCAGCCGCCGGTGGCGCCACCCGGTCGACCGCGGCGCTGCTGGGCGACCGGCTGTACATCGGCTACGGGGCCGGCGTGTACGCGCTCAACGCGACCACCGGCGCCAAGGTCTGGCGCACTGAGGATTTCGGAACAGTCACGCAGGAGGTGATCTCATCGCCCGCCGTCACCGGGGATGCCGCCACAGGTCGGGTGCTGTTCGTCGGCGACCTCGACGGCAAGATCTATGGGTTCGGTCTGGACGGTCACAAGCTGTTCCAGTACGCCACCGGCGGCTTCGTATACGGATCGGCAGCGCTTGGCGACGGGCACGTGTATGCGACCAGTTCGGACGGATTCCTGTACGCCTTTGCGCCCGGCGGGTCGATTGGGCCGAAGCCGGACACCGCGATCTCGGAGCCGGCCGATGGTGCGCAGCTCGCCAACACCGGGGTCGTGTCCGTCACGGGCACCGCCACCGACAACACGGCCGTCTCACAGGTGCTGGTCGCGATCAAGAACAAGAACCGCGGCACCTGGTGGGACGCGGGGCAGCAGAAATGGACGAAGACCTATGAGGAGAATCCCGAACGGTGTCCGATCCGGGTGGGACCTCCAGCAGTTGGTCGACCTCATTCCCAGAGCCTGCGGACGGTGGGCCGTTCGCGATCGAGGCCAGCGCGGTCGACGGCGGCGGCCAACACGATCCCACACCTGCCCGGCACGACATCATCGTCGAGTCGACCGGCAACCCGCCCGAGACGACCATCGTCAACCCTCTGTTCAAGCAGGTATTTCATCCCCCGATGAACACGGACACCGGCAAGTTCGACGTCGACTACCCCCAGCCGCCCTACCTGATCACTGTTAACGGCACCGCCACCGACTCCGATGGCACGATGCCGGGCATCGACCACGTGATCGTCTCCGTCCGAAATATCGAGCATGGCGAGTACTACTGTGGCTCCGATCCGACCAACCACGAGGGTGGTGGCTGCTGGAGCCCGACGTTCTCGACCGTGCTTGCGAAACTCGGATCTCACGGCGCAACGTCGACCAGTTGGTCCATGTCGTTCGAGATCTACGATCATCCGCACAAGTACCGGATCGTGGCGTGGGCGGTGGACCGCGATGGACAGGCGGATCCCACGCGGGCGGTCGTGGGCCGTGTCTGCGTTCGTGTGCCGGGCGACGACACCTGTGCCTGAACGCACCGGCCTGTGCGAGCCGACCGCCGCCTAGTTGGCGCTCGGTTCGCCTCGCCCGGATGCCCCACCCCTGACGTGGCATTCGGAGTCGCTCAGACCAGAGCCTGAATCGGTTTGGCGCGGACGCCATCCGCTCTCCCTCAGGCGCCGTTCGTTCCTCGGGCCGACCGCATCAGTACGACGGATCGCGCAGCCGGCAGGTCCGGCGGGGCCGCACGATCCGGCCCCGCCGGATGCAGCCCTATTCCACGGGGATCTCGGCGTTTATGCGGGGTCGAGGTCGATGCCCTCGCGGCGGCGGATCACGCGTGAAGCCACGTAGACGACGATCGCAAGTGATGTAGAGCCCGAGTCCATGTACCAGAGCGACGGGAAGTTGTTGACGAAGTACGCGTCGTCGAACAGCCACTTATACAGGCAGAACAGCAGGAACCCCAGGAAGATCACGCCGGAGAGCGTGATCAGCGGGATGCCCAGCGGCCGGTACTTGCGTGATCGGCGAGGCGTTGTAGATGTCCGGCCGCCGCCACGGCAGCAGCATCGCCGATAGCGAGGTCAGCGCGAAGGTCGCCGCGATCACCAGCGTGGCGTCCAGTGTCGCCTTGTAGAAGCTGGTGTCGTAGGCGTATGCCGCGCTGATCGGGATGCTCGGCACCACCATCAGGATCAGCGCCGCCACCGGCACGCCGGTGCGGGTGTTCGACACCGGCCGCCCACTCGGGGAGCACTCGGTCGAACGCGGCCGCGAAGATCATCCGCGTCGAGGACAGGAACACGCTGCCGGCCCAGCCAAAGAACCACAGCGACAAGAGCAGGATGATGATCACCTGCACCAACTCGTTGGTGAAGAACATGGCGGCAATCGTGCCCGGATACGGGAACAGCGCGACGGGCGCCGTGAAGTACGCCCAGTAGGCAGAGCTCATGATGCCGTAGGTGTCCCAGCCGATCGCGTGCGCCATCAGCGCGAACGTGATCACCACGACGATGGTGGTGAAGATGAGCGCGCCCGCCATGGCGTAGATGTTGCGGCGGAAGTCGCTCGGCGCCTTTCACCTCGCCGTAGAGTGTCGCGCCCCAGTTCGGCCACAGGTTGTAGAAGACGATGAACGGGATCAGCAGGAACGTCTCCTTCACCGGGAACGATCCGAAGCCGGGATAGCACGAGGTGCCGGCCTTGTCGCTGGCTGCCACCATCTGCTCGTAGGCATGCGGCCCGGCCCCGAACCGGTCGGTGGCGCTGCGGTTGTAGGCGCTGATGAAGTCGGTCTTGGTGTGGAACGCGAAGACCAGCAGGATGATCGCGAGCCCAATCAGCCCTCCGTAGAAGCACCATTTCTGGAAGCGGGCGTAGGCACGCATGCCGACCGCCACCACCACCGCAGCGATGCCGGCCGTGATCAGCGAGGCCACGAAGATTCCGGTGCCGTGGGTCGGGGTGTACGCCCACCAGTCCGACTCGAACACCCCGTTACCGGTGTTGCCGATGATGATCATGATCGGCTGGATCACCTCGACGACGAGGATATTGGCGTAAATCGGCACCCAGTGCCAGAGGATGAACCACCAGCCGGTGGCGGCGAACACGAAGCCGATGCTGCCATGCGAGGATCCGGCTCTGCCACACGTAGTCGCCGCCGGCACGCGGCATCACCGCGATCAGCGACGCGTACACCATCGTCTCGAAGATGATGAACAGGGCGGACAGGACGATCGCCGCGATGATCGCGCCATCGGGGATGAAGGCGATGGTCGTGAACGCGTAGCCGAAGCCGAGCGCCATCAGGTTGATCGCAAAGGCGGCGTAGATGAACGCGTCGAGCACCGACCAGCCCTTGACCAGGCCGGTCGCCTTGCGCACGAACAGCGTCCGCTCAATGGGGACGTCTGCCGCAGACATGTGCGGATCTCCTTTCGCTGAAGAGTGGTGAACTCAATGGTGGCGGACCGTGCTCATCCGCTGGTCAGGATGAAGTTCTTCACCTTCTTTCCGTCCAGCTCTATCAGTGCTCCCAGGAGCTCGCCTTGCTCATAGGAGCTGCCGGGGTTGATCGAGAGCGTGCGGCCGATGCGGGTGTGCCCGCGCGCCTCGTGAATGTGGCCATGCAGCGACAGCGCCGGCTGACAGCTCCTCAATCGCGCGGCGAACGGCGGTCGACCCCACAGGCTCAGGGGCGTGGCCGCCGTGCTTGGGGGTCATGTCCTCGTTGACGCCCGGCGCATCATCGATGCCGGAGCCGTAGGGTGGGCAGTGCAGGTTCAGGATCAGCCGCTCCGGATCGGCCGTGATCTGTGAGGCGGCGCGCATGATCCGCTCATACAGGGCGTCCTCCTGCTCCTCGCGGTAGGTGTGCCAGGGCGTGATGTTGGCCCAGCCGGTGGAGGCCATCTGAAAGCCTCCGAGGTCGACCACGCGTCCCTCCGCCAGCTCCACGCCGGGCGGCGGCGTCGAGGATCGCGTCGACCTCGAACTGGTCGTCGTTGCCGGGGCAGACGAAGGCCCGGATGCCGCGGCCGTCCAGCCTCTCGTCTGCCAACTGCATCCAGCGCTCGACGGTGGCCAGCATCCGCTCGTGGAAGAGCGCGTCCAGCCGCTTCTCGTCACGCTCCAGCTCGCGCAACTCCTCGGCCGTGGTGCGAAACGGGTAGTACCCACGCCGCATCGCACCGCTCGAAGGCGGCCACCTCGTCCTCGCCGCTCAGGGCGCGGCGCTGCTCGTGGAGGGTGCCGTGCCAGGCGCCACCACCGTCGTCGACGATCGGCACGAGCGCCTTGCCGGTCATGTCGCCGCCGAGGATGAGGACGTCAGCCTCGTAGTGCGGGGCGGAGTTGAGGAACTTCCGCCAGCAGGTCTCGGAACCGTGGATATCGGTGGCGAAAAGACGCGCACGCAGTTTCCTAGTGTCGCTGCACGCGAAATGCGCGTCAAGCGACGCTCACTCCACCTCCTCGGGCTCCTCGTACCACCGCACCCGATCGCCGACACGGTCGCGCAGCTTCCACTTCCGGCTCTTCGGCTCCTCCTCGATGCGACGGTGCAGCTCCTGCAACCTCCGCTCCAGAGTGTCCCGTTCCTGGTCTGACAGCTCGTAGTCGCCCAGCGCAGCAGCGGCCCGGTCGAGGTTCATGGTCGCGGTCCTCCACAAACCCCAGTCCGCGGCGAGCAATGCCGCCACAACCGCTCCGTTAACGGCGTCTACATCGTGATCCTCGATCTCGTGGTGATGCAGGATGGCTAGCGCATCACCGCGGTCCTTCTCGTTCAACTCGACTACCTGCAGCTTGGTCAGTAGCAGCTCGGCCAGCGGGATGGAGAGCTGATCGATGGCCAAGCGGTCCGAAAGCGGGATCGCGTGGCACATCTCGAAACGATCGACGAACACGTCCAGTTGACGTTCGTTGGGCAGGTCGTAGTAAAGCTGGCGGCGGTTGCCGTTCATGGCGTTGAACGATTGGTTCGGTTCGTACCCGAGGTCGCTCAGCATTCGGCCCAGATCCCGCGCGGAGCGTCTCGGCGCAACGACGTCGATGTCCTTGTACGCCCGGCCGAAGGCGGGATAAGGCTCGGCGCGGCGTGTAGATGCACGGCCACCCCACCCAGCAGTCGGACGCCGAGATCGCGCTCATCCGACGCCGCCAGCACGACTCGCGCCTCGGAGACCACATCCGCTTGCGGGATCCGATGACTCACCGCTCGATCGTAGCGAGCCGCCAAACGGATGCCGGCTCGTGTCCACAACTGCTCACTCTCGCCCGCTTTCGGCCAAACTGCATGCTCGCCGAACAGCATCTCGCAACTCCTCAGCCAAGGCATCCTCGGACACCCGCCGGCTGACGCCGTACTGATATGGCACAGGCGGGGCGGTAACGATCGCCAAAGGATGACCAACGCACGCGGGTCCACCCAGGACTGCTCGATCCGATCGGCCACACGCGCAAGGCGAAGCTGTTCCTGCAAGAACACCTCCCGCCCGACCGGGCCAAGTGGCGGAAACGCACACGCACGAACATAGCCGGGCGACGGGCGTGTGGTCCCGGCGGCCAACCTCAGCCGCCACCGCAAGTCCTCCGCCAGACGATGCCGAGCCCGAGGCTTCTCTATCGCCGCGATCCGGTCGGCTAGCGCACAATCGACCCGTGTACGACGACGCTCGCCCGCGTACCCAAGCATGATCAGCTCATCAGCGATTGACGTGGCGTCCTCGTGGTTCGTCCACGCCCAGGCAAGGACGACGGCGAACGCCAGGGTGCCGATCAGGATCAGGATGCCTGTGATCGGCTCTGGCTCGTGAAGCGGCGACAACCGAGCAACCGCACACACCCCCAGGAAGATGCCAAGCGCGATCGCTTGGCGCGCCAGTAGACGCTGCGTAGAAAGCGCCCGGGCGAGCCTGCTGGCGGAACAGTCCTGCATCATGACAACCGTCCTTCGGGGATGCCACTGATGCCGACCAGACTTCCCGGCGCACCTACGCGGAGTGTACCGCTCCAGCATGGTCACGGCACGCCGTCGAGCTACCTGGTGATGCAATCGTGATGGTTTCGCGACGAATCGTGAGACCACCGTGATGCCCGCGCTCCTACGGTGATCGCGGTGTGCCGGGAAGCCGGGTCGGCAGGAGTGACGCATGCCTGCCGACACCGCCATCCACTCTCCTGCGCTGACCCGCCCCGCCGGGCGTTCCGCCTAGCCCTGTTCGTGGGCTTCGCGTTCGCGGTGATGGCGGATCCGGTGTCGTCGGTCGCCTACACGATCGAGGCGTCGCTGCGCTCGCTGCACGGCCATCTGAGCCTGTTGATGGCGACGCAGCTGATCGTGCTCGCGATCATCGCGCTGGTGGACGTCAACTACTGGCAGCTGGTCGGGCGCTTCCCGCTTGGCGGCGGCTCGGCCGAGGCAGCAGGACGCGCGTTCGGGACCGGCTGGGTGTTCCTGCCGATCGGCGCGTTGATCGTCGACTTCGTGCTCACGATCACCATCTCGGTGGCGGCTGCGGTGAGCGCGCTGATCGCCTACGTTCCTGCGCTCGCGCCGGCGCGGATCGTGCTCGGGCTCGGCCTGCTAGCGGCGGTCGCAGGGCTGACCTGGTTCGGCCATGGCGGACGGCTGATGTTTGCCGTGATGACCCTGCTGTTCATCGGCAGCGCTGTGCTCGTGCTCTTGCATGGGTTCATGGACCCGTCGACACTCACGGCCATGCGCCGATGACCGGGCCGAAAGGTCGGCGTGGATCGCTGTGGTGCTGTCGTTCCCGGTGGCGATGGCGCTCGCGACGGGCACGGAAGCGCCCGCCACGGCGATCGGCCAGCTCGGGCAGCTGGGGCTGATGACCGGCGACGGTTCGCGCGGGCGACCATCGTGCTGACGCTCGGCGATCGTCCCGCTGTTGACGATCGCCTCACCGCAGCTGGCGGTCCGCCTGCACGTCGGGCATCCCTGGCGCTGACTCGACGCAGATCGCCGACGTCGCCCACGCCGCCGCGGGTGACGGCGCCCTGTTCGCGTTGTTCCAGGCGGCCAGCGCGCTGCTGCTGCTCGCAGCCGCGAGCTCGTCGTTTCAGGCCGGGCCGGGTCTGCTGAAGGCGCTCTCGCGTCAGCCAGAAGCGCCGGCGTTGGCATCCTCCCGCGCAGCCTCGGCGAGACGAACCGTCACCACACGCCGTACTGGTCGGTCGTCGTCTACCTCGCGCGTCTCGGCCGGCGTGCTGCTGGCGGCCGGCGGCACGAGCAGGAGCTGGTGCTGTTCTACGCCGTCGCGGTGTTCGTCAGCTTCCTCGCCGGGCTGGCGGCGATGGCCCGCTTCTCCCTGCGCGAGCGCCGCCCCGGCCTCGCCGCCGTCAACGTGCTCGGCGCGGTCGCGGTCGCGTTCACGCTGCCGTCAACCTCGGCCGCGGCTACCCGCTGCTATCGCTCGCCGCGACCGCGCTAATCGCCGTCGGCCTCTACGCCTCTGGCGACGCCCGGGGCGGCCCTCCGGCGTAGAGCAGGTCGAACGACACATTGAAGACGAGTAGTGACCTGCCCGCTGCGCGCGACGTTCTCGATCCCGCACATCCGCTCTGCCGGACGCTCGACCAGATCGAGATCACCTCCATGCAGACGGCGATCTGCATCGCGCTCCTGGTGGGCCTCGCCGCGGGCGCCTACCCGGCCATCGCCAGCACCGGCATCCTGGCCGTCACCGACATCGTCGTCGCAATCGCATTGATCGGCGCGCTGTTGATACTCCGCGGCAAGCGGTACCGCCGCGCTCGCAGAGTCGTGATCGAACGCGGCGCGGCCGACCTCGCCGAACTTCGACACGCCGACCGGCGTCACACCTGCGGTTCGTCGCTCGAGCCTGTGATCAGCCGCGCGCCGCGACCTCGTGTCCAGAAGCTGAACGCCCAGCGGATCAGTACGAGGATGCGGTTCTGGAAGCCGATCAGGTACCAGAGGTGGACAAACAGCCAGGTTATCCAGGCGATCAGCCCGCTGAGCTTGAGGCCCTTGACGTCGGCGACCGCCGAGGCCCGTCCGATGGTGGCGAGGTTCCCCTTGTCGCGGTAGCGAAAGACTGGACGGTGCCGCCGCGCAGACGGGCTTGGATGGCCTTCGCCGCGTAGCGGCCCTGCTGCATGGCGACCGGGGCCACACCGGGAAGGGTGGAGACTCGCGCAGTCGCACCATGTCGCCCAGAGCGAAGACCTCCGGGTGTCCCGGAAGCGTCAGGTCGGGCTCGACCGTGACGCGTCCGGCGCGGTCGAGCTCCGCGCCGGCGAGCTCGGCCAGCCGGGCGGCGAGGCTGGAGGCCGTCACACCCGCCCCCCAGATCACCGTTCGGGTGGGAATCCGCTCCTGGCGGCCGCTGCCGTCGTCCACGATGACGGCCTCGCCGTCGACGCCGATCACCGTGCGGCCGGCGCAGCGACGGTCACCCCCAGCCGCGTCAGCGATCGCTCGGCCCTGGCGGAGAGCTTGGGCGGGAACGAGGTCAGGATCCGATCCGCTGCCTCGACCAGCACGATCAGCCCTGTTCGCGGGTCGATCGATCGGAAGTCGCGGCGCAGCGTGTCGCGGGCGAGCTCGGCGATCTGGCCGGCCATCTCGACACCGGTCGGGCCGGCGCCGACCACCACGAAGGTGAGATGGGCGGCCCGAAGCGCGGGATCGGATTCCTGCTCGGCCGCCTCGAACGCGCTCAGGATTCGGCTGCGAACGATCAGTGCGCTCTCGAGCGACTTGACCTCCGCGGCGTGCCGCTCCACTCGTCGTGGCCGAAGTAGGAGTAGCGCGAGCCGCCGGCGACGATCAGGCTGTCATATGCGATCGGGTCGGGCGCGGGCACTCCATCCACCGGCCGAAGCCGTAGCAACCGCGCCTCGAGGTCGAAATCGGCGACCTCGGCCAGAACGACACGCACGTTGCGATGGCGCTTGAAGATTGCGCGCAGCGGATAGGCGATCTCGCCCGGCGACAGCGCGCCTGTTGCGACCTGGTAGGTGAGCGGCTGGAACAGGTGGAAGTTACGGCGATCGACCAGCGTCACCTCGACCGGCGCCCGCCGCAGCTTCAGCGCGGCCTGGAGCCCGCCGAAGCCTCCGCCCACCACCACCACGCGGTGCAGCTTGGTCTCGCTCATTGTGGCCCTAAACCTAGACCCTACGCCGCCGGCTCGCCCCTCTGCTCGGCCCACCTGCGGGTCGCCTCGGCCACTTCCTCACTGTATTCGAACTCGGCAGTCGCCGTCGCCGAACGACTTGATTCCCGCGATCGTGCCGAAGACGGCGAACGCTGCACCCTGCCGGCCCTCCAGGACGAACGTGACGCCGCTGGTGGTGTCTGCATCGGCGGCCGACATCCGCACCAGCAACCCGCGACCGATGTGCCCGAGCAGCCGCACCCGGAGGCTGCCAACAGCCTTTCCCCCGTCGCCCCTTGAATCAGCTGATTACGTGCGCGACACGCTGATCGAACGCGTGTTCGCACACCCTTGCGGATCCGAAGGGTCGGCTGTCGACCAAGACCTGGTCTGAGGACGCCAACGCCGGGCCACCTCTCACGCCAAGCGAGAACCGCCCGCCACCAAGAATCCTGCCGTACGTTCGTCCCGCCGGCTGATCCGCAGCGAATAACGAAGCCTCCGGGACGGAAGCAGAGGCCGCACGTTCGAATCGTGCCGGGCGCATGGCGAGGAGCCAAATGACAAACACGTGCGATTAGTACGACCGACCGCCGAAGACACGAAGCCACGCAGCCAGGCGGCCCGCGGGCCTGCTCGACGAATTCGCAATCACCCGGGTGATCTTCGCTCGCGAGGTCGCACGGCGCGGCGTAGGACGGCATCCTCGTGGCAACGCCTCCGCCGGGGAGAGCGAACACGCCGCCAAACAGCGTCCATGTCAGGGAGGCAACGCCATGTGGGGACTTCGTCCGACCGTCATCACGCTCGCGGTGCTCGCTCCGCTGGCGGCCGCCTCGAGCGCTGCGGCTGCGGCGGGTGATCTCGATCCCAGCTTCGGCGGCGACGGCAGGGTGGTCACCGGCCTCACGCCCCAGTACGACTGGGCTTCGGCGGTTGCTGTGCAGGGGGATGGCAAGATTGTGGTCGCCGGCGCCGGGTTCGACGGAGGGCAGTTCGCCGTGCTGCGGTACAACAGCGACGGAACGCCCGATCTCACCTTCGCCGGCGATGGGAGCGTCACAACCAACTTCACCGCCAAGGACGACTTCGCAAACGGGATCGCGCTCCAGGCGGACGGCAAGATCGTCGTGGTCGGCGAGGTCGGATCCGGCGCGCTCAACCCGAGGTTCGGCATTGCCCGCTACGACACCAACGGCACGCTCGACAACACGTTCAGCGGCAACGGGCTAGCCACCACTGATTTCACGCCCAAGGAGGACTTTGCAAACGGCGTCGCCGTCCAGTCCGACGGCAAGATCGTCGTCGAGGGCCCGGCCGGAGTTGGGGGCTTGAACCCGCGGTTCGCGGTCGCCCGCTACAACTCGGACGGCACGCTGGATACGACCTTTGGTGGAGACGGAAGGGTCACCACCGACGCCACCCCCAAGACCGACTGGGCGAACGGCATCGTGATCCGCGGGGACGACTCCATCGTCGTGGCCGGAGTGTTCGGCTCCGGCGGCGGCGGCAATCCCAAGTTCGGGCTCGTCTGTTACAACAGCGATGGCACCCTCGATACCGGATTCGGCGGGGACGGCAAGGTCGCCACGGACATCACCCTCAAGCAGGACCAGGCGATCGGAGTCGCCCTCCAAGCTGACGGCAAGGTGGTGGCGGCCGGCATCGCCGGTCAAAGAGCGGGAGCGAATCCGCGGTTCGGGCTCGCCCGTTACAACAGCGACGGAACGCTGGACAGCGGCTTCAGCGCTGACGGCAAGTTGACCACCGATTTCACTCCCAAGGAGGACGACGGATTCGCCGTCGGCGTCCAGGCGGACGGCAAGATCGTGGTCGGCGGCGTGGCGGGCTCGGGCGGCATCAATCCGAAGTTCGCCATTGCCCGCTACAACACCGACGGCACAGCGGACACAACCTTCAGCACGGACGGAACGACGACGACCGACTTCACTCCGAAACTCGACTGGGCGTTTGGGCTCGCGGTCCAGGCCGACGGAAACATCGTCCTCGCCGGCCAGTCGGGCTGGGGCAGCCAGAACGCGAACATCGCGCTGGCACGCTATCTCGGCAGCTGAACGCGTGGCGGGCACGCTGCGAGAGCGACGCGAACC
>CAVWLK010000025.1:0-31377 GCA_963755675.1 uncultured Actinomycetes bacterium
TTCAGCCTGTGACGCACGTGCTGATCGAGGACGCCGCGCTCGACACGCTGGACACCCGTAGGAGCCGCAAGAAGATCAGTCCTGCGGGTTGCGTTCCCACAGATGAAAGATGTCCCCTTCGCTGTCTTTACATCCCGCGAAGCGACCATGAATCGCAGCCGATGGAAACTCGGTCGCAATCCGATCCGGAACGGTGCGTATCTCCCCGGTTGCACCGCCCAGTTCCTTCACTCGTTCCAGCGCGGCTTCCAGGTCGGGGGTCTCGATGTAGACGTTCGGCCCCTGTTCCACGGCCGGGCAGACCGCGACGGCGGCATCGGATCCCGATCTGCGCCATGCGGTAGTCGTACTGCTCGAATAGGCCGGATCCGAATTCCCATCCCATGACGCCGTTCCAGAAGCGGGTCGCACGGTCAACATCCTGCGACGGGAACTCCATGTAGAAGACCCTGCCTTCCATTTGCGCCTCCAGTCGTCGGAACCGCAACGACTGTACGGCCTGCGGCTTCATCTTGCAGGCCAGGCGAGCCGTCCTCTCCCGACCCTGGGTGCAGGCAACTCAGACCGCCGGCACGCTCGCTTCGTACTCGTCGTGGCGGCGCAGCCAGGGCGGCGTGCCGGCGCGCTCGTCGCGGCCCGTCGGGGTGCGGTCGAGCAAGGCGTAGTAGGGCATCGCGAACTCGAGGCCTCGCGCAGTACTGACGTATGTCCGGTAGACGACCCCATCCTGGAGCGTGTACGCGCTCAGACCCGGCCCTTCCGAGACGTAGCCGCCGGCACTCGTGCCGCACATCTCCGCGTTCTGGACGACCGTCACCGGGATCTCGCCCTCGAGAAACGGCTTCAGCTCGTCCTCCGTGTGCATGAAGCCGAGGTCGCGGTTGAAATCGCTGCCGGCGCTCGACACCCAGTCGATGTCCCATCCCATCCGCTCCCTGTACGCGATCAGCTTCGCAAGCGGTCCGCGGGAGGCGAGGATCAGGGTGGTGTCCTTGGCCTCGAGGTGCGGCGCCTGGACGGCGAGCGTGTCGGCGATCGAGGAGCAGACCGGGCAGCCTGCCTCGTACGACGGTCCGAACATGAAGTGGTAGACCATCAGCTGGCTTCGGCCGTTGAAGAGATCGGCGAGGCTCTTCGTCCCCTGCTCGGTCTCGAAGCGGTAATCCTTCTCGATCGGGACCCACGGCAGCCGGCTGCGCTTCGCGGCCAGCTCGTCGCTCCGCCGTGTGAGCTGCTTCTCCTCCTTCAGCAACGCGTCGCGCTCCGCCTGCCACTCCTCCTGCGTGCCGATCCTGTGCTCTCCCATATGTCCTGCCTCCTTTATCACCTACGTGGAACGGTAGGATGTGTCCGTGAGGGGGATCGTAAGGCAGGCGAAGCAGGTCAAGGCCAGAGCACGATCGCTGGCCGACCTGATTCTCGAGCTGGCGCAGCTGGAGGCGAAGCGTCATGCGGCGAGGCTGGGCAAGGCGGCCGCACTGGGCATCGCCGCCGCTGTCCTCATCTTCTATGCAGTCGGATTTCTGCTCGCGGCGGCCGCCGCGGGGTTGAACGAGACGCTGTCGCTGTGGCTCGCGCTGCTCATCGTCGGCGTGGTGCTGGTGCTGATCGCGGTGGTGTTGGTGCTGCTCGCGCGACGGTTCGCCCGGCAGGCGTCGCCGCCCCTGCCCACCCAGGCGATCGATGAGGCTCAGCGGACCGCGGACACATTGAAGAGCCATGTCTGAACGAAGCGCTGAGGAGATCCGGCAGGAGATCGCGGCCGAACGGCAGCGGCTCGTCGAAGACATCGCCGATCTGCGCGGGGAAGCGCGGTCGCTGGTTCCCGTCGCGATTGCGTTGTTTGCAGTCGCAGTCGTCGTCCGCAGCAAGACCCCGGGCCGCGCGGCGCGACTTCTCTGGAGGCTGCGCTAGCGATTGTGTTCGCAAAGCTCTCGACAGGGTGAGGTGGCACCATGAGTGGGGATCGGCAGAACGAGGCGGGCGTCATCGGGTCTGCCGAGGCGCTGTTCGAGCACCTGTGGCCGGTCCGATGCAGGACTTCCAGGATCCGTCGCAGGAGTGGCGGCGGCTCTTCTCGGAGGTGTTGGGGACGTTCTTCCTGGTGCTGGTGGCGTGTGGCGGCGGCGTGATGGGCGAAGCGTTCCCGAACACGATCAGCCGCACCGCCGCGGTCACTGCTCCAGGCTTGATGGTGCTGGCGATCATCCTGTTCATGGGCAAGGTGTCGGGGGCACACCTCAATCCGGCCGTCAGCGTCGCCTTCTCGCTGCGCGGCGACTTCCCATGGCGGCGGGTGCCGGGCTACGTCGTGGCGCAGCTGGTCGGAGCGGCGCTGGCGGCGTGGTTTGTCGCAGAGCGTGATCAATGCCTCGGCGGTGTTCGGGTCGAACTATCCCGCCGCGGGGTACACGTCCACCGACGCGTTGCTGATGGAGGCGGTGCTGACGTTCGGCCTGGTCAGCGTGATCCTGGGCACGGCGTCGGGAGCGCAGAACCTGGGCGTGTTCGGCGCGCTCGGCGTGGGCGGCTACATCATCCTGGCCGGCCTCTGGGGCAGCCCCATCTCCGGGCGCCTCGATGAATCCCGCCCGCACCTTCGGACCCGACCTGGTGGGCGGTGACTTCACCAGCTACTGGGTGTACGTCGCCGGCCCGCTGGTCGGCGCCGTGCTTGGCCGTCGCCTGCGCATACGTCCTGCGCGGCCCCGGCGGCGGCAAGGCCGGATCCGGCGCGGCCCAGGGAGACCTCTACACCGAGGTTCGGCACCCCGAAGACGCTTAGAGCCTACCGGGATAGGCTCTGAGATCAGCGCCGCAGCCGCCGCTCCATCCAGACGGTGGCGTTCGGGTTGTGGTTGTAGTCGCCGATCTCGGTATAGCCGGCGCTCGTGTACAGCGCCATCGCCTCGACCAGCGACTCCGTCGAATCGAGCCGGGCGACGTCGCAGCCGAGCTCGATCGCGGTGCCCTCGAGCGCTGCGAGCAGGGCTCGTCCCAGCCCGCGGCCCTGGGCACGTGGCACGACGAACATGCGCTTTATCTCCGCGATGCCGGGGCTGATCACGTGCACGGCGCCGCAGGCCACAGGCCCGTCGTTCTCGTACCCCAGCAGGAGCGCACCCGCGGGCGGCAGGAGCTCATCGGGCGCCGCGTCGACGTAGCCGGCTCGCGCCCAGCCGTCGCCCATACGGCGCTGCAAGCCGTCGAGGTAGTCGGCCAGGAGCCGACGGGCGTCAGGGGACTGCGGCGGCACAGGGCGTATGTCCACCACGCCATGCTATCGACCCACTGAGGGAGAATCAGTTCGAGCGCGGGCTGAAGGTTCGCAGCTCGTCGTTGCCCGGTTGGACGATGCCAACGGAGGACTCCGGCACCTGGTTCCAGGCACCCGGCAAATCACCCAAGGGCTCCGACACGATCACCCGGGTCTCGTCCGAGAGCCATTCGAGCTCGCTGTCCGGGTAAAGCTCCTTCAAGGTGTCCATGCGCGTGCTGAAGTAGAGCGATCGCGAGTCGCCCTCGCTGGAGTAGCGGAACGCCCAAGTACTGCGACCGTCGGACGTGGCGATGGTCATCTGGATGGGATGTTCGACGCCGTGGGCGCGCCCAGTCTCCTCAACCAGGCCGACCATGCGCTCAACGGCGGCAATAGGGTCGTCGGCGAGCCCGAACGTCAGGGCCAGGAAGAACATGCACTCGGAATCCGTGGTGCCCTCGATCGACGGGAAGAGGGAGCTGTCAACCGCGAGCAAGAGATCGCGCTTGACACGGGTGAACTCGCGAATCGCTCCGTTGTGCATCCACAGCCACTGTCCATACCGGAACGGATGCGTGTTCGTCTCCTGGATGGCGGTTCCGGTCGACGCCCGGATGTGCGCGAGGAAAAGCGGCGAGCGAGATCCCGGCCGCCAGTTCGCGGAGGTTGCGGTCGTTCCAGGCTGGGTGTGTGCTGCGATACGTCCTCGGCGGTTGGCCGTCCTCGTACCAGCCCACGCCGAATCCGTCCCCGTTCGTCGTCGTTGCGCCCAAGCGCGCGTGCAGGCTTTGGTCGATCAGCGATCGATCTCGCTTGATCAGAAGCTCATCCAGCCGGATCGGTGTCCCCGAATAGGCAAGCCAGCGGCACATCGCGGTCATCCTCCTCATCGACCGGACGCTGTGTCCGGCATCCTGCCCCCGCCTGGCGATTCAGGGAGCTTGCGAAAACCGCGACGCCGGCGATTCCGGCGCCGCGGTTACAGGATCCTCTCCTAGCTCGTCGCCAGCGCCTTTTGCTTCAACGTCTCAAACTCGGCCTGGCTGATCGCGCCGCTGTCGAGCAGGGACTTCGCCTGCTGGATCTCGGCCGCCGCACCGCCACCATCGCCGGCGGTGGTGCGGATGTAGCTGTCCATCGCCGCTCGCTTGGCCTGCGCCTCTTCAAGACTGCGCTTGGACATGCCCTCGTTCTGGGTGATCAGGTAGATGAACACGCCCAGGTACGGAAGACAGATCGTAAAGATCAACCATCCGGTCTTCCCCGCCCCGGACAGGTCGTGACGCCGGAAGATGTCGGCGAACACCGTGAACAGGATCCAGAGCCACATGATCCAAAGGAAGAACACCAGCATCGACCACATGACGTCCCAGAATGGATAGCTGTCCAGCAGCATCGGTCCTCCGATCAGTAGACACATTGCGACACGCCGCGGCGTGAGGCACCCGCATTGTACGAGGGTGATAGGACGTCACAGATCCGGCGAGGCTCTCAGCAGCGGCGCAGCCCCTGCCTGTCGCTAGCTGCTACGAGGCGGCGGGCGTGACCGGGCGCAGCCGTCCCACCAGCACCGGTGGGATCTCCGGCAGCGCGACCCAGTGCAGCCTTCCCGCCTCGGATCCCGGCGGGAAAGCTGGCTCCTCGAGGCCGTCGAGCGCCAGGCCGCCGGAGAAGAAGGGTTCCAGCAGAACTCCCAGCGGGCGATCGAAGTACAGCTGCTTGGACGGCTGACCGAGAATCGCCACCCCCTCCCCAACCGTCGGCGTGACATAGGTCGTAATCAGCACCCCGCGGCGCTCCACGGGCTCGCCGAGGGGCTCCTCGAGCTCGTGGACGAAGCGGGCGCCGAGCCTGTTGAAGCTGGGATGGGTGGTCGAGAAGACGAACCGGCCGGAGGCAGTCAGCAACTCCGCCAGTGCCCCGGCCAGCGGCCGCACCTCGGCCATGTCCATCAGCGCCATATTGCAGACGACCGCGTCGAAACGGGCTGACCCGAGGGCTGCGAGCTGGTCGGCCTGAGCCGCGTCGAGCAGCCGGTACTCGATCCCCTCCGACGGGTGGACGCGAGCCCGCTCCAGCATCGCGGCTGAGGTGTCGGTCGCCACCACGTCCGCCCCCAGCTCGGCCAGGCGGCGCGCGTACAGGCCGTTGCCGCAGGCGATCTCGAGTACGCGCTGGCCCTCGACGCGACCCAGCAGGCGCTCCACGGACGGGCGTACCAGGCTGAGGTGGAAGTCGTTGCCGGATGCCCCCATCTGCTCATCCCAGAACCGGGCGTTGTCGTCCCATCGGGAGCGGACGTCGTCGTTCAGCTCACGCCCTGGATCATCGCCGTGCATCCGCCGAGGGTACCGCGAAGTTCGGAGAGACGCTCGGGATCGCCTTCAGCGCTCGGGCCACGCCGCGCGGCACGTACAATCGCCGGTCATGGCGTCGCTTCTGCTCGGACCACTCCTCCGCTACGTCGGTCGCACCGAGGCCACCATCTGGGTCGAGGCGGACCGCGCCTGCCAGGTCGAGGTGCTCGGTCACTCGGCGCCCACGTTTGAGGTGCGCGGCCATCACTACGCGCTGGTGGCGCTGTCAGACCTCGAGGAGTCGGCTGTGCTCGAGTACGACGTGAGGCTCGACGGCGAGCGGGTGTGGCCGCAGGCGGACTCCGATCACCCCCCGAGCACCATCCACACCCGCGAGGGCGAGCACCAGGCGCGGCTGGTGTTCGGCTCCTGTCGCGTCGGCGCGCCGCAGCGCGAGCCCTACACGCTGCCACCGGGCGGCGATGAGCACGGCTTCGGCGTCGATGCCCTGTGGGCCTACTCCCGACGCCTCCGGGCCGGCATCGAGCCCTGGCCCGACGCGCTGCTGCTGATCGGCGACCAGGTGTACGCCGACGAGGTGTCGCCGGAGACGCTCGAGTTCCTGCGATCGCGGAGGGACACCAGCCGGCCCCCGGGTGAGGAGATCGCCGACTTCGAGGAGTACACGCGGCTGTATCGCGAGGCGTGGAGCGATCCCGACATCCGCTGGCTGCTTTCGACCGTGCCGAGCGTGATGGTGTTCGACGACCACGATGTGATCGACGACTGGAACATCTCATGGAGGTGGCTGCAGGAGGCCCGCTCCACGCCATGGTGGCACGATCGCATCACAGGCGCCTTCATGTCCTACTGGCTGTACCAGCATCTCGGCAACCTCGCCCCGGTAGAGCTCGAGACGGACGAGCTCTACCAAGTCGCTCTGGCGACCACGGGCGACTTCGGCCCCAGCCTGGAGACATTCGCCGAGATGGCAGATCGCGAGTCGGCCTCCACCCGGTGGGCCTGCCGTCGCGACTTCGGCCGCACGCGAGTGCTGGTCGTCGACTCCCGCGCGGCGCGTGTGCTCGACGACGACCACCGCGACCTTGTCGACGAGGACGAGTGGAGCTGGATCGTCGACCGAAGTCGTGAGGAGGTCGATCACCTGCTGATCGTCAGCTCGCTGCCGGTCTTCATGTCGCCGGGGATCCACTACCTCGAGGCGTGGAACGAGGCGGTCTGCGCCGGTGCCTGGGGCGGACGGGCGGCGCTGCTCGGGGAGCGGATCCGGCGGGCCCTCGACCTCGAGCACTGGCCGGCCTTCCAGGACTCCTTCACGCGCATGGTGGAACTGCTGCAGGACGTTGCGCAGGGCACCGACGGCGTGCGTCCCCCGGCCTCCGTCACCCTTGTCGGCGGCGACATCCATAACGCGTACGTTGCCGAGGTGTCGATGGGCCGGCTGTCGGAGACGCGCTCACGAGTGCATCAGGTGGTCTGCTCGCCGTTCAGAAACCCGCTTGGGCCTTCCGAGCGGCGGATCGTCAACCTCACCAAGACACGGATCGCAGCCGCGCTGTTCCGTGGTCTGGCGCGGCTGGCGGGCGTACGGAAGCCGGCGGTGCACTGGCGATTCCGCTCGGGGCCCACGTTCGACAACTCGATTGGCGTGATCGAGCTGGACGGTCGCAGGGCGCAGGTGACGATCTTCCGCGCGGAGCGGGGCGAGGATGCGCACTCACTCCAGCCGTTGCACTCTCGCGTGCTCGTCGAGGGCGCGCGCTCCACGGGTCACGAGCGGACGACGTCTCTCCCAGCCTGACGGGCTGGACCGCGCGGGTTCGCCGCCGCCTGCTCGACGGGGGCGCCCAGCCGCAGCAGCCAACCGCCGAAGGCCGCGGCGCAGAGTGCGAACCACCCCCACCCGAACGCCAGGCCGGCCACCACATCTGATGCCCAGTGCAGGTCGAGCAGCACCCGGCTGCACGCGACGGCAACCGCCAGCCCCACCGCCAGGCCGGCCAGCATCGCCCGCGTTTCTGACGAGCGTCGTCGTCCTGCGAGCAGCGCGATCGCAGCGAACATGGCGGCCGCCATCGATGAATGACCGCTCGGAAACGACGGGCCGAGCGTCGCTGCGGCCGGCTCCAGTGCCGGCCGGGCGCGGTCGACGATGCCCTTCACGAGGTTGGTGGCGGCCGAGTCGCCCACCGTCACCACGACCAGGAAGACGGGGATCCAGCGGCTCCGCACCCGCAGCCACTCGGCGGCCGCGGCGACGGTGGCGATGCAGATCACTCCCAACGTCGAGGCCATCCAGGTCACGTCCTCGAGGATCCGGCGGGTCAGCTCCCCGTCGTTGCGGTGCGACCAGTCGGCGGCCGACGAGTCGATGCCCGAGAGCAGGTCGTTTCGCCGCACGAGGATGGCCAGGATCGAGACGATCACGCCGCACAGTACGAGCGCCGCCAACGCCAGCGTGAGCGTGAGCCCGGCGAACGCCTCGGCGTCGAACCGGTTGCGCACGAAGCGGCGCACCGGAGTGTGCTCCCGCACCTCCTCGGCCACGGCCGACGACGGCGCCCGGCCCCACCATCGCTTCATGGCGAAGCGTGCGAGCAGCCACGCCAGCGCGCCCGCGGACAGGGCCACCACGAGCAGCGCGATCACGGGCATGTCGGGTTCACCATGCTCGAAGTTTGCCCGGATCGTCAACTGGGAAAACCTCACCCATGGGAATCGCAACCACATCCCCCGTTCGGTCATGGCGCGACCGGTCGGTCGATCCGGCCAACGTGCTCGACCCCCGCTCCGGCGGCATCGCGGAACACACCGGTCGCCGTTTTGCAGGACACCCGGTGATCGCCTTCATCATCGTCACGCTGATCGGTTTCGCGCTGCTTGCGGCAACCACGGTTGCCGTCGGGTGGGCGTTGAAGACCTATGCGCTCCCCGAGCACGGTATCGGTCACGCCGACGAGCACGTTAACGTCTGGCTCGCTCACCACCGCACGCCGCTTCGCACCGATGTCTCGTTCTGGCTGTCGGGTATCGGCGATGTGTTTGCGATCCCGGCGCTGGTCGCGATCTCGACCATCGTTGCACTGGTCATGCGCAAGTGGCGGGTGGCCGGCTTCATCGTCGCCGCCATCGCTGTGGAGGCCGCCACCTACCGCGTCGCGACCCTGCTGATCCACCGCCAGCGCCCAAACGTGCCGCGACTGGACCAACTTCCCGTGAACGCGAGCTACTACTCCGGCCACACGGCCGCCTCGGTATCCGTGTATTGCGGCCTCGCGCTGCTCGTCACCTCGCGCATCCGAAGCACGGCCCTGAGCGCCGCGATCTGGGTGGTGGCGATCGCGATTCCGCTGCTGGTGGGCCTGTCACGGATGTACCGCGGCATGCATCACCCGACCGACGTCGCCGCCGCCCTGCTGGTAGGAATCGGGACGCTGATCGTCGCGGTGGCGGCCGCCCGAGTTTCCGGCGCAGCGGTCGACGACAGGCGGATCCGGTCGTGACCAGGGTGGCCGTGATCGCCCACTCCGAGAAAAGCGTCGACGGCGGGCTGCCCGAGCTTCGCCGGACGCTGGAGCGTCACGGAATCGCCGATCCCCTGTGGGTCGAGGTACCGAAGAGCCGCAAGGCGCCGAAGCAGGTGGAGCGTCTGCTGAAGCAGGACCCGGAGCTGGTATTCGTTTGGGGCGGGGACGGCATGGCCCAGCGCTGCATCGACTCGCTGGCTGGGACGGGCACCGACGTCGCGATCGTCCCGGCCGGGACGGCAAACCTGCTGGCCTCGAACCTGGGCATTCCCAAGGACATCGAGGGTGCCGTGGTCACCGGGCTGCACGGCCGCCGGCGCACGATCGACCTGGTTCGCATGAACGGTGAGCGATTCGCGGTCATGGCCGGAGCGGGCTTCGATGCCGACATGATCAGCCGCGCCGACGGCGGCCTGAAGGACACGCTCGGCCGTGCCGGCTACATCCTCACAGGGACGCGGGAGCTTTCGGGACCCCCCTTCAAGGCCCAGATCGAGGTCGACGGCAGCCCGTGGTACAGCGGGTCGGCGAGCTGCATCCTGGCCGGCAACGTCGGTGCGCTGTTCGGCGGAGTTCAGGTCTTCGCCGACGCGAAGCCGGACGATGGGCTGGTCGAGTTCGCCGTGGTGACGGCGGAGGGGATGGCTCAGTGGGTGCGCACGGCGGCGCGCACGATCGCCGGCAGCCCCGAGCAGTCGCCGTTCTTCCGCTCGACGAAAGCCCACAAGGTGAAGGTCAAGCTCGACCGCAAGGTGCTGTACGAGCTGGACGGGGGAGCACGAACCAAGGTCAAGGCGTACACGTTGAAGGTCGAGCCGGGTGCGGTCACGGTGTGTGTCCCGATGAGTAATGGAGGAGCAGCATGAGCGGCGTACAGATAGAGGCCCGGACCCAGACTCGTGACGCGGTGCAAAGTCCGGCGTTTGAGGCGCTGGCACGGGCTGGTTTCGTCGCGCGCGGGGTGATCTACGGCATGGTCGGGCTGCTCGCGATCCAGCTCGCGATGCATGCCGGCAGCAACCGGCCGGCCGATCGACGCGGAGCGATGGAGACGATCCAGCAGCAGCCGCTTGGGCACTGGCTGCTGCTCGCGATTGCGATCGGGCTTGCCGGCTACTCGCTCTGGCGCTTCGTGCAGGCGTTCTACGGCAGCGGGCCGGAGGGCGGCGGCGACCACTCGACGATGGGCCGGGTGATCGCGGCGTGCAGCGGTCTTGCATACGCCGCCCTTTGCGTGCTCGCGGTCTCGATCCTGCTCGGCACCTCCACCTCCAGCTCCAAGACTCCCCACCGCACGACCGCGGGCGTCCTCTCGTGGCCTGGCGGCCAATGGCTGGTCGCCGCGGCGGGGGTGCTGTTCATCGTGGTCGCGCTCTACCAGGGCTACAAGGGAGTCTCACGGAAGTTCCTCGAGGAGGACAAGACCGACGAGATGGGCCCGGCGACGAAAACCACCATCACCGTGCTCGGGGTGGTCGGCCACCTCGCCCGGATGGTCGCGTTCGGCCTGATCGGCATCTTCCTCGTCAAGGCGGCCATCGATTATGCGCCTCGCAAGGCCCGTGGGCTGGACGGGGCGCTGGCGAGCATTGCCCATCATTCCAACGGCCAGTTCCTGCTGGTCGTCGTCGCCGCCGGGCTGATTGCGTTCGGGGTGTACTCGATCGCGGACGCCCGCTACCGACGCATCTGACACCAAGCCGTCCTGCCGGCGGGTCATAGTTCGGTGCAATGCCGACCAGCGCCGATCGCTACAACGCCGCCCGCGCGGCCAAGCTGGCCGAGCTGACCGGGGCGCCTGGTTTCCGGCGGCGGCTGGCGCTGGCGGGGCTTCCCGGAATCCTGCTCACGGTGGCGGGCCTGTTCACGGCCCCGCCGCTGGCCGTGGTCGGCGTCATCGCCGCGCTCGCCGGTCCGGTGGCCTATTACCTGGTGCTGAGATCGCGGGCGTCGGCGTTTGCCAAGCGCGCCACGATGACCGCTTGGGCGGCCGAACGAGGCCTGCGCTACGTCGAGTCTCCTCCGCTTCCCGGCGACGTCGCGTTCTGCCGCGGCAAGCAGCGGATGGTGGCCAGCGACGGATTCGAGGGGCAGATCTGCGACCTGCCCGGCGCGGTGTTCAACTTCACCTACTCGACGTTCGAAACCCGCACCCGCACGTCGACCGACGCCAGCGGCAACACGCACACCGAGACGTACCAGGAGGAGGTCAAGCACCGCCACACGGTGCTGCGGCTGTCGGTGGGAGCGGTGCAGGGCCTGCACACGCTGCAGCTCGCCGATCGCGGGCTGAGCTGGCTGGAGAAGCTCACTGCCGCGTTCGGCCCCAGCCGCACGGTCGAGACCGAGAGCGTCGAGTTCAACCGCCGCTTCTCGCTGTCGGTCGACGACGCCGCCGACACCGCCGTGGTGTTGCGGATCTTCACCCCCGCCCTACTCGTTCGCCTGATTCAGGGCGAGTTCCCGCAGACGACTTTCCAGTACGAGACCGGAGCGCTGGCCTACGTGTGGGGTGACCAGTACGACGCCCGTGATCTCGAGGAGGTCGAGCGCCGGATCGCGGACGCGACGCCTCTGACCGATGCGCTGCGCGGCGCGATCGCGGCAATCCGCTAACGCGACTCTGCAGGCGCGTGGGCGTGATGGGGGTGGTCGCAGGACCCGCTGGTGCAGGCGCTGATGATGCGTGCGACGTCGGCCGGCGAGTCGACGATCTCGAGCACCGCCAACTCCTCGGCGGTGATGTTGCCGGCCGTGATCGCCGAGCTGCGCAACCACTCCACCAGGCCGCTCCAGTAGTCACTGCCGTACAGCACCACGGGAAAGCGATGGATCTTGCCGGTCTGGGTAAGGGTGACCGCCTCGAACAGCTCGTCCAGGGTGCCGAAGCCGCCGGGAAGACGACGAACCCCTCGGAGTACTTCACGAACATCGTCTTTCGCACGAAGAAGTAGCGAAACTCCACCGAGCGTCGCGTGATCGTTTCCGTGCTGCTCGCGAGGGCAGCTCGATGTTGCAACCGATCGAGACGCCGCCGGCCTCGAGCGCTCCCCGGTTGGCCGCCTCCATGATGCCGGGGCCGCCCCCGGTGATCACGCCAAAGCCGGCCGTCGACCAGCTGAGCCGGCCGTCTCGCGGGCGGCCTCGTAGATCGGCTCGGCGCGGATCGGTGCGGGCGGATCCGAACACCGCCACCGTCCGGCCCGACCTCGCCAGACCGGTCAAGCCGGCCACAAACTCGGACCGTGATTCGGTGGATCCGCCAGGGGTCGGTGTGCAGGAAGGCCGAGATGTCCTGCCGCTCGAGCAGGTGCTCGTCGGCGGTGCCGCGGTGCTGGTCGTCCACGGCAAGCTACACAAGCGGCTCGCGAATGCCGATACTGACCCGACGCTGACCACCGTGTCAAACAGGTACACTTGGAGCCATGCCCGTGCTCACGACCATCACACCTGATGCCGAACCTGCGCCGGATCCCGAGGACAGTCCGTCGGCGGCCGCGGGTCTCCCAGCGGCCGGTCGTCGCACGCGACGGAGCCGCTGGTCGCTGAGCTCGAAGCTTCGGCGGGCTGCGCTGGCTGAACATCGAGGCGCCGACCGCGATCGAGACGGCCTACCTGGCCGAGAACTTCGATTTCCACGAGCTTGACCTCGAGGACGTGCTGTCGACCAGGCAGCGTCCCAAGATCGACGAGTACGACGACTACCTGTTCGTGGTGCTGCACGTGCCCCGGTTCGACAAGGTCTGTCGGGCGGCTGAATGCGGCCGAGCTGAACGTCTTCGTGCGGCCACGACTTCGTGATCACGCTGCCCAACGTGCCGCTGAAGCCGATCGGCCGTCTGTTCTCGCGGCTCGAGCGCCAGCACGGAGCGCGCGAGGAGTACATGTCGAAGGGCTGCGGGCTACCTGCTGTACGAGATCCTCTCGGAGCTCTTCGATTACTGCTTCCCGATCCTGGACAAGATCGGGTTCAAGCTCGACCGGCTGGAGGACGCGATCTTCGAGCGAGCATCGCTCGGAGGACGTGGCCCGCGACATCTCCAACGTGAAGCAGGAGATCATCGCCTACCGCAAGATCATCAAGCCTGAGCGAGCGACGCTGCGACTGCTGGAGCGGGTCCGCACGCGCTACCTGTCCGAGGACCTGGAGGTGTACTTCGATGACATCGTCGACTCCTCCGAGCGGATCTGGATCAGCTCGACAACTACAAGGAGGTCGTCGACGCGCTGGAGCAGACCAACGAGTCGGTGATCGCGCACAAGCAGAACGACATCCTGCGCGTGCTGACGGTGTTCAGCGTGATCCTGCTGCCGTTGACGCTGATCTCGGGCATCTACGGAATGAACGTGGGCCGATCCCCTTCCAGCACGAGCGGCGACTCGTTCTAGGACATCGTCGACGGGGATGCTGGTGCTGAGTCCGCCGGATGCTCTGCGTCTTCCGCCACGAAGAAGTGGCTGTGACACCGAGCGGCTGTGGGCGCCCTGGCGGCTGGAGTACGTCGCCGGAGGAGAACAGGAAGGGTGCATCTTCTGCGACAAGCCGGCCTGCGATGACGACGACGGCCTGATGGTTCACCGGGGCGAGCGGGCGTGCGTGCTGCTCAACCTCTATCCGTACGCCAACGGGCACGTGATGGTGGCGCCGTACCGGCACGTCGCGGCGCCGGGCGAGCTCGACGAGGCGAGGAGCGGAGCGAGATGTGGCTGCTGCTCGACCGCGCATCGCCGCCCTGACGGCGGCGTTCGCCGACGGGTTCAACTGCGGCATCAACCTCGGCCGCGCGGCCGGAGCGGGGGTCGAGGGCCACATCCACCTGCACGTGGTTCCGCGCTGGTCAGGGGACACCAACTTCATGCCCGTGCTGGCCGACGTTCGGGTGATGCCCGAGCACCTCAGCCGGACGCTCGAGAAGCTGCGCGCCGCCTGGCCCGCCGCCTGAGCCGGAGCAAACCGCCACATCCGTCACAACGATGTCACGCGGCTGTGACGCCCACCTCATGAAGTGTTTGACTCCAAGAATCGGCCGGCGGAGGAGTTTGGCCCAACCACGCGGTGCACATGTCGCAATGTGGCCACAACGGCGTCACGGCCGTCTCACGAGTGTTTGACACCGTCACGGCCGTCGTGACGCCGCTGTCTAGCGGTCCGTGGCGAGCTGCTTCTGCATGTGCACCGCCGTCTCGACGAAGCCCAGCGAGCGAAAGAGGCCGCGGGCGCGGGCGTTGCCGCCGAACACGTTCAGCTCCAGCACCTCGTGGCCATCTGCCATCGCCACCTGCTCGAAGGCGAGCATGGCGGCACGACCCAGACCGCGGCCTCGATGCGGCTCGTCGATGGCGATGTCGTAGAGGAAGGCGACCCTCTGCCCGTCCATCTCGCGCTCGGCGAACCACAGCCGGCCGACCCGTTCGCCTGTCTCCAGCTGCTCGATGGCGAAGATCGTCTGGCCGGGCGTCGCGGTTCCCTCGGGCAGCAGCTGGCGTAGTCCCGCGCCGCCTTCGCGGTCGCCGCCTCCCGCGTCAGCGACCCGTTCTCGTAAAGATCCTCCTGCATACTCCCTCCGGCTGCGCTCGAGGAAGTCGGCGTACTCGTCCTCGCGCAGGGGTCGCAGCCGCACGCTCACGGCGCGATCCGCTGGAACAGGATGTGGTCGCGCCAGCTTCCCGCGATGTGCAGGTACCGAAGGCGCCAGTCCGATCCGCTCGAAGCCGTTTCGCTCCAGCACCCGCTGGGAGGCGATGTTGTCGGTCAGCGTCCCCGCCTCCAGCCGGTGCAGCCCACCTGGCCCGAACGCCCAGCGGCATGCCTCACCCACCGCTCGCGTGCCGACCCCGCGTCCGTTCACCTCCTGCGCCACCCAGTAGCCGAGGTTGGCACTCTGGAATGGGCCGCGGACGAGGTTCGAGATCGAGAGCACTCCCACCTCCGTCCCGTCCAGCAAGATCAGGAACCGGTGGCGGAGGTCGGCATCCCGATGGATCACCGACTGCTCCAGCTCGACTCTGGCCGGCGACCGTGTAGAAGTGCTCCGGCCGATCCGGATCGAACGGCGCCAGGAACTCGCGCTGCTGCGTGAATAGCCTGGCCAGCACCTCGGCGTCCGATGGCTGAACCGGGGCGCAACTCGACCTGCTCTATCATCGCCGCGATGCTCAGTCCCTCCGCATTCAAGGCCTACGACGTGCGCGGCGTCGTGCCCGACGAGCTCGACGCGGACGGAGCGTATCGGCTGGGACGCGCGTACGTGGCCGCCTTCGAGCCGTCCACGGTCGCAGTCGGCCGCGACATGCGGTTGACATCGCCGGAGCTCGCCCAGGCGGTCGCCGAGGGCGCCGCCGATCAGGGCGCCGACGTCGTCCAGCTGGGCGAGATCGGTACCGAGATGCTGTACTTCGCAGTCGGCGAGTACGGCTACGAGGGAGGCATCCAGGTCACTGCGTCGCACAACCCGAGCCGCTACAACGGTATGAAGATCGTGCGGCGGGGTGCGCTGCCGGTGGGAGGCGACACCGGCCTGGATCAGATCAAGGCGCTGTCGGCGGGCGAACCGGCAGCGGTCGAACGGCGTGGCACGATCACGCAGCGTGACGTCTACGCCGGTTTCCATGACCGCGTGCTGCAGTTCGTGGACGCGGACGCGCTGCGGCCGATGAAGGTCGTGCTGGACGGAAGCAACGGCATGGCCGGCCCGATGATCGGCCCGCTGCTCGACCGGCTACCGATCGAGTCGATCCCTTACCACCTCGACCCGGACGGCAGCTTCCCCAACGGTGAGCCCGAACCCGCTGCTGGAGGAGAACCGTGGCTTCATCATCGACCGCGTACGCGAGCACGGCGCCGACCTGGGCATCGCCTGGGATGGCGACGCCGACCGCTGCTTCTTCATCGATGACGGCGGCGAGTTCGTGCCCGGCGACCTGATCACCGCGCTGATCGCGCAGGTGATGCTGGAGCGCCACCCGGGAGCCGCGATCGTGTACGACCTGCGCGCCTCGTGGGCTGTGCGCGACACCGTCACGGCGGCGGGCGGCCGCCCGCTCGAAAACCGCGTCGGCCACGCCTTCATCAAGGCCCGCATCCGCAAGGAGGACGCCGTGTTCGCCGGCGAGGTGTCCGGCCATTACTACTTCAAGGACTTCTACTGGTGTGACACGGGCATCGTCCCCGCCCTGGTGCTGCTGGAGTTGGTCTCGCGCAGCGGCCGGCGGCTGTCGGAGCTGCTGGCACCCTTCCGCGCGCGGTACTTCATCTCCGGGGAGATCAACTCGACCGTGCAGGACGTGCCGCTCAAGCTCCAGGAGCTGAAGGAGCGCTACCGCGACAGTGCGCTCCGCGTCTCCCATATGGACGGCATCTCGTTCGAGTTCGACGACTGGCATTTTAACGTTCGTCCGTCGAATACCGAGCCGCTGCTGCGGCTCAATCTCGAGGCGCTGTCACAGCACACGATGGAGCAGCGGCGCGACGAGGTGCTCGCGCTGATCACCGGCTGATGCCGACCGACCAGCGCATGCCGCCCTACCGCTTCTCGCATCGCGCGCGGGTCGGCTTCGACGAGACCGATGCGCAGGGTATCGTCTACTACGGCCGTTACATGCCCTACTTCGACCGCGCCCGGGTCGAGTACCTGCGCCACCTCGGCGTGCTGGTGCGCGAGCCGGCCGATCCCGAGTTCGTGATGCGCGCGCAGCACGTCGAGTACCTCGCCCCGGCCCGCTTCGACGACGAGCTGGACGTGTTCGTTCGCGTCCGCCGGATCGGAACCACCAGCATCGCGTGGGAGTTCGAGGCGCACGAGGTGGCCACCGGCGCCCGGCTGGTGACAGCAACCCAGACGCTGGTCTCGGTCGACCTCGCCGAGCGCCGACCGGTGCCGGTCGAGTGGCGCGTGCGCGACGCGGTGGCCGGGTTCGAGCAGGAGCTGGAGCCATGAGCGGCGACGCCCGGAGCGAGACGTTGGCTGCGATCGAGCACGTGGCCGCCTCGGAGCCGGACTCCGACGAGCTGCTCCGCAAGGTCGTCGATTTGCTCCACGACCGCATCGATCAGTACTCGTGGGTGGGCATCTACTTCGTCGAGGGCGACGAGCTGGCGCTGGGGCCGTGGAAGGGCGCGGCCGCCACCGAGCATGAGCGGATCGCGATCGGCCAAGGGGTGTGCGGCGCGGCCGCGGCGAGCGGCGTGACCGAGATCGTGGACGACGTCAACGCCGATCCGCGTTATCTGGCCTGCTTCCTCTCCACCCGCTCCGAGATCGTGGTGCCCATCAGCTACGACGGCATCGTGGTCGCCGAGATCGACATCGACTCGGACGTGCCGTCGGCGTTCGGCGACGACGATCGCGCGATGCTGGAGCGGGTCGCCGAGCTGATCTCGCCTCACTGCCTGGTCGGCTGGGATACCGGCGGCGAGGCGTGGGAGCCGTGAGGGCCTGACGTGTGACGGGCGGTCAAACGACTGCCCGGTGCGCCGATAACCGGACAAGACCCCACGGCGGCGTTCCCCCCCCGTCTCCGGCGAGACACCTCTCCACGGAAGGACAGGAACGACCATGCATGGACGGCGACCCAGGAAGTCCTCGCTCCCCCACGCCCTGCTGCTCTGGACGCTGCTGGCCGGAACGGCGGTCGCCACGGCGAGCGCAGGCGGCGTCGGAGTCAGGATCCAGACACACCCGGCCGCGCTGACCGGCCACGACCACGCGACGTTCGGCTTCACCGTCACGCGTGGCGCCAAGACGCTGTGCCGGCTCGACGACCGCCCGTTTCGGCGCTGCACGTCGCCGGTCACCTTCGACGGGTTGCGCGACGGCCGCCACACGTTCCGGGTTACGGCCACGGCCGGCGGCGCGACCGCGTCGGACGCGTTTCGCTTCGTCGTCGACACTCAGGCTCCCAGCCGTCCCCAGGCCGGCGGCGGGTCGCTGACCTGGAGGCGCTCGGCGCTGACGCTGTGCGGGTCCGGCGCCCACGACGCGAACGGCATCGGCTCGTATCAGTATCGTGAGCGTGTCGGCACCGGCGCGTGGATGGCGCCACACGGCGGACGCTGCGTGGTCGTCCGCCGCACCGGCTCGACGCATGCCCAGTTCCGCGCGATCGACGCCGCCGGCAACCGGGGTGCATGGTCACTGGACGGCAACGGGTCGGTGGCGCGAGTCGACATGGTCGCGCCTTCCGCCCCCGACCTGATCTCGGATGCCGAGCCGGGGTTGTGTTCGGAGTCGCCGCTCTCCTTCCTCGCCGTCGCCGCCGACGTCGGCTCGGGGGTCGGCTCGTACGGCGTGCGCTTGCGTCTCGGCGGCGGCAGCTACGGGAGTGCGAGCGGATTCGGTGCGGGCGTGCCGGTCGTGGACGCCCTGCCGGGTGTTCGCACATATCGGGTGTGGGCAGTCGACGTTGCCGGCAACCTCTCGGCGTTCTCGACGATCACGCTCTGCATCGACTAGATGGTGGTTGGACGGGCGGCCGGCGCCGTCAGGCGTCGCCGCTCGTCCAGGCCGATTCCCGCAGCGCCTCGGGGGCGCGCATCCAGTAGCTCTCGCGCATCCACTCGAGCGTCGCTGATAGCGCGTCGTCATCCGCGATCTCGGATGTGACCCAGCCGTAGCGGCCGACGTACTTGGCCTCGCTCACGTAGGGCAGCGTGAGAGCGATCTCCCGCTCCTCCTTGGTCAGCTTCAACGTCACCCGCACCGGCGGGCCATCGCCCATGATGGCGAACATGCGGCTTCCGCCACCGACCTTGAACACGTGAGCGTCAGGCCCGAAGGGATGATCCTCGCGGCTCTCGGGAAAGCTCAGGGCGAGCGCTCGCAGCCGGCCGGTGTACGACGTGGTCACTGCTGGGCGGTGTGCAGCGCCTCATCGACCACGCGGACGATCGAACTCGGATCGTCCACCATGCGCAGGCGGAAGTCGGCTCCGCTCGCCTCGGTGCCGGCGGTGTCCCAATCCACGTCGCCGATGCCGAGCATGCGCTGGAAGATCGACTGGTTGACGTTGACGTTCTGGATGCGGCCGAGCTGGGTCGAGTGCTCCTGCCGGGAGACGATGCCCGTGCGGATGTGGATGCGCTGGTCGGAGATCGTGTAGCGGGTGGTGCTGCGCTTGATCCAGCCGCCCACATAGGTCAGGACGAGACCCAGGAGTGTCAGCAGGATGAAGATGGTCGGGTTGGGTGGTCCGTCCATTGTCCGATCAAGCAACACCCAGACGGCGGCCGGCAGCAGTGAGATGACGGTCCATTTGATGTAGTAGAGCAGCAGCCCCTTCCAGCTCGGGTTGCCTTTCCAGAGAATGCTCTCGCCCTGCATGACGTCCATGGGGGCGAGTCTACCAAGGGCCGGCGCGGCCGTCCCCGGCGCGAGTCCTAGCCGCCGGGGGTGACGCGATAGGCGTCGAACACGGCGTCGATGTTCTTCAGCGCCGAGATCAGGCTGCGCAGCGTCTTCACGTCCCCCACCTCGACCGTGTACCAGTTGCGCGCCATCTGGTCGGCGACATGGCCGCCGTACTCGACGATGTTGCAGCCGTACTCCGCGAACGTGCGGGCGACGTCCTCGAGCAGCCGTGGCCGGTCCCAGGATTGGAGCGCCAGGGTCACCCGGAACGACCTCGTGGCGCCCTCTCCTTCGTCCCAGCTGACGGCGGTGAACCGCTCCGGATTGCGGCGTAGCGCCCGCACGTTGGGGCAGTCCTCACGATGGACGGTGATGCCGCGGCCGAGCGAGATGTACCCCACCACCTCGTCACCAGGCACCGGCGTGCAGCACTTCGCCATCCGCACCAGCACGTCCTGGTCGAGCGCGCCCTCCACCACGATGCCGTAGGACGAGGAGGCGGCCGGTCGCTTCTGAGGCCGGCGCGTGATCGTGAAGTCCGCCTCCGGTGTCACCACCTCGGCGGTCTTCAGCTTCGCCAGCAGCTTGGTGACGATCTGTCCCACCGGCACCTTGCCGGCACCGATCGCGACGTAGAAGTCGTCGGCCTTCTTGAATCCCATGTCGCGGATGATCCCGGCCAGCAGCGGCGACGCGGCAACCTTCTGGTGCGGCAGGCCGTTCGACTTCAGCGCCTGGTGCAGCGAGTCGCGGCCCTTCTCCTCGAGATCCTCGCGCGCCTGGTGGCTGAACCACTGCCGGATCTTGTTCTTGGCCCGCGACGTTGTGACCAGGTTCAGCCAGTCGCGCGACGGACCTCGCTCCTGCTTCGAGGTCAGCACCTCGACGAAGTCTCCGGAATGCAGCGTGTAGTGCAGCGGCACGATCCGCCCGTTGACCTTCGCTCCCACACAGCGGTGGCCGACGTCGGTGTGGACGGCGTAGGCGAAGTCGAGCGGCGTCGCGCCGGCCGGCAGGCTCTTCACCTCGCCCTTGGGCGTGAACACGTACACCTCGTCCGAGAACAGGTCGACGCGCAGCGTCTCCATGAACTCCTTGGGGTCGCGGGCGTCGTTCTGCCAATCCATCAGCTGCGAGAGCCACGGGATCGACCCAGCGTCCTTGCCGCGGCTGCCCTTCTCCTTGTACAGCCAGTGCGCGGCGATGCCGTACTCCGCCGTCTGGTGCATCTCGAACGTCCGCACCTGGATCTCGAGCGGCTTGCCCTGTGGCCCGATCACGGTCGTGTGCAGCGACTGGTAGAGGTTCGACTTGGGCATCGCGACGTAGTCCTTGAAGCGGCCCGGCATCGGCTTCCACAGCGAGTGGATGATGCCGATCGCGCCGTAGCAGTCCTTCACCGAATCGACCAGCACCCGCATCGCGGTCAGGTCGTAGATCTCGTTGAACTCCTTGCCGCCCTGCGCCATCTTGGAGTAGATCGAGTAGTAGTGCTTGGCGCGGCCCGAGATCTCGGCCTCGACCCCGGTCTCGTCCAGCTCGCGCGAGAGGATCGTCGCCGCCTCCTCGACGTAGCGCTCGCGATCGCCGCGGCGCTGGTTGACCATCGACTCGATCTCGGCATAGCGGCGCGGGTGCAGCGTCTGGAAGCGCGCGGTCCTCGAGCTCCCACTTGATCGTGTGAATGCCCAGCCGGTGGGCCAGCGGGGCGTAGATCTCGTGCGTCTCCTTGGCCTTCTGCTTCTGCTTTTGCTTGCGGCAGCGCGTCAGATCGTGCGCATGTTGTGAAGGCGGTCGGCGAACTTGATCAGCACCACGCGCAGGTCCTGCGCCATGGCCATGATCATCTTGCGGTAGTTCTCGGCCTGCGCCTGCTCGCGGCTTGCGAAGTTGATCCGGGACAGCTTGGTGACGCCCTCGACCAGCAGCGCCACCTCGTCACCGAACAGCTCGCGCACGTGCTCGAGCTCGGCGTCGGTGTCCTCGACCACGTCGTGCAGCAGCGCCGCGGCGATCGTGGCGGAGTCGAGCTTCAGCTCGGCGCAGATCACGGCGACGCTCCACGGGTGGTGGATGAACGTCCTCCCGCTCTTGCGCAGCTGGCCGCGGTGGTGCTCGCAGGCGTAGTCGAAGGCACGGCTTGAATCAGCTCGGCGTCGACCTTCGGGTTGTACGTCGAGACGTGGCCGAGCAGCTCGGCCAGCAGGTGATCGTGCCGTTCGGCCTCGGCGTTCCGGGGCACGGTCGCCATAGTCACAGTGTAGTGAACGGCCTAGATCCGGCCATCGACCGCTAGACCCGACGCCACGTGGGAACGCTGCCGCCTCGAGCTCGTCCAGAAAGGCCAGGGCGACGGTGCAGCGCTCGGCGCCGCACGGTAGGTCGGCGACTGCTGCGAGGTCGACCTTGCCGGCGGCGTCGCGCGCGGGTCGAGCCCGACCTCGCGAGCACCGCGCGGCAGCGCGCGACCGTCTCGGGCGGCAGCGTCGGCTCGAGCACCGTCGCGCGCGGCCCGCCACACCTCCTTCAGCGCCTCGCGCAGCGGCTCGCGGCTCTCGGCGACCGAGCGGGCGAACGCGATCTCGGCCGCGCCCCACACCAGGTGCACCGCGCCGTGGTCGAGCCGAGCTCGGCCAGCAGCTCGCCCCTGCGCCGGCTCGGCCGGCGGGTCGAGCGCCACCACTCGCGCGAAGCGGCGGCCGGATCGTCGATCGCGGCTGCCTGGGCGTAGTCGGCGAGGGTGATGGCGCCGCTGCCGAACCGGGACGGGTGCGAGCGGCGCTCGCCAGCATCGCCGCGCGCCGGCTCGACGTCGGCGACCAGCACCAGCACCGTCCTCGCCGCCGGCCGCCAACCGCGCGATGGTCGTGATCTGGACGCCGTGGCCGCGCTCGTCGATCACCCGCGCGCGCCCAGGCCGCGGCCTGCGACCGCGGCGGGTCGTCGGCGGCGCCGGCAGTCCTACCGGAGGGGCGACCACGCCGCGCAGCGACCATCTGCGGCGTGACCGAGCCGTTCCACTCGTTGCGCTGGATCCGGAAGGCGACGTCGAACCGGCCCGGCTGCGCAGTGCCTCGGCGTCGCCGCCCATGCCGAAGCCGACGGCGCGGCAGCGGAAGCCGCCCAGCTCGACCGTACAGCGCAGGTGCTTGCCCTCGCCCATCGTCTCGACTCCGGTGCAGCGAGACGCCGGGCGCCAGCAGCGTCACGCCGGGGTTGCCCAGCCCGAACGGCTCGAGCCGGACAGCTCGTCCGATCAGCTCGAGCGACAGCCTCCGACGGTGCCGAGCACGGCGTCGACCTGCCTGCCGGCGCAGGTCGCGGCCGCGTCCGAGCACGCCGTCGGCGTGCGCAGCCAGCAGCCTCGGCGAAGGCCGCGATCCGGCCGGATCGATGGTGAGGCCGGCGGCGGCTCTGTGACCGCCGTAGCGCTGCAGATGCGCCGCGCACGCGGTCAGGCCGGCGTGCAGGTCGTAGCCGGGCACGCTGCGGCCCGAGCCCTTGCGCGTCCTCGTCGCCGACCGCGATCAGCACGACCGGGCGCCGGTACCGCTCGACCAGCCGCGACGCGACGATCCCGATCACGCCCTCGTGCCAGTCGTGCGACGCGATCACATAGGCGCGCCGCTCTCGCCACTCGGGCGACGCGGCCTCGACCAGCGCGACTGCCTCCTGCAGGATCGTGTCCTCCACCGCCTGGCGCTCGCGGTTGAGCTGACTCCAGCGTGGGCCAGCTCCCGGGCCCGCCGCTCGTCGGCCGTCAGCATCAGCTCGAGCGCCTCGCCGGGATGGCCCAGCCGTCCCGCGGCGTTGATCCGCGGGGCCGAGCCGGAAGCCGATGTCACTGACGCCGACACGTGGCGCGGTCGACCCGGGCGGCGGCCATCAGCGCCCGCAGTCCCGGTCTTGCGCGGTGCGCGCCATGCCGCCGCAGACCCGCACGCACCAGCCCGCGATTCTCGTCCACCAGGGGCACCACGTCGGCGACCGTTGCGAGGGCGACCAGGTCGAGGTGCTCGTCGAGCTCCGTGCCGGTCGCGGCCCAGCCGCGTGCAGAACGCTTCCGCCAGCTTGTAAGCACCACCCCGGTGCCGCACAGCTCGGGGAACGGATAGTCGGACGGACGAGTGCAGACCGCGGAGCAGTCGGGCAGCTCCGGTCGCCGGGACTGGTGGTGGTCGGTGACGATCACGTCCATGCCCAGCTCGCGGGCGCGCGCACCTCGGCGACCGCCGTGATGCCGCAGTCGACCGTCACCAGCAGCTGCACGCCCCAGCGGCGAGCCGCTCGACGGTGCCTGCGCGCCGACGCCGTAGCCCTCCTCGAACCGGCTCGGCAGATGCCATCCGACGTTCGCGCCGAGGTTGCGCAGCACGAGCACCGCCAGCGCGGTCGCGCAGATGCCGTCGGCGTCGTAGTCGCCGTGGACGCAGATCGCGCTCGGCTGCGATCGCCGCCAGCGATCCGCTCGACAGGCCGCGGCCATCTCGCCCAACTCGAGCGGATCGTGTCCGGGGTCCGTCCATCTCGAGGAACGAGCGGGCCAGCTGCGGGTCGCCCAGACCGCGGCGGACCAGCGCCTCGGCGGTGACGCGTGAGACTCCAGACTCCGCCGCCAGACGTCTGCAGCGCCGGTCCGGGCACGGCTCGATCAGCCAGCCGGTCGACTGCCTCCATGGTCTCATGCTAGGAAGCGGTGCGGACGTTGGCGCCCGCCGAGGCGATCAGAGCCGGCCGCTGCGACGATCGAGATCACCAGGATGAATCCCAGCACGACCGATGTGACGAACACCGATCCAGGGCAGCACGTGCACGCCGAAGACGTGTGGTCCGCCGTCAGCGCCGAGCGCCGACCAGCGCCGAGCCGATCAGCAGTCCGACGATCACGATCGCGATCACCAGGCGGTTGAAGATGACGTCGCCTTGGCCGTCAGCAGCCGATCGAGGCCGCGGTGCTGGAACTTCACCTCCATCTCGCCGTCGCGCAGCTGCTCGAGCATGTCGTGCACCTGATAGGGCAGCTCCATCAGGAGGCCGCCGTAGTTGAGCCAGCTCTTGCTGCCCCGGTCGAGCAGGGCGTCCGGCGAGTAGCTGCTGCGCCATCAACTCCGCCGCGTATGGTTCAGCCACCTCGAACACGTTGAAGTCCGGGTAGAGCTCGGCGCCCACCGAGCCCAGCGTGGCGAGGGTCTTGTCCAGCAGCGCGAAGCGCGTGGGTAGGCGCAGGTGCATGCGAGCGATCAGGCCGAACGACTCGCGGATCACCTCCAGGGGGTCGATCTCGCCCAGGGCGGCGCCGTGGTATCGGTAGAAGATCTCGCGCAGCTCGAGCCGGAACTCGTCCTCCTGCTCGCTGTTGAAGCGGACGCCGAGGTCGTGCAGGCGTCGCGGCAGTTGGTCGACATTCTCGTTGACGCATCGAGCAGGAGGCGCGTCAGGGGTCGCATGTCCTGCCGAGAGAGCTCCCGATGATGCCGAAGTCGACCAGTCCCAGCCGGCCGTCGGCGAGCACGAAGACGTTGGCGGGGTGCGGATCAGCGTGGAAGATGCCGTGGCGGAAGATCATCTCGAGCCAGGTCTCGGCCAGCAGATGCGCCAACCGGCGCCGCTCTGACATCTCGTGACGGTCAGGTCGAGGTCGCCGAGCTTGCGTCCCTCGATCCACTCCAGCGTCAGCACCCGCTCGCTGGAGTACGTCCAGTACACCTTCGGGATCACGACCGACGAGTCGGTCGGCGAAGTTACGGCGGAACAGCTCGGCGTTGCGGGCCTCGATCCGATAGTCCAGCTCGCGCCTGATCGAGCGCGCGAACTCGTCAACGAGCTCGACCGTGTCCATGAACTGCGAGCCGCTTGACGCGTTTGCTGACCATCGGGCGATCTGGTGAGCAGCGCGAGGTCGGCATCGACCTGGTGGGGCGCGGCCGGCCGCTGCACCTTGACCGCGACTGAGCGGCCGCTGTGCAGCTCGGCCCGGTGCACTTGGCCGATCGACGCGGCCGCATCGGGCACCGGGTCGAACGACGAGAACAGCGGTCGATGTCGGCCTTAAGCTCGCGCTCGATCACCTGCTCCACCTCGGCGAACGGAGAACGCGATGACCGAGTCCTGCAGCTGGCGGAGCTCGGCGGCGATATCCTCCGGGATCAGATCGCGGCGAAGGGAGAGCAGCTGGCCGAACTTGACGAAGGTCGGCCCGAGCTCGTCCAGCGAACTCGCGCAGGTGGCGGCCGCGGGCCTCCATCGAGAGGTTGGCCAGAGTCCAGGTCGCGCCGGCTGCGCCGCCCGCGCCGCTCGAATGCGTAGCCGAAGCCGTGCCGGGCCGCCACGCGGGCGATCTCTCGCATCCGTGCGATCTGACGGCGTCGTGACGGACGAACCGGCATGGCTCGATGGTATCAGCCGCTAGACCAGGCTGTGGCCCTGCATGTCGGACGGGACCGGCTGGCCGAGCAGGCTCAGCACCGTGGGCGCGACGTCGAACAGGGTCGCCGAGGCGGGAGGGCTCGCCGGCATGCCCGGGCCGGCCATGATGTAGATGCCGAACTTGGCATGGTTGGCATCGTCGGGCCCGGTGTCGTTCTCGCGGACGTGGATGCGGCCGTCGCCGACCGAGCCGATGGAGCGCCAGGTCAGGTTGCCGAAGTAGCAGATCAGGTCGGGGGCGACGCCGTTGACCTGTGGTAGAGCTGCTCCGGCCGGAATACGCGGGTGCCGATCGAGGCGCCCTTCTCGTCCCCCAGCGCCTCCAGCTTCGCGATCAGCTCGTCGCGGACGCTCTCGTAGTCGGCCGGGTCGATGGTGCCCTCCGGCTCGCGTCCCCGCACGTTCAGAAAGATGCGCGAGTAGTAGCCGCCGTCGGCCCAGACTCGCGTGTTGCGGCCAGTCGATCTTCATCTTGCCGATCGGGCCGGGAGCGGCCGGCTGCTCGGCGAGGGTCAGGTAGCCCTCCCGCATCAGCCACTCGTTCACCTGGATGCCCCCGAACATCGACTGGGCGCCGTGGTCGGAGACGACCATCAGGGCAGTGTCGTCGTCCAGGCCGTCGATCAGGGAGCCGATCTCGGAGTCGAGGTAGCGGTAGTAGTCGCGGAACGCGGTCTCGTACGCCGTGCCCGGCTCGTAGTCGGGATGCTTGGGGTCGTAGTAGCGCCAAAAGCCGTGGTGCAGGCGATCGGGCCCCATCTCGACCATCATGAAGAAGTCCCAGGGACGCGTGTCGCGCAGGTGGCGGGCGAGCGCGAAGCGGCGCTTGGTCATCTCGTTGATGTCGCGCAGGATGCCGGTCCTTCTCATCCGTGCGGAAGTTGGGCACATCGACCATGTACTCGCCGACCACGTCGCGGATCTCGTCGCGCAGGGCGTCGGGGTAGGTGTAGCGCGACTCGGTCGAGGGCGAGAGGAAGCAGCCGACCATCTCGCCGTTGACGGCGCTGGGCGGGAATGTCTGAGGCACGCCGAGCACGACCACGTGCTTGCCGGCACGCGAGAGGATGTCCCAGACGCGGTCCTCCTTCATCTTCTCCGCCGTCGCGAAGGTGAGGCCGTCGTAGGAGTGATCCTTGCGGTTCCGGAAACCGTAGAAGCCGAGCGTGCCGGGATCCTTCGAGCTCATCATGCACGACCAGGCGGGCACGGTGATCGGCGGGTCGCAGGACTCGAGCGGGCCGTAGACGCCCTGCTCCATCAGCCTGCCGAGCACCGGCAGCTCGCCCTTCATGTCGTCGAACAGGATCTCCGGCGCCGCGCAGTCCAGCCCGATGATCATCAGCCGCTTGGGGTTGCTCATCGCCGCAGTGTAAAGAAGGGCGTCCACAGTGGCCGCCAGTAGCCGGCGCTCCCACAACCGCGAAACCGCCACGTCGAGCCGGATCATGCACCGCCTCCCGCAACAATTCCATCACGCCACACGTCGGGGGTTTGACTCCAATAATCGGGCGTGAGAGAGGATTCGCCCAACCAGGCGGCTGACCCGTCACGATCAGGTTGCGATCGAGCAACGGGTCCACGACAGGGGTTTGACTCCAATTGTCGTGTCGCTGGTCGGGGGAAGATCGTTGCGAAGCGGGACAGGGCTCGCGAGGGTGTCGCGAAGTGATCGCGGAGGTCGTGACGGTTGGCGGTCGGGAGAAGCGCGGCGGCGGCGCCGTCGCGGTCACTACGCTCTGGTGGTGAGCGACCACCGCTTCGTCTTCGTCACCGGGCTGCATCGCAGCGGCACCTCGCTGCTCGCCCGCTGCATCGCCCAGCATCCGCAGGTGAGCGCGTTCTCGGGCACCGGCGTGCCGGAGGACGAAGGCCAGCTGCTGCAGAGCGTCTACCCGCCCGGTCACCTCGACGGCGGGCCGGGCCGGTTCGGCTTCGCCGAGCGCCAGCACCTGACCGAGCACTCGCCGCTGGCGACATCGGAGAGCCGCGAGCGCCTGTGGCAGGAGTGGTCGCCGCACTGGGATCTGAACCGGCCTGTGCTGCTGGAGAAATCGCCGCCCCACCTGACCAAGACCCGTTTCCTGCAGGCGTTGTTCCCCGGCTGTTCGTTCGTCGTCGTCACCCGTCACCCGATCGCGGTCGCATGTGCCACTCAGAAGTGGAGCGCCACCCGTCCCGACCAGCTGATCGCCCACTGGATGCGCTGCCACCGTATCTTCGCCGCCGACCGGCCGTCGCTGGAGCGCGTCCACCTCCTGCGTTACGAGGATTTCGTCGCGTCACCCGATGCCGAGCTGGAACGCATCTTCGCGTTCCTCGGCATGGACGCCGTGCCGTCGGGGCTCGAGGTGCGGGCCGGCATGAACGAGCGGTACTTCGCCGAGTGGCAGGCGCGGCGGCGGAACGCCGCCCGCAGCGCGTACCTCTCGCTGGTGGAGCGGCGGTGGGAGGGCACCGCCCGGCGCTGGGGCTACAGCCTGCGCTCGCCGGCGGCGACGGACGATACGATCGCCGCATGACCACCGCTCCCGTGCTCGTGTTCGGGATCGACGGCGCCGACTTCGACATCGTCGAGGAGCTGCTCGCCGCCGGTCGCATGCCCACGCTCGCCCGCCTGCGCGGCGCGGGAGCGTACGGCCCGCTGCGCTCCACCGAGCCGCCGATCACCCCGGTCGCCTGGTCGACCTTCCTCACCGGCCTGCGGCCGGCGTCCCACGGCATCTTCAACTTCTCGACCAATCCCTTCCGGGGCGGCTTCCGGATCGAGAGCGCTGCCCACCGCAGCGGAGCGCCCGTGTGGCGCTATCTGAGTGCCGCCGGCAAGCGCACGGCGATGGTGCTGATCCCATTCACCCACCCGGTCGAGGACGTCGGTGGGCTGGTCATCTCGGGGTACGGCGGGCCCGAGCGGCCGAGCATCCACCCGCAGGCCGCAGCCGCTCGCATCGCCGAGCGCTTCCCCGATCTCGTCACCGCGCACCACCCGATGAAGGAACGCTACTGGGAGGACTACGACCGCTACCGTCGGTTGCTGATCGACAACATCGGCGAGGTCGAGCGGGTGTGCGAGTACGTGCTCGAGTCGGAGCGGCCGGATCTGTTCTGCGTCGACTTCATGTCCAGCGACACGATCGGCCACCTGGCCTGGCACCTGCGCGACCCCGAGCACCCGGCCCACGACCCCTCCCGGGCAGCCGACCACATCGGCGAGGTCTACGACGCCGTCGATAGCGCCATCGGCAGGCTGATCGAGCGGGCCGAGGCGCTGTACGAGGCGCCGGTGAACGCGATCGTGCTGTCCGATCACGGCATGAAGCCGATCCACCACGTCTTCCACGTCAACCGCTGGCTCGAGCAACACGGCCACCTGCGCTTTCGCCGCCGCTCCGCCCAGCGGGTGCGCGGCCTCGCCAGGGTGGACTCGCACCTCGCCCTCCGCCATCGCTGGTATCCAGAGCTCTACGACCGGCTGGTGCCGTTCGGCGCCGCACCCCCCACCGCCAACCGCACGATGCGAGACATCGATCGCTGGCACACCGACGCCTACGCCTACGGCACCGGCGGCCCGATCTACCTTGGCGAAGCGACCGGGCGGCGAGGCGACAAGGCCTACCGCGACCGGCTGATCGAGGAGCTCTCGCAGGAGCCGAGCCCCGTCGACGGCTCGCCGGCCTTCGTCGTGCAGCCCGGCGATCAGGTGCACCGCGGGCGTTTCTCGGACAAGGCGCCGGACATCCTGATCACGGCTCGCGATCCCCGCATCCTGGTCGACTCCTCACGGCGGGCGTGGCCGAGCGCGTGGGTTCGCCACGAGCACCTCGACCCCTCGCACAACTACGGCTTCTCGGGTCACCATGGGCCGATCGGCATCATCGCGGCGGCCGGCCCCAGCGTCTCTCACGAGCCGATCGAGGGGGCTGGCATCGTCGATCTGGCGCCGACCGTGCTGGCGCTGCTAGGAGTCGAGGCCGAGTCCGAGCTGGATGGGCGGCCGCTCTCTGCGTCTCCCCCAGCGGCGACCCGGTCGCGCTGGCGGCGGCCGAGGGGGCGGTGAGCGACCAGACCGTGTACTCCGGCGACGAGGAGCGCGCGATCTCGGAGCGGCTGGAGGCGCTCGGCTACGAGTAGCGGCGCCCCGCGGCTGCGTTCACTGGCGAGCCAGTCGCTGACCTACGGTCTGGGCGGGTTCGCCGGGCGTATCGTCGGCTTCTTCCTGGTACCGGTGTACGTCCACTACGCCGGCCGCGACGCGTTCGGCGTCGTCGAGCTGGTGATGAGCGCGATCGCCGCCGCCGCGATCGTGTTGCGGCTCGGTATCACGGCGTCGATGTCGCGGTTCACGCTCGGCGAGCCGGAGCGCAAGGACTGGGCGCCGGTGATCCAGACCGTGTTCGCGTTCGTGATGGTGGTCTCGACGATCGCGTTCGCGGTGGGCGTCGGGCTGCTCGACCCGCTGGCTTCCCTACTGGGGGTGAGCCGCGCGGTCGCGGCGATCGGCCTGGTGGGCCTGTGGGTGACGATGAACTACGACGTGGTGGCGCGCATCTACCGCATCGAGCGCCGCGCCCGAAGCTTCGTGGTGTTCACGCTCCTGAACGTCGCAATCACCGTGGTGATGACGCTGGTGCTGGTGATCGGCCTCCACGAGAAGGCGGTCGGGCTGATGCTCGGCAACTTCGGGGGCAGCGTGCTGGTGTACGGCTGCCTGCTGGTGGCCCGCCGGCATACGGTCGGCTTCCGCCACTTCGACCGTGACGTGTTCCGCCAGGTGCTCCACTACTCGCTGCCGCTGATGCCGGCGGGTCTGGCTCTGTGGGGCCTCAACTTCGCCGACCGGGCCCAGATCCAGGGGCTGGCCACGACCGCCGAGCTCGGCTCATACGCGGTGGCAGCCAAGGTCGCGCTGGGCGTGATGCTGGCGGTGGGCGCGTTCCAGACCGCATGGCCGCCGTTCGCCCACTCGATCCGCGGCGAGGCGACGGCGACACAGACGATCCGGCAGGTGTTCAGCTACTGGGCGGTGGTGATGGGGTGGGCGATCGCCGCCCTGACCCTGATCTCGGCCCCCTACATCCGGCTGGCGTTCCCCGCCAACGTCGGCGACGCGGTCCCGGTGGTGCCGCTGCTGATGGGCGGCGCCGTTCTGTATGGCGGTTTCATGGTGGTGAACATCGGCGTCACGTTCTCCAAGAAGACGCGCATGACGCCCGTCATCACGGCCATCGCCGCCGCCGCCAACATCGGGCTCAACTTCTACTTCATCCCTCGCTGGGGGATCGTCGGCGCCGGGCTCACCACGGTGATCGGGTACGCGCTGCTGCTGTGGATGGGATGGCTGAACGCACAGCGCAGCTACCCGGTGCCATACGACTGGAACCGGGTCTGGCGGATCTTTGCCGTCACGTGCGTCTACGTCGCGCTCTCGCTGTGGGTGGTGCCGGAGAGCTCGGTGCCGGGCATCGTCCTGCGGCTGCTGCTGGCCGCCTCCTTCCCGCTGG
>CAVWLK010000026.1:0-90721 GCA_963755675.1 uncultured Actinomycetes bacterium
TGCGCGGCGTGCTGCTCGCCGCGGCCGGGCTGACCAAACTGGGTCCGCTGGCGCTGGTGCCGCTGATGCTTCGCTGCGCAACCGCGCGGCGACCGCGATGGGCTTTGCGGCCGGCTCGCTGGGTGCTGCTGGCGATGCTGGCGCTGGACTCAAACGGGCTGCGGCTGTTCTGGGACCGCACCTTCCACTACCAGCTCGGCCGCGTCACGCCGCTCTCGATATGGACGATCGGCAACTACCACCCCGGCTGGTACCACATACACTGGCTTCAGCAGGCGCTGCAGGTGGCGGTCGTGGTGGGCTGCCTGCTGCTGGCCGTGTTCCCCCGCGGCCACAAGGACACGGCGCAGGTGGCCGCCCTGGGCGCGGCGGCCGTGATCGCCACGCAGTGTATCCAGCTACTGGTTCTATCCCTACATCTGCTGGTGGCTGCCGCTGGTGCTGCTCGGCCTGCTGCTTCCGCGCCGCGAGGCGGCCCCGGAACTCACTCCACGCTGACGCGCACCGTCTCGATGCTCGTGGCCAGACCACTCTCGGGGTCGCACTGGATCATCGCGCCCTCGATTCGCACGTCGCCCTCGGCCGGCTCGAACCGCACCGGCAGCCCCGTCTGGAAGCGCCGCAGCACCAGATCCGAACGCACGCCGATGACGGAGTCGTGCGGTCCCGTCATGCCGGCGTCCGTGAGGTACGCGGTGCCGCCCGGGAACACAACCGGATCGTTTGTCTGGATGTGGGTGTGCGTGCCCAGGACCGCGGTCACCCGGCCGTCCAGCAGCCGCGCCATGGCGACTTTCTCGCTGGTCGCCTCGGCATGGAAGTCAACCAGTACGACAGCGGCCTGTTCGCGTGCCTCGGCTGCCAACCGGGTCGCCATCTCGAAGGGGCTGCGGGCCGCGTCCAGGAACAGCTGGCCGATCAGGTTGATCACGAACACGGGCGTTCCGTCGGCGGTTTGCACCAGGGCGGTGCCGTGGCCGGGTGCGCTCGCGGCGTGGTTGGCGGGGCGGAGGATCCGCGGCTCGGAGTCGAGGTAGGGGTAGACCTCACGCTGGCGGTAGGCATGGTTTCCCAGGGTGATGGCATCAACACCGGCCGCGAACAGACGGGTAGCGATGCGGCTGGTGATGCCGACGCCGTCCGCCGCGTTCTCGCCGTTGGCGACAACCAGGTCGAGCGCCATCTCCTCGCGCAGGCCGGCCAGCCTCTGCTCGATGGCTCGCCTGCCGGGGGCGCCGAAGATGTCGGCGATGAAGAGGATGTCCAGATGGTTGATTTCGTGTCCAGCGTGTCCTGGGCCCGATCCTGCGCCGCGTTGGATGCGGAATCAACCATCTACAGTACGGGCTGGCGCCCGGCGCGGGGCTGATCTGGATCGACGTGTGATTGCCGGCGTCGGAGGTGTAGCGGGCGACGGTCTGATCGATCAGCTTCGAGAGGTCGATCACCGAGCCGAGCCGCGTCTGGGACGCCTTGACCGCCGACCCCACGTCGATCCCGAGGTGTCTGCCCAGGTTGCCGACCGTGACGATCACGGCCGGCGCGGCGTCGGGGCGGATCTGGACGATGCTGCCGCGCTCGAGGCCGTTGAGGACGTAGGCTGAACGCTGACGACGATGCCGTCCACGGGCGAGTAGACGCCGGTGCCGGCGGGAGCGCCGATGTCGACAGAGCTCGTGTCCGGTCCCGAGCCTCCACCGTCCACGAAGTACGAGGGGCCGTCGTTGCCGCCGCTGCCAAACAGTCGATCTCCCAGCCTCGACAGGAAGCCCTCGTTGCGTTGATGGCCGACCGGTTGCAGCGGGATCGCGTCCGCGGCCCCGGTTGCGTGGTAGACGATCGCGGTGATCCGGCCCTGCGTGATCGGCACGCCAGGGACAGCCCGCCGGCCATCGCCAGCGTCTGCACCTGGGGCGGGCCGTCGGGGGCCAGTTCGGCTGAGTCGAAGGGAGCGATAGCCGGTTGGGCAGGGCCGCCTGACCTGGAATGCAGCAGCGTCCCCAGTACGATCACGGCCACCACTGCGGCCGCCAGCCCGACGACCAGCCTGAGCCGCCCGGGGTCGCGCCGGCGGCGGGTGGTGCGCCGCCTACGGCGCTGGCGCTGGCGGGTTGCGATCACGCTGCCCAGGGTAGCCGACCGCCGCCCGCCGGGGCGAAGCTTGCATGGTATTTGCACGGAGTTCTGGTGCCTGGTCGGGCTCCACGGCGCCGCGGCCGCCGGCCGCCACGCGAGTTGGTACGATGGCCGCAATGGCGCCGGACAGCCCGCGGAAGGTCGAGATCCCGCGCTGGGTGCAGCTGGTGGGGCTGCCGCTGATCCTGGTCGGAACCTGGCAGCTGGTGTCGGCGGTCAGCCATGCCGTGTTCATCTTCGTGGTCGCCGCGCTGATCGCGATCCTGCTGAATCCGATCGTGCGGGCGTTCGGGGTGTTCCGGCTGCCGCGGCCGCTCGCGGTGCTCGTCGTCTACCTCCTGTTCGCGGTGGTGTTCGTCGGCGCCGCCGTTATCGCCGGCACGGTCGTCGCGAACCAGGTGCAGGCGGCCACATCGGTGGTGCAGGACGAGTTCACCAAGCGGCCGGGCCAGAGCGAGACGCCGGCCCAGAAGGGCTCGACAGGCTCCAGACGTGGCTGAACGACAATCACCTCGAGAAGATCGACGTCAGCAAGCTGAGCGACAAGGTGCAGGCCAAGATCGACTCTCTGGACGTGCAGAACGCCTCGGGGCGGGCGGTCGACATCGCTCAGGGGGTGCTGATCGGCGTCGTCGAAAGCCTCTTCAACGTGGTGCTGGTGATCGTCGTCTCGGTCTACATGCTGCTGGACGCGCCTCGGCTGTCGAGTCCTGCGCCGGCCTGTTCCCGCCGGTACGAAAGCGGCGACGACCTGATCGACCGCTGCGAGCGCGCGCTGATCGCCTACGTGCGCGGCCAGACACTGGTCTGTCTGGTGATCGGCACCACGGCCGGCCTGCTGATGTGGGTGCTCGGCGTCACCGGCATCTTCCACAACGGCGATGACTACGCGATCGCGTTCGGCGCGTTCGTCGCCGTGGTCGAGGTGATCCCGTACGTGGGTCCGTGGATCGGCGCCATCCCTCCGATAGCGGTGGCGCTGGCCCAGTCGCCGTCAGCGGCGATCGCGGTGGCGCTGGCGTTCCTGTTCATCCACCAGGTCGAGGGGCACGTCGTGATCCCCAAGCTGATGGGAGGCGCCGTCGGCGTGCACCCGCTGCTGGTGATCTTTGCGCTGCTGGCGGGCGCTCAGCTGTACGGCCTGCTGGGCGTGTTCGTGACGCTGCCGCTGGTCGCCGTCGGCCGGGAGGTGTTCGCGTTCTTCGCGCGGCCGGATCGGGCTGGAGTCGTGGGCCGGCGCCCCGGTGCCGGTCGAGGTGCCGGTCGAGGTACATGGACCGCCGCCGGACACTGCGCCGCCGCCCGCGGCGGGCGCTGGATAACCGCCCTCTACCCGACCGGCTCGCTACTGATCTGCGGCGATGCGGCTGTCGACGCTCGACTGCGGCGTCGGCGCGAGCGCGTCCTGGTTGGACGGGGCGAGGTCGGCGGCCAGCTCGAACGCCTCCAGCGCAGCCTCGGCCCGGCCGAGCCGTTTGAGGAACTTGCCGTACCAGCGGTAGGCCTTGGCCAGCTCCCGCGTCCAGCCGTTCTGCTTCTGGATCGAGTCGATCGCGGCGGTGTACGCCCACTCCGCGCGCTCGACGTCGTTCAGCTCGTCGTAGACCCGGGCCAGCACCAGATAGGCGTCGCCAAGCTGCCCCGGCATGGCGCCGCTACCGAGCAGCTCCACGCCCTCGCGGGCCTTGGCGGTCGCCAGATCGGTGTCGCCCATCTGCAGGGCGCAGCGCGCCTCCTCCACGACCACGAAGCCGAGTTCGAGCGAGCCGGGCCGGGCGCCGAGCAGTGTGCGCGATGCCGCCAGGTGTGTCGCGGCGCGCTCCGTCTCGCCCGCATCGAGCAGGTTCTGGGCATACAGGAGGTGCGCGTCGGCCAGCGCGTCGTTGTCGTCCATCAGCTCGTAGATCGCCAGCGCGCGGTCGGCGTAGGCGATCGCCTGTCCCACCTGGCCGGTGGTCGCGTACAACCGCGAGAGCGAGTAGTACGCCCGTGCCCGGCTGTGCAGGTCGACTTCCTCGGCGCCGTCCTGAAGGGCGTCTGCCAGCACCGACCCGGCGCTGCCGTAGTCGCCGGCGTCCGAGTAGGCCTGGCTCAGCAGCAGCGTGTAGCGCACCAGCTTGGCCAGGTCACGGCCGGGCTGCGAGCGAAGGCGCTCAGCGCACTCGTTCATGAGTGCGATCGCCCGGGCCGAGTCTCCCGAGCCGATGTGCAGGCGCGCGAGCTCGATATAGAGGTCGGGTCGCTGGGCGGGATGCGGCGGGTCGCCGATGTCGAGCGCCTGGCGGAACAGCTGCAGAGCGTGCCCGTCGCGGCCGCGGCGGGCGGCGATCAGACCGAGTCCCTCATAGCACTCGCTCATCCGCTCAGTGTCGGCTTCGACCTCGGCCTCGCGAAGCACGCCGCGGAGCATCTCCTCAGCCTCCTCGTACTGCTGCAGGCGGATCATCATCATCGCGTCCAGCACTTCGAGGGAGCGGCTGCGCTGGTCGGCGGTCATCTCGCCGGCCAGTTCCTCCGGGCTGACACCGAGGCGGCGGGCGATTTCGGCCAGCACCCGCGGGCTGGGGCGCCGATCGCCGGCCTCGATCCGGGCCAGGTAGCTGTACGAGCAGCCGTCGAACGAGAGGTCACGCTGGGTCATCGCCCGCTTGCGGCGCAAGTGGCGGATGCGGGAACCGAGTTTTCTCAGCGCCTCGTTCGAATAGTCAAGCTCGTGCTCCTGCGTGTCCATTGCCGCCCCCTCCATAAAGTCCATTCGTGGCAAGCTTATGCGCACGGCGTGGACATGTAAAGGCCCGGGATACAATCCGTGCATGAGCTTTCCGGTCACCCGTCTGCGGCGGTTGCGCCGCACCGATGCCCTTCGCGGCATGGTGCGGGAGACGCGGGTCGCGCCGTCAGATCTCGTGCAACCGCTGTTTGTCCGGGCCGGCAGCGGCCCTGCGACGCCGATCGAGTCGCTCGATGGGCAGTTCCATCACTCGATCGAGACGCTGGTCGACGAGGCCGGTTCGGTGCACGCGGCCGGCGTGCCCGCCGTGATCCTGTTCGGGCTGCCGGATCACAAGGACGAGGCGGCGAGTTCGGCCTACGACGACGAGGGCATCGTGCAGATGGCGCTTCGCGCCCTGCGGCTCGCCGTACCCGATCTTGTGCTGATCACCGACGTCTGCCTGTGCCAGTACACGTCGCACGGCCACTGCGGCGTGCTTCGCGACGGCCGCGTTGACAATGACATCACGCTCGAGCTGCTGGCACAGACGGCCGTGTCACACGCGCAGGCCGGCGCCGACATCGTCGCGCCCAGCGACATGATGGACGGCCGGGTGCGTGCGATCAGGGCGGCGCTGGACGGCGACGGGTTGTCCGAGACGGCGATCCTGGCCTACTCGGCCAAGTTCGCGTCAGCCTTCTACGGCCCGTTCCGCGACGCGGCCCACTCCGCGCCCCAGGAGGGCGACCGGCGTGGCTACCAGATGGATCCGGCAAACGGCAACGAGGCCATGCGCGAGGTGCTGCTGGACATCGAGGAGGGCGCCGACATGGTGATGGTCAAGCCCGCCATGCCGTACCTCGACGTGATCCGGCGGGTGCGCGAGGAGACGCTCGCCCCGATCGCCGCGTATCAGGTCAGCGGCGAGTACGCCATGCTGACAACGGCCGCCCGGGCCGGGCTGCTCGATGAGCGGGCAGCTGCGCTGGAGGCCCTGACGGCGATCAAGCGGGCCGGCGCCGATCTGATCATCAGCTACCACGCGTCCCGGGCAGCCGCGTGGCTGCCGTAGGGGCTCCGCGTACCGAGGAGGCCTCGCGCCGCCTGTTCGACCAGGCTTGCCGCGTGATCCCGGGCGGCGTCTCCAGTCCCGTGCGGGCCATGCGCTCCGTGGGACGCGACCATCCGCTGTTCGTCGCCCGCGGCGAGGGTGGCTGGCTGATCGACGCCGACGGAAACCGCTACGTCGATTGGGTGCTCTCGTGGGGCCCGTTGATCGCCGGCCATGCCCATCCCCGGGTGGTCGAAGCGGTCACGAGGACGGCTGCCGGTGGTACCAGCTTCGGCGCCCCCACGGCGCTCGAGGTCGAGCTGGCGACGGCGGTGGTCGAGGCCGTGCGGTCAATCGACCTGGTGCGATTTGTGTCCTCGGGTACCGAGGCCACCATGAGCGCCGTCCGGCTGGCGCGTGCGCACACCGGCCGCGCGAAGATCCTCAAGTTCGCCGGCGGCTACCACGGGCACGTCGATGCGCTGCTGGCGCAGGCCGGATCGGGCCTGGCCACGCTGGCGATCCCGTCCACGCCCGGCGTGCCGGCGGCCGTAACGGCCGACACCCTGATCTGCGAGTACAACGACCTGGACGCCGCCCGGTCCCTGGCCGAGGCGCATGCGCGACGACCTGGCCTGCGTGATCGTCGAGCCGGTCGCCGGCAACATGGGCGTCGTACGCGCGCTGCCCGGGTTCCTGGAGGGGCTGCGCACGATCTGCAACGGCACGGGAGCGCTGCTGATCGCTGATGAGGTGATCACCGGCTTCCGTGTCGCCTACGGCGGCGCCCAGGAACGACTGGCCGTGCGACCCGACCTGACCTGCCTGGGGAAGATCGTCGGCGGCGGCCTGCCGGCGGCGGCCTTTGGCGGCCGCGGCGACGTGATGGAGCGCCTGGCGCCCTCGGGCGACGTCTACCAGGCGGGAACGCTCTCGGGCAACCCGCTGGCGATGGCGGCCGGTCTGGCGACGCTCGAGCTGCTGCGTGAGCCTGACGCCTACGAGCGCCTCGAGCAGACATCGTCCGCGCTGGCCGGCGGTCTGGCCGAGCCCGGCGTCACGGTCAATCGGATGGGGGCGATGTTGACGGCCTTCTTCAATGACGGGCCGGTGCACAGCTTCGCCGACGCCGCCCGCTCCGACACCGATCGCTACACCCGCTTCCACGCCCACATGCTCAGTCGCGGGGTGTACCTGGCGCCGTCTCAGTTCGAGGCGATGATGCCGTCGCTGGCCCACACGGCGGAGCAGATCGAGCTGACGATCGCGGCCGCCCGGGAGTTCGAGCGATGAACGTGCTCGAGCAGATCCGGGCACGGGCCGCTGCCGATAGCCCGCTGTGGGCGTCCGCACTGCGGCCCGGCGAAGCTCCGGCGGCGGAGTACGAAGGCCGCTGCCCCGAGAGCCACCTGCTGGGGGTGGAGATGATCCGCGAGGGGTACCTGCTGCACGGCGGGCGTTCCCGCCTGTTCGCGCAGGACGATCGCGACCTGGCACTGCTGACCGGTGACTACCTGTACGCCGCCGGGTTGGTCGAGATCTGCCACACGGGCGATCTGTCCGCCGTCACCGCGCTGGCGGAGCTGATCTCCGCCTGCGCGAGCGATCGCGGCGAGGGCCTCGGCGACGACGAGGACCGGTGGACCACGGCGCTGGCGGCGTTCGCGTAGAGGTCTGATCGTGGTCGGTGAGGGGTCAGACCCCATCCGGGGTCAGACCCCGGTCGTGTGGCGAGACGTGTCGAGACTGTGCCGATCGCGCAACGCCCCTCGCGGAGGGGTCTGACCCCTCTCCCGCGGGCCCACAGCGGCCCGCCCACCATAAACCGCCAGTTCAAGCGGTTTCGGATCCTAGAGGTGCGCCGATGCTGTGCCGATTGTGCAACGCGACCCGTGATCGGGTCTGACCCCGACCTACGGCGTCCAGCGGTCGCCGATGGGGGTCACCACCAGCTCGTGCGTCCAGGCGGAACGGCCCTGGTCGTGAATGAAGCGCACCGTCTTGGCCAGTTCGACCGTGTCGATCTTCTCGCCTCCGTGGTCGTCGCCGGGCTCGCCGAACGAGCCGTCGCAGACCAGCAGGCACGCGTGCACGCCGCCGGTCCGCAGCTCGTTGGCCGCCGCCTGTGACAGCGCGCGGGTGGCCGCCGCCCCGGCGCCCCACGGCGCCCTGCCCGGCAACGCACGCCGCGCCGAGCCGCCGGTGACCTGGACGATCGTGCCCGACCCGCGGGCCACCATCGCTGCGCCCACGATCCGGTAGAAGCCGAACACCGCCGGCAGCAGCTGCTCGAGGTAGGGAGACATCGCCCGTTCGTCGGTCGTGATCAGATCGCCGCCGCCGAACCGGCCCTTGGGCGAGATCGCGTTCACCGCCAGATCGATCGCACCCGACTCCTCAACGACTCTGCGCAGCTGCTCCGGGTCCGAGACATCGGCCACGACGCCGCGGCCGGGGAAGCTGTCGGCGGTGTCCTGCGTCCGCGAGACGCCCGTAGCCGTCCAGCCCAACCCCATCATGTGCTCGGCCACGGTGCGGCCGAGGCCCTTGGCTCCCAGGACGAGGACGTGCGGCGCTTCGGCCATCCGGTGCCTCAGCTTTCGGGTGTCGACGGCGACTCGGGCTCAGCCGGAGGCGCGGGTGTGGTTGGAGGCTCGGTCACGACCGGCGCCGACTCGGTGACCGCCACCGGCGGAGGCGTCGAGAAGTCGACCCTGACCGGCTCGCGATCCCCGGCATCCTCGATCTCGAAGAACTCGCGCGGGGTGAAGCCGCCCATGCCGGCGATGAGCGAGTTGGGGAACACCTGGATCTGCTGTTGTACGACTGCACGTTGCCGTTGTAGATGCGGCGCGCGGCGGCGATCTGGTCCTCGGTGTTGGTCAGCTCGTTCTGCAGCTGCTGGAAGTTCTCGGTCGCGCGCAGCTGCGGGTAGGCCTCGGCGACGGCGAACAGGCGGCCGAGCGCCTGGTCGAGCACGCCTTCGGCGGCTGCCGGCGGCGGCCGGGCCGCTGGCGCCGATCGCGCTGGCGCGGGCGTCGGTGACGGCCTGGAACGCCTCGCGCTCGTGCGGCGGCATAGCCCTTCACCGTCTCGACGAGGTTGGGGATCAGGTCGTGCCGGCGCTTGAGCTGCACGTCGATGCCGCTCCAGGCCTCGTCGACCTTGTTGCGGCGCGGATCATGCCGTTGTAGGCGAGCGACCGCGAACAGGATCAGCAGAACGACGATCACCGCGATGACGATCAGGGCAATGCCCATTATGGGCTCCTTGTCCGCTCGCCGCGATCGTCGTCGACGAGACGATCGGATGATAGTCAGCCGAACGAGTGCGTGGCTAGCGGTGGAGCAGTCCCTCAGCCAGCACCCGGCCGGCGATCCTGGCGGCCTGGCCGACCAGCATGTCGTACTCGCTGCCGTCCGAGAGCGGCACCGTGCTGCGGACCACCAGCGTGCCCGTCTGGTACTCGACGATCGGCGCCAGCGAGCCCAGGTCGATCCACCAGACGATGGTTTCGGGGTCGAACAGCCGAAGCAGCGCGTCCCGGTCGCCGTCGCGCCCGGCCAGCAGCCGGTGATCACGCTGGAACTCGACCGACTCGAGCTCCACTTCGCGCTCGTCGCCCGGCCCGGCCGGCAGGTTGCGGCCGTGGCGCGGCAGCACGCGGAAATGCGGAAAGCCTGCGGCCAGTTCGGCCTGCACGATGGTCGTGTCGACCGTGACCTCGTCCCGCCCACTGCCCGGGTACGTGTGGCGGATAGCGCCGCTCCCTGTTCGCCACCGGCACCGCGAAGCACACCCCTCCTGCCGTGTCGGCCTCGAGCGTCGGCGTGGAGCCGATCGGCTGCGGGACGAGGTCATCAGCCCTTCCCGGCGGCCCACGTCTCGATCGCATTCTCACGTCCTGACGGCCTCTGCCATCCCAGTTAGGTGCGGTAGGCGGCGAACCGACAAAGGCCACTGGGATCAGCAGCTGTGGTGCAGGAAGTGCGCTCATCAGGCACCGTATCGGCCGTTCGCCGCCGATTCTCGAGAGCCCGGCTATACACTCTCGCCGCAATGGCGTTCGAGGACCTGCGCGACTGGATCGACCATCTGCGCTCGCAGGGCGAGCTCGTCGAGGTCGACGGCCGAGGTCGATCCTCACCTCGAGATCGCCGAGATCACCGACCGCGTGACCAAGGCGGGCGGCCCGGCGCTCCTGTTCACGAACGTGCGCGGCACGCGGCATGCCGCTGCTGATCAACCAGTTCGGCACCGAGCGGCGGATGTGCATGGCCTTCGGCGTCGACGCGCTCGACGAGCTCGGCCGGCGCGTCCCGGATGTGCTCGAGATGACGCCCGCCCGAGGGGATAGGCGACAAGGTCCGCGCGCCTCGGCAAGCTCAAGTCGCTCGCCGACTCGCGCCCGAAGACGTGCGCAGCGGGCCCTGCCAGGAGGTCGTGCTCGATCCACCCAACCTCGACGTCGCTGCCGGTCATGACCTGCTGGCCGGGCGACGGCGGCCCGTACATCACGCTGCCCGCCGTGATCACGACGGATCCCCGCACCGGCATGCGCAACGTCGGCATGTACCGGGTGCAGGTGTTCGACGAGACCACGACGGCCATGCACTGGCAGATCCACAAGGACGCCGCCGCCGACTGGCGGGGGATGGGCGAGCGGATGGACGTCGCCGTCGTGCTCGGGACTCGACCCGATCACCGCCTACACGGCCTCGGCGCCGCTTCCGAAGCACATCGACGAGCTCATGCTGGCCGGCTTCCTGCGCGGCCGAGCCGGTCGAGCTCGTGAAGTGCAGGACGGTCGATCTCGAGGTGCCGGCCCGGGCCGAGATCGTGATCGAGGGCTACATCCCGAAGGGCGAGCTGCGCGACGAGGGGCCGTTCGGCGACCACACCGGCTACTACACGCCGCGTCGAGCCGTTCCCGGTCGCTGCACGTGACCGCCATCACGATGCGCCGCGACGCCGATCTACCCGTCGATCATCGTCGGCGTGCCGCCGCAGGAGGACGTCTGGCTCGGCAAGGCAACCGAGCGGCTGTTCCTGCCCGCGCTGCGGATGACGATGCCCGAGATCGTCGACTACGACCTGCCGTTCGCGGGCGCCTTCCACAACCTTGCCATCGTCTCGATCCGCAAGGCCTTCCCCGGCCACGCCCGCAAGGTGATGCATGCCATCTGGGGCACCGGGCTGCTGTCGCTGACCAAGGGCGTTGTCGTCGTGGACGAGCGACGTGGACGTGCACGACTACGCCCAGGTGATGTGGCAGGTGGGCGCGAACGTGGATCCCGGCTCGCGACGTGATGCTGTCGGAGGGTCCGCTCGACCACCTCGACCACGCCCCGACACGTGCAGTTCAGCGGCGGCAAGATCGGCATCGATGCGACCGCCAAGGGGCCCGTCCGAGGGCTATACGCGCGGCTGGCCGGCGGTAGATCGAGATGAGCGCCGAGGTGCGCGCGCAGAGTCACGAGCCGGTGGTCCGAGTACGGGATTCCCGTTACTTCCGTTACAACCCCACACGACCGGAGAGCGCGATAGTATGGCGCCGCTGGACCGATCAGGAGGACACGTGGCGGACACTCCCGCCGGCTCGCACGCCCAACGCATACACGGCACCCCAGGCGCCCGACTCGGCCGTTACGCGAGGGCGAGTTCCTGACGCTGTCGTCGGTCGGGATTGGGGCGATGATCGGCGCTGTGATCGGCGTCCCGGCGACCGCCTACGCTGCTGGCGCCTGTGACCAAGGAGGCCACGTTCGAGCCGGTCGAACCTCGGGCAAGACCAGCCAGTTCACCAGCGAGACCGGGTTCGAGCCGACCGCCGGCGACGTTCGTCGAGGACCCGCAGCAAGCGAACACCAGCGCCGGATTGGCCTGCGTGCACTCGACCGGCAACACGAACACCGACTGGCACGCCAGGACGCCATGTTCGTCGTATTCTCGAACCGCTGCATGCACCTCGGCTGCCCGATCGCGCCGACGCCGGATCGGGTTCGCGTGCCCGTGCCACGGCGGCAGTACGACACAGAACGGCGTTCGCACCGCGGGGCCGCCGGTCAGGCTCGCTCGACCGCTTCCAGTGGGAGGTCAAGGACAGCGACGAGCCTGGTGCTCACGAACCGCTGGAGCGCCGACACTACGTGAACGGGCAGCTGACCTACTTCCCGGTCAAGATGCCCGGTCAGCCGGTTCACCTGCCCGGCCCGTCCGGTCTGCCCGACCTTCTCTACCCGAACGTCTCCTACAGCACGGCGCCGTGCCGAAGCCCCAGTGCCGCTGCCCGAATCCCTGCCCATGCCCGCCCCCGCACCCAGCCCGAAGCAGATGGTGCTCGGCACCGAGGACTGGATCGAGTACCGCACCGGCTTCCCGACGCTGCGTGCGCAAGTTCCTGTTCCGGAAGGTGCCGCCCACGGGCTGGTTCCACACGCTCGGCTCCTCGCTGCTGACCGTGTTCATCCTGCAGGCCGTCGACCGGCGCCCTGCTTGCGATGACCTACGACCCGTCGCCGAACGGCGCGTACGAGTCGATTCGCTACATCACCGACCGGCAGACGCTTGGCTGGCTGATCCGCGGCATGCACAAGTGGGGCGCCTCGATGATGGTGATCCTGCTCTTCCTGCACATGGGCCGCGACGTTCTTCTACGGCGCGTACAAGTACCCGCGCGAGATGACCTGGCTGACGGGCTCGCTGATCTTCGTCCTGACGATGGCGATGGGCCTCACCGGCTACCTGCTGGTCTGGGATCAGCGCGCCTACTGGGCGTCGGTCGTGGCCGTCAACATCAACGGCACCGCCCCCGTGCTCGGCCCCTTCATCTACGAAGTTCCTGCTGGCCGGGCCGGTGTTCGGGGCTCAGACGATCTCCCGCTTCTACGCGCTGCACATGCTGCTGATACCCGGCGCCATCGGCGCGCTGATCTTCGTCCACATGTGGCTGGTCGTGAAGCTCGGCGTCACGCCGTGGCCGGCGCGGCCTCCTGACGACGAGATCGGCCGTCGCCGAGCTCGGAGCTGGCCGCCTGATGGCCGCGCAAGGTCATCAACCGCCGCGTGCCGGTACGAGACCGAGCTGGCGGCGGAGGGACGAGGGCCACGCCTTCTTCCCCTACGCGATGTTCCACGACATGGTCGTCAACCTGCTCATCGTGCTGATCATCGTGGCGATGGCGGTCGTCTGGCACGAGACGGCGGAGCCGATCAGCGAGGCGCACCCCCGGCGAGAACGGGTGGTTCGGCGCGCTCTACGAGGACAAGGCAAACCCGGCAGTCGTCCAGACCGAGCCGCGGCCGGAGTGGTACTTCCTGTTCCTGTTCGAGCTGCTGCGGATCTTCAAGCGGCCGTGCAGCTGATCCTGTTCGCCACGATCATCATCCCCACCATCTGATGGTGCTGCTGATCGCTGGCCGTTCCTGGACACCGGCCGCGACCGCCGCCTCTCACGCCGGCCCGCGGGCGTCGGCGCTTGGACTGCCACCCCCGCCGTGCTGATCGCGCTGACGATCGCCGGCGGCTCGGCGCCCGGCGTCGGCGGCACGCGATCACCACCTGCCCGATCTGAATGCGCTGCCGGGGCGGCGCTGATCTCCGCACAGGGATGCACGTCGTGCCATGAACTTCGGTGCCGTGGAGCGAGCGGTCCGGGTGCGAACCTGGCAAGGGCTCGCCCATGTTTGCGGACGATCAGGCCAGAAGAATCCAGGCCTGGCTGGCCGGTGCGCGCCAACAAGGCCACCGGCGGCGCCATGCCGGACTGCACAGGGCTTGGTCCCGACAAGATCGCTCAGATCGCCCAGCTGGTCGCGTCGCTCAAGAGCGGCACGGTGCAACCCATCCAGCAGTAGGCTCCCAGGCATGCGAGTGATGCTCGGTATCACCGGCGCGTCCGGCGCGCCCTACGCCGCCCGGATCCTGCTGCGCTGTGCGAGTCGGGCGTCGACACGGGAATCTGCGCCTCGGCGGCGGGTCGCCAGGTCGATCGCGCTCGAGCTGTACGGCGACCGAGGTATGGACGGCGGCGACGCGCTCGAGCGCTTCGTCGCGGATCACGGGCTGCCGGGCGTGCGGCTGTGGGCGGAGCGCGACTACTCGGCTCCCTACGCCTCGGGCAGCTCGCGCACCGACGCGGTCGTCGATCTGCCCCTGCTCGATGGCCTCGATTGGCACCATCGTGGGCGGCTCCGAGGCCAACCTGATCCACCGCGCCGCCGGCGTGCAGCTCAAGGAGCGCCGCAAGCTGGTTCTGGTGCCGCGCGAGACGCCGCTGTCGTCGATCCACCTCGAGAACCTGCTCAAGCTTCGCAATCCGGGCGCTGACGTGATCCCGGCGATGCCCGCCTTCTACCACCTGCCGCAGACGATTGACGACATGATCGACTTCGTGGCCGGCCGCGTGATCGACTCGCTCGGCCTCGAGATGACCCTGCACCGTCGCTGGGGCGAGGCCGAGGTGCCTGCACCGTGACGCTCCAGCCCGAGCGGGTGCGGGAGATGTTCGACCGCATCTCCCCCAGCTACGACCGCATGAACATGCTGATGTCGGGAGGCATGGATGGACGCTGGCGGCGGCTTGCGGTGCGGGTGGCGGCGGTTCGGCCGGGTGACTCCGCGATCGACGTCTGCTGCGGCACCGGCGACCTGGCCCTCGAGCTGCGCCGTGCCGCCGGACCGTCGGGCCGTGTGGTCGGCCTCGACTTCGCGCCGCAGATGCTGGAGGTCGCTCGGCGAAAGAGCGCCGCGGTCGAGTGGGTCGAGGGTGATGCCCTTGCGCTTCCCTTCGGCGACGGTGAGTTCGCCGCAGCGACGGTCGGCTTCGGCGTCCGGAACCTGGCCGACCACGCCCGTGGCTTCGCCGAGATGGCACGGGTGGTGCGGCCGGGCGGCCGCGTCGTCTGTCTCGAGATGAGCACCCCAGGGCCTGTCGTCAGGCCGTTCTCGCGGGTCTGGACCGACCATGGAGTGCCGCTGATGGGGCGGGCGGTCGCGCGCGATCCCGGCGCCTACCGCTACCTCCCGGCCTCCGTCCATCGCTTTCCGCCGGCCGATCAGCTGGCAGGGATCATGCGCGCAGCCGGTCTCGTCGAGGTCGGCTTCAAGCGGCTGATGCTGGGCGTGGTGGCCCTGCACGTGGGGACGGTGCCGGAGTCGAGCCTCGTCGCATCCGAGCACCAGCGTTACGTGGCGCAGGTCGAGCAACGGCTGCAGGCGGCGGTGGCCGCCCGGCCGGGGGTGGTGGCCGACGCAGGCCTGCGAACGATGACGGCAGGTGGCAAGCGTCTGCGCCCGCTGCTCGTGTCCCTGTGCGCGCCCCGCGCTGCCCGTGGCCGGGAGGAGCTGGTGACGGCGGGCTGCGCCGTCGAGCTGGTGCACATGGCCACGCTGGTGCACGACGACGTGCTCGACGCCACTCCGCTTCGCCGTGGCCACCCCACGATCTGGCACAGCGACGGGCGCGAGCGGGCGACGGCGACCGGCGACTACCTGTTCGCGCGGGCATTCGCCGAGCTGGTCGCGACCGGCGACATCGAGGCTGTCACGATCCTGTCCGACGCCTGCCTGGCGCTGGCGCGGGGCGAGATCCTCCAGCGGGCGCAGACCGGCGACCCGTCCACCTCGGTCGACGCCTATTACGAACGTTGCACGCTCAAGACCGGGCGGCTGTTTTCGGCGGCGGCCATGCTGGGTGCGCGCTTCGGCGGCGTCGATCACGCGCAGGGCGACGCGCTGGGACGATTCGCTGAGGCTCTCGGCCTCGCCTTTCAGATCGCCGACGACGTGCTCGACTGCGACGGCAATCCCGACACCACCGGCAAGCCGCTCGGCACGGACCTGCTGGACGGCACGGTCACGTTGCCGCTGATTCTGGCCGCCGAACGCGACCGCGAGGTGAGCGACGTGATCGCGACGGGGGCGCAGCCTGACGACGTGCTGCCGACGCTCGCCCGCGTGGTTGCAAGCGGCGCGGTCGCCGACGCCCAGGCTGAGGCCCGCCGCTTGGCGGCGGTCGCTCTGGCGGAGTTGGACGGCGTCACGGCCGCGGTCGATCACGACGCGCTCCGCGAGGCGGTGCGGATGGCGGTCGATCGGAGCGCGTAGGCTGTTCCGTCACAGCTCGCTCCACGATCGCCGTGAACGACTTGCCGATCGAGCCGATCTGGAACATCGTCGTCACATCGATCGGGCCGTAGCTGCGCACCGCAAGCGTGCGCTCCCGGTCGGTTACCGCCACCGCCATCGAGACGGCCGGGCGCTGGGCCAGCACCGCGGCGGCGAAATCGTCGAGCCCGCATTCCAGCTCGTCGTCCATCGCGCCAGCGTACCGGCCGGCGTGGGTAGACTGCACGACTGCATGGCCACTGCCGCCCGCCTCGACACGCTGGCTCCGATCCGCGACAAGGTGCTCGCCGGTGAACGCCTCGACTTCGACGACGGCGTTGCGCTGCTCGAGTCGGACGATCTCACCGGCCTGGGCGAGCTGGCGGACACCGCCCGCCGGCTGCGCGGCGGCGGCGACGAGGTGTTCTTCGTCAACAACCTCTACCTGAACCACACGAACGTGTGCCGCGTGAAGTGCAAGTTCTGCGCCTTTGCCATGACCGGCAAGCAGCCGCAGGCCTACACCTGGGAGCTCGACAAGCTGGTCGAGCACGCGGTGGAGGTCTACGGCCGCGAGAGCTACTCCGAGATCCACATGGTTGGCGGCGAGAGCCCGCACCTCGAGTACCGCTACTACATCGACCTCACGCGGGCGCTGCACGAGGCGCTGCCGGACGTGCACCTGAAGCTGTTCACCGCCTCCGAGATCCACCACATGCACAAGCTCTCCGGCAAGTCCCGCGAGGAGATCCTGGCCGACCTGAAGGACGCCGGCCTGGGTTCTCTGCCCGGCGGCGGCGCGGAGGTCTTCGCCGACCGAGTGCGGCGCTTGGTCGCGCCGGGCAAGGAGCACCCGGACAACTGGATCGCCACCCATCGCGCCGCCCACGGCATGGGCATTCCGACACACTGCACGATGCTCTACGGCCACGTCGAGAACTACGAGGAGCGCGTCGACCACTGGCTGCGGTTGCGTGAGCTGCAGGACGAGACGGGCGGCTTCCTGGCGTTCATCCCGCTGCCGTTTCACCCCGAGAACACGGTCTTCGAGCGGCGCGGCTGGCGCTTTTCGACCGGCTACGACGACCTCAAGATGATCGCGGTGTCTCGGTTGATGCTGGACAACATCGCCAACATCAAGGCCTACTGGATCATGATCTCGACGCCGCTCGCGCAGATCGCGCTCCACTACGGCGCCAACGACATCCAGGGAACGGTGATGGAGGAGAAGATCGCCCACGCCGCCGGCGCGGTCACGCCCCAGGAGGAGAAGATCAACGACCTGGTGGCGCTGATCCGCGACGCCGGCCGCGTGCCGGTGCAGCGCGACACGCTCTACAACGTCGTACGGCGGTTTGGATGATCGATTCCACCTTCCACGCGGCGCAGGATCGGGCCCAGGACACGCTGGCGGGCACGATCACTCTTGCCCAGGGCTTTCCCAGCCTGCGCTGCGAGCGCTCGCACCCGCCAACCCGCCCTATTCCTCGCCCTGCATCCACGCCGAAGGTGGAATCGACCATCCGATGATGCTCCGCCTCGGCCGCATCTCCTACGCCAACATGGCGCCCGTGTTCTACGAGCTGGACGGCGTCGGTTTGGAGCAGGTCTCGGGCGTGCCCACCGACCTGAACGCGAAGCTGCTGGCGGGAGAGGTGGACGTGGCGCCGATCAGCTCGATCGTCTACGCCCGGAATGCCGACCGGCTGCGTCTGCTGCCGCGGCTGTGCGTGTCCACCGAGGGCGCTGTCGACTCGATCCAGCTGATCACGCGCAAGCCGCTCGACCAGGTGCGCTCGGTTGCGATCACGCCCGAGAGTGCCACCTCGGTGGTGCTGACGCGCGTCCTGCTGGGTGAGGTCGACTTGGTTCCGCTCGGCCAGCCTGCCGACGCCAAGATGCTGATCGGAGACGCCGCGCTGCACAGCGCGTTCGACGATCCCACCCCGCACTACGACCTCGGCCGGCTCTGGCAGGAGCGCACCGGCCTGCCGATGGTGTACGCCGTCTGGGCCTGCCGCGACGGCGTCGAGGAAGGGCTGGAGGAGCTGGAGCGGGCGCATCTGCGATCGCTGGCGCTGTCGCGCGCCGAGCCGGAGGCGCTGGCCCGTCGCGCATCGGCCGAGTACGGCTGGCCGGCCGGTTTCCTCGCCCGCTACTTCGAGAAGCTGCGATACCACTTCGGCCCCCGCGAGCGGCAGGGCTTGGTGCGGTTCTTCGAGCTGGCCCACCTGGCCGGCGAGCTGGACGCGGTGCCCGAGCTGCGGTTCGTCGAGCACGAGCGGGTGGCATGAGCGCCACCGAAGCCCGCACCGGCAGCGTCACCGACGTGCTCGACAAGGCGCTCGCCGGCGAGCGGATCAGCGACGACGACGCCAAGCTGCTGCTCGAGTCGCGCGAGCTGGTGCGCATCGGCCGGGCCGCGCACGAGCTTCGCTGCCGCAAGGCTCCGGCCGATCGGGTCACGTTCGTGATCGACCGCAACCTGAACTACACCAACGTCTGCTACACGGACTGCAATTTTTGCGCCTTCTACCGGCGCCCGGGTGACACCCGTGAGGGCTACACGCTGCCCAAGCCGGTGATCTTCAAGAAGATCGAGGAGACGCTGGATCTGGGTGGGACGGCGTTGCTGATGCAGGGCGGCCACAACCCCGATCTCGGCATCGAGTGGTACGAAGATCTGTTCCGCTCGATCAAGGCCCGCTACCCGATCCACCTGCACGCGCTCTCACCGAGCGAGGTGCAGCACATCGCCCGCAAGGCGAGGCTGACACCTTCAGAGACGCTGTCTCGGTTGCGCGACGCCGGCCTCGACTCGCTGCCGGGTGGCGGCGCCGAGATCCTGGTTGACCGCGTGCGCAAGATCATCTCGCCGATCAAGACCAGCTCCTCGGAGTGGCTCGGGATCATGCGAGCCGCCCACCGGCTCGGCATGAGTACCACCGCCACCATGATGTGGGGCCATGTGGAGACGCTCGACGAGCGGGTCGAGCACCTGCGCCGGATCCGGGAGCTGCAGGACGAGATGCACGGTTTCCGGGCCTTCATCAGCTGGACATTCCAGCCGGACAACACCGGCCTGGCCGCCCAGGTGACCTGGTACCCGACCAGCTTCGACTACCTGTTGATGCAGGCCGTCAGCCGTATCTACCTGGACAACGTCGACCACATCCAGAGCTCATGGGTGACGCAGGGCATGAAGATCGGCCAGGTGGCGCTGTTCTACGGCGCCGACGACCTGGGATCGATCATGATCGAGGAGAACGTCGTCTCCGCCGCCGGCACCACCCACCGCGCCGGCGTCGAGGACTTCTTGCACACGATCCGAAACGCCGGCTTCCGGCCCGCCCAGCGCGACACGCTGTACCGCTCGGTGCATGAGTACGACGCGGTTGCGTCCTGAGGAACAGTGAAGGTTTCCGTGTCGCGCACCATGACGGCGCCTCCGGAGGCTGTGTGGCAGGTGATCGCGGATCCCAACAACCACGTCCGCACGCTTCCCTCCTCCGTGTCTGAGGTCGAAGTGCATGATTCGGGCGAGATCTCGTGCGTCGTCTCGGCGATGGGTCAGAGCGAGCCGATGCGCGTTCGCCGCACGATTCTCGAACCGCCCAGGCGATTGGTCGAAGAACGGGTCGACGGCAAGCGCACGGGTCGCACCGAGTTCGTGATCGCACCGCAGGGCAGCGGCAGTCATGTCACGCTGACAGCCGAGATCGTGCTGCCGATGCTGCTGGCCGGCATCGCAAAGGGGCCGGTCACTCGAGGGCTCGAGCTGCAGCTCGCGAACTTGGAGCGCGAGGCGACGGCTCGTGGCTGACGGCGGCGCCACGCCGTGCTGACCAGCCTCGCCCACTGGATACAGGATCAGATCGCCGCAAACGGGCTGTGGGCGGTGTTCGGCCTGATGGTGTTGGAGAGCGCCTGCATCCCCGTGCCCAGCGAGGTGACGATGATCTACGCCGGCTACCTCGTCTCGCAGGGCGACATGGTCTTCTGGCAGGCGGTGCTGGTCGGCGCCTTCGCCAACCTGGTCGGCTCCTGGATCGCCTGGGCCGCCGGCGCCTACGGCGTCGATGTGATCTGGCTTCGCAGCGGACACACCCGCGCGCGCATCGACCAGGCGCACCGCTGGTTCGACCGCTACGGCTCCCGGGTGGTCTTCTTCTCGCGCATGCTGCCGGTGATCCGCACGTTCATCTCGCTGCCGGCCGGGATCGCCCGCATGCCGCTGGGAAGGTTCAGCGTGCTGACCTTCCTCGGCTGCCTCCTGTGGTGCACGTTGCTGGTCTACATCGGCGACACGGCGGGCGCCAACTGGGACACCTGGCACCATCGTCTCGGCTACCTGGACTACCTGGTGGTGGCGGCCATGCTGGTGGTCGCGGGCTGGTGGCTACTGCGACGAAGGCGCGCCGCCTCGGTCTAGACTCGCCTCCCTGTGACCGTTCCTCTGATGGACATCCGGGGGCAGTACGAAGCGCTCCTGCCAGAGATCAAGCAGCTCGTGAGCGACGTTATCGATTCGGGCCGCTTCATCCTCGGCCCGAACGTGCGGGCGCTGGAGGACGAGGTCGAGGCTTCGATCGGCTATGGCCATGCGGTCGCCGTGGCCAACGGCACGGACGCGCTCGAGCTGGGGCTACAGGCGCTCGGCATCGGCGCCGGCGACGAGGTCGTGACCAGCGCGTACACCTTCTTCGCCACCGCAGAGGCGATCGCCCGCAGGGGCGCGACTCCGGTATTCGCCGACATCGACCCCGTCACGCTGTGCCTCGACCCGGCCGCCGCCGAGGCCGCGATCACCGAGCGCACGCGTGCCGTCATGCCGGTGCACATCTTCGGCCAGCCGGCCGACCTCGGGGGCTTCCGCGAGCTGGCCGACCGAAACGGCATCGCCCTGATCGAGGACGCCGCCCAGGCCTTCGGCGCCAGCTTCGAGGATCATCGCGCCGGCTCCTACGGCGACGTCGCCACGTTCTCGTTCTTCCCGACCAAGAACCTACCGGCGATGGGCGACGCGGGCATGACGATCGCGAGCAGCAAGGACGTCGCGGAGCGGATCCGCGAGCTGCGCTTCCACGGCTCGAGGGACAAGCGGACGTTCGAGCATATCGGCGTCAACTCACGGCTGGACGAGATGCAGGCCGCCATCCTGCGCCGTTTCCTGCCGGAGGTGAACGGCTGGAACGCGCGTCGCCAGGCCGCCGCCGATCGCTACCGCGACCTCGGTCTGGGCGAGTACGTGTCGCTGCCGGTGGTGGCCCCGCAGCGCACCCACATCTACCACCTGTATGTCGTGCGCACGCCCCATCGCGACGCGCTGCAGCGGCGGCTGAAGGATGCCGGCGTGACGTCCGCCGTCTACTACGGCGAGCCGCTGCATCAGCAGCCCGTGTTCGCCCACCTCGGCTACCGCACCGGATCGCTGCCCGAGACCGAGGCCGCGGCCCGTGAGGGGCTGGCGCTGCCGATGTTCCCGACCCTGGCCGAGGCGCAGCAGGTCGAGGTCGTGAACGCGGTGCGCGGCGCCGCGATCGCCGCGGCGTAGCGTTCGTGCGCGTCTGGGTCGACCTCACAAACTCGCCCCATGTGCCGATCTTCGCGCCGCTGGTGCGGCGCATGCAGGGCCGCGGCTGGGACGTCTCGGTGACCGCCCGCGCGTTCGCGCAGACGCTCGCGCTGCTCGAGCTGCACGGCATCGAGCACACGGTGGTGGGCCACCACGGAGGAGGTTCGCGGGCGGGAAAGGCACGCGCCGCCGCCGACCGGGTCGCGAGCATGATCCGCCACGGCCGTCGGGGGCGGTTCGACGTCGCCGTCGCCCACGGATCGACCGACCTGCCCATGGCCTGCCGTGTGCTGCGCGTTCCCAACACGACGATGTTCGACTACGAGTACGCCCGGCTCCAGCACGGCCTCAACTGCCGGCTCGCGCAGCGCGTGCTGATGCCGGACGCGATTCCGGCCGCTCGGGTGACCGGCTACGGCGCCCGGCCGCCCAAGCTGGTCACGTATCCAGGGTTGAAAGAGGAGTACTACCTGGCAGACTTCGAGCCCGATCCGGCCGTGCCGCAGGCGCTGGGGCTGGACGGCAGCCGTATCGGGCTGGTGCTCCGCCCGCCTGCCGATCTGGCCCTGTATCACCGGTTCGAGAATCCGCTGTTCGATGAGCTGGTCGAGCGGCTGGGACGGCGCGACGACCTGCGGGCGGTGGTGTTGCCGAGGACGCCCGAGCAGGCGGCGCGGATCCGGGCGCTCGATCTGCCGGCGCTGCACGTCCCCGACGGCGCCGTCGACGGCCAGAGCCTGGTTGCGGGCGCCGACCTGGTGGTCAGCGCGGGAGGCACGATGAACCGCGAGGCCGTCGTGCTCGGGACGCCCGTCTACACCACGTTCGCCGGCCGTATGGGTGGCGTCGACGAGCGGCTGATCGCGGACGGCCGGCTACGGTCGCTCGAGACGCTGGAGGATCTTGTCGTGGAGCGAAAGCCGCAGTCGGCCGGCGACCGGATTCGACGCGACCCCGATCGCCTGATCGACTTCGCATTTGAGGGCCTTCTCTGACTCCGTAACATAAGCTGTCGTTATGGATCTGCGTCAGCTTCGCACGCTTGCCGAGGTGGTTGATCGCGGCTCGTTCTCGGCGGCGGCGGAGACGCTCGGGATCAGCCAGCCGGCTGTCAGCCAGCAGATCCGTGCGCTCGAGAACGACGTCGGTGCGAAGCTGATCGAACGCGGCCGGCGCGTGAGGCTGACGGATCGAGGCCGCGTCGTCGACCGCTATGCCCGGCGGATGCTCGCCCTCTCCGAGGATTTCCGGCGCGAGATGGACGACGACGGCGAGCTCACCGGCCCGCTCGTGATCGGTTCCAGCACCGGGCTTGGCGAGCACCTGCTGCCGCTGCTGCTGGGGGCGTTTCGCGCGGAGCACCCTGCCGTTCGCGTCTCGCTTCGGATCGAGTCAACCGCCAATGTGATCGATCACGTGCTCGAGCGCGAGCTGGAGCTGGGAGTTGTGGGCGCGGTGCGGCCGCACCGCGGGCTGGTCTACGAGCCGTTCCTCCGCGACCGCGTGATCCTGGCCGTGGCTCCCGGCCACCGCTTCGCCGGCCGCACCGTCCTGCTGGCGGACCTGGTGACCGAGCCGCTGATCGTGATGCAGCCGGGGGCCGGGGTGCGCAGCGTGATGGACGAAGAGCTTCGCAAGGCCGGCGTGCGCCTTCGCGACCTCAAGATCGCGATGGAGCTGGGGCTGCAGGAGTCAGCTAAGGCCGCTGTTGAGGCCGGCTACGGCGTCAGCTTCCTTTCCCAGTTCGCGGTCGAGCGCGAACTCCGGCTGGGGTCGCTGGCGATCGCCGAGGTCGCTGGAATCGAGCCCGCGCGCGACTTCTCGACGGTGCGCGCGTCCGGGATCGAGCTCAGCCGAACGACGGCCGCCTTCCTGGCCTGGGCGAAGGCGCGCGTCGAGGAAGGGCTCGGCTGAGCGTCCACGTGCGGCATCACGGCTCAATCCGGTGCACGCTGTTGTTGCGATAACCGCCGGGGTTCCAGGCCGGCCGCTCAGGCTGGCGGCGGCCGTGGACATCGGTTGCTCGCGCGGCAACGCTTCGCGCCGGGGCGGTGAGGTCGAGCGTCCAGCGCGTCCGGGCGTACGGCCCGGATCCAGGTTCGAGCCGGGCCGCCTGCCACGCACCGTCGTCGATCCGCACCTCGACCCCGGCGATGCCGCCGCCGCCCCAGGCGACCCCGCGCGCCTCGCGATCGTCCACCGAGGTGATCAAGCTGTGCACGGGCACCTCGTCCATCCGCACGCCCGGGGACGGATGGCCGGCATCGATCCAGCGGTAGTCGAGCGCCTGGAACGGGCCCTGGAACGGCGCTTCGAGCAACTCGATCCGCCGCAGCCACTTCACCGAATCGGTCGCGTACCAGCCCGGCACGACCGCCCGCAGCGGCGCTCCATGCCCCGCCGGCAGCGGCGCTCCGTCCATCTCCCACACGAGCAGGGTGTCCCGGTCGAGCGCCTTTGCCAGCGGGATCGAGCGGGCGTACGGCTGAACTCCGGGAGCCAGCTCGCAGATCCCGCTGTCGCCGCCGTGCAGTGCGACCTCGGTCGCGTCCGCCCCGACCCCGGCGCGGGTCAGCACGTCGGCCAGCGCGGTGCCCGCCCAGCGCGCCTCGGCCACCGCGCCGATCCCCCACTGGAGCCCGGGTGTCGGCGGGTCGAACTCGTCCCGGCGGTGGCCGGCGCACTCCAGCACCACGTCCAGCTCGCGCCGCGGCAACCCGTGCAGGTCGCCCATCGTCAGCCGCAGCTCGTGAGCGCCTCCGACCACCTCGAGCACAAACCCGCGCTCGTCGATCGAAGGAGGGTCGAAGTGATCGCGGCGAAAGTGGCCCTCGGCGCCCGGCAGCCGCGACTCGAGCGAGCTCAGCGGCGTTGGCCGGTTCTCCATCATCGGTCGGCAGCCTACCGCGGGCATGGTTGCGGGGCGCACCCTCTGGGCGCGCCCCGCGACCGGTGTCACACCTTCTCTACGCCGCGTCCCTCAGGTCGCCGACCGCCGAGTGGCGTGACGGATCCTCGGTGCGGAAGTACCAGGCCAGCAGTCGCTGAATCTCGAGCGCATCCTGCTCGGCCGGCTCCTCACCGTGTGTCGTCTGGTCGGAGCTGTTCATTGCGCCTCTCCAAGCGTGGGATTCGTGGAATCACACATGCAGGAGGTAGATCGGACGTTGGGACGGTCTGGCGTATCCCCTGGACCGGTATCGGCTGGACCGGTTACGGGGATCCAGATTCACCCGTCCAGCTGTCCAGATCCTGCCAGTAGCTGCCCCGCAGGGCGTCTGCCAGCCGGGGATCCGTGTGGTCGGCGTTGAACACGTTACGCTGGGTGTCGGCGCAGATCTCGATCTCGCTCAGCCGAACGGCGCCCAGCGCGACCACGATGTCATGGGCGAGCTGAAGCTCGTCTGCCGTGTAGTGCTTGAAGTGCAGGTCGGGGGCGCGGTCGAGCAACTCGGGCCAGTCGGGGCATGAGCGCGTTGCCATCGGGCGGTCAGGCCTCCGCCGCGCGTCGCGGGCGGTTCCGGATCGAGTCCCAGATCAGGGCCAGGATCACCCCCACGATCAGGCCGGTGAACACCGCCACGATCAGCGAGCTCTTTCGCTTTGTTGCGGTCACGGCCTGGCCAGACGGCTCCTGGACGTAGCCGGCCGACTCCACGTCGGAGGCGCTGGCCTTGAAGATCTCGTTGGTTGTGAGCTGGTAGGAGATCTCGTCGATCCGCGAACCCGCGCTGGCGATCGTCGACAGCAGCGTGGCCGAGATCGATGCCCGGTCGGCGGCCGAGAGCGACTGGTGAGCGAGCGCATCGACCTGCCGCTGGGCCTGGTCGACGACGTGCTGCAGCGTCGTGATCTGGTCGTGGTCGGTGGAGATCTGCGTGTCGAGCAGCGCGATCTTGGTCTGCTGGTAGGTGTTCGCCCACGCGATCAGCGAGTCGCTCAGCGAGGTGACGGCCGTGACCACGGTCTTCTTGTCCCACGGGCCGCGCACCGTGATCTGGATGTTGGGGTTGGCCGCCGGTCGTCTTCGCGGTCGAGCTGCCCGACAGCACCGTCACGCTGGTGTGGTTCTTCAGCACAGTGCCCGACTTGATGCCCGCCGCTGCGGCTGCCTTGGCTGTGACGGCGGAGGTGCGCAGGTATGCCTGGGCGGTGGTCGGGTTGGCGACCAGCGTGTTCGAGATCACCTGCCCGCCGAGCGGCGAGAGCGGCTGTCCGAGGTAGACGGTCGCCTGGCCCTGGGACAGCTTGCTGGAGCCGACGGTGTGCAGCACCACCAGCAGGACTGCGACGACGACGGATATCAGCACCACGTACCAGTTGCGCATGATGCGCCCGGCGTACTCGCTGATGCGCACCTCGTCGGCTGCTCCGGCAGTGGGGTTCTGGGACACGGCGCGGAAGTCTACCGTTAGGCTGCGCAGCGACTCGCCGATGAACATACGCGCCCGCGCACCCCTTCGAATCAGCTTTGCCGGCGGCGGCACCGACGTGCCGCCGTTCCCGTCCCGTGAGGGCGGACTGGTGCTGAACGCGACCATCGACCGCTACGCCTACGGCCTGCTCAGGCCCCGCCGCGACCGTCAGATCCGGATCGAGTCGGCCGACTTCGGACTGTCGGTCAACTACGCCGTGGACGAGCCGCCGATCTTCGACGGGCGGCTCGACCTGGTGAAGGCCGCGATCCGCCGGCTGGGCGATCCCGCCAGCCCGGGCTACGACATCTTCCTGCACTCGAACGCGCCGCCCGGATCGGGTCTGGGCTCGAGCTCGACCGTCATGGTGACGCTGGTCGGGCTGCTCAAGGAACACCACAACCTGCCGCTCACCGACTACGAGATCGCCGCAGCTCTCGCACCACATCGAGCGCGTCGACATGGCGATGCTGGGCGGCATGCAGGACCAGTACGCGGCCACCTTCGGCGGCTTCAACTTCATCGAGTTCGGCGACGGCCACGTGATCGTCAACCCGTTGCGGGTCAGCGGCGACGTGGTCAACGAGCTGGAGCACAACATGCTGCTCTGCTACACCGGCGCCACCCGCCGCTCGGACGGCGTGATCGAGGACCAGACGGCGCGCTACGAGGGAGGCGAGCAGTCGACGCTGATGGCGCTGCGGGCGCAGAAGGAGCTGGCAGTCGAGATGAAGAACGCGCTCGTGCGGCGTCGCCCGCGCGAGTTCGGCGACCTGTTGCACAAGGCGTGGCACCAGAAGAAGCGGATGTCCCCCAAGATCACGACCACGTTCATCGACGAGGCCTACGCCGAGGCGCGGCGGGCGGGCGCGCTGGGCGGCAAGGTGACCGGCGCCGGCGGCGGCGGCTACATGCTGTTCTACTGCGAGTTCCACAAGAAGCACCGGGTGGCCGAGGTGTTGACCCGGATGGGCGGCGTGGTGACCGAGTTCGCGTTCGAATCGGACGGGCTTACGACCTGGAGCATGGGCGATGCGTGATCGCGCGCATGCGACGGCTGGAGCTGCACGCCGAGATGGCGCGGGCACTGGTCGATGACGACCTGGCCGCAGCGATCGAACAGGTGGCAGGGCTGATCGCCCAGCGCTACCGGGCGGGAGCGACGCTGCTGCTGTTCGGAAACGGCGGCAGCGCGGCCGACGCGCAGCACATCGCCACCGAGCTGACCGGGCGTTACCTGCTCGACCGCCGCGCCGCTGGCGGCGCTGGCGCTGGCCGACAACACGGCGCGCTGACGGCGATCGGCAACGACTTCGGCTTCGACCAGGTGTTCGCCCGTCAGGTGCGCGCGTTCGGCCGCGAGGGAGATGTCGCCGTCGGCCTCTCCACCAGCGGCGCCTCGGCGAACGTGTTGGCGGCCATGGCAGCGGCCCGCGAGGCGGGCTTGGCGACGATCGGCATCACAGGACCGCGCGGCGACCGGCTGGCCGAGCTGTGCGATCACTGCATCCGCATCCCGGCGGAACAGACGCCGCAGATCCAGGAGGGCACGATGCTCGTCCTGCACACGATCTGCGAGCTGGTCGAGCACGACCTGTTCGCGGGATGAGCGGCCGCACCGCGTTCCTCGATCGCGACGGCACGATCAACGTCAAGGCGCCGAATCACGAGTACGTGACGTCGCCGGCGGAGTTCCACTTCCTGCCGGGCGCGGAGGAGGCGATCCGGCTGCTGCGGGAGGCGGGCTGGCGGGTAGTGGTGGTGACCAACCAGCGCGGCATCGCGCTCGGGCGGATGACGGCCGAGGCGGTCGACCGGATCCATCGCGTGCTGATGGAGCTGCCGGTGGCGGGGATCTACGTCTGCCCGCACGAGAAGGGAACGTGTGACTGCCGCAAGCCCAGTACCGGGCTGTTTCTCCAGGCCAAGCGCGATTTCCCCGAGATCGACTTCGCCCGCTCGGTCATGATCGGCGACGCGCCCAGCGACATGGCTGCCGGCCAGGCGCTCGGCTGCCGCACGATCCTGGTCGGCGCGCCGCCGTTGCCGTCGCTGCTGGACGCCGCCCGCATGCTGGTCGGTGAGGGCTGATGCGCGTGATCATCGCCAACCCGCCGGGCTACGGCGGTCCCGACTACGACGACCACCTGTGTGGCGAGCTGGGCCTGCTGGGGGTGGACGTCGAGCTGGTCACCTCGCGATTTCGCTTCGGCGACGTGCCGCAGCCGGCCGGATATCGCCGCAGCGGAGCTGTTCTATCCGCTCAGCTCGCGGCTGTTTCGGCGGTCGCGTTTGAGGATCCCGCTGAAGCTGGCCGAACACCCGCTGGGGCTTGCCCGGCTGGCGCTTCGGCCGGCCGACGTCGTGCACGTGCAGTGGATGACGGTGCCCGAGATGGATCGCTGGCTGCTGCGAAGCCGCGCGCCGCTCGTCTACACCGCCCACGACATGAGCGATCGCCGTACGGGCACCCGTGCGGCTATGTGGCGGCACCTGTACGACCGCTTCGATCGCGTCGTCGCGCACAGCGAGTCGGGCCGCCAGGCGTTGCGCGAGTTCAGGGCGTGCGGGACGAGCGACTGCGGGTGATCCCGCATCCGATCATCGCCAGCGATCCGGTGCGAAACGATGACGGCCGCACGCTGCTCTGCTTCGGCCTGATCCGTCCCTACAAGGGCATCGACGACGCGATCGAGGTGACCAAGCGCGTCGAGGGCGCACGGCTGCTGGTGGCCGGCGATCCGATGGAACCGATCGAGCGCTACCAGGCGGCCGGTGGCGATCTGGTCGAGTGGCGGCTGGGCTACCTGCCGGGAGCCGAGGTCGATCGCGCCTACGGCGACTCGACGCTGGCGATCTTTCCCTACAAGCCGGGGCTCGATCAGAGCGGCACGCTGCTTCGCGCGCTCGGTGCCGGCGTGCCGGCGGTGGCCTACGACGTCGGCGGGCTGGGCGAGAACGTGCGTCGCTTCGATGCCGGCAGGGTGGTACCTGCGGGGGACGTGGAAGCGATGGCGGCGGCGGTGCGCGAGCTGCTGGACGATCCGGCCAAGCTGGAGCAGGCGCGGGCGGGGGCGAGACGTGCGCGCGAGACGCTGACGTGGGAGGCTTCTGCCCGTATGCACGTCGACCTCTATCGCGAACTGGTGGGCGGGTGACCGCGGCCGTTGGCATCGTCGGCGTCGGAGATCAGGCCCGCGAGACGGCGGGTTACGTGCTGGACGCCGACGGCGAGGTGTGCTTCCACGCCGCGGAGCCGGCGTACCTGGCGGAGGCGGCTTCGGACGCCAGGCTGGGAGCTCCCGTGCTCTCGCTGGCGGATGCCCATGCCCAGCATCCCGACACCCCGGTGCTCGTGGCGCTCGGCTACCCCGGCGACCGCAGCCGTCTGGCGGATGCGTGGCCGGGCGAGCTGTTCGCCACCCACATCTCGGCGCGCGCATGGCTGGCTCCGGGAGTCGAGATCGGCGAGGGAAGCGTTGTCTGTCCGGGCGCGGTTCTCAACCGGCTGGCGGCGCTGGGCCGCCACGTGCTCGTGAACATCGGCGCCACCATCAGCCACGATTGCCGGGTCGGCGACTTCGTCACGATCAGCCCCGGCGCGAACATTGCCGGCCATGTCACGTTGGGCAACGGCACGTTCGTGGGCATCGGTGCGACGATCTCGGATCGCATCCAGATCGGCGAGGGGTGCCTGATCGGCGCGGGAGCGGTGGTGGTGCGGGACGTCGCCGACGGGCAGGTGGTGACCGGCGTGCCGGCGCGCATGACGCGTGTGCTGACCGAGTGGCCGTGATCGGGAGGCCGTAACACCTCAGTGTCAGGCCGGATCCGGCTCCACGTCCTCGGTTGAGGCCTCGCTGCGATCGGCCACGAAGAAGCCGCGCCGGAACAGCACCACCGGCACGGTCGCGGCCAGGATGCGCAGATCCTCGGCCAGCGTCACCCGCCGCGCGTAGCGCTGGTCGGCATCGATCATCTGCGAGCGACGGAGCTGGTTTCGCCCCTCGATCGCGGCCAGGCAGGTGAGGCCGGGCGGCACTCGCAGCGTTTCCGCGTAGCGGGTCTTGTAGCGGTCGATGATCTCGCGCGGCTTGGGCCGCGGCCCGACCAGCGACATATCGCCCATCAGCACGTTCAGGAACTGCGGCAGCTCGTCCAGCGAGGTCGATCGCAGAAGCCCGCCCAGGGGCGTGATCCGGCGGTCGCCGCGCACGTACCACAGGCCGTCGCCCTCGGCCTGCGCCCCCACGGTCATGGTGCGGAACTTGAGGATCGTGAACTCGCGGTCGTCCTTGCCCACCCGCTGCTGGCTGAAGAAGATGGGACGGCCCTGGGTCGCCCACAGGGCCGCCGCGACCGTGCCCATCAGCGGTGCCACAACCGGCAACGCTATCGCCGCGCCGGCCAGGTCGAGCATCCGCTTGCCGTGCCGTTCGTAGAAGCTCATCCCACCGTGCGCGTGCCGGCGGCCGCATCCCAGGTGGCGGGCACGCCTCGCCGCAGGTAGCGCACCAGGGAGACGAATGTGGCCCAGGTGATCAGCAGGTAGTAGTGCAGGATGCTGATCCCGGGCACGCGCCCGCCAAGCGCGATCGAGATCAGCGCCAGGCCGAGGCCGGCCAGCTGCGCGGCCAGCGCGACCGCATAGACGCCGCCGGCGGTTGCGGCCAGCGCCACGCTCACCGCCAGCAGGATCACGTGCAGCAGGCCGGTCAGGTAGCGCAGGAAGCGGTGCGAGACGATCGCCACCGCGTACAGCGGCGGAAACCGCCACAGCTTCCACATCGAGCCTTTGAAGATCGCCAGCCAGCAATGCTCGAGGAACCGCGACTTGCGGCCGAACTCGTCCTCGATGTCGGTGGTCATGTTCTCGACCGCGTGCGCCTCCGGCTCATACACGGCCCGGAAGCCGTCCTGGACGACGTGGTAGGGGAACGAGATGTCGTGGTCGTCGGCGGGGTGCAGGTCGCTGTAGAGCGTTCGGCGGATCGAGTGGATGGCGCCGTTCGACGCCGTCTCCGAGTGCACCGCCGACTCGTTCGCGCGCAACCACATCTCGTAGCGCCAGTAGCAGCCCTTCCTGATTGGTGCCGTCGTTGGGGTTGATCAGCTCGACGCGGCCGGTGACCATGCCCACCGCCGGGTCGGCGTAAGGCCGCACGATCCGACGCACCGAGTCGGCGTCCCACATCGTGTTGGCGTCGCCCATGCAGACGATCTCGCCGAGGTCTGCACGCACCGCGCGGTCGAGCGCCGGCATCTTGCCGGCGCGCGGGCAGACCAGCAGCCGCACGCCACGGTCGGCGTAGCGGCCGACGATCTCGTGCGTGGCGTCGCTGGAGGCGTCCGAGGTAACCAGGATCTCGAGCAGCTCGCGGGGATAGTCGAGCGCCAGCGTGTTCTCCAGCTTGCGCCTCGATCACGGCCTGCTCGTTGTACGCCGGGATCAGGAAGCTGACCGTGGGCAGGATGTCGCTCTGCGCGCACCGGGCGCGGCCGCAGCCGCGCCAGCGCGGCCATGAACAGCGGGTAGCCGGCGTGGGTCCACACGATCGATCCGAGGCAGACCCAGAAGACGACCTCGAGCAGGAGGATCACGCCTCCAGTGTACCGGCGCGGCGCGGGCACGGCCGCCCGTCGGGGGGCGCGCGCGGGGGCGAACAGCAACGCGCCGGAGACGACCAGCATCGCCAGCACGAAGAAGTAGCTGAACTGCATCGTCAGGTAGAAGAAGTTGGCCGCAGCGGTCGCCGCCAGAGGCAGCCAGCATGCCGCTGCCAAACCGTGCCGCATCCTCGTCCGAGCTGCGACCGACGGCCGCCGCGGACAGCACAGGTAGCCAAAGTAGGCGAGGTAGACGTACAGTCCGACCATACCGGTCTCGACCAGGGTTGCGATCCAGAAGCTGTGCGGTGAGAAGTCGGCCTTGCCCGTGACGAACTGATAGAAGACCGCGAACGTGTTGAAGCCCATGCCGAACAGCGGATTGGGATCGAGCGCCGGCGGCACCAGCTGGTAGAACTGGAAGTGGACGAGCGTGCCGCGGCCGCTGACGTTGGTGCGCGAGTGCACCACCGTCTGCACGAAGTGCGACGTCGAGTACAGAATCGCCGCCAGCGCCGCCACGCCTCCCAGAGCGGCCGCGATGGTACGTGCCCGGGGCAGGATCGGCCGGATCCATGGCAAGAGGACGCCAATCCCACCATATCGCCCAGCGCGGCGCTGCGCGACAGGGTGAGCACCTGCACAGCCAACAGGAACAGAAGCAGCAGGCCGATCCTGCGCCGGCCGCGGGGATGGGCGAGGTAGAACGGCAGCAGCATCAGCAGCGGGACGCACAGGATCACGCCCAGGTGGTTGGGGTCGCCGCTGAGCGCGTTGATGCGGTAGATGTTGGACGTGCCGCCGACCTGGCCGTAGACGTTGATGCCGGTGGTATGGCCGCGGCCGAACGTGAGCGCGCCGACGACGATCTTGTCGAGGTTGACGCCGGCCGCGATCTTCACCGCCAGCTGCACCACGCCGTAGGCGGCCAGATCGCGATCCCGGCCGCGAACCAGCTCACCGAGCGCAGGTAGAGCCGCCGGCCGCCGCGTGCCAGCAGCGCAATGCCGCAGACGAGGAACAACGCGTGCGCCAGCCAGGCGCCGAGGCCCTTGATCCAGAACGTGAGCGCCTGCTTGGTCTGAAGGTCGAAGTAGCCGCACAGGTACACGGCCAGGAAGACGAGCATGAAGCCGGCCACCACGGCCGCGCTGTGGGGCATCGTGGCGTCCCGGCGACGGATGCGATCCCAGGCGAACGTGGCCAGGAACACGCTGATCAGGAGGTCGGAGTAGGTCAGCGAGACGAGCGAAGTGTCCAGCCGCACTGTCGCCCACGTCGCCGTCAGGATCGCCCAGAGGAACGGCAGCTCGACGGAGCGCCGCACGTTCACCCCGCAACTCCGTCCAGCACCCGCGCCAACTCGCGTGCCCGGCTTCGCCGCGACAGCCGGTCGCGCACCTCATCGGACAGCGCGATATCGGCGGAGCCGCCGGCCAGCCACTCGTCCACCAGTTCCTCCAGCGCGCTCGAGATCCCCTCCGCGTCGTCCCCGTCCACCACCCGGCCGGCGCCGATGCCCAGAATCAGGTTGGCTGCAGCGCCGTTGGGAGGCACCGCCGCCAGGATCGGCCGCCGCGAGGCGACGTACTCGAACACCTTGCCCGAGAGCACCGAGTCTCCACGCCCGCCGGCGTGCGGGATCAGGAGCAGCAGCGCATCGGCGGCCCGCTGGGCTGCGATCGACTCGGCGTATGGCAGGAAGCCCTCCTCCCGCCAGGCGTCGTCGATGCCCAGCCGCTGGGCGTACTCGCGGTGCTCCGCGCGCATGTCGCCGATGAAGCGCACAAGCAGCCGGCCTCTCAGCTCCGGTCGGCGCTCGAGCAGCCGCCGGACGGCGAGCAGCGCCGTCGTCGGCGTGCGTTGCCCGAAGAACGAGCCGGCGTGCACGATCGTGAAGCGCTGGGTGCGCTCGTGGGCGAGACCCTCAAAGTCGTCGAAGTCGGCGCCGTTCTCGATCACCGTCGTCTTGTGGGCGGCGCTCGGGTGCATGCGGCCAAGCTCCTGCGCGATCGTGCCCGTGGCGGCCACCAGCCCTGCCGACCGGCGGCCGACCGACGAGGCCATCCGTGCGATCACCGACCGCTTGGCGCGCACGCCCGCCTTCTCATAGTGGCGGTGAGGGTTGTCCAGCCACGAGTCGCGGAAGTCGGCCACGAACGGGCGTCGCGTGGCGGTGGCGATCGCCTCCGCCACGAGGTGCGCCGAGGTGGGCGGGGATGTCGACATGACGACGTCGATCCCCTCGCGCCGGACGATGCCGATCCCGGCCGGGAGCGCCGTCGCAACCCAGGGCGTTGCCTTGTCGGGTATCAGCGCGCGCTGGTAGGCGTAGCGTGCCTCGACCCCAAGCCGCCCCAGTCCGCTGCGGCCACGCAGCGCGTCGGCCCGAAACGAGGAGCGCGGTCCCACGAACCGGCAGCGGTGCACCGTTGTCGACTTCGGCACCGACTCCATGAGCCGCTCGTCGCGGGCAAACCACTTCGAGTCCTCCGGTGCGAGCACGTGCACGTCGACGCCGAACTCGGGCAGGAACTTGCAGAACTTGAGCGTCCGCTGCACGCCGCCGCCGCCGGTGGGAGGAAAGTAGAAGGCGACGATCAGGAGGCGCATTCCGGCGGAGTCTAGGCTGGCACATGGCCCGGGGAGCCCCGGTTACCCGTGCTATCGTCGCCGGCCATGGGCGCTCGCACTCGCCGGCTCGCGGACGGTGTCGGCCCGTCGGTTGTCGCCGTCGCGCGGCGCACCCTCGGCCCCCGCTTCATCCGTCACTACATCTCCCCGCTTCGTCCTCACACTCCCGACGCGAATCCGCCGCAGGAGAGCAAGGCGGACGCCCTGGCACGCGAGCTCGACGACTCGCTCACGATCATGCTCGGCTACTCGCCGCTGAAGACGCGCTACCACTACAACGCGGTCGAGAACTCGATTCTGGAGCATTTCATCGAACGGCCCCCCAAGGCCGGAATGAGCGTGCTCGATGTCGGCTCGGGTGCGGGCCACTGGATCGACTTCTACCGCTCGGTGCTGGACGCAAAGCGAGTGGTGGGAGTGGAGCTGGCGTCACAGGTGGCCGAGGCGCTGCAGCGCAAGTACCAGGCGGTGGATGAGGTGACGGTGCTCAACGCCGACGTCGTCGACCCGCTCGCGGTTGAGCCGCCGTTCGATGTGGTGAACGCGATCGGGGTCATGTTCCACATCGTCGAGGACGCCCGATGGGAGCGCGCGGTCGCGAACCTGGCCGGGCTGCTCGCCCCTGACGGCGTCATGATCGTGGGTGGCCAGTTCGGCCCGCTCACCCACGACGTCGGCTTCCGCCGGTCGGGGGAGGGCGACGGGATGGAGGTTTTCAAGCGGCTGCGGTCGCGCCGACGCTGGCGGAGTTGTGCCGAGGCTGCCGGGCTGAGGCAAGTGCGCTACATCCACACCCGCCGTTCACGCATGATCGATCCTCCCGAGGCAAACCTGCTGGTGTTCGAACGGGCGTGAACGTCCCGGTCGGATTCCGCGTTCTCGCCGAGGCCTCGCCGTTCGATCAGCGTGTGGCGGCGACGGTGCGATTGATTCCGGCAGGGCGGGTGGCCAGCTACGGCCGGATTGCGGACTTGATCGGCGAGCCGGCAGCCGCGCGGGCGGTGGGCGGCGCGCTGGCGCGATCGCTCGAGGACTTCCCAGCACACCGCGTGGTGTCGGCAACCGGACGGCTGGCGCCCGGCTGGGAGCGCGAGCAGCGCGAACTGCTGCGGGCCGAGAATGTCCGCGTCGGCCGCCGTTCCGTGACCGAGCCGATTCCGTGGTGGGAGGGCCCGACGGCCTGACCCGTGGGGTCAGATCTCGCGGCAGCGGGTAAGCGTCAGCGGTCGCCGGGCGGCGCGCCGCGGCTTCGACTTCGGCGGGAGTAGTACTCCTCGAAGCAGCGCTGCTTTCCGAGATAGCTCTCGAGCTCCCGGATGCCGAACGTGACCCATTCGGCCATCCAGCGCTCGTCGATGTCGGCAATGATCGGTTCCATGATGCTTCTGTCGATGTATACGGAAGCAGCGTTGCGATCGGTTCACGACGGCGCCGCGTTCACCCAGCCCCCGCAGTTCAGCAGCATGTCCAGCGCCGAGAGGTTGGGCAGAAAGCCCTCGCCCAGCTGCGGGTAGGTCGGGTGATGGAAGTCCTGGTAGCGCAGCTCGATGCCCTCGGCCGCCAGCCGGTCGGGATCGTTGTAGGCGCCTGCTCCGGTACCCGAGAGGTAGACCTCGGCGCCGGTCGCGCGGCACAGCTCGACGATCATCTCGTTGCTGCGGCCGAAGCCGTCTCCCAGCTCGGACATCAGCGGCGTCGGCGTCTCGATGCCGAACTCCCCCGCCATCCAGCGGATCAGGGCGACGTTGAGGTCGCAGAACGAGGTGCCCTCGGTGATGATCCGCGTCAGCGTGGGGAACAGCCGCTCGAAGTGCGGTGCGCGCCGGTAGGCCTGCTCGATGGTGCGCAGGTGCTTGCCGCGCCAGCTCTCATCGGCGAACGCAATCTCGCGGTAACCCGCCTTCCCCTCGGAGCCCTTCGGCTTCGACACCGGCACGGTCAGCAGCAGCTCGCCCTGTGCGGTGCGGATGGTGTTGCGGTTGGCCACGCTGCGGGCGCGCGGGTACTGGACGTCGTCCAGCAGGACGAACACGTCGGCCGTCCGCATCTTGTCGAAGTAGCCGATCCAGGGCAGGTAGTTGGGCTGGTGGATCGCGAGCGTGGTCACAGGTAGCCGAGGTCGCTGAGGCGGTCCTCGATGGCCTGCTCCTCCTCGTCGCTGATCACGCGCCGGTCGATCCCGGCCAGCTCGCGCTCCAGCATGTCGCGCAGCTCCTGAGGTACGCCGTCGCTGCGATCCTCCCGCTCGCGCGGGTCGCGGTCGATCCGAAACGCCTGTTCGCGGCCGGTCTGCAGGTCGCGCACCAGCTTCCAGGGCCGGCGCCGCATCGCCGCGCGCGAGATGTTGCCGCGGTCGCTGGTGATCGAGACCGCGACGCGGTCACCGGACTCCTCGCCGCGGGCCGCTGCCACCAGCGATGCGCCGTCGGCGGCGGCCTCGGGCAGCGACGCCAGCTCGCGCAGCGTGGGGGTGATGTCCACGGTGCGCACCTGGCCGGTCACGACCGCCGGATCGAGCAGGCCGGGGGCGCGCACGATCAGCGGCACGCGCAGAATCTCGTCGTACAGCTCGGCGCCGTGCAGGTGGTACATGCCCTGCACCGCCTGCTTGTCGGCGTAGCGCTCGCCCCACGACTCGCCGTGGTCGGCGCCGAACACGATCGCCGTGTTCCCGCGCAGTCCGAGCCTCTCGACCTGCTCGAGCAGCGAGGCGAACAGCGTCTCGGACTGGTACTCGACCGCCTGGCGGTAGGCCTCGCGGCAGCGCTCCACGCCCTCCGCCGTGCCCGACCGGATGGCGTCGATGAACTCGGCCTTGGCGCTCTTCCAAGTCTTGCGCTCGCGGTGCGAGACGTTGTAGGGCATGTGCGTTGCCCAGCTGTGCACCACCAGCAAAAACGGCCCGCCTGCGTGATCGGCGAGCCAGGCAAGCACCTGGTCGAAGTCCTCGCTGCGGCCCTGCACGCCGGCCTCGGGGATGCCCTTGAACAGGTAGTCATCGTCGAACACGAAGCTGCCCACCGCGTGCCCCGCGCGGGCGAAGGAGTGAAACAGCGTCTCCACGTCGTCTCCCAGGGCGTTGCCCCAATCGAAGACGCCATGGTGGTGGGGGTAGAGGCCGGTGGCGATCGACGTCATGGCAGGTGCCGTCCAGGCTGCGGCCGTGATCACCTCGTCGAAGCGGACGCTCTCGGCGGCGAAGCCGTCGATGGTGGCGGTGTTCACGAAACGCGCCCCGTAGCAGCCGAGATGGTCGGGCCGCAGCGCGTCCGAGATGTAGACGATCGCGTTCACAGGATCCAGCGGTAGACCTCGAACACCTCGGCCAGCTCGCGGCCGCTCTCGATGCCGTGCGTGCGGGCGAGGTTTCGGATGTACTCCTCGTTGGCGTAGTTGCGGTGCTGCTGGCTGGCGTAGTGGTGGAGCGCCGCCACCTTCGCGTCCAGGTGGTGCGGCTCCAGCGTCACGTAGGCGTCGCGCCGGAACGCAGAAGCAGTTCCAGGGGATCTCGTAGCCCAGCAGCGTGGTGCGCTTGAACGCCCGCATGCCCTCGCGGGCGATCGTCTCGTGGTCCTGGTGGATGTCGCCCAGCGATGGCATCAGCACCATGTCGGGGGCCAGCTCGGCGTTCAGCGGCACCAGGATCTCCAGGATCTCCTGGCGCACCGTGGGGAACGTCCGCACCTCGAAGTCGTGGACGTCAGCCGCTCGCGGCGGGATGCCCAGCGCCGCCGTGGCGGCGCGTGCCTCGTGCACCAGCGTGTCCTCGGGGAAGCCGTCCGGCAGCGAGCGGGAGGCGGACGAGAACGCCATGGTAGTGCACCTCGGCGCCGGCCTCGACGAGCCGCGCGATCGTGCCCGCCGCAGCCGAACTCGCCGTCGTCGGTGTGCGGCGCGAGCACGAGCGCGCGCCGACCGGCCGTCGATCACGCGGTGGCCTCGATGGCGGGGCGGGGGCGGTCACGAGGCGCCGGAGATTCTAGAAGAGTGCGGCGAGCGCTGCGAGCAGGCCCAGCAGGATCCACGTCGCGGGGTCCTCGAAGAACGCATTGTAGAACGAGCGAGCTGGTCAGCAGCGCGGCGCCACGCGGCCAGCAGCGTCAGTCCGCAGCGCGCGCCGCCCGGCGCCGGAAGCGCGGTCCAGCGCGAGCGAGGCCAGCAGGGCCAGGTACGCCAGCAGGCCGAGCGGCCCGAGCTCGGCGAGCACGGTCATCGGCGTGGTGTGCGAGTCCGCCGAGGCGACCCGCCCCGGGTGGGCGTGTCGGCCAGCGCCGCCCGGGCGAAACCGCCGATGCCCGCCCCGCCGAGCGGATGGTCGGCGGATCACGCTGCCGCCCCGGTCGAGCAGGTGCGAGCGGTCGGAGGATGACGTTGCTTGGCGGAGTTGCCGTGCAGCGCCACGGCCAGTCCGGCCGAGACCGATCGCGAGGCCGGCGGCGGCCACGGCGATCGTCGACCCGCCGCGGCCAGATCGTCGCGCCCAGCACCAGCGAGCCGGCGGCCAGGGCCAGCAGGCTCGACTGCGAGTAGGCGAGGTACAGGCCGGCGAACAGCACCGCGATCAGCGCGCACGAGCGGCGGCGACACGCCGGCGGTAGATCGCGACGCCGGCCACCAGCACGATCGTCACCGCCATGAAGCGGCCGTAGATGCTGGCGTCCCAGAACAGCGAGTTGACGCGGAAGAACGCGGCGTACTCGTTGCCGACGATGATCTTGGGGTTCCAGAAGACGTCCTTGGTGGCGAACTGCTAGAACGCGACCGCTGCGAACACGAGCCCCAGCGACACCTGCACGATCAGCGCCAGCCTCAGGTCGCGCGAGCGCCGGCGGCACCGCCGCCACCGCGCGGCGAGCAGGAAGCCGAACGGCAGCAGGAAGAACAGCATCTCGATCCCGCCCTGGTGCTGGTCGGCGCTCCAGGCAGCGAGAGCGCGCTCCAGCAGCAGCACGGCCGCCGCCGAACCGCCCGGCCCAGCCCAGCTGCGGCGCCGCGCCTCGCCGCGCAGCAGCTCCAAGGCGCCGAGCACGGCCCAGCCGACCGCGAGCACGGCGTATAGCGGCAGCAGCAGGTGCGCCTCGCCCGCCGGCGTGCACCGGGATGCGGGCCGGCGCCGCCGCCACCGCGGCGAGCAGCAGCAGCCACGGCCAGCGACGGGCAGCCACCGCCGCGACCGAGCGCGAGCCACCCCGACGATCAGGCCCGCGGCGGCCAGCGCCGGCCGGTCGGTGGCGTCCACGCGGACGCGTCGCGATCGGCGAGTGCAGCAGGTCGGCGGCCAGCACGACGACCCCGCCGTCCAGGCCACGAAGCCGGCAGCGCGCAGCCGCAGGTCGGCCGTCGCCAGCAGCGGGACGAGGCCCGCGGCGGCGAGCACGGAGCCGAGCTCGGCGCCGGTCACGGCACCTTCACGCCGGACGGGCGGCGGATCGGGGGTGCGTGTTGCCGGCGGCGGTCGATCGACGGCCATGGTCGACAGTCGTAACTGCCCGGCTCGCAGCCGGGCGAGAATCGAGGTGCGGCGGGGTCGAGCGATCACGGTCTTGCTCGAGCCGACCTGCGACCTGCTGCAGCGCCAGCGCACCGCTCGCACTCGGCCGGCCAGGAAGTGGATGACCACCGCCGTGGCGCTGCGCGTGACGCGGCTGATCTCCATCGGCGGGCGGATGGGTGTCGACCACGATCGGGTCGGGATCGTGATCGTGCGGTCGTCGCCGCCCAGGGTGACGCGCAGCCGGTACCGGCCGTCGGGCACGACGCTCGCCGTCGTCGTCGCGGCCGTCCCAGCGCGACAGCACGTTGCCCTTCGGCGTCTGCAGCCTCTCCGCGGCCAGCGTGCGCACCGTGGTGCCGCTCGGCGTCGATGATCGTCAGGGCGACAGCCGGCTGCGGGCGTGCGCAGCCGGAAGCTGAGCACGGCCTGGCGGTGGCACCCCGGCGCCGGCGCAGCGCCGGCGAGAACGCCTGGCGGACGTGGGGATGCTGGAGCGGCGACGTGCTGCAGCTTCAGCTGCTCGGCGCGCAGGAACGACACGCCGCGATGCGCGATCAGAGCGCAGCAGGAGCGGGTCGGCGGCGCGGGAGTGGCGTCACGGCGCGCCGATTGTAGGCGCGCCGGACGGCCCCGTCGCGGTCGCGGACATTTGTTCCTAGGCCTGCGGCTCCGGGTCGAGCTCGGAGTTGACGGCGGGCGCCTGCGGACGGAGTCGACGCTGGGCGCGCTGCGATCGGGCGCGTCAGATAGCCAGGCCACCGAAGGCGACGATCACGAGCGCCGGCTGCACGTACGTCGAGCGACGGCGAGTTCAGGTCTTCAGGCCGGACGCGGCCAGCACCAGCGGCGATGACGCCGCGCAGCAGGCGATGGTTGACGCGCTGCGTGAAATGCGAGCCGATCAGGATGCCGGGGATCGAGCCGATCAGGATCGAGCCGACCGCGCTGAAGTCCGGGGTGCCCCAGAGGATCGTGGCCGGTCCGGCGGCGACGGTGACCAGCATCGCGTGGAACAGGTCGGTGCCGACCACGCGCCGGGCGGAGAGTGGGAACAGCGTGACCAGGGCCATGCCGAAGAACACGCCCGAGCCGACCGAGGTCAGGCCGAGGATGAAGCCGAACACGGCGCCGATGCAGACGCGCGATCACCTTGTGATGCCGATCGAGCGGCCGTCGGTGGGGAGCCTGGCCGTGGTCCCACAGGCCCGCGGATGCTGACGAACGTGCGCAGGGCGACGGCGATGCCGACGAAGCACCAGGATGAAGCCGATCAGCTTCGGCAGCCAGTCGTTGACGTTGCCGCGCGTGGAAAGATTCTACAGGGTGAACACGCCCAGGAACGCGGCCGGGACGGAGCCGGCGCCCATCCACAGCCCCAGCTCCTTGTTGACGTTCTTCAGCCGGTGGTGGCGGGCGGCGCCGAACGTCTTGGTGATGGCCGCGTAGATCAGGTCGGTGCCGACGGCGGTGGTCGGCGGGATGCCGAAGACGGTGATCAGGATCGGGCGTCATCAGCGAGCCGGCGCCCATGCCGGTGAGCCCCACCAGGAGTCCCACTGCAAGACCCGCCGCGATCATTCCGGTGTTGATGTCCATCCTTACTCCCTGCCCGGAAGTTTGACGTTCCCCAGAAGTCCTACAAGTCTAAGTGGTTTAGTGGAGAATGCAAGCCCAAGGGTGAGATTCCTGCATCCACGGGCGAACCCTCGCGCCCGGTGATACCCGATCAGCACACGATCGACACACCCGAGCCGTCCTGTGTCGCGGTCACGTTGGGGATAGAAAAGGGGCCGGTCGCGTCTGCGTCCGGCCCCCTTTCACGCGCTTTCGCTACTGCTGGCGGTAGGCCTCGATCAGCACCTCGCGCCACCTCGGGCCGCGTGAACTCGACCGGCGGAACCTCGCCGTTGCCGAGCATCTCGCGCACCTTCGTCCCGGACAGGAAGACGTGGTGATCGGCGGTCGTGCGGGCAGGTCTTGGTCGACGCCATGTTGCCGCACGTCTTGCAGAAGAACGTGTGGTCGAAGAACATCGGCTCGATGTCGAGCTCGTGCGGTCGAACTCGTCGAAGATCTGGTGCGCGTCGTAGGTGCCGTAGTAGCTGCCGACGCCGGCGTGGTCGCGGCCGACGATGAAGTGCGAGCAGCCGTAGTTCTTGCGGCACGAGCGCGTGCCAGACCGCCTCGCGTGGCCCGGCGTAGCGCATCGCGGCCGGGAAGCGCCGCAGCACGCGTGCGGTCGGCCGGGTAGTAGCCGTCGAGCAGCACCTCGTAGCACCGCATCCGCACGTCGGCGGGGATGTCGTCGCCCTTGGTCTTGCCGACCAGCGGGTGCAGCAGCAGGCCGTCGCACGGTCTCCAGCGCGCACTTCTGCACGTACTCGTGCGCCCGGTGCACGGGGTTTCGGGTCTGGAAGCCGACGACCCTGCTCCAGCCGCGCTCGGTGAACGCGCGCCCGCGTCTCGCCGGGGTCGAGGTGAGCGCGACGGGAAGGCCGGCTCGGGGCGCTTGAACACCGTCACCGGGCCGCCCACCAGGGTCGGGCCCTCGGCGTAGATCTGGGCCACGCCGGGATGCGCCTCCTCGGTGGTGCGGTAGATCTTGGCCGCCTCGTTCTCGCGGTCGGCCTCGAACACCTCCTCGACGTTCAGCACGGCCAGCAGCTCGCCCTCGGCGCTCTCCAGCGCGATCCGGTCGCCGGCGGCGCGCCTCGGCCACCGACAGCGTGACCGGGAAGCGCCCAGGGAAGGCCGTTCGCGAGGTGCATCTCCTCGACCGCGCCGTCGTAGTCGGCCTTGGTCATGAAACCGGTCAGGGGCGAGAGCGCGCCCGACGCGATCATGTCCAGGTCGGCCGTCTGCTTGTCGCTCATCCGCACCCGTGGCAGCGATGCCGCCTCGGCGGCCAGCGCCGCCGCCTCGTCGCCGGAGACGGTGCGGTCGATCAGCTCGCCGCCGTGCGGGCGCGATCAGGTTGCTGTGCTTGGTCACCGTCGCTTCGGTCATCAGGCGACGGCCTCGGCGGCGTCGCTGGCGATCATGCCCAGCTTCTCCAGCCGCTGGATCACGAACGCCGCGCGACTGCTCGGGCGTGCGACCCTCGGTCTCGACCACGACTTCGGCGTGCTCGGGCGCCTCGTAGGGGTCGGAGACGCCGGTGAACTCCTTGATCTCGCCGGCAAACGCCTTCGCGTAGAGGCCCTTGACGTCGCGGCGGGCGCACTCGTCGAGTGAGGTCGCCACGTACACCTCGACGAAGCGGTCGCCGATCATCTTGCGCACGGCGTCCCGCGTCTCGGCGTAGGGCGAGATGGCAGCCACGATCACGCCGGCGCCGTGCGCGCGTGAGCAGCTTCGGCGACGAAGCCGATGCGCAGGATGTTGGCGTCGCGGTCCTCGCGTGAGAAGCCGAGGCCCTTGCTGAGGTTGGTGCGGACGACATCGCCGTCCAGGTGGTCCACCAGGATGCCGCGCCGCTCCAGCTCGGGGCCGACGATCTCCGCGATCGTGCTCTTGCCGGCACCGGAGAGCCCGGTGAACCAGAGGGTGAGGCCAGGGTTGTCGTTCCGCAAAGTGATCAGGTCCTTTCGTTGTATCTCTTGAGGCTTTGTAGCGTTTCAGTCGCCGTGAAGGCCGCACTCGACCTTGCCGGTGCCCTTCCAACGGCCGGTTCGTTCGTCCTCGCCGGTGTCCACCGAGCTGGTGCAGGGCACGCAGCCGATCGACGGGTAGCCGTGGTCGTGCAGGGGGTTATAGGGAATGTCGTGCCTCCAGATGTAGCGCCACACGTCGCGGTTCGTCCAGTCCGCAAGCGGCTGTACCTTGACGACGCCGCGGCGCTCATCTATCTCGATTTTGCGGGCATTTTGCCTCGTTGTCGACTGGTCCCTGCGAATTCCTGTGATCCATGCGTCCATTCCCTCCAGCGCCTGGCGCAGCGGCGCGACCTTGCGCATCGTGCAGCACAGGTCGGGATCCCGCTCCCACAGCCGATCGCCGTGGGCGGCCGCCTGCTGCTCGACCGACAGCTCCGGCTCGAGCCGCTCGAACCGCACCGGATAGCGCTCGATCAGCCTGCGGCGCGTCTCGTGCGTCTCCTTGAACAGCAGGCCGGTGTCGAACTCGACCACCCGCACGTCGGGCTGGATCACCGACAGCATGTGCACCAGCACCGAGCTCTGCTTCTGCCACGAGCAGGTCAGCACGAGTCGCGGGTGGAACAGCTCCACCGCGACCCGAAGCACGTCCTCGGCGCTTTGGTGCTCGAGGTCGTCCGCCAGCCGGATGACCTCCTCGCTGCTGATGGGCACCGTGCTCATGTGGCGCTGGGGATGTCTCGCAGCAGCAGGTCGTGGAGCGTGTGGGAGCGCAGGCCGAGCCGCAGCGTCTCCAGCGGGATGACCTCCTCCGGCGGGATGTTGCCGAGGTTGACCTCGGGCCCCAGGTGGCGGATGAACCAGGCCTGCTGCTCCTGCTGGGGCGTCTCGAACAGCAGGTTGTCGAGCGGGATCTCGTGCACGATCTCGTCGATCAGGCCGCTTCGCACCTCGCCGCTGCTGCGGAAGATGCCGGCCGTGCCGGTCTCGCGGGCCTCGGTGATCACCTTCCACGCGCCCGCCTCGATCTCCTCGCGGATCCAGGCCACCCACTGGTAGGGCGCGAAGATCTGGTCCTGATCCTTCGAGCCGACCTCGCTCAGCACGACGAACTCCTCGGCCAGCGCGCTGATCAGCGCCTGCTTGCTCTCGCGCTCCATCTGCAGCGTGCCGTCCGACACCTCGACGTGGGTGAAGCCGTGGCTGCGTGTCCAGCGCTTGAACTCCTCCACGCGCCCCCGCGCCACCGCCGCCTCGAGCAGCGTGCCGCCGCACATCACGGGCGTGTCATACGACTGGTACAGCTTCACCTTCTCGGCCAGGTTGCGGGTCACGTACGAGGTGCCCCAACCGAGCTTGACGATGTCGACGAACTCGCCGGCCATCTCGAACATGCCCTCCACCTCGGCCAGCGTCATGCCCTTGTCGATGACGTGCGTGAGTCCTCGCTCGCGCGGCTTGGACGGGCGCATCGGCAGTCCCAGGAAATCTTCGACCATCGCCTAGAGCCTTTCGTAGATCGATTGCTCGAGCCGCCTGCGCGCCTCAGCCCGGACGTTCTCGTAGAGGGATGCGCCGTGGCTGTCCATACCCACGATCAGGGGGCCGAAGTCGCGCACCCGAAACCGCCACAGGCACTCCGGCATCAGATCCTCCCACTCCACCTGTTCGATCTCCTCGATCTGGGTCGTCTCCAGCGCCGCGGCGCCGCCAACGACGGAAAGGTAGACGCCCCCGTGCTCTCGCAGCGGCGCGAGCGCCTCCGGCAGCAGTCCGCCCTTGCCCAGGATGGCCCGCGCTCGGTGGTCGCGCAGCAGCCCTTCGGTGAAGCGGCTCATGCGCGCGCTGGTGGTGGTGCCGACGCTGAGCGGCTCGTAGCGGCCGCCGCCCAGGCTGCGCACGTTGGGCGCGGTGTGCAGCAGCGCCGCGCCCTCCAGCGACATCGGCGGCGCGATGCCGTGGTCGAAGATGCGGATCTGGGTGGCGTCCCGGATCCCGATCACGTGGCCCTGCACGGTGACGGTGTCGCCGGCCCGCAGCGCGCGCACGGTCGGCTCGTCGGTCGGGAAGGCGATCTCGTGGTGCATCGGTACTACGCGTCCCTCTCGTACTCGATCGCGCCGGCGGCGTCGATGTGGGCGCTGGCGCGGCGGGCCGCCCAGCACTGGTAGTTGACCGCCACCGGGTTGAGCGTGATGTGCGTGTGAGCCTGCTCGGCGTGAACAGCCAGCACGGTCGTGTCGCCGCCCAGGCCCATCGGGCCGATGCCGGTCTCGTTCAGCAGCTCGAACAGCTCCTGCTCGAGCGCCGCGACGTGCGTGTCCGGGTTGTGGCTGCCGACCGGCCGGGCGATCGCCTGCTTGGCCAGCTGCACGGCCAGGTCGGCCGAGCCGCCGATGCCGATGCCGACGATCCCGGGCGGGCAGGGCTTGCCACCGGCGTCCACGATCGAGTCGAGCACGAACCGCTTGATCGCCGGTATGCCGTCGGCCGGCGTCAGCATGCGCAGGAAGCTCATGTTCTCGGAGCCGGAGCCCTTGGGCACGCACTTCACGTCCATCTCGTCCCAGTCGGGGACAAACTCCCAGTGGATGTGCGGGATGCGGTGGCCGGTGTTGTCGCCGGTCGGTTCGCGGGTGAGCGTGTGCACCGTGTTCGACCGCAGCGGGTGCTCGAGCGTCGCCCGCCGGGTGCCTTCGCGCAGCGCGCGCTCGATGCGGGCCGGGTGGAGCGGGAACCGCTCGCCCAGCCGTACGTAGAACACGGCCAGGCCTGTGTCCTGGCAGACCAGGCTGTTGCGCTGGTCGGCGATCGCGACGTTTGCGTCGATCGTCTCCAGGATCCGCTTGCCGACGGCGTGCGTCTCGCTCTGGGTGGCGGCGTGCAGCGCGTCGCGAAGGTCCTGCGGGATGTCCTTCAGCGCCCACACGTAGAGGTGCGCGCCGGCGTCCTCGACCGTCTCGTTCCAGCGACGTGACCGCGGCGCCGGTCGGTCATCGCGCCGCCAGCGCGGCCGAGCGCCCGGCGCGGCGGCCGAACACCGCGCAGTCGAGCAGGGAGTTACCCATCATCCGGTTTCGGCCGTGCACGCCGCCCGTGATCTCGCCGGCGGCGAACAGGCCCTCGACGGTGGTGCGGCCGTCGCGGTCGATCCGCAGCCCGCCGTTCTGATAGTGCAACACCGGGTAGGTGTGGATCGGCTCGGCCAGCGGGTCGATGCCGGCGCTGCGATAGCGGCGGAGCATGCTCGGCAGCACCTGGCCGGCGATGGCCGGGTCGATGCGGGTGGTATCGAGCAGCACCGCCGGACGGCCGTCCGGCGTGGTCAGCCCGCGGCCTTCGTCGCACTCGCGCACGATCGCCTCGGTCACCTCGTCGCGGGCGGCCAGCTCGTCGACGAACCGGTCGCCGTCGGCGTTCACCAGCAGCGCACCGTAGCTGCGGGTCGTCTCGGGGATCGAGTAGCCCTGCAGCGCGGGTGGCCAGACGCCGCCGGTGGGGTGTCGCTGGAGCGAGTCGTGATCGCGGACGGCGGCGCCGATTGCGCCGGCCATCGCCGCCACCTCCCCGGTGGCGCCGGGCTGGTTGGTCGTCAGCACGCCGCGCTCAGCGGCCTCGGCGAAGCAGCGGCCGCCGGCCGCCAGCACCACCGTGCCGGCGTCGATCGTGCCGTGCTCGCCCTCGTGTGCCACGACGGCGGCGAAGCGTCCCCCGTAGCGGTCAGCTCGACCAGCGGGGCGTGAGCGACGATCTCGACGCCCTCCGCCGCCAGCGCGGCGCGCAGCGCGCGGGCGATCTCGTGGCCGGTGCGGTCACCCGCCTGCAACAACCGCGCGGCGGTGGCGCCGCCGCAGCGCGCCAGCCGGTAGCCGGCGCCGTCGCGGGAGAACGGCACTCCCAGCCCTTCAAGCCAGGCGACGGCCTCGGGCGCCTCGCCCGTCAGCACCGACACCAGGTCACGATCGGCCGTGTGGTGCGACGAGCGGTCGACATCCTCGGCGTGACGGTCGGGCGAGTCTTCGGCGCCGATCGCGGCCTGGATGCCGCCCTGCGCCTTGCCGGTGTTGCAGGAGGCGGGGGAGCCCTTGGTGATCAGCACGACATGCGCGCCGGCGCGGCGAGCCGACCAGGCGGCGGCCAGGCCAGCGGCGCCGCTTCCAACCACGAGCACGTCAGCTGTGTGGGGGAGGCTCACGAGGCGCCAATTTACAGAAGTCTCCCTAATCGCTGAAATAAGCTTTGCTTATCTCAGTGATCGCGGCCATGTCGCCCGGGGCGGGCCGCCACGGCAGCTGCAGCGGATCCCCGTCGTAGCGCGGGATCACATGCACGTGGTAGTGGAAGACGGTCTGCCAGGCCGCCGCGCCGTTCGACTGCATGATCGTCACGCCGTCGGCGCCCAGTCCGCGAACGGCTCGGCCCGCCAGCTCCCTGGCCACCGAGGCGCAGCGTGCCAGGTCGTCGGCGGGGATGTCGTGGATGTCGTCGGCGTGGCGGCGCGGCATCACCAGCGTGTGGCCGCTCGTGGCCGGGTTGATGTCCATGATCGCGATCGTGTGCTCGTCCTCGAACACGCGGATCGACGGCAGCGATCCCTCGACGATCTTGCAGAACACACAGTCCGGCATCGGCCAATCCTACCTTCGAGCCGACTCCATGCGGTCCGCGATCACGCCGGCCAGGTCAGCGGTCGAAGGCGATCCCGACGCCTGCTCGGTCTGATCGAACGGCTCTCGTACGTCGAACAGCACGAACCTGGAAATGGCATCGCCGACCCGTACGAATACGAATCCAGGTACGCCGGGAGCGTCTGGTCCGGTCGCGAGCCACGCTGACGTCAGACGTATGCCGGTCGACTCGTCGCCCGCCTCCGCAACCGGCAGGTTCCCGGCCTTGGTCACGTCCCACGTGATTCCGGGATCGGACGTTCTGGTTCTGGTCACCATGAAGTTGCGGACCACGCAGGCGATGACTCCATCGTCATCAAGCCGCGAGAACCACGTTCTGGCTTGATCCTCGCTCTCGAACACGGTGGCCTGGCTCTGCGTTGAACGTCGTAGCTCGCATCGCCGCGTTCCAAAGCACATCGGAGAAGGCTCTTCCGGTCTCGGTCGGCCCATTGCCATCGACGCATGGTTCATCGGTATCTCGTCCCTCATCGTCCGGCTCGAGGTCCAAGCGGCCGGGAGGTCCGCGCTCGCTGATCAACATCGTCTCCGCTCGCGCCTGCGCGGCCGGCTCGATTGCGGTCGTCGGGTGGCCGAAGGAGTGACCCTTCGTCCCCGATTCCCCTCCGCAGGCGCCGAGCAGCAGCACACCGGTCATGGACATCAGCACTGTTGACTTGGTACCACGCATCGGACGCTCCTCAGTTGGATGGCCCATGGTGGCACGGTAACCCGCCCACCGCATCGGGGGGAACCCTTCGCGTCACAAACCCGTCACGGCGCCGTCACGCCCGGCTCATGAGTGTTTGACTCCAATAATTGGGGTGAGGGCCGCGTTTGGCTCAACTGAGCGGTCGACATGTCACAGGGTGGTTGCAATCCACCAACGGCCACTTCATGAGTGTTTGACACCCATGAAGTGGGCGCTACATGGCTGTTGCGGCGGCGTGACTGGCCCCCGGGACGAGGGTGGCCCGGTAGCATTGCCGGCATGCATGTGCTCATTACCGGCGGTGCCGGATTCATCGGATCACACCTCGGCGATGCACTGCTGGCGGGCGGCCATACGGTGCGCGCGCTCGACAACCTCGATCCGCAGGTGCATCCCGGCGGTGCCCGGCCCGGCTACCTCGATCCCGCCATCGAGCTGCAGGTCGGCGATGTGCGAGACCACGATGCCGTCGGCAAGGCGCTCGATGGCGTCGACCACGTCGTCCACTTTGCCGCCGCCGTCGGCGTCGGCCAGTCGATGTACGAGATCGAGCGCTACACCTCGATCAACTCGATCGGTGCGGCCGTCGTGCTGGAGGAGATCGCCAAGCGCCGCGACCGCCTCGCCCGCGTGCTGGTCGCCTCGTCGATGTCGATCTACGGCGAGGGCCGCTACCGCTGTCCCGAGCACGGCCTGCTGGCGCCTCGCGTGCGAAGTGACGAACAGCTCGACGCCCGCGACTGGGAGCTTCGCTGCCCGACCTGCGAGCGCCCGCTCGAACCGCTGCCAACCGGCGAGGACAAGCCGATCCAGCCGATGTCGATCTACGCCGTCAACAAGCGCGACCACGAGGAGATGTTCCTCTCGATCGGCCGCGCCCACCGGCTGCCGACCGTCGCGATGCGCTTCTTCAACGTCTACGGCGATCGCCAGGCGCTGTCCAACCCCTACACCGGCGTGGCCGCCATCTTCGGTGGCCGGCTGCTGAACGACAACCGGCCGCTGGTGTTCGAGGACGGGCTCCAGAGCCGCGACTTCATCCACGTCTCCGACATCTCCGCCGGCTGCGTGGCGGCGCTCGAGACGGGCGGAGCCGACGACCGTGCCGTCAACCTCGGCACCGGCGTCTCGAGCTCGGTGTTGGATGTCGCCCGAGAGCTCGCCCGCGGACTGGGCAAGGAGCACCTCGAGCCCGAGGTCGTCAACAAGTTCCGCGCCGGCGACATCCGCCACTGCTTCTCGGACATCTCGCTCGCCCGCGAGACGCTCGGTTTTGCGCCCAAGGTGGCGTTTGCCGACGGCATGCGCGATCTGCTCGGCTGGGTCGCCACACAGCAGGCGACCGACTCCGTGGACGCCGCGGCCGGCCAGCTCGAGGCTGCCGGCCTCACCCGGTGAGCGACGCTCCCGATATCTCGATCTCCCTGGTCAACACCAACAACCGGGAGCTGCTGCTCGGTTGCCTGGCGTCGCTGGCGCAGGCGGCGCGCGAGACGACGCTGCAGACGATCGTGATCGACAACGCATCGACCGACGGCAGCGCCGCCGCGGTGCGCGAGGCGTTCCCGGACGTGGAGGTGGTCGAGCGGCCTGAGCGCCACGGCTTCGGGGCCAACCACAACGAGGCCATCCGACGGTCGTGCGGCCGCTACGTGCTGATCCTGAACGAGGACACGCTGCTGCACGAGGGCATGCTCGACAGCATGCGCCGGTTCATGGACCAGAACCCGGAGGTTGGCGCCTGCGGCCCCAAGATCCTCTACCCGGACGGATCGCTGCAGCCCTCCGCGTTCCGGTTCCCGACGCCGGCTCGGGTGGCGCTGACCACGCTCACGCTCCAACGAGCGTTCTGGATCCAGTCCGGCGTCGACCACATCGCCCGCGTCGATTGGGTGTGCGGCGCGGCCATCCTCGCCCGGCGCCCGGCGCTGGAGGCGGTGGGGGGCTTCGACGAGGCGCTGTTCATCTACTCCGAGGATCCGGACCTGTGCCTGCGCATGCGCGATGCGGGCTATGCGACCGCCTACTTCCCGCACGCTTCGCTGGTGCACTTCGAGAACGCCACCACCAGCGGCGTGCCCGAGCGCCGCATCTATCAGATGGAGCGCAGCCGAGCGCTCTACACCAGAAAGCACCACGGGCCCGCCGGCGAGCTCGCCGTGCGCGGTCTGACAGCGGCTGCCTTCACCGCCCGCGCGGCCGCCGCCAAGGCGCTGCTGACGGTACCGGGAGGGCAGCGGCTGAAGCCGCTCGACCAGTCCGCGCCGGCCCAGTTCCTGACGCATGCCAAGGCGGCGATCCGCCCCGGCGCCCGGCCCGGCATCGAGGAAGCGGCGGCCGAGTTCAACGCGGAGCGCGTTTAGCTACCGCCAAAGCAGCACCACGCGCTGACCCGGCTCCGGGCGTGGTGTGGTCGTCTCGAGCAGAAGCAGACGTGGTGCGATCGTGTGCGGGCCTTCCCGCGACCACGACGTGGCCGTCGTCGGTGTCGGTACGTCGATCGTCACGACTCTCACGGCGCTACCTCCGAGTGCCACCGCGAGGCTGCGATGGTCGGGGGAAGCCGCGACCGCGGCGATGGCGCCAGGCACCGCGACTCGTGTCACCACCTCGCTGCCGTGCGGCAGGATGCGGACGCGCTGCAGGAACTGGTAGTTGGTCACCACCAGGTCGGTGCGCGAAACCCAGGCGATGCCGCCGCCGATTGGGATTCCATCGACGGGGATGCCGGGTAGGCAGAGTCTGCGCCCGCTCGCCGTATCGGCTGCCCAAGCATCAACGCCTACCGCCACCGCCAGCATCGTGCCGTGTGGAGCGAAGGCGAGCTGGTCGGGTGCGTTCGTATTGCACTGCGCCGGCGCTCGGTATGCCGAGTCTCGCCCACTGCCCATGTCGAGCACGCGTACGCCTCCGGCGGACGTCACGTATGCGACGGCGAGCGAGTCCCATCGCCACTCGGGCTTCACAGGCGAGACGTGCCTTGCCACAACTCGGTCATGGGTGAGGTCTCCGTCGATCAGGTGCAGCGAGTAGGCGTGTCCAACGCGGGCGATGTATGCGATGTGAATTCCAATCGGCGCCCAGCTGATCGCCACCGGCGTTCCATCGACGCGAACGCGCTTGACCACCTGAAGCGTTGCTGGATCGAGGGCGACCAACTGACCGGGCCGGCCGGCCGCCGCGTAGACAGCGTTCGGCGAAAGCTCGAAACCGGCAAACCGGCCGCTGGCCGGCTGTTCACGGTTGGGCGTCGCCACCCAAGCCCTGTGGCCGATCACGGTTGCAAAGCCGTTTGCCCCCACGGGCAACGGTGTCCGGATCGGAGCCGGTAGGGTGCGCGGACTTCCTTCGAGTCCCACTGCCTCTCGCGCCGTCCGGCTCGCGGCCAGCGTGACGCCCGTCACCACCAGTGCCCCCACCAGCGCAGCGGCGATCAGCGCCAGCCGGTAGCGAGACCGGAGGCCGCTCGGGCTGGACACCGCGGCCAGTGCGGCGGCCTTTGCCTGCTCCGTCGCCGCCGCGTCCGGCTCGACCCGCGCCAGCGCGCGCCGCAGCTGCTGCTCAAGCTCGCTCGACATCGGCCTCCTCCCGCTCGGATCCCCGCAGATCCTCCAGCGCTCGCGCCAGGCGCGAGTGCACGGTGCCCACCGGCACTCCGATCATGCCCGCGATCTCGGCCGGCGGATAGCCGAGGCCGTAGCGGAGCACGATCACGACCCGCCGCTGCGGCGCGAGCGACCCGACCGCGGCAAGCAGTGCGCGATCCTCAGCCTCGAGGTCGCGCCACTCGCTCTCGATCCGATCGGGCGAGTCGAGACCGACAAGACGCCGCTCCCGGCGCAGCAGGTCGAGCGAGCGGTTGATCACGATCCGGTGGAGCCACGCCCCGAACGGACGCTGCTCATCGAACCGTGCCAGAGCCGCAAACGCGCGCTCGAACGCGTCCTGAGCGACGTCGTCCGCCATCGCGCGGCTGCCCGTGACCACGCGGGCGGTGCGCCACGCACCCGGCCAGTGCCGCTCGAACAGCGTGCCGGCGGCGTCGCGGGATCCGGCACGCGCACGCCGGACGAGCTCGGCGTCGGTGGGAACGCCCATGGCCATCAGGGTACTACGCGCGGGCCGCAGGGCAGCGTCCCGCCGAGGGCTGCTAGGCCTCGTCGCGTACGAACACGGCGCCGTCGACGTCCGAGTAGATCTGATGCCAGCCGGGCAGCGTCCGCATGCGGCCGATCACGTTCTGGCGAAGCAGCGTCGAGGCCACGACGATGTCGTATCCGGCCAGCACCCTGCTCCACTCCGGACGCGCCCTGCTCCCTGCTACCCAGTCGGTGTACGCCTCCAGTTGGGGCTGCGTGTAGATCTCGTAGCGGGCGTCGAAGCCGACCCGGCCTGTCAGCTCAGGATGCGTCCACAGAAGTGCCGAGGCCGTGATGTCCGCGGCCATGATCTTCTCGTTCGGATGAGCGGTGGCATACTGGGCCGCCGAGTTCATCGGCCCGGGCTGGGAGAGCTGCTCGAACCGGGACGCCGGCGTGGTCAGCAGGACGGCAATGCCTGCCACTACACCCACGACCGCCAGCGCGGGAAGCGCCCGGCCGGTGATCCGGCGAAGCAGCTGCGAGTCGTCCGCCTGGGAGGTCGTGTTCATCACGTCTGCGATCAGGATGGTGGCGGCGAACGCGAACCAGACCTGATAGCGGACGGCATGCGCACCGGCCGCGGCCAGTGTGCAGGTGATCGCGACCATCATCAAGGGCGGGCGGTAGCCGCGGCCATAGGCGAAGCCGATCGCGGCGACCGTCGCCAACAGCACGATCACGAACTGGGTGCTGACACCGCTGAACGTCGCCGGCTGCCACTCGCTCACCCGTGCGGTCAGCACCGGGTTCGCCAGCACCGAGCGGTAGTAGTCGATGATCGTGAGGCCGTACGGTGTCGTGAATACGGCCAGCGGCAGGCAGAGCGCCAGCAACAGGTAGCAGGTCATGCTCCGACGCTGTGCGACGCGACGGTTGTGCGCCGCCGCCCACACGCAGTAGACGATGGCGATCGGCGCCGCCAGCAGCACCGAGCCGTGCAGGTTGGCCCACAGCAGAAAGACGATCGGCAGCAGCAGCATCCGCTTGCCGAACCTGCGCTCGCGGTCGTCGTCGAGGATCACGATCAACGTCAGCACGAACAGCGGGTAGGCGAAGCTCTGAGTACGCGTCAGCGTGTTCAGCTCACACACGCCGTAGGCGATCACGGTCCAGATCAGCGTCCGCACCGGAGAGACGCCGCGGTGCAGCATGTAGGCGGCCAGCAACCCGAAGGCGAGCGCGATGCACAGTGCCGACAGACCGCCCACGGCTGGGTATCCGCCGATTCGGTATGCCTGGTAGTAGAGCCACTGACCCAGCCATTGCTGGTCGATCCACGGCTTTCCGTGCGCTGCCCAGGTGAGCGTCTCGGTGCGGGGCAGGCCGTGCTGTGAGATCAGGCGACCGGCGGTGAGACTGGCGTATGTATCCAGCATCAGCAGCCGTCCGGTGGTGAATGCCACCCCGGTGAACACCAGGCCGGCGATGCTGAGCGGCCAGATCGAGAGCCCTGCGCGGCTGCGCGCCTGGGAGAGGGCGCGACCGCGGTCGGTGGCCCGAAGAGCATCGCTCAACGTCTGCATCAAGGCGCTATCGGCATCCGGAGGCGCCGCGCTTAGCTGAATTCGAGCTCAGCGAGCGACGACGAGCAGCGTCTCCAACGACGGGTCGGAGCAGTACGCGACCCGGGTTCCGGCCGCGGCCTCCTCGCGAAGCGCCGTCAGGATCTGCGAGGTCACCAATTCCCCAGGCGCGAGCGCCGGGATGCCGGGCGGATAGGGCGCGGCTGTCTCGGCCGCGATGCGTCCCACGGCGCGGCCGGCCGAGACCCGCTCACGGGGTGCGAAAAAGGCGTCCCGAGGGCTCATCGCAGCGATCGGCTCGATCGACCAGACGCTCGACGGAAGGACGGGGCGCGGGTCGCCGGCGCGACTCGTGATCGACCGCTCGAGGGCTGTCACGAGCTTCTCGACCGACGCCGGAGTGTCGGCCAGGGTCACGATCGGCACCAGCGTGTCGCGGTCGGTCATCTCCAGCCTGACGCCTTCGGCGAGCAGGTCGGCCTCGACCGCAAAGCCGTCCGCCCCGGTGCCGGCCAGGCAGATCACCAGCTTGGTCGGGTCGGACGCCTTCGAGACATGCAGCCCTGGGATCGCTTCCAGCCGGCGGCGGGCGGCAGCAACCAGGTCGATCGTGACGGCAAGCAGCTCCGCGCCGCGATCCTCGATCACCTGGCGGGCGCGGTCGCTGGATGCGAGGATCGCCGCCGCGGGGCTGGTGGTGTGGAGCAGCTCGAACGCCTCGGCCAGCCGTGCCAGGTCGATCCGCTCGGCCCGCGCGAGCACGATCGAGGCCTGCGTGAACGCGGTCAGGTTCTTGTGGGTGGAGGTCACCATCGCGTCGGCGCCACGGGCGATGGCGTGGCGCGGCAGGCTGGGGTGGAACCCGAGGTGGGCTCCCCACGCCTGGTCGACGATCAGCGGCAGGCCGGCGGCGTGGGCGTGGCCGGCGATTGCGTCGAGGTCGGAGATCATGCCGACGTAGCTGGGCTCGACCAGGAACACCGCTCGCGCGTCCGGCGCCGATGCGATCGCCTCCGCCACGCGGTCGGGGGCGACCGTGGTGGCGAGCCCGCTGGTGGGATCGACGTCCGGTCGCACCCAGACCGGCTCCAGGCCGGCCAGTACCAGGCCGGCGAACAGGGACTTGTGCAACGTTCGGGCGACCACGACGTGGCCGCCGGGAGCCGCTGCGGTCAGTGCCAGCGCCTGGTTTCCGTGCGTCGACCCGGCGACGGAGAAGCGGCAGAGGTCGGCGCCCCAGAGCCGCGCCGCAAGCGCCTCCGCGCGGCCGAGCACGTCTCCGCCGAGCCGCGAGTCGTCGGCGCCTGAGACGAGCGGCAGGTCGTGCTGGAGCAACGCTCCGCCCAAGCCCTCGGCGCGTTTGTGCCCGGGCACGGTGAACGTCGTCCCGGGATCGGCCAGGAACGCATCGACGGCATCTGCGAGGGGGGCATCGGACGGCACGGCGGCGCAGGATATCCAACCGGGGCCTGCAAACCGACGCCTCGCGGTGTCGCCGCGGTCGGGCCGTGCGCGGCACTGTCCCTCCCTTGCTCCTTGCGAGGCTCGGTTTTCGCCCCCGGCCGGGGCCTGCAAACCGTCGCCTCGCGGCGTCAATGCGCCAAGAGCGCCCGGGATGTCGGCTACGCGGCCTGGCCGCGGCGCTCTTGCGGGCTGCCGTCCGTCGGCAGCTCGGTGGTCAACTCCGCGATGCGGCGGCGATCATCGTCGGTGATCTGGAGGATCTCGCAGCCAACCCGCTGGCGGCCGTAGTGCGAGTTGCTCGTCTGAAGCACGCGTGCCTGCATTCGCAACACGCGACCGCCGACCGTTGCCATCAGGGCGAACCTGTCGCCGACCGTGAACTGATGCTCGGTCACGAACGCCACGCCGCTGGGCGAGAGGTCGGCCAGCCGGACGTCGAACGCCTCGTTCTCGGCGATCGCGCGCGCTCCCATCACGTGGAGGTGTGCCAGCTCCTCGATTCGCGCCCGGGCGGTCACTCGGTGGCTGTCGCGCCGGCGCACGTCGCGCACCCTCAGGTTCAACCTGGCCACCCACTGGCTTTCGTAGAAGATCTCCGCCACCAGCAGGTCGATGTCGTAGCCCCCGCCGCCCGGGTCGTTGGTGCGGGCAAGCAGCTCGAGCTGCGGCTTGACGCGAAGCCGGGGCGCGTTGGCGACGATGTAGACGCCGTCCTGATGTTTCATCTCCAGCGCCAGAACACCGCCGTCGGCCGAGAAGACGTCCACCGTCGCGCTGGCAAGCTGCGACAGGATGCTGACCGCGAGGTCTGTGAGCTTCGTGTCGTTGGGGCGGGACATGGGTGCGGTCTCGTTATCGGCGCCGTGGCGATTTGAGTGAGCCGTTTCAGCCGGGACGCGATCCGTCCGATACGTGCACAAGATGTCGACAACCGCTTCAACGGCCGCCACTCCCGGCGATCGAGCCCGCGGCCTCGCGCGGTTCGCCGCCGGTGGACTGCTGGTGGTCGCCGCCGTCGTGCTGACCGCGATGCTGCTGTGGCGCACCGCCGAAGGGCACGGATTGACGCAGCTGACCGACTTTCGCATCTTCCGCGCGGCTGGTCAGGCCGTCATGCGCGGAGCGTCGCCCTACCCGCCGCCGACCGTCGACGCCATGCGCGGCCAGTCGGTGTTCGTCTACCCGGCCCCGGCCGCGGCGCTGTTCGCGGTCCTCGCAGTGGCACCGTTCACCGTGTCCTGGCTGATCTGGCTGACCGGCATGTGCATCGCCATGCTGCTCGCGCTGCGACTGGCGGGCGTGCGCGATCCCAGGGTGTTGGCCTGCTGGTTCCTGGCACCGGCAATGGCCCAGACGTTCGTGATCGGATCGCTCGCTCCGCTGCTCGCGCTGTGTGCCGTGCTGGTGTGGCGCTACCGCGACCGGGCGTGGGTCGCGGCCTCGGTGCTGTCGCTGGCAATCTGTCTCAAGCTGCTGCTGCTGCCGCTCGTGCTGTGGCTCGTGATCACGCGCCGGCTGCGGGCGGCCGCGGCGACTGTCGCGCTGACGGCCGCCGCCTGCGCCGCCGGCTGGGCGCTGATCGGGTTCCGCGGCTTTACCGACTACCCGCAGCTGCTCTCGTCGCTCTCGACGATCGAGCAGTCGATCGGCTTCTCGACGACGGCGCTGGGCCTGGCGCTCGGCCTGCCGCCGGCGGCGGCGCAGGCAATGGTGGCGGCGTTGGCGGCGGCTCTCTGCCTGCTGGCGTGGCGCCGGTCAGGCGCCGGCGACGAGCTGGGCGCGTTCTGCCTCCTGCTGGTAACCGGGCTCGTCGTCTCTCCGATCGTGTGGGCGCACTACCTCGCCATCGTCGCCGTGGCGATCGCGTTCTACCGGCCGCGGCTGTCGCCGCTGTGGCTGATGCCGCTGGCGTTCTGGGCGGTGCCGAACATGCTGCCGCGCGGCAACCTCGTGTGGCTGCTGCTCTGGCACGCGATGCTGGTGCTGACGCTCCTGCCGGCGGCGGGGGTGGCCGTTCCCGCGCTGTCCGCGCGGTGGACGGCGCGAGCGCAGCGTCAAGCTGCCTGATCTCCCAGCGTGACATCCGCACCCTCAGGCGCTACGCTCGTCGCGGTCCACAATCCTGGGAGGTCACGACCATGTCAGCCAGCCCGGCGCTCGATGCCACGCGCATGAAGCCTTTGACCGACGGCTTTGCCGGGAAGGTGCTGCTTCCGGCGGACGACGGCTACGAGACGGCCCGACGCGTCCAGAACGGACTGGTCGACCGCCGTCCGGCCGTGATCGCGCAGTGCCGGGGCACCGCAGACGTGGCCGCCGCCGTGCGCTTCGCGAACGCCGAAGGGCTGGAGATCTCTGTCCGGGGCGGTGGCCACAACGTTGCCGGACGCTGCGTCACCGAAGGCGGTCTGATGATCGACCTGTCCGGCATGCGGGCGATCGAGGTCGATCCCGGAGCCGCCACCGCGCGCGCCCAGGGCGGCGCCCTCTGGAGCGACCTGAACGAGGCCGGCGCCGCGCACGGTCTGGCGGTCACAGGGGGCGCGATCTCGACCACCGGTGTCGGCGGCTACACGCTGGGTGGCGGGCTGGGGTGGCTGATGGCCACCCAGGGACTGGCCGCGGACAACCTGATCGGCGTCGAGCTGGTGACGGCCGACGGCTCGGTGCTCGAGGTCAGCGACTCGTCTCACCCCGATCTGATGTGGGCGCTACGCGGCGGCGGGGGCAACTTCGGCGTTGCTGCCTCGCTGACGTTCCGCATGCGATCGCTGACGACGGTGGTCGGCGGCCTCATAGCGCACCCGGTTGACGCCGCTCGGGACATGCTGCGCTTCTACCGCGACGCCGTCGCCGACTGCCCGGATGAGCTGACCGTGTTCGCGGGGCTCGTGCACGCGCCTGACGGCTCGGGGCTCAAGCTGGCGGCGATGATCGTGTTCCACACCGACCCGTCGCGGGCGGACGCCGATCTGGCGCCGTTCCTGGGGTACGGCTCGCCGCTGGTGACGCATGTCGAGCCGATGCCCTATCCGGCGATGAACACGCTGCTGGACGCGGGGTACCCGCCCGGGGCGCTCAACTACTGGCTGTCGAGCTTCACGACGGGACTCTCGGATGCGCTGATCGACACCATGATCGAACGCTTCGAGACGATTCCGTCGCCGATGTCGGTGATCCTGCTCGAGCACTTCCACGGCGCGGTCACCCGCATCGATCCGACGGCCACCGCGGTGCCGCACCGCGAGGCGGGGTGCAACCTCTCGCTGCCGTCCGAGTGGGTCGATCCGGCGGACACCGTCAAGAACATCACATGGACCAAGGACACGTTCGCCGCCGTCTCGGAGCACCTGGCGGCGAGGCGCTGGCTGAACTACCTGGGCGACGACCAGGCCGACGACGCCATCCGCGCAGCCTACGGCCCCAACTTCGATCGGCTGCTCGAGGTGAAGCGGCGGTACGACCCCGGCAACGTGTTCCACCTCAACCACAACATCGTGCCCTGAGGGCCGTCGGAGAGCGCGGGCCGTCGTAATGCAGATCGGTAAGGCCGGGCCGGCCATCAGCGGCATCTGTCAGGCGTACCCGGATCGGGTCGAGGTGCGCGGGCGCGATCTGTGCGACGACCTGATGGGGCGGCTCAGCTTCACCGAGTACTTCTATCTGCTGCTCACCGGGGAGGAGCCGACCGAGCAGCAGCGCTACTTCCTCGACCTGCTGCTGGTGGCGATCGCCGAGCACGGCATGATGCCGACCAACGTGGCGGCGCGCATGACGCTGGCGGCCGACCCCGGCTCGCTTCAGGGCGCGGTCGCTGCCGGCATCCTCGGCTGCGGGCCTGTGATCCTGGGCACCCCGGAGGCGTGCGCCGGCTGCTCGAGGAGGCGAAGCAGGGTCGCCGCCGGCGGCGAGCCGGCCGCCGTCACGTCGAGATGGCTCGCGGCATCCACGCCGCGGGCGGCCGCGCGCCCGGGTTCGGCCATCCCGTCCACCAGCCGCTCGATCCACGCGCCGAGCGGATCCTGGAGCTGGCCGACGAGCGCGGCGTGAGCGGCCCTCACGTCGGGTTGGCCGCCGCGTTCCGGGACGCGGTCGCCGAGGCTTGGGGCAGGCCGCTGACCATGAACGTCTCGATGCCGATCGCGGCGGTGCTGCTCGACCTCGGATTCGGCTCCGCCACCGTCAAGGTCGGTTCCGCTTCTGGCCCGAACGGCCGGCCTGCTCGCCCACCTGGCCGAGGAGCGGCGGAGGCCGGTCGGGTTTGTGATGGCGGCGGCGCGCCGAGCAGGCGATCGAGTACCGCGCCGACGACCAGCGTGACCGCGCAGATGCTCGCGCCCGAGGTCGAGTCGCTGCCGTGGGAGGAGCAGCTCGCGCTCGACGATGCGGCGTACCGCGATCAGCTGGCCTACCTGTCGAGCGCTCCGGCTTTATCGGCGCCAAGCTGGCCGCGGCGGGGTTCGGCTCGGCCGAGCGGCCGGCGGGCTGGCCGAGATCGCCGCGCTTCCGCTGACCGACAAGGCCGAGCTTCGCGGCGGCGTCACCCCGGACAACCCGGTCGGCACGCACCTGTGCGCGTCGCCGCAGGAGATCGTCCGCATCTACTCGACCAGCGGCACCACCGGCACGCCGAGCTACATCCCGCTGACCGCGGACGATCTCGACAACTGGATCACCGGCTCGGCGCGCAGCTATGCCGCATCCGGGGTCGCCGCCGGCCAGCGGATCGTCTCCACCTACAACGCCGGGCCGTTCGTGGCCGGCGCCGCGCTCGGCCTCGTTCGAGCGCATCGGCCTCTGCCACATTCCCGTCGGCACCGGCAACACCGAGCGGCTGTGTGCGGCGATCCAGCGGCTGCGGCCGCAGGCGGCGGTGCTGACCCCCTCGTACGCCGCACACCTGATCGAGTGGGCGACAGGGCGCGGCATCGACCTCGCCGAGTCGAGCGTCGAGCGCGTGCTGGTCGGCGGGCGAGCCGGGCGGCGGCGAGCCGGCCTTCAGGCGGATGCTCGAGCAGGGCTGGGGCGCGCGAGTCACCGAGGCGATGGGCATCGGTGACATCGGTGTGTCGCTGTGGGGGGAGTGCGAGGCGCAGGACGGCATGCACCTGGGCGCGCGAGGCTTCGTCCACCCGGAGCTGATCGACCCGAGAGCGGTGCCGCGATCGCGCTCGAGGACGGCGCGAGCGGGGAGCTGGTGCTGACCCACCTGCGCCAGCGCGCGGCTCCGCTGCTGCGGTTTCGCACCCGCGACCACGTCGAGGTGCGGACCGGCCGCTGCGCCTGCGGCCGCACGGGGCCGCGGGTGCGCTGTGTCGGGCGCACCGACGACATGCTGATCGTGCGCGGCGTCAACGTCTTTCCGTCCGCCGTGCGCGAGGTGGTGGGCGAGTTCGCGCCCGAAGGTCAGCGGCAACGTCGCTGATCCGGCCGCAATCGAGCGGCGTCAAGCAGGACCCGCCGCTGCCCGTCAGCGTCGAGCTCGGCCCGCGACCAGGCGCCGGACGCCTCGCTCGCCGAGCAGATCCGCGAGCGCCTGCGCAGCGTGCTGGTGGTGCAGACCGGCGTCGAGCTCGTGCCGTGGGGGAGCCTCGAGCGGCAGCGAGTACAGAGTCGAAGACTCGTCGAGCGACTTTGCGCGTCGAGACACGATGGAGTCGCCGATGCGAAAACTTCAGAGCCAGGGCGTGCATCACATCACGATCGCCGGCGCCGACCGCCAGACGTCGATCGACTTCTGGGAGGGCGTGCTGGGGATGCCGTTCGTGTTCGAGCAGCCGAACCTGGACAACGAGTCGGAGAGCCACTCTACTTCGATCCTGGCGACGGCCGCCTGATCACGATGTTCACCGACGAGGAGCGCGTGCCCGATCCGCGGCGGACCCCGATGGAGCCCGGCTGCGTGCACCACGTCGCCTTCTCGCTGTCGCAGGCGACGTTCCACCAGGCGGTCGAGCGGCTGGATGAGCGCGGCATCCACACAGCGGCGTCAAGGATCGCGGTTTCATGGACTCGATCTACTCCACCGACCCGCTCGGGCTGCTGATCGAGCTCGCCTCGTACCGGTTCGAGCCGCCGCACGGCCACACCCACAGTGACGTGCTGCTGGAGGCGCACCGCATCAGGGTCGGGCGGGGGACTACAACATCGACCAGGCCCATCTCGCAGATGCGATCGAGGTGCTCGTCGAGCGGTCGCGCGACTCGCTCTCGGATGACCGCTCAGCCCGCGACCCTATCGACACGCGACTGCAACAGACGGAGGATCACATGCCTGAGATCACCCTCAACATCCTCAAGCCGAGCGTCAACAACCTGACGGTGCGGATCTTCATGCGGGCGGCGAGCCTGCCCTGCGACGAGGTCGACGTCTGGGGTCGGGAAGGACGAAGCCGGACTTCGTTCGCAAGGATCCCGCGCAGCTCACACCGATGGTGGAGGAGACAAGGACTGCCGCGAGGGACGCTCTGGGAAAGCTGCGCGATCATGCAGTACCTCTGCAACGTGCACGGTCTGGACCGGCTGTATCCGCGCGAACCGGCGGAGCGGGCGATGACCGACAGCGCGATGTTCTATTTGATCGGCACGCTGTATCCGCTGATAACACGAGCCACGTACCCGGCGCTCGGATTCCCGCAGTACCCGGGCGAGGTGGGAACGTCGGACGCCGACGACGAGATGAAAGCGGCCGCACAGCAGGCTGCTGCGGATGCGATCGCCGCGCCGCTGGACGTGTATCGCGAGTTCTTCCTGAACGGCAGGCGGTTCATCGGTGGCGAGGCTCCCTCGATCGCCGACATCCGCCTGGCGGCCTCGCTCGAGTTCCTGCGCGTGATCGACTACGAGCTGCCGGACTGGGCCGAGGAGTACATGTCAGCGATCGAGGCGTCGCTGGGCGAGGCGTACTCGGAGCCGGCTGGCGACGTGCGCGGCTATATCGCGCATGTGAAGTCTCAGGTGGCGTGACGCGATGTGGTGGTCGGGCGGGCTCACGCCCGTCCGGCCCCCAAGCTCTTGGCAGCCCACCTAGGTCGTTGCGGTTGGGTGTGCGAGCGCTTGTTCGGCGAGATGGCCGTGCACGAACTGCACGGCCATCGCTCCTTCGCCGACGGCGGTTGCGCAGCGCTTCGTCGAGCCCGAGCGGACATCGCCCGCAGCGAAGACACCAGGGAGGCTGGTCTCCAGCAGGCTGTCGGTGCCGCGCGGCTGCGCCCGTGAGGATGAAGCCGTTCTCGTCACGGGCGACGACGTCGCCGAGCCACTCGGTGCAGGGCAACGCGCCGAGGAAGAGGAACAGGAACGAGAACGGTAGGCGCTCGCCGCTCTTCAGCGTGACAGCCTCGAGCCGGCCGTCGTCGCCGTGGAGGTCGGCGACCTCGCTGCGGTCGCGCACCGCGACGCCGTAACGCTCGAGCTCCCGCACGAGGTAGTCCGACATCGTCTCGCGCAGATCGGCGCGGCGATGGAGCAGCGTCACGAGCGCGCCGCCGCGGGCAAGCCAGACGGCGGCCTGGCCGGCGGAGTTGCCGCCGCCGATCACGCCGACGCGCGACGGCGCCGCAGAGCTGCGCCTCGGGCGGCCCGGCCGCGTAGAACACGCTCAGGCCTTCGTAGTCCGAGAGCCCCTCGACGGGCAGGCGCCGATACTGCGCCCCGGTCGCGAGCAGCACCGTGCGCGCGGCGATCTCGTGACCCTCTTCCAGCCGCACCAGGTAGCCGACCGTCTCCCGGCTCCAGCGACAGCGCGCGGTACGGCGTCGCCGTCCGGGCTTCAAACTTGCGCGCCTGCGTGACCGCGCGGCCGGTCAGCTCCGTGCCGGTGATCCCGGCGGGGAACCCGAGGTAGTTCTCGATCCGGCGCGACGTGCCCGCCTGCCCGCCGAGCGCGGTGCTCTCGACGACCAGCGTCTCGAGACCCTCCGAGGCGCCGTAGACCGCGGCCGCCGAGGCCCGGCGGGCCCGGCCCCGACCACGACCAGGTCGACCTCCTCGCGCGGCGCGAGCTCGCGGCCGATCCCGAGCGCACGAGAGACCTGACCCGGTCGAGGCGCCGCGCAGCTCCTGGCCGCCGGGCAGCCGGACGAGCGGCAGGCTCGCGGCGTCGAGCCCGGCGACCAGCGCCGCCGCCTCCGGATCGTCCGGCTGCGCGAGTCGCGCCAGGTATAGGGCAGGCGATTGCTGCGCGCGAACTCGACCATCCGCATCGTCGCGCTCGGACGAGCGCGGGCCGACGATCTCGACGCCGATCCCTGCAACCTGTTGCAGCGCCTCGCGGCGGGCGATGAACGTCGAAAGCAGCAGGTCGCTCAGGGGCCCGTCCTCGAACAGCAGCGGCCGCAGCGCGTCACGATCGACGGCGATATACCGCAGCGCCTGCGTCGACGACCGCCGTGAGGAAGACGCGTCTGGCCGGACAGGAGGTTCATCTCACCCAGGAAGCCCGACGTGCCGTGCCGGACGATCTCGTTGCCGGCCGCGTCGAGGATCGCCACCTCACCCTCGAGGATCGCGATGAACGGATAGCGCTTGTCGCCGACGCGGAACAGCACGTCGCCGACGGCCGCAGTGCGCTCCTCGCCGATCTCGGCGAGAGACGCGAGCTGCGACCCGTTCAAGACGGGGCTCATTGGATCCGCCACGTCAGGAGTTCAGCTGGGTGACATTCATGGCCCGGCTCGCCGATGTCCCGGCCGTCCTGAACGGACCTCAACCAAACGCTGAAGGCGATCGATATACCGTGCATGCTATGTCACTCTTCTCTCACCGCTCCGAGGCTGACCGACTGGACGAGTCCATCGCCCGCAACCAGGCAATCGTCGCCCGGCTTCTGATGGAGCAAGAACAGATCAACCGATCCCTGGCGTACCACCATGCGGAGCTGGACTGGCTCTATCGATGCAAGACGTTCATCGCTGGGTCGGACAGCCACAACGCACGGGCCATTGCGAAGGGGTCCAGTCCGTCTCATTGACGGAATCGGGCCGCCCCGTTGCGGACGGCCCGATCCAACCCCATCACAACATTCTCAGCTAGTTCGAAGAAAGCTGTGGTCTCGTTCGAGAGGTCGTGTCGCCAACCTGGTAGACGACGTCCCAACGAGACCAAGGAGAACCAGTGGAGTTTGACGAACCAGAGCGGGAGCAGGGCGTGGAGCAACTCCGCCGCCTTCATAACCGCACCGTCGTGGCAGCGTTCATCCTCGTTGTCATCGTCGTGGCGGTGGCCATCGCCGCCCGCCTCGCTACCACCGCGTCGCAGTCGACGTCGATCGGCACCGGCGTCGTCATCATCGAAACGAACCTCGCCTATCAGGGCGGACAAGAAGCCGGAACCGGCATGGTGCTGACGTCGTCGGGTGAGGTGCTGACGAACAACCACGTCATCCGCGGCGCGACGGCGATCAAGGTGAAAGTGCCGAGCACGGGTCAGAGCTATACGGCCGAGGTCGTTGGCTACGACGTTTCGGATGACGTCGCCCTCCTGCAGGCGAGCGACGCCTCGAATCTGAAGGTCGCCTCCCTGGGGGACTCCGCGACTGTCGACGCCGGCGAGGCGGTGCAGGCGGTCGGAAACGCCGGTGGCACGGGCAGGCTCAGCTCCGCCTCCGGCACCGTGACGAGTTCGACCGCGCGATCACCGTGAGCGACGACCAGGGCGGAAGCGAGAGCCTGAGCGGGCTGATCGAGACGAACGCGGCCGTGCGGCCCGGAGACTCGGGTGGGCCGTTGCTGAACACGGCGGGCCAGGTGATAGGGATGGACACCGCCGCGTCCGTTGGTAACGAGGTGGATCAAACGACCACCAGCACCGGATATGCGATTCCGATCAACAAGGCCACGTCGATTGCCAAGCAGATCGAGAGCGGCAACGGCTCGGCGACGATCCACGTCGGTGGCACCGCGTTCCTCGGAGTCGAATCCACCGCGAGCACCTACGAAAGCTCCGGCGCGGTCATCTCGGCGGTCGTTCCGGGTAGCGCAGCAGACGCTGCGGGCCTCAGCCCCGGCGACCTCATCATCTCGGTCGGCGGTCGCGCGATCTCATCCCCAGACGAGCTCAGCGCGTTCGTCCTCACCCAGAGGCCCGGCGCCTCCATCTCCGCCATCTACCTTGATCAGGTAGGCACGACCCAGGCGGTCAACCTCACGCTGGCAAGCGGGCCACCGCGCTAGGACGCTGTCGTCCACGCCATCATCATCTGCGATCAGCGTGCGGCGACACGTCGATGTCAACACGAGCGACGTCAACGGTGGCGACCCGTGCAAGCTGCATGATATGCAGTGGGACGGGGGCAGGCAGCAGACCGGAATGTAACGAACCAGATTTACTCGTTCCATCTGTTGCAAATTGGTGATAGCATCGCCTTCCCACCACGCGACCCAGGAAGGCAGCCGCTCCCCACACGTACTCGTTTCGCACCATCGGGCACAACAGGGGGAGCAATGCACATCCAGGAACTCACGCAGCTGGTGGAGACACGCATGCGGCCTGTGCCGGGCTTGTTGAAGGAGACCGGCTTTGCGCTCAGCGGTGGCGGCGCAAAGGGCTCATGGCAGGTGGGTGCCCTGAAGTACCTGATCCAGGAGCAGGGCGTCCATCCCAACATCGTCACCTGCACGTCTGTCGGGGCGGTCAACGGCCTGAAGCTGGCCGAAGGCGAGGGCGAGGTCACTCAGAGCGGTCATCCGCGCGGGTTGGCAGGGCTCGAGCAGATCTGGCTCTCGCTGAACGTCCCCTCCGACATGTTCGCACCGTCGGACGCGCTCGCGAAGCTCGGCACCGACGCCTACAACGCGCCCGGAGTGATCGCACAGCAACTGTTCTGGAAGGGCGTGAACACGACGCTCACAATCGGCGGCCAGGGGTTTCTCTTGTCCCTGGCGCTGGGGCCGGCGGGCATGCTGTTCACCGATACCACGCCCGATTCGGACCTGATCAACAACGTCCTCAACCTGCTGACCGAGGCCGACTCGTTCTACACGCTCGACCCGATCGCCACGCTTCTCGACCAGGGCGACTTCAGCCCCGGCCTGTTGAACAGCTCGGGTATCGACCTGGCGATGTCGATGGTCAGCCTCACGATGGGCGCACTCCGCTACGTGCGGTTCGCGGGACTCAAGAATGGGCAGGCGGTCGGGTACCTGGTCGAACGGGACGGGATGACCACCCTCCGCTCCTCGGTCGCCGAGATCGGTGAAGCCATCGACATGAAGACCGCCATGCTCGCCTCGGCAGCAGCCCCGATGTTCTTTGCGCCGCAGCTGATCAAGGGGCCGAACGATGCCGTTGCGGAGCTCTACACCGACGGCGGAGTGCGGGAGCTGGTCCCCGTCCAGGCAGCCATCGACATGGGTGCGGACAGGATGTTCGCGCTCGACTGCAACGCGCCATACGGCGTCCCCGGCACGTCCTGGCCGCACCCGATGCCGGGGACACCGACGGGCATCCCGGGGATCGCCCTGACCGTGCTGGGAGAGTTGCTGGACGAGGTCGGCCTCGATGACACCCGGCCGCCCGACCCCGCACATGTCAGGTTCTGGCATGCGCGGCCGATGTTCGAGATCGAGGGCGACATGGAGATCGACCCCGGCGCGATCCGGGCGAATATCGACTACGGCCGCGACTGCGCATTCGATGCGTTCGACGGAGCGGTGCGGACCGATGGGCGCCGCCGCCTGCTGGGCCTGCTCGGCCAGCGGATCGCCATCGCCCGCCGAAACGCACTCGACGCCGAGCGCACGCTGCACTGGGTGGTCGATGCCTGGGCCAAGAACCTCGCCGGCAAGAATGCAGACGAGATCGTCCAGAGCCTCGACTACCACCGCTATCCCGGTGACTCGGACATAGGCGGGCGCATCGCGAACCTGATGGCCGATATGGACGTCGCTATGGGCGTCGACTTCCCGAATGCCCACTACCTGAACGAGTTCGCAGCCGTCACGCCGGAGCTGCGCATACAGACGGTCGACAGTGGCGCGGCGCTGGCGCGGCTCCAGGGGTTGAAGGCCCAGATGAAGGCGCTCTATCAGGCACGCACGATCGTCGCCGGGGTGCGTGCCGTGCCGCCGGACCCCGACGATCCAACGCAACCCGACCAGCCGTGGCTTCGCTACGACCAGCCGCCCTCACAGGGCTTCTACGGTGACCTCTGGCCCATGGGTTCAGCGGCTCGGACTTCGACCCGACGACGATGATCGAGGTGGTCGGCCGACAGGTCGAACAGCGGGGCTCGGGCGGATGGGCGCTGCTCGGCAACGGGTTCCTCGCAAGCCAGGCCGGCAACGCGGCGCAGCTGCTCGTGCCGCACGGCCACACACTGTCGCATCTGACGGGGTTCTGGTCACCGTCCGCAGGTGTGACCTGGGCGCCCAACGCCGGGTGCCACCTGGTCGACGACGTGGGCCGCTCAGCCCGACTCGCCGGACCTGGGCGGCACCGTCCGTGCCGTGACGTCGTGCCTCATCGCCGACCGCGACACCTCCGCCCTCCGCGTGGTCGCGCGCATCGCCGGCGACGGCGGCGATACGCTGGTCGAGCTGGTCTACGACCCGCAGGGCGGCTGGACGGTGCTCGGCCCGGTGACGGTGAACGGCACGCCGCTCACCGACGTCATCGGAAACCCGGTGCTGATCGAATCGTCCTTCGCCCAGGAGCAGGCAGTCGAACTGATCGTGCCGCTCACCGACCACGTCGCGCATCTGCATCGCAGCGACCCGGCGACAGAGTGGTCGCCACGCGGGAGCGGCGTGGTCTACCCGTTGCCCGCCCCACCGCCCAGTGGCGACAGTGCGCCGTTGCCCATGGTGGCCACGGCCGTCACCTGCATCCAGGCCAACTACGGACTCCCTTCCAACCTCGAAGCGGTGGTGGCGGTCGGCGCTACGGCGGATCAGCCGGCAACGTCACTCGTGCCGCTCTACTTCGACGCGAATACCGGGACGTGGAACAGCGCCGGGCAGATCGCGCCCGAGGGCGTCGACATCACATCCATCACCGCCGACCCGGTCATGTTCCAGAGCAAGATCGGCCGGCAGGGTGACTTCGAACTGCTCGTGCCCGAGGGCGGGGTGATCTGGCACCTGTTCCGTGACAACGACAACGGGATGGTCTGGAAGAAGCGTGCCGGTGGCGTCATGTACGGCGGTGGCGGCGGCCTCGGCAAGATGATCTCGCAATCGCCCGACGCGGTGGCCGCCTGGCAGAGCACCTGCGGGACGGCCGGGACTCCGGACTTCCACGCGATCGTTCGCGTCCCGCCGGCGGTGGTCGAGGGCTCGAGCGGCGACGTGCTGGACGCGCGCCGGTTCGACCCGGCCGCCGGCAACTGGGTCGACTCCGGAACGGTGGCCGTCGACGGGAAGGACGTCACCGTATGACGACAGAGAACTGACGAATAGCGGGAACGACGGCGGGTCCGTTACGTGTCGAGATCCTGCCCCGCCTGGGACAGGATCTCGCCATACCCGTGGGCTCCGTCCACTCGAATCCGTTGCCCATCCTCGATCCGTCGCGTTGCGTGAGCCACGTTGACGACGGCGGGCAGGCCGTATTCACGTGCGATCACCGCGCCGTGGGTCATCAGGCCAAGCTGCAAGCCGTAACGCCGTTTCCCGTCTTTCTCGCGTCGTTTACGGTGACAGCCGGGCGTCGCCGCACATCATCAGCCGCAACCTGAGTTGTCGCCGCAGTCCCGGCAGGTGTAGCAGGCGCCGGTGCGCACCTTGCGGCCGCCGCACTTGGCGCACTCGACCGCGTCCTCCCAGGCGTTGAACAGGGCTGTCTGTCCGGCGGCCGGAGGAGCGATCACCTCGGGGCCATCGTCGCCGTCTGCCTGCGGCGTCGTGTAGCTCTCGGCCATCCGGTCGCGAACAGCCTGGCTCATGATCCCCAGGTCGGCCTGCGAGTCGGTGTCCAGGAAGCGCTTGCCCATCCAGCGGAAGATGTAGTCGGGGATCGACTTCGCCACTCTGATGTCGGGGTCGTTGGTGAGGCCGCTCGGCTCGAAGCGCATGTGCGCGAACTTCGAGACGAAGACCTCCAGCGGCACGCCGTACTGGATGCCGACCGAGACCGCGATCATGAAGGCGTTCATCAGCCCGGCCAGGGTGGTGCCCTCCTTGGCGATGTCCACGAACACGTCGCCGGGGTCGCCCTCGGGGAACAGGCCGACGTGGATGTAGCCCTCATACTCGCCGACCTTGAACTTGCGGCCGATCTCCTGCCGCTCGATCGGCATCACCCGCCGCTGTGGCTTGGCCGCGATCAGCTCTGGCGTCTTCTCCTTGCTGGAGAGCGGCTGGGCAACCTTGCAGCCGTCGCGGTAGATCGCGATCGCCTTCACGCCCAGCTTCCAGGCATCAATGTAGAGGCCGGCCACGTCGTCCACGGTGACGTCGTTGGGCAGGTTGACGGTCTTCGAGATCGCGCCCGAGATGAACGGCTGTACCGCCGCCATCATCTTGACGTGGCCCATGTGGTGAATCGCCCGGTCGCCGACCGCGACGTCGAACACGGCGATGTGCTCGGCCTTGAAGCCGGGCGCTCCGACCACCGTGTTGTGCTCGTTGACGTATGCCACGATCTGATCGATCTCGTGCGGCGCGTACCCCATCTGCGACAGGGCGGTGGGCACGGTCTGGTTGACGATCGTGATGTCGCCGCCGCCGACCAGCTTCTTGGACTTGACCAGCGAGAAGTCGGGCTCGACGCCGGTGGTGTCGCAGTCCATCATGAAGCTGATGGTGCCAGTCGGCGCGAGCACTGTGGCTTGGGCGTTGCGGTAGCCGTTCGCCTCGCCCACCGCCAGGGCCTCATCCCACGCCTTGCGGGCGGCCGTGATCATCTCGTCGGGCACGATCCCGGCGTCGATGTTGGCGACCGCAGCGCGGTGCTTGCGGATCACGCGCAGCATCGCGTCGGCGTTCTTGTCGTACTCCAGGAACGGCCCGATGCGGCCGGCCATCTCGGCCGACTTGCGGTAGGCGCGGCCGGTCATGATGGCGGTGATGGCGCCGGCGTACGCGCGGCCCTCGTCGGAGTCGTAGGGCAGTCCGCGGGCCATCAGCAGCGCGCCAAGGTTGGCGTAGCCCAGCCCCAGCTGGCGCATCGCGTTGGCGTTGCGGGTGATCTCCTCGGTCGGGTAGCTGGAGTTCGAGACCAGAATCTCCTGCGCCATCAGGATCACGTCCACCGCCCGCTCGAACCGCTCGACCTGGAACTCGAGCGTCTCAGGATCGCGGAACTTCATCAGGTTGAGGCTGGCCAGGTTGCAGGCCGAGTTGTCGACGTGCAGGTACTCCGAGCACGGGTTGCTGGCGTTGATCCGTCCACTGGCCGGGCAGGTGTGCCAGTCGTTCATGGTCGTGTCGTAGTGCATGCCGGGATCGGCGCACTTCCACGCCGCCTCGGAGATCTGGTGCATCAGGTCGCGGGCGCGCAGCGTGTGGACCACGGAGCCGTCCGTGCGCGCGGTCAGGTGCCACTCCTCGTCATCGATCACGGCTCGCATGAACTCGTCGGTGACGCGCACCGAGTTGTTCGCGTTCTGGTACTGGATCGAGGCCCAGTCGGGCGAGTCGAGGCTCATGTCGTAGCCGGCCGCCTGCAGCACGCGGGCCTTCTCCTCCTCGTGCTGCTTGCACCAGATGAACTCCTCGATGTCCGGGTGGTCGACGTTCAGCACGACCATCTTGGCCGCACGCCGCGTCTTGCCGCCCGACTTGATGGTGCCCGCCGAGGCGTCGGCGCCGCGCATGAACGAGACCGGGCCGGAGGCGTAGCCGCCCTTGGAGAGCTGCTCCTTGGAGGAGCGCAGCTTGGACAGGTTGATGCCGGAGCCGGAGCCGCCGCGGAACACGCGACCCTCCTTGGTGATCCAGTCCAGGATCGAGTCCATCGAGTCCTCGACCGAGAGGATGAAACACGCACTGCATTGCGGGTGCTCCTCGAAGCCGACGTTGAACCACACCGGCGAGTTGAAGGCCACCATCTGATGCAGCAGCAGGTGGGTGAGCTCGTCGTGGAAGGTGTCCGCCTCGGCCTGATCGACGAAGTAGCTGTCTTTGACACCCCAGGCCGTGATCGTGTCGGCGACGCGGCCGATCATCTGGCGCACGGAGCGCTCGCGCTGCGGCGAGCTGAGCTTGCCGCGGAAGTACTTCTGGGCGACGATGTTGGTGGCCGTCTGCGACCAGAACGAGGGGAACTCCACGTCCTTCTGCTCGAACGAGGGGCCGTCCTTGCCGGGGATCAGCGCGGTGCGCGTCTCCCACTCGACGGCCTCGTACGGGTCGACACCTTCCTGCGTGAAGTACCGCTCCACGCCGATCGACACGTCGTCCCTACCCTCGAGCACGTGGGTTTCCGCCGGGTTCTCGGTCGTCGCCATGCCGTTCTCCTTCGCCTCTGACATTCTGATGAATACTAGCGAACTGGTGTTCGCTGCGCCTTCTTTTTTGTGCTGTTTGTGTGACGCTTTCGCCCCTCCAGCCGTGCCAACTCGCGCTCGAACTCGGCCACGCTCTGGAAGTCGCGGTAGACCGACGCGAACCGCACATAGGCCACTCGGTCGAGGTCGCGCAGCACGGTCAGCGCTTCCTCGCCGATCTGGCTCGACGCCACCTCGTCGCGGACGCCGTTTCGCAGCCGCGCCTCGATCGTGACGGCCGCCCGCTCGACCTCCTCCAGCGCGACCGGCCGCTTGACGCAGGCTCGCACGAGCCCGTCCATCAGCTTGCGCCGGTCGAACGGCTGACGTGCGCCGTCACGCTTGACAACAAGCAGTGGGGCCTCCTCGGTGCGCTCGAAGGTGGTGAAGCGCTGGCTGCAGACGAGACACTCCCTGCGGCGGCGGATGGCGCCCCGGCCGGCGACTCGGGAGTCGACGACCTTGGTCTCTCCATGCTCGCAGAAGGGGCAGTTCACGTCTTGGGCTCGTTTCTAGATGTTGGGGTCGTTTCCTGCTTCGACCACTACATGTGGTGGAATTTCGAAGAGTGGAGCAGACCGCGGGCTAGGTATTTTGGACCTCCTCTCGGACGGACATCGGGAGGTGCCGCTATGCAGGGGGATTGCGCCGCCTGCGGTTACGGATCAGGCCCGCAGCAGCTCGCTGACCGTGACGCAGCGGTAGCCGAGCCGGTCGATCTCGGGCAATGCGATTCGCAGCGCGTCGACCGTCGGCGTGCGGTCGGCGGGGGTGGACGTGACCCGTGGCCAGCCGTCGTGCAGGTCGACGATCGCGCCCGGCGCGAGCTGGTCGAGGATGGTCGCCGCGATCGCCGACGGATCGCGCTCGAGCCAGTCGGAGGGGTCGATCGACCACAGCACGGTGGTCGGCAGCATGCGCGCTTCGGCGATCCGCGAGCAGCGCAGCGGATCCTCGCCGTAGGGCGGCCGAAACAGCTCCGGGGCGTGCCCCAGCAGCCGCTGGCAGCGGGCGATGTCGTGGGCCAGCTCGTCGTCGGTGCAGCGCATCGCGTGCGGATGGCTGAACGTGTGATTGCCGATCTCGTGGCCCTCCGCAAGGGTGCGGGCGAGGATCTCCTCCCGCCCCTCGACCGACTCGCCCAGCACGAAGAAGGTGCCGTGGCCGTGATGCTCGCGGAGCAGGTCGAGGATGTCGGGCGTCTGCGGGGAGGGGCCGTCGTCGAACGTCAGCGCCACCAGCGGCTCGGTCACTCCCTCGCGTGAGCTGACGATGCTCATGGGTGCAGCGAGGCCAGCGTTGCACTGAGCCCGTCGGTCATGCCGACCATCGGTCGCCAGCCCAGCTCGGCGGCCGCCAGCGAGCAGTCCAGGCAGCTGCGGTCGAGCTCGCCCAGCCGCGGTGGGCGGTGCTCCGGAGTGACCGCCGTCCCCGCCGCGTGCTGGCATGCCGCGAGCAGATCGACCACGTTCGTCTCGGTCTGAGTGCCGATGTTGAACGCCGGCTGGGAGCCCGTATAGGCGAGCGCTGCCAGGTTGGCGTCGACCACGTCACCGACGTAGACGTAGTCGCGGGTCTGCTCGCCGTCGCCGAAGATCAGCGGCGTGCCGCCCTCGGTCAGCCGGCCGAAGAAGATCGCCACCACCCCCGCCTCCCCGTGCGGATCCTGGCGCGGGCCGTAGACGTTGCCGTAGCGGAGCGTCACGTGACGGGTGCCGTAGAGCCGGTTGGAAAGGCCGATGTACTGCTCCGCGCACAGCTTCGAGATGCCGTAGGGCGACATCGCCAGCGCCGGGGTGCGTCTCAGGAGAGGGGATCACCTCAGCCTCGCCGTAGAGCGCGCCGCCCGTGGACGAGAACACCACCCGCGCGTCGCACGACCGCGCCGACTCGAGCACCTGGATCGTGCCGCGCACGTTGACGTCGGCGTCGAACAGCGGATCGTCGACCGAAACGCGGACGTCGGCCTGGGCGGCGAGATGGAACACCGCTTGGGGGCGCACCTCGTCGAACAGCGATCGCATCGACTCGCTGTCGCGGATGTCGATCTCGCGCAGATCGGCGGCCGCCGGGACGCGGTCCCGCCGCCCGCCGGCCATGTTGTCAACAACGACGACGCGGTCGCCGCGCGCGATCAGGGCGTCGGCAACGTGCGAACCGATGAAGCCGGCTCCGCCGGTGACGATGGCGTCCATGGCCGAGCAGGATAGTGGCTGGCGCGACCCGTTGGTTAGGCTGCTGCCTCGGCAGAGCCGGCGTCCAGCCGCTCCACCTCGACCGCCTTCTCGCCGGTCAGCACCAGCCGGCCGGTGAACGGGCCCTGGCGGTCGCGGAACTCGAGCGGCCCGGTGCTGCCCTGCTCGATCACCTGCTTGGCCTCGTCGGGGGTGATCTCGCGACCCTTGAGCGACTTCCAGATCACGAAGCCGCAGCCGGGGTTCTTCTTGCTCTTCCACGAGGAGCAGCCGTACGCGCGGCTGTTGCCGCGGATCTCACCGCCACAGCGCGGGCAGGTGGCGATCGTCTCGCGCACCACCCGAGCCGCGGAGCGCACCAGCGGCGCCCCGTCCTCGCCAACGATCTGCGGCGCGTTGCCCTCGCCCATCACCAAACGCGCCGGCTGGGGGCCGTCGGTCAGCGTCGCCTCGCCGTTTTCGAGCAGCGCGCGCACCTCCGCCTCGGTGACGGTGAAGCCCTTCTGGGTCTTCCAGATCGTGAAGCCGCAGCCGGGCTCGTCCTTGCTCTTCCACGACGAGCAGCCGAAGGCGCGGCGGTTCTCCTTGATCTCGCCGTCGCCGTTGGGGCAGGGACCGATCGCGCCGGTGAGCGGAGCGCCATCCTCACCCACGATCTGGGGGGTGTTGCCGTCGATGAGAACGAGCTTGGCCGGGCGCGGCCCCTCCAGGGCCGCCTCGCCGCTCTCCAGCAATGTGCGCACGTCGTCAGCCGTGATCGTGAACCCGGCCTGCGTCTTCCAGACCGTGAAGCCGCAGCCGGGCTCCTTCTTGCTCTTGTACGAGGTGCAGCCGAAGGCGGCCCGGTTCTCCTTGATCTCGCCGTCGCCGTTCGGGCAAGGGCCGAGCATCTGGGCCTGCGCCACCGGCGTCCCCTGCTCGTCGACGATCTGTGGGGCGTTTCCGTCTCCCAGCACCAGCCTGGCCGGTGCCGGCCCTTCCAGCTGCGCCTCGCCGGTCGACAGCAGTGCCATCACATCCTCGCGGGTGATGGTGTAGCCGGCCTGCGTCTTCCAGATCGTGAAGCCGCAGCCGGGCTCCTTCTTGCTCTGGTAGGAGGAGCACCCGAAGGCGGCCCGGTTCTCGCGGATCTGGCCGTCGCCGTTGGGACAGTCGCCCAGCGACTCGCTGCGGATGCCCCGGAAGTACTCCACCAGCTCCTCGGTGAAGCGGGCGATGTCGGCCATGAAGGCGCTCCGCTCGCCCTTGCCGTGCTCGATCTCGGACAGGCGCTTCTCCCACGACCCGGTCAGCTCCGCCGACGTGAGGGTATGCGTGCCGAGCAGCTCGATCGTCTGACGGCCTTTGGCGGTCGCCACCAGCGCCTTGCCGTCGCGCTCGATGTAGCCCACCGACAACAGCCGCTCGATCGTGTCGGCGCGGGTGGCCGGCGTGCCCAGCCCGCTGTCCTTCATGGCCTCGCGCAGCTCCTCGTCGTCGATCGACTTGCCGGCTGTCTCCATGGCGCCCAGCAGCGACGACTCCGTGTAGCGGCCGGGCGGCTTGGTCTGCTTCTCGAGAACCTCGGCGTCTGCGCAGCGGCCGCGCTCGCCGTCGTCGATCCGCGGCAGTGCCTGCTCGCGCTCGTCATCGTCGCCGCCGGTCTTCTCGCCCTCGATCGGCTCGTCGCCGAACGCTGGTCCGCGCCAGCCCGCCTCCAGCAGGCGCTTGCCGCGGGTGCGGAAGCGGGCGTTGCCGGCCTCGGTAACGACCTCGGTATCCTCGAAGCGGGCATCGGGGTGGAAGACCGCCAGGAAGCGGCGACAGACGAGGTCGTAGATGCGGCGGTCGTCGTTGGACAGCTCGCCTCGCGGCAGGTCGCCGGTGGGGATGATGGCGTGGTGATCGTCGACCTTGGCGTCGTTGACCACGCGGGCGAGCGGCAGCACGTCCAGCGACTGCACGTACTCGGCATGCGGCCGGTAGGCGGACACCGCGGCCAGCGAGCCGGCGATCGGCTTCAGCCGTGGCACCTGGTCGCGGGGCAGGAACTGTGAGCGGGTGCGCGGGTAGGTGATAACGGCGCCGTTCGACGATCCCTCGTACAACCGCTGGGCGGCGGCCAGGGTGCGCTGGGCGGACATGCCGAAGCGGCTGTTGGCCTCGCGCTGCAGGCTGGTCAGGTCGTACAGCAGCGGCGGCCTCGTCTTGCGCTCGGTGCGCTTGACCGAGAGCACGGTCGCGTCCGCGCCGGAGGCTGCGGCGGCCACGGCCTCGGCCTTCTCCCGCTCGGCGGTGCGATCCTCCTTGCCCTCGAACCAGCGGCCGGTGTAGGCGCGTTCCTGGTCGAGCTCGAAGCGAGCGTCGACCTGGAAGTAGGTCTCGGGGACGAACGCGTCGATCTCGAGGTCGCGGCGCACGATCAGCGCCAGCGTGGGCGTCTGCACCCTGCCCAGCGAGACAACACCCTCCAGCCGGCCGACCTTGGTGGCGGCGCGGGTGCCGTTCATGCCGACCAGCCAGTCGGCCTCGCCGCGCGAGCGGGCGGCGTCGCCCAGCGGCGTCATCTCCTCTGCGTCGCGCAGATGCTCGAAGCCGTCCCGGATGGCATCGCGGGTCATCGACGACACCCACAGCCGCTGCACCGGCTTGGTCACGCCCACCAGGTCATGGATGTAGTCGAAGATCAGCTCGCCTTCACGGCCGGCGTCGCAGCCGTTCACGATCACGTCGACGTCCTTGCGCTTCATCAGCCTGCGCAGCACGTCGAGCTGCTTCTTGCCGCGACCCTCGATCGGCCTGAGGGTGAACTTCTCGGGGATGATCGGCAGGCGGTTGAGCGACCACAGCCGGTACTTGGGGTCGTAATCCTCGGGCTCGGCCAGCTCCACCAGGTGCCCGACCGCCCACGAGATCACGTGGCTGTCCGATTCCAGGTAGTCACCCTCGCTCTTGAAGCTGCCGCCAAGCGCCTTGGCGTAGTCCTTGCCGACGGAGGGCTTCTCGGCTATGACCAGTGTTTTTGCCATTCGCGGCGAGAGAGTAGCACTGTCAATCCGCCGAGATTGGGGCGGAATCTGCCCCGACTACGTCGGGATTTCGTCACGGCGCCTGCGGTCCGCGTTGGTGGCCGACCGGTAGCATCCCTCGCGATGTTCATCTCCTTCGAGGGCCTCGACGGCTGTGGCAAGACGACCCAGGCTGCCATGCTGGCGGATGCGCTCGAGCTGGAGGGACGCGAGGTGGTGCGGGTACGGGAGCCGGGCGGCACGCCCACCGGAGAGCGGATCCGCGAGCTGCTGCTCGACCCCGCGGCGAAGATCGGCCCGGCGGCCGAGGCGCTGCTGTACGCGGCCGCTCGCGCCCAGCTTGTGGAGGAGGTCATCGCGCCGGCGCTGGCCCGCGGATCGGTGGTGATCGCCGACCGCTTCATCGACTCGTCGCTGGCCTACCAGGGCGTCGGCCGCGGACTGGGCCTGGAGCGGATCCTGGCCGTCAACCAGCTCGCCACCGGTGGCCTGATGCCGGACGCGACGCTGCTCCTACGGCTCGAGGCGGACGAAGCGGCGCGCCGTCGCGGCTCAGCTCCCGACCGGATCGAGGCCGAGCACGCCGGCTTCCACGCCGACGTAGCCGGCGGCTTCGAGGCGGCCGCCGAACGATTCCCGCAGCGGATCCGGATCGTGGACGCGTCCGGCCCTCCGCGCGCCGTGCTGGCGCGGGTGCGGCAGGCGGCGGGCGTATGAGCGACGCCTTCGACGGGCTGCCGCCACAGCCGGAAGCCGAGCGCCTGCTCGAGTCGGCGCTCGCCGCTCCCGGCCACGCCTACCTCTTCTCCGGCCCGCGCGGCGCCGGCAAGCGGCGTTACGCCGAGCGGTTCGCGGCGGGGCTGCTGGCGACGCGAGCGTCGCGGATCGAGAGCCGCGCCCATCCCGACCTGTTCGTGCTCGAGGCGGAGGGCGGCTCGATCCTGATCGAGCGCGCCCGCGAGCTTCGCCGCGACCTGCACATGCGGCCGTTCGAGGGCGACCGTCGCGTCTACCTGATCCTGGACGCCCACCTGCTGCGTGACGACAGCGCCAACGCCCTGCTCAAGTCGCTCGAGGAGCCGCCCGCGTACGCCGTGTTCGTGCTCGTCTCCGACAACGCCGAGCAGATGCTGGCGACGATCCGCTCGCGGGTGGTGTCGGTGCCGTTCCGGCGGCTGGCGAGCGCTCAGCTGGCCGACCACACCGGCGATCCCGTGGCCGCCCGCGCGGCGCTCGGCGATCTCGAGCGGGCCGAGCGGCTAGCCGGCGACCCGGCCGCGGCGGAGCGCCGAAGGGAGTATCTGGCGCTGGCCCGGGCCTGCCGTATCGACCCCGACTTCGACGGAGCGGCGGCGGCGAAGACGATCGTCGATGCGGCCGCCGAGCGCTCCGCCCAGGCCCAGAAGCAGGTCGAGCATGAGGGCGCGGCGCTGCTCGAGGGCGTCGATGACAAGCGTGAGCGCAAGGCGCTCGAGAAGCGGATCGAGGAGCGCGCCAAGCGCACCGCCCGCCGTGCCCAGTTGGAGGAGGTGCGTGAGGCCGTGGACGTGGTCGCACTCTGGTATCGCGACCTGATGGCGCAGGGGCTGGGGGCTTCACAGGCGGTGATAAACTCGGATCTGGCCGACGAGCTCGCCATGGATGCCCAGGACCGATCGCCCGGCGATGCTGCCCGAGCGGTCTCCATCGTCTCTGACGTGCGTCGGTCACTTGAGTTCAACGTTCAGCCGGCGCTGGCCGTGGAGGCGATGTTCCACCGACTGCGGCAGGTTCCGGCAGGGAGATAGATCAGATGGCGACTGTGGTCGGCGTCGTGTTCCAGCAGGGCGGCAAGGTGTACTCCTTCGATCCGGCCGGTCTGGAGCTGCACTGGAACGAGAGCGTGATCTGCCAGACCGCCCGCGGTCGCGAGCTGGGGCGGGTGGTGGAGGCGAACCACGAGATGCCCGAGCAGGAGCTGACCGGCCCGCTGAAGCGGATCGTGCGCCGCGCCGCGCCCGACGACGAGGAGCAGGTGCGCAAGAACCGAGTCGAGGCGAGGCGCGCGATGCTGCTGTTCCGCGAGCTGGCGAAGCGCTTCGGGCTGCCGGTCAAGCCGCTGTCGGCCGAGATGGTGTTCGACCAGAGCCGGATCGTGTTCTCGTATGGCAGCGAGGAGCGGCTGGATACGCATGAGCTTCAGACCGAGCTGGCGAAACGGCTCAACCGCAGGGTCGAGGTGCGCGCCGTCGGGCCTCGCGAGGGCGCCCGGCTGTGTGGCGGCGGTGGCCTCTGCGGGCCGGTCAAGTGCTGCAACCGCTACCCCTCGCATGAAAGCCCGATCACGCTGAAGATGGCCAAGGAGCAGGAGCTTCCGATGAATCCTGGCCGCATCACCGGATTGTGCGGCAGGCTACGCTGCTGTCTGGCGTTCGAGCATCCGGTGTACCGGTCGTTCCGGGATCGCGCTCCGGCGGTCGGTCGAACGGTGACGACGCCCTACGGAAACGGCGTGGTGCGCAGCTACGAGGTTCTGCGTGATGCGTGCATGATCGAGATCGAGGGCGAGAAGCAGGCGATGGAAGTGAAACTTGACGATCTGGCGGAAGTGAGGGCATGAGCAAGTTTGCGTTCTGGGGTCCCGGGCGGGATCCGCTGTTAGAGGAGTTTCGGGGGCAGCTCGAGGCCGAGTGGCGCCGCCGCGGCTATGAGTTCGACCAGGCCGAGCAGCCCGACGCGGAGGTGGTCTTCAACTTCATCGACCCCAAGAAGCCGAAGCCCTTCCGGCGCCGGCAGCGCTCGACCTACGTCACGATCATCCACGCCCTGCCTGAGCTGCCCGAGGACGTGCTGAAGTACGAGTACCCACTGATGGTGCGCGGCCTGGCGAACCTCGGCATGCTGGTGGTGCCCGGCCACTCCTGCCACTTCGTCACTCCCGAGCGAGGGGTGTACTCGATCCCTGACCCCGGCGATCTCGCACAGTGGGTGCAAGACATCGTCGATCGCATCACGCCGCTGGCCACCTCGCGGCTGGTGATCGACAACCGCTTCGAGCCCGACCTCGAGCCGGAGCTGTGGCAGGGAGATGAGCTGACCGAGAGCCTCTACCAGGCGGGCAAGCGGCTGGATGCCCTCGGGCTGCTACCGGCACCGTTCCCGTTGCACGAGATCGTGCCGGAGCGCGAGTTGCGGGCGATCAAGCGCATCTACGGCATCGGCGGCCTCTCGTACGGCAACCTGTCGGTGCGCAAGGACGGGCGTCGGTTCTGGATGAGCGCGTCGGGCGTCGACAAGTCCAACCTGCGGCTGGTCGGCAAGGACGTGCTGATGGTGAAGGACTACGAGCCTTCGACGGGCACGATGGTGTTGTCCGTGCCGCCCGACGTCGAGCCCAACCGCGTCTCGGTGGACGCCATCGAGCACTGGATGATCTATCAGGAGCATCCCGACGTGAACGCGATCGTGCACGTCCACGCCTGGATCCCCGGCATCCCGGCGACCGAGTTCAACTACCCGTGTGGCACCGCCGAACTGGCGGTTGCCGTCGCCGACATCATCCGCGACGAGCACCATCCGGCGCAGGCCGTGGTGGGGCTGAAGAACCACGGCATCACGGTCACCGGCAGCAGCCTCGAGGACATCTTCGAGCGCATCGAGCCGGTGATCGAGGTGCAGGTTCCGATGATCGCGTAACGGGTCGCGCGAGGCGCCAACGGCGCCCGCGAGTGATCTCAGGGCTCTGCCCGACAGCGGCAGAGGCCGTTCCGACCGGGGATTGCGGCTCAGGGAGGGGTCAGACCCCTGCGGGGTCAGACCCCGGTCGTGCCTGGCACCACCGAGCCGCGACAAACGATTGCCTGCGCACGTGCGTGTCGTCTTGGCACGGGTCGGCGTTTGCTGCTCGCTCGATCGTGCCAGGCACCGGCCTTGCGACCGTTGCCTGGCACGTAGGTAGGTCCTGAGATGATGCCGCGATGAGCGCCGTCGAGGTCAGCGACCTGATCGTCGAGCGGGGCGGGGCGGCGGTGCTGCGTGGCATCTCCCTGAGCGTCGCCGGCGGCCGCATCACCGGCCTGCTCGGCCCCAGCGGCTGTGGCAAGTCGACGTTGATGCGGGCGATCGTGGGCGTGCAACTGGTGCAGTCGGGGACGGTCGAGGTGCTCGGCGAGCCGGCCGGGTCGCGCTCGCTTCGTCCCCGTGTCGGCTACCTCACCCAGGCGCCGTCGGTCTACGGCGATCTCTCCGTGCGCGACAACCTGCGCTACTTCGCGCGCGTGCTCGGCGCCGACGATGCGCGGGTCGCCGAGGTCACCGAGACGGTCGGTCTCGAGCAGCAGTCCGGCGCGCTCGTCGCTCGGCTCTCGGGAGGCCAGCGGGCCCGCGTCTCGCTGGCAACGGCGCTCCTGGGCGAGCCCGAGCTGCTGGTGCTGGACGAGCCCACGGTCGGCCTCGACCCGGTGCTTCGCCGCGACCTCTGGAACACGTTCCGCGAGCTGGCCGACGGCGGGGCCACGCTGCTCGTCTCGAGCCACGTGATGGACGAGGCTGACCGCTGCGACGACCTGGTACTGATGCGCGACGGCCGGGTGCTGGCGCTGCGAGCCCCGGCCGGCGCTGCTCGAGCGCACCGGCACCGATGACGTCGAGGTCGCGTTCCTGACCCTGGTCGAAGGATCGTCCGCGTGAGCGCCGCGATCGCCCTCGCCACCGCCCGCCGCGTCCTGCTCCAGCTGCGCGGCGATCCGCGCACGATCGCGCTGCTGGTGGTGGTGCCATCCGCGCTGCTGGTGCTGATGCGGTTCGTGTTCTACAACGACATCGCCGTGTTCCAGCGCGTCGGGGTACCGATGCTGGGCATCTTCCCGCTCGTCTCGATGTTCCTCGTCACGTCGATCGCGATGCTGCGCGAGCGCACCACGGGCACCCTCGAGCGGCTGATGACGATGCCCCTTGCCAAGATCGACATCCTGGTCGGCTACGGCGTCGCCTTCGCGATGATGGCGGTCGTGCAGGCCGGCGTCGCGTCCGCCATCGGCTTCGGCTTCTTGGGCCTGGACGTGGCGGGACCGGTGTGGATGGTGGTGGCGCTGGCCGTCGCCAACGCGGTGCTGGGGATGGCGCTGGGCCTGTTCCTGTCGGCGTTCGCGTCGACCGAGTTCCAAGCCGTGCAGTTCATGCCCGCCTTCCTGTTGCCGCAGCTGCTGCTCTGCGGTCTGATCGCGCCGCGCGACAGCATGGCGCCGCTGCTGCAATGGGTGTCCTACCTGCTGCCGATGACCTACGCCTACGACGCGCTCGCGCGGGTGGCGAGCGAGCCGAACCCCTCAGGCCGGGTGGCCCTCGATGCCGCCGTGCTGGTTGCGGCCGCGATCCTCGCGCTCTGCCTCGGAGCGGCGACGCTTCGCCGCCGCACGGGTTGAGCGTGGGGTAGCATCCGCGGCCGTGCCGGATACCCAACTGATGCAGGGCTTTCCCCCCGATCCGAAGGGTCTCGTCACGCTCGAGAACTGGACGTCGGCGCCGCACCTTCGCTGGGGCTTCCAGCACGTCCGCGAGCTCGTTCCCACCGCGCGCATCGGGCGCGGCCAGGGGAGCGTGTTCGAGCTCGAGCACCATCAGCGCGACCTCGGCGGCATCGTCTTCGAGACGCCCGCGGGCGGCATGATGACCGTCACCGAGCTGCTCGAGCAGACGGCGACCGACGGGTTCTTGGTGCTGCACCAGGGCCAGATCGTGACCGAGCACTACTGGAACGGCATGACCTCGTCCACCACCCACCTGCTGCAGTCGGTCTCGAAGTCGGTCGCCGGCTCGCTGGCCGGCATCCTGGTCGGGCGCGGTCTGCTCGATCCCGAGGCGGACGTCGCCGAGTACGTGCCGGAGCTGGCCGGGACCAGCTTCGACGGCGCGACCCTGCGGGACGTGCTCGACATGCGCACAGGCACACGCTACGACGAGACCTACGACGATCCCGACTCGGACGTGCGCATCACCGAGCAGATCGCCGGTTGGCGCCGGGCGCGCAAGCGGCTGCCGTTCTCGAACTTGTACGGACAGATCGCCGGGCTCGAGAACCATCGCCCGCACGGCGAGGTGTTCGAGTACCGCTCGATCCTGACCGACCTGCTGGGCTGGATCATGCAGCGCGCGACCGACACGCCGTACGCCGAGCTGGTGAGCCGCGAGCTGTGGTCGCAGATCGGCGCCGAGCACGATGCCGAGATCACCATTCACCAGGGCATCCCGCTGCCCGACGGCGGCATGTGCGTGACGTTGCGCGACCTGGGCCGGTTCGGCCTGCTGCACGTCAATGAGGGCCGGATGGGCGAGCGTCAGATCGTGCCCCGCGAGTGGGTGCTCGACACCCGCCACGGAGACGAGGAATCCCGCCAGGCCTTTGCCAAGAGCGAGCGCGTCGAGGATCGCCCCGGCTGGCTGTACCGCAACCAGTGGTGGGTGACCGATCCGGAGCGGGGCGTGTCGACCGCGCTCGGCATCCACGGCCAGTTCGCCTACGTCCACCCGCCGGCCGAAGTGGTCTGCGTCAAGCTCTCGACCTGGCCGGATGCGCTCGACCTCGAGAAGAGCGGCGCCTGCCTGGCGGCCTTCGCCGCCATCGCAGAGTTCCTCAGCGGATAGATGGTTGATCGATACCCCACGCGAGCCTGGCCGCTGCGGGCGGTCGATCATTGGCCGGCTACTGGGGTGGCTGCGGCTGCGAACACATCGTCTCACTGTGTCCTCGGTCGCGTCAATACGTTTGGGTATTGACGCTCCCTGCGTCCTTGCGAGACTCGATTCTCGCCGCCCAGGACATCACGGGGGATATCGATCAACCATCAGGAGATCAGTGCCGGTGGTAGCCGTCGGCGTACAGCCAGGCGATCGTGTCGGCCAGCGTCTCGTCCAGCGGCCGGGTGGTGAAGCCCAGCTCGGCGCGCGCCTTGTCGGCGCGATAGAACCACCAGTACGCCCCTGAGCGAAGCTCGTTGTCGTCCACCGGGATGAACCGCAGCCTCAACACCCGCGCCACCTTGAGGCCTGGCGTCAGCGCACCGACGGGAGCGATCGCCTGCCAGCGCCGGTGTCCCGCAACGTCGCCGACGCGGGCAAAGAACTCGGGGTAGGAGAGGTTGCCCTCCTCGTTGGTGAGGATGTAGCGCTGGCCGGAGACGCCGCGCTGCTCGGCCAGCAGGAACCCGGTCGCCACGTCGCGCACGTCCACATACGAGAGTCCGCCGCGCACGACGAACCGCACCCGTCCGCGCAGGTACTCCTCGATCGGCCAGGACGAGACGCGGTGCACATCGCCCGGCCCGATCACAAAGCCGGGATTGACCACCACCACGTCGCGGCCGGCGGCGGCCGCCTCGAGCGCCAGCGCCTCACCCTGTGCCTTCGACCGTGAGTAGCGAAAGTCGCCGCGGCCGTCATCGCCGTCCAGCAGGAAGTGCTGTTCGCTGCGCGGGTACTCGGGGTTGCCGGCCGGCCCCATCGCGCCCACGCTCGAGGTGTAGACGATGCGCTCAACGTTGGCAGCGGCGGCCGCGGCGAGCAGGTTTCGCGTGCCCTCGACGTTGACCCGCTGCAGCCGCTCCTCGTCGGAGGCGCGGTGGCCGACCACGCCGGCCAGGTGGAACACGCGGCTGACTCCCTCCAGCGCCGGCGGGAGCGTCTCCGGCCGGTTGACGTCGCCCAGCACGGCCGATGCGCCGGTTCCCACCAGCCGCTCCTCCGCGTCCCAGTGCCGCACCATCGCCCGCACCTCGCGCCCCTGCGCGCGCAGCTCGCGCACCAGGGCCATTCCGAGATAGCCGGTTGCGCCGGTGACGAGCGTCAGCATGGTGGCGCAGACTATCGGAGACAGATCGGGTGCGTGATGCCCGCGCCGGGGTACCGTGCGGGGCGTGACTCGTTCGCAACTCACCGTCGCCGCGCTCGGGCTGGCCGTCGGCCTCGTGCTGTCGGACTCCTCGATCGTGATCCTGGCGCTGCCGGACATCCTCGACCGGTTCCAGGTGCCGATCGACGAGGTGTCGTGGGTGCTGACCCTGTTCAACCTCGTGCTGGCGCTGGTCGCCCTGCCGGCGGCGTACCTCGCGCGCCGCCGCGCGCCGGGTGCCGTCTGTTCGCTCGGCCTGGCCGTGTTTGCCGCCGCCTCGCTCGGCTGCGCGCTGGCGCCCAGCTTCAGCTGGCTGCTCGCCGCCCGCGGCGTCCAGGCGGTCGGCGGTGCGGCGGCCGTGTGCGCGGCGCTGGAGCTGTTGGTGGTTGCGGTCGGATCCGAGCGGAGAGCGGTGGCGGTGTGGGCGGCGGCCGGCGGGCTGGGCGCGGCGGCCGGCCCGGCGATTGGAGGCATCCTGACCGACACGATCAGCTGGAAGGCGATCTTCGCCGCCCAGGTGCCGTTGGCGTTGGCGGCGTTGGCGTTCGTCCCGCACCGCGGGCATGCCGCCGACCGGGGCGCGCAGCCGGCCGGGCGGCCCGCGATCGCCCCCAACCTGGCGCTGGCGCTGCTTTCGGCCGCGCTGACAGCGGCGTTGTTTCTGATCGTGCTGCTGCTGATCAACGGCTGGGGCCACTCGCCGCTGTCGGCGGCGATGATCGTCTCGGTGATGCCGCTGGCTGCGCTGGCCGGTTACCGGTTTCTGCCCGCCGCGGGCACGCCCGGCATGCGCGGCGCTGCGGGCGCGATCCTGGTCGCCGGCGGACTGGCGGCGCTGGCGGTGCTCCCGGGTGCGTCCTGGGGCTGGCTGATCGCGCCCCAGCTCGCGATCGGCGCCGGCCTGGCTCTGGCGATCGGCGCACTGACCGAGGAGGCGCTGACCGGGCGATCGCCGATCGCGATCCATGGCGGCTGGACGATCGCCTCGCGTCACGCCGGCGTCTGCATCGGGCTGTTGATCCTGACCCCGATCTTCGTCGGCGACCTGACCGACCAGCAGCACGCGGCCGAGCTGGCCGGCACCCGCATCATCCTCGACTCGAAGCTCGGCCTTTCCGACAAGCTCGCCCTCGGCGAGGCGATCTTCGAGCAGATCCAGAGCGGCGCGATCACACGGCCGCCCGACCTCCATCCCGCGTTTGAGAAGATCGGCCGGTCGGCCGAGGCGACACGGCTGGAGGACGCCATCCAGGATCAGGTCGATCGCGCGGTGACGCACGCCTTCAGCGCCAGCTTCCTGGTGGCGGCGCTGCTGGCAATGGCCGCGGCGCTGCCGCTGTTGTGGGCGCGGGTGCGGCCATGACGAGCTCGATGCGGCTGCTGGTGGCGGCGGTGGTGGCCTCGGTGCTGCTGGTGATCGTCTACGTGGCTGCCGGCGGCCGCGACTATCGGCCGCTTGCGACCGCGGATCCCTGCCGACCCCGCACCTGGCCGGACGTGCAGGGCACCACCCAGATCGCGGAGCAGGTGGCGTACTCGGCACTGGACGGCGCGGCCTGCGAGCTGGGCACCTCGCGCGAGGAGCTGACGCTCGCGTTCACGAGCCGTGACCGGCTCGACGAGTTCGCGCACAGCCATCACCTCAGCACCGAGCAGGTGACGTCGCCGCCCGCGAGGGTCTGCTGCGCGCGATCGACGACGGCGAGCGAAGCGGCGCCATCAACAGCGTGGAGGCGTTCGTGCTGCGGATCGCCGCCCGCGCGGCGCCGATCGACAAGCTGATCGAGTACGTGCGGCAGGGTTTGGGCTAGGGCAGCTTCTGCTGCAGCTTGAGCACCGGCGCGAACAGGTCGCCGTGGTCGCTCCACGCGGTCGAGCACGCGCCGCCGTCGAACACCAGCCGTCCGGGTCGCGATCGTCGGTCGCGCGCTCCACCTCGTCCCACTCGAGCGGCGTCGAGACGGTCGGCTGCGGGCGCGCCCGCAGCGAGTACACGCAGACCGTCGTCTTGTGCTCGTCGTTCTGGCTCCAGTCGATCAGCACCCGCCCGTGCGCGGAGCTCCTTGCTGCATGTTCGAGACGACCAGCTTCGGGTGCTCGCGCCTCGAGCAGCTGGGCCAGCGCCGTGGGCGAACGCGCTTGGTGTCGTCGTAGGTGGCGCGGCGTGTTCAGCGGGACGTAGAGCTGCAGGCCCTTCGAGCCCGACGTCTTCGGGAAACGGCTCGAGCCCGATCCGCGCCAGCCGCTCGCGCAGCAGCAGCGCGACCTCGGCAGCACTCGACGATCGTCGGCCGGCGGCCCCGGGTCGAGGTCGAACACCATCATCGTCGGCCGCTCGACGTGCGGCGCGCGGGCCAGCGACGTGTGCAGCTCGAGGTCGGCCAGGTTGGCGGCCCAGACGCAGCGTCGGCAGGTCGTCGACGACGCAGTAGTTGACGTCGCGGCCGTTGCTCGGGCTCCGATCGGCGCCGTGGGGACCCAGTCGGGCGGTGCTCGGGCGCACTCCTTCTCGTAGAAGAACTCGCCGTCGACGCCGTTCGGGTAGCGCTTCATCGTCAGCGCCCGGCCCTTCAGGTGCGGCAGCAGCACGGCGCGATCGCCCGGTAGTAGGCGATCACGTCGCCCTTCGTGAAGCCGGCCTCGGGGTAGAGCACCTTGTCCGGGTTGGTGATCGTGAGCTGCGCCCGTCGACCGGTTGACGGTGTCGCCGCTCACGCGTCGAGCTGATCCGCGGCACTCGGCGCGGTTGCTTGTCGTCGCGGAACCGATGAGCCTGGCGCCATGGCGGATGCCGCCGTCGCTGGCGTGATCGATCTTCACCTCGGCCACCAGCTCCGGTCGCAGCCCCGCGAAGCCGTGTCCTGCCCCTCGACCAGCGGTTCTGCGCGGCTCGCCGCGCTCGCCGTCTCGAGCGGGGTGACGACGTCGACCAGCTCGCGGGCGCGCGGGCCGTGAAAGCCGGCGGAGTGGCCGACGCGCGCAGCTCGCCGTCCGGCTCGATAGAGGCCGAGGATAGCGAGCCGACCGTCCGCCCGTCGCGGCTCCGCCAGCCGATCACGACGCAGTCGATCGTGCCGCGCGCGGCTGATCTTCACCATCCCGACGCGCTCGCCCGGTCGGTAGGGGGCATCAGCTCGCTTGGCGATCACGCCCTCGCCGTGCTCGAGCCACCGGGCGTGGTCGGCGAGTCGGCGGTGTGCTCGATCAGCTCGGACGGGTCCGCAGCCGCTGCGGCCTCGAGCAGCTCCCGGCGCTCGGTGGAACGGCTCGTCGAGCAGCGAACGTCGTCCCGTCGGCCAGGAGGTCGAAGGCGACGAACGCCGCCGGGCGTCGCCTCGCGCCAGCCGCGCGACGCGCGAGGCGGCGGGGTGGATCCGCTCCTGGAGCGACCTCGAAGTCCGCGCCGCCGTCCGGCGCCGGGGATCACCAGCTCGCCGTCGAGCACGTAGCGTCCGGGCGGGAAGCTCAGCTCGGGGAAGTAGCGGTCGAGCGGCTTGCCGTTGCGCGACTGCACGTAGATGCTCGTCGCCGTCACGAAGACGATCGCGCGGAAGCCGTCCAGCTTCGGCTCGTACGCCAGCCCTCGCCCTCGGGCAGTCGGCGGCCGGGCCGGGCGAGCTGGGGGGCGATGGGGGGATGGAGCGGGAGATGCATGGATGCCAGTGTTGTACACCCACCGCTAGGTGGTTGGGGAAGGCAGGTGCGACGCCGACGAGGGACGGGCTAGAATCGGGACTCGGCTCTGCCGCGTGGTTGAGCCGGGTTGCCGACGTAGCTCAGTTGGTAGAGCACATCACTCGTAATGATGGGGTCCGGGTTCGAATCCGCGCGTCGGCTTTCCGCTTCTCTCCGTGGTAGAACATGCCGGTGGGGTCGCCCGGAGGTGGAGTCATCCTCGTGAATGGGACGTCCAGCGCTGGCAAGACGACCATCGCGCGGGCGGTGCAGCGGCTCGCCGACGACATGTGGCTCCGCCTCGGCATCGACTCGTTCTGGGGCTCGGTGGACGGACGGTGGATGGAGTACGGCGACCGTGCCGCGGAGGGATTCCTGTGGGCCCAACGCGACGAGCAAACCACGGAGATCATCCCGGGGCTGCGGGGCCAGCTGCTCGCGTCGAGCATGCGGGCCGCGGTGGCCGCCGCGGCCCCCGCCGGCACCAACGTGATTGCGGACGACGTGCTGCTCGACCCCAGCTGGATTGGCGAATGGGCGCGGGAGCTGGCCGGGCTCCATGTGCTGTTCGTAGGGGTCAGGGCTCCGCTGGACGTGCTCGAGGAACGTGAGCGTCAGCGAGGCGACCGCATCCTCGGGGAGTCGCGGGCACAGATCGATGTGATCCACGACGGCCTCCGATACGACCTGGAGGTCGACGGCAGCGCCGATCCGGAAGCGTCGGCATGGGCTGTGCTCGACGCGTTCCGGCACGCGCCGCACCCTCGTGCTCTCGAACGGGTCGCGTCCGGCTAAGCCCCGTGTCACCTCGCCGTCCCGACGGGCGGATAGGGTGATGTCGCGTGGACGACCCGATCCTCAAACGGATCTCACACCAAACCGGCATGCCCGATCTTGTGGACGCGCTCGGCAGCCGGATTCCGCCCACAGACCTTCAGTCGCTGCTGCTCGCGGTGGCGCGGCAGCGCTCAGCGCACCGCACCGCCGCCGACCTGCTGCGCCAGTACGGCCGCGATCGTACGGTGGCGCCGGCCGCCGCCGATGGTCGCACGCTGGCCCGGCTGGCGACCATGGCGCTTGATGCCGCGCCCGAGTTCGACGCGATCGAGCTGTCGCCCGTCGAGCCGTTGGGTCTGAACACGGTGCTGGGGCAGATCGACCAGAACAACGTGCTCGCCTCCGTTCGTGGCAGCGAGGTGGTCGCCGACCCGACCTCCACCCTCGCGCTCGAGGCCGTCTATCCGTCGACGCGGCGGGTCGCCCAGGGTGCGGCTGTGCACATGCTGCCGGGTGCTGCGTCTGCAGCCCTTCGACGCGGCACCGGGGTTTCTGCAGCACTTCAGGCTGTTTGCCCTCGTCACGGCCGGGGCGCTCGGAGCTGGACAACGGATTCGAGGTATCCGCGGCCTGCGAGCACGTCGGCGCCCACCTGCGCGTGATCGCGGCTGCACGGCAGCTTGGTCGAGAGCTCGACGACGTGGTCGTGCGCGTCGGACACGCAGCTTCACGCGGCGCTGCTGTCGCGCGGCGTGGCGCCGAAGCCCGACGTGGAGCACCCCCGCGAGGCCATGCCCGCCGACCACGGCGACGCGCTTGCCAGACCACTTCGAAGGTTGGAACGCGGAGTCGACGCGCTCGACCCCGTGGTGCGAGAGTTCCCCGGGCACTCGTCTGCTGGTCGATCTCAGTCGCACCCATGCGGCCGCCTACTACCGCG